>NZ_CP161805.1:1360105-2040158 GCF_040801785.1 Sulfitobacter sp. LCG007 | reverse complement strand
GCTGACCCTCAGCGCTTCCCGGCCAGGCCGGATGACGCTATGGGCCTCGATCGCGTCAAGCGCGTCTGTCGGGATATTCTCGAATTCGTAGGTGACGACGTCCACGGAGGCCGCGAACCGCGCCAGCGCCGACGTATCGTCGTAGGCCGCGGTCGTGACGGCATGGGCAACATGGCCCGCCGGTGGCTCCTCGCCCGGCTCGAACACATGGGTTCGCAGGCCGAGACGGGAGGCGGCGACCGAGAGCATGCGGCCAAGCTGGCCGCCACCAAGGATCCCGATGGTCGCGCCGGGCGCGAGAGGGTCAGTCACGGACGGGCTCCTCGGGGATAGAGGCGGAGAGATCGTCGCGCCAGGCGTCGAGCCGTCCGGCGAGTTCGGGGTCCTGCAGGGCAAGGATGCCGGCCGCCAGCAGCGCGGCATTGGCTGCGCCGCTCGCGCCGATTGCCATGGTGGCGACGGGATAGCCGCGCGGCATCTGCAGGATGGAATAGAGCGAATCCACGCCCGAAAGCGCGCGCGTCTGCACGGGCACGCCGATCACCGGCACGCGCGTCTTCGACGCCATCATCCCCGGCAGATGCGCGGCCCCGCCGGCGCCGGCGATGATGACCTGCAAGCCGCGCCCCAGAGCGGACTTGCCATATTCCCAGAGACGATCCGGGGTGCGATGCGCCGAGACGATACGGACTTCATGCGCAATGCCGAGCTGATCGAGAAGATCTGCGGCCTCTTTCATCGTCGGCCAGTCGGACTGGCTGCCCATGACGACCCCCACTTGCACCTTGCTCACGTCTGCCGCCCCTGCCTCAACCCGCCGGAGCGCGCACTATAGCCGATGGCTGCGGCGTGACAATGCGGGCCGAGGGGCAAATCGTGCCGGGGTTGTCAGGCAATGATGTCGGGCGTCAGGCGGTCCTCGATCCGCGCGATCAGGTCCTTGAGGCGCAGCTTGCGCTTCTTCAGCCGCTGCATCGTGAGCTGGTCGCCGGTGCCCCGCTCGACCAGCGCATGGATTGCCGCGTCGAGATCGCGATGCTCGCGCCGGAACACCTCAAGCTCCACCCTCAATACCTCATCCGTTTTCATGGACAGATCGCTGGGTGCATTCATGGCCGCTGATTCCGCTGATTTTTGCAGCAGAAGAATACTGCCGAAGCGTTAAAACTCCTAGACCTTGCACCATCGCAGCGGGTTTCCCATATTACTGGGGACGGTCGCCGATTGCGGGGCCGACCATTGACTGTCGCTTGACGTAAGGACGTGTCGCATGACGAAAATGACCTTGGGTTCGCATCCCCACATGCTGGGGTTCGAGCAATTGGAACGCCTTCTGGAACGGACGGCAAAAACCAGTGACGGCTACCCGCCTTTCAACATCGAGCAGACCTCGGAATTCTCCTACAGGATAACGCTCGCGGTGGCGGGCTTCTCGATGGACGACCTCTCGATCACGGTCGAGGACCGCCAGCTTGTGGTTCGCGGACGGCAGAAGGACGACAGCGACGGCAAGATCTATCTTCACCGCGGCATCGCGGCCCGCCAGTTCCAGCGCAGCTTCGTTCTGGCCGAGGGGGTGGATGTGGGCGAGGCGGTTCTCGAAAACGGCCTGCTACATGTCGATCTCGACCGTGCGAAACCGCAGACCGTCGTGCAGACCATCAGCATCAGGAAAGGGTAACGATCATGCAGGAGACAGTGGAACTCGGGCCGGAAGACAACCGGATCGTCTATGTGAAGACCGTGGCGGTGGATGCGCTTCCCGAGGAGGTGCGCGAGCAGGTCGGCGATCTCGACAAGCTCTTTGCGGTTCACGACGCCGACGGTCAGCAGCTCGCGCTGGTCGCCGACCGGCGGATGGCCTTCCGCCTTGCGCGCGATCACGATTACGCGCCGGTCGCTGTGCATTGAGGCACCGGGACACGGCAGAAATGACAAGGGCCGCGCAATCCGCGGCCCTTCTTGCATTGAGGGCATGATGGATTTCGATTTCGACTGGGTCGATGCGTTCACCGCGGTGCCTTTTGGCGGCAACGGCTGCGCCGTCGTGCATGGCGGGGCAGGCCTGGCGGACGCGACCTGCACCGCCTATGTGCGCGAGACCTCTCTGGTCGAATGCACCTTCACCGGACCGTCCGGGAAGGCCGATATCAGGGTGCGCTACTTCCTGGCGTCGCGCGAGATTCCATTCGCGGGTCATCCGACCATCGCGACGGTGGCGGCGATGCGCCGTCGCGGCCTGATCGGGGATGGCCCACTGGTGCTTGAGACCGGAGCAGGGCTCGTGCCGGTCACAGTCAGCGGCAACCGAGTGAGCATGCGCCAGATCGCGCCCGCGTTCGGCGCAGAGGTTCCCGCAGAGATCGTCGCGCCGGTGGGAGGGATCGCGCCCGGGGACATCATCGCGCCACCGCAGATCGTCTCGACCGGACTGCCCTTCTGCATCACCGTGCTGCGCGACCGCGCCTGTCTGACGCGCTTGCGCTTCGACCCGAAGGCCATGGAAGATCTCTCCGCGCATCTCGGTCAGGACCGCACCGACACGATGGAGCCCTTCTGGGTCTGCCTCGAAGGGGCCACCGGTGCGGGCGATACGTTCTCGCGTTTGCTGCTGGCACCCCCCAGCCCGCCGGAGGATCCCTTCACCGGATCGGCCACGGGCGCGATGGCGTCGTATCTGTGGGCGCGTGGCCTGATCGCGCGGCCCGCCTTCGTGGCCGAGCAGGGGCATGGCATGGGCAGGCCGGGCAGGGCAGAGGTTCGCGTGCTCGGCCCCCGCGACGCGATAGAAGGCGTCGAGGTGGCGGGCGAGGGTTACGTGCTGATGTCCGGCACGGTACGGCTGCCAAACTGAGGAAGCGCAATGAAAAAGGACCGCCGGGCAAGCCGCGGCGGTCCTTTCGGGAAGGTTGGCGATGGCTTAGACGTTGCCCGAGATCAGGCCCATGCTCTCGAGCTTCAGCACCACCTGATGGGCGCAGTTGTCCACATCCACATTTTCGGTGTCGAGGCGCAGCTCGGGATTCTGCGGCACGTCATAGGGGTCCGAGATTCCGGTGAACTCCTTGATCTTGCCTTCCCGCGCGAGCTTGTAGAGCCCCTTGCGGTCCCGCCGTTCGCATTCCTCGATCGACGTCGCCACATGCACTTCGACGAAGGCACCGAAAGCCTCGATGTCCTCGCGCACGGCACGGCGGGTTGTCGCGTAGGGCGCGATGGGCGCGCAGATCGCGATACCGCCGTTCTTGGTGATCTCGGAGGCCACATAGCCGATCCGGCGGATGTTGAGATCGCGGTGTTCCTTAGAGAAGCCAAGCTCCGACGAAAGGTTCTTGCGCACGATGTCGCCGTCCAGCAGCGTCACAGGCCGGCCGCCCATCTCCATCAGCTTGACCATGAGCGCGTTGGCGACGGTCGACTTGCCCGACCCGGAGAAGCCGGTGAAGAAGACGGTGAAGCCCTGCTTCGAGCGCGCGGGACGCGTCTTGCGCAGTTCTTCGACCACCTCGGGGAACGAGAACCATTCGGGGATCTCGAGCCCTTCGGCGAGGCGGCGGCGCAGTTCGGTGCCCGAGATGTTGAGGATCGTGACCTTGTCCTTGTCCTCGATCTCGTCCGCGGGTTCGTACTGGGCGCGCTCCTGCACATAGACCATGTGCTTGAAGTCGACCATCTCGATGCCGATCTCGTCCTGATGCTTGCGGAACAGCTCCTGGGCATCATAGGGGCCGTAGAAATCCTCGCCCGCCGAGTTCTTGCCCGGCCCGGCGTGATCGCGGCCGACGATCATGTGCGTGCAGCCGTGGTTGCGCCGGATCAGACCGTGCCAGACCGCCTCGCGCGGGCCCGCCATGCGCATGGCGAGGTTGAGCAGCGACATGGTGGTGGTCGACGACGGGTATTTGTCGAGAACCGCCTCGTAGCAGCGCACGCGGGTGAAGTGGTCCACGTCGCCGGGCTTGGTCATGCCGACGACCGGGTGGATCAGCAGGTTGGCCTGCGCCTCGCGCGCAGCGCGGAAGGTCAGTTCCTGATGCGCGCGGTGCAGCGGGTTGCGGGTCTGGAAGGCGACGACGCGGCGCCAGCCCAGCTTGCGGAAATACGCGCGCAGCTCGTTGGGCGTGTCGCGGCGGGCGCGGAAGTCGTAATGCACCGGCTGCTGGATGCCCGTGACCGGGCCGCCGAGATAGATCTTGCCGGCATGGTTGTGCAGGTAGTTCACGGCCGGATGCGCATCGTCGTCCGCCCCGAACACCTTCTCGGCCTCGAGCGCCTTGTTCGGCTCCCAGCGGTCGGTGACGGTCATGGTTGCGAGGATGACGCCTTCCTGATCGCGCAGGGCGATGTCCTGGCCGAGTTCGAGTTTCTCGGCGAAGGCCTCGGGCACGTCGAGCGTGATCGGAATCGGCCAGAGCGTTCCGTCGGCAAGACGCATGTCCTTGACCACGCCATCGTAGTCCGCCTCGGAAAGGAAACCCTTCAGCGGGTTGAAGCCGCCGTTCATAAGCAGTTCCAGGTCGCAGATCTGCCGGGGGCTTAGATCCCAGCTGGTCAGGTTGCCTGCTTCTGCCTTCAGTTTCTGTGCGGACTCGTAGCTGACATAGAGCTCGGGAATAGGAGCCAGGTTCGGGGTGTTCATTAAAATATCTCGCTTCCAGTCAAAACCAACGGGCGCGCCTCCCCAAGCGACGCCTTACGTTGGGGCCTATAGCGTTTCGGCTTTGCGAGATTCAAGCCGCTTTGTGAGATTATCCGCAAACTCGCGACAGTTCGGCGGAAACCGCCGCAATGGTGCGGGTCACTGCCGCGCGATCAGGCTCACCGGCAATCCGCAGCGCGGGCGCGGGATGGGCATGCGCTGCCAGTCGGGGGGGCGATTCCCCGAAAGCGTCGTCCGGAAGTCGCTCAGCAGCGCCGCGATGAAGATCTTCACCTGGGTTTCGGCGAAATGCATTCCGATGCATTTGTGCGCCCCGCCACCGAAGGGAGCCCAGGCAAAGCGGTGGCGGCGATCCTCGGCCCGTTCCGGCGAGAAGCGGTCGGGATCGAAACGGTGCGGTTCGGTGTAGAGCGACGCGGACAGCATCGTGACGCCGGGATTGACGGTGACGGAGGTGCCTGCGGGTATCAGATGGCCCCGCCACTCGAAATCGGCTGTCGCAAGTCGCGGGATGAACGGCACGGGCGCGACAAGGCGCAGCGCCTCGCGGAAAACCTTGCCGGTGTCGGTCATCGCCGCGAGATCCTCATCGGACCGGGCCGGGTCGCGGCCCCGGACCTCGTCGGCCACACGTTCCTGCCATTCCGGATGCGCGGCAAGCGCCCAGACCATCGCCGTCAGCGTGGTCGCCGTGGTGTCGTGCGCGGCCATGATCAGCAGGTTGAACTGGTCCAGCAACTCCTCTTCGCTCCAGCACTGCCCGTCGTCGTCTTTCGCGAGGCACATCTGCGAGAAGAAATCGGCGCCCCCGCTCCGGCGGCGCTCGTCGATGAGTGTGCGGAAGGTTTCGCGCAGGAAATGCCGGCCGAGCATGCCCCGCCACATCGGCGTGAAGGGCAGGGGCGCGCGGATGGGGGTGACAGTGGCCCGGATCTCGTCGCGGATCGCGCGGTTGAGCCGTTGGGCCAGCGCACCGTCGAGAGGCAGCCCCATGAAGATGGCTCCGCCCATGCGCAATGTCAGGTCCTTTGCCGCATCGTAGAAGCGGAAGGGCCTTCCGACCGGCCACTCCGTGAGCAGCCGGCCGATGGTCGCGCCCATCTGAACGCGGTAGTCCCTGAGGGCGTTCGCCCGGAAGGCCGCGGTCAGAATGCGCCGGCTTTGCCGGTGGGCGTCCGCATCCTGCAGCAGCAGTCCGCCGGGGTAGATCCGCTGTAGCGCGTCCCAGCCGCCGGCATTCGAGAAGATGCCATCGCGGTCCATCAACACCATTTCCATCGCGTCGGGCCCGCAGAGGTTCACACGCCAGCGGCCCAGCATATGGGTCTTGTAGACCTCGCCATAGCGGCGGATGAACTCGAACTGGGTCCCGTAGGGATCGCGGATGATCTGGAGCGTGTGCCCGATCAGAGGCAGGGCCGGGGGGCCGGGGATTCTTGACAGATCGGGTTCAGCTTTCATCCGTTGCGCTCTCCGTGGAATGCCGGATGCAGCGTTCCGGCAGATCCCCCGGTTAGAGCATGTCGGGATTATGCGCCCGGTTAAGGCAGCGTACGCACCTCTTTATCCGGCCCCCCGCACCCGGCGGGAGGCGGTACAGGCGCGCCATCGCTATTGCGCGGCGCTTTTCACCAGCGGTTCGCCGTGTTCCTCGACCTCGATGCCGTGCTCGGCGAGGAAACGCTCGGCGTCGAGCGCGGCCATGCAGCCCATCCCGGCCGAAGTGACGGCCTGCCGGTACTTGTGGTCGGTCAGGTCGCCTGCCGCAAATACCCCCGGTATCGAGGTTTCAGTGCTGCCGGGCCTGGTGACGACGTAACCGCCCATATGGGTTTCGAGCACGTCCTTGACCAGTTCGTTGGCCGGTGCATGTCCGATGGCCACGAAGACGCCCTTCGCCGGGATTTCCGTGATCGCGCCAGTGCGGACGTCGCGCAGCCGCACGCCCTCGACACCCAGAGGGTTGTCGGTGCCGATCACTTCATCGAGCTCGTGGAACCACATCGGCTGGATCTTCGCGTTCTTCTCCAGCCGGTCGATCAGGATTTTCTCCGCGCGCAATTCGTCACGGCGGTGCACCAAAGTCACCTTGGACGCGAAATTGGTCAGGAAAAGCGCCTCTTCCACGGCCGTGTTGCCGCCGCCGATGACGACGATCTCCTGCCCGCGGTAAAAGAAGCCGTCGCAGGTCGCGCAGGCCGATACGCCGAAGCCCTTGAACTTCTCCTCCGAGGGCAGCCCCAGCCACTTGGCCCGCGCGCCGGTGGCCAGGATGACCGCATCCGCGACATAGGTGGTGCCACTGTCGCCCTTCGCGGTGAAGGGGCGCTTCTTCAGGTCGAGCTCGCTTATGATGTCGCCGATGATCTCGGCCCCCATCGCCTTGGCGTGATCCTGCATGCGCACCATCAGATCCGGACCCTGCACCTCGGTGTCGCCGGGCCAGTTCTCGACTTCGGTGGTGGTGGTCAACTGGCCGCCCGGTTCGATCCCCTGAACAAGGATCGGGTTCAGCATCGCACGGCTTGCATAGACGGCCGCGGTATAGCCGGCGGGGCCTGAGCCGATGATCAGCAGGCGGGTATGGCGGGTCTCGGACATGGAAATCCTTCCGGAACTGGGTTTGCACAAGCATATAAAGGCGCGGGGCGGCCTCTTAAACCCCCGATCTGTTGCGCGACATGCATGGCCGAAGTGCAGTCCGAAAGGGCGTTGCAGAAAGAATCTTGCGTGATGGGGAAATATAATTGCGCGCGGTCGGGTCGGTGCTATAAGGACCGAAAAATCAAAGAGGCTGGACATGAGCGCGACGCGGCTCGATCCGATCGACAGGAAAATTCTGGCGGAACTGCAGGCTGACGGGCGCATGACGAATGTCGAGCTCGCCAGAAGGGTCGGAATCTCGGCGCCGCCCTGTCTGCGCCGGGTGCGGGCACTGGAAGAGGCGGGTTACATCCGGGGCTACCACGCCAAGGTCGACACGCGCGAGCTGGGATTCGAGGTGCAGGTCTTCGCGATGGTCGGATTGTCGAGCCAGGCCGAGTCGGACCTCAGCGTCTTCGAGAACCTCTGCAGATCCTGGCCGCTGGTACGCGAGTGTCACATGCTCAACGGCGAGGTGGATTTCATCCTGAAATGCGTCGCGCCCGACCTTTCCAGCTTCCAGAGCTTTCTCACCGGCAAGCTGCTGACAACGCCGAACGTCGCCAGCGTCAAGACCTCCTTGGTGATCCGGAAGGCCAAGGACGAACCGGGCGTTCCGTTCGAGATACTGGAAGAGCGGCTGTCCGTCAGTCCCTGACCGCTTCGGCGCGCTCGGTGCGCACGTCGGTTTCGGACTGGCGCGCACCGGCCCAGGGTAGGGGAAAGCTGATCGTTTCGGCTGATTCTATGACCGATTTCAGGAAGCGGCTCGTCGGGTTCATGCGGGTGGCTCCTTGACATGCGCCCGCGGAAAATTCCGCGCGCGTATCTGTCTGCGCAGCCATTGCGGCCAGAATTGGGCCGCCGGGCATAATCCGGAGGTTTCAGCACAAACTGTTGCGAAAAGGGTGGCGCAGGTCTGCGCGCCACGCAGTCGTCGAGGCCAGATTCTCCGCCAAGCCCCTATTGCAGATAGGGCAGCGGGTCGACCGAATCAAAACCCTTGCGCACCTCGAAATGGACGTAGGAGTCGCTGCCGCTGCGCAGCTTGGCCATGCTTTGCCCGCGCGAGACGGTATCGCCCTTCTTTACCGAAACGGAGTCGACATTGGCATAGACGGTCCACAGGTTTGCGTCGTGGCGGACCACGATGATCGGGACGCCGTCGGCGCTTTCGGTGATCGCGGCGATGGTTCCGGCATCGGCGGCACCGACCGGCCCTCCCGCATTGCCGCGGATGTCGATCCCGTCGTTCTTGCCCTTGGAATATTCGCGAATGATCTGCCCCGAGACCGGGAAGGCCATGCGCGCGCTGCTGCTCGCTGTCTGCTGTCCGACATCCGCCACCGGCTTGGCCGGTGCCGCGGGCTTCGGTTCGGCGGTCTTGACGGGCGCTTCGTCGGCCGGGGGCAGCGGCTTGGCCGCACTGGGCGGCGTCGGGGTGGGCGAGCCGGTCCCGGGAGCCGTGACCGCGACCTGCCGGGCGGATTCCGGCGGGTTCTGGCGGGCGACCGGGATCATCAGGAACTGGCCTTCCCGCACTGAGAGGTCGGGACCCAGCCCGTTCCATTCCGCCAGCGACTTCACCGGAACATTGTAGAGCCGGGCGATCGAATAGGCGGTCTCGCCCCGTTCGACACGGTGTTGCGCGGGCTCCGACGACGGTGACGCGGCCGGGGCGGCGGCGGGCAGGGCGGCTGTCTGTACGCCCGGCGCGGTTGCGGGCGCGCGGTTTATGGCATTGCCCGCCACGCTTGCGATATCGACGCCGCCGGCTGGCGCGCCGGTTGCAGCGGGCGTCACGCGCTGGGGCAGCGCCACGACCTCGCCCCTGCGCAGGGGGGCATCGGGCGCGACCCCGTTGAAACGCGCGAGTTCAGCGGACGACAAGCCCAGGCGCGAGGCGATGGTTTCGACCGTATCGCCCTGGTTCGCGACCGCCACCTGATAGTTCGGGTAGGAAATCACGCCCCGTGAATCCGGCTCGGGCCTGTTGCTTACGGCGACCTGCGCCGCGGGGGCGGTCGAGAACCCGCCGCCGAGGCCGCGCAGGTCATAGTCGAGCGGCTGGTTGCAGCCGGCGAGCGCGATCAGCGCAACGCTTGCGAAGGGTGCAAGGCGGCGGGGTCGAAGGGAAAACCCGGTCATCTGCTGTTCCTCGTCTGTCGTCCGCGTGTTTGTCCGCGGCTTGGTATTCTCTGCACCATAGCAGCTTATCCGTCCTTGCCCAAGCCTTCGAGCAATGGAACGAATCGCACGGGACGCAGCTCTTCGTAGTCGAAGCCGGTTTCGTGCTTGCGCACCACGATCAGGTGCTGCACCGCGTCCGACTGGCCGACGGGCAGGACCATGGTGCCCCCCACCTTCAGCTGCTCCATCAGCGGTCCGGGCGGATCCTCGGCGGCGGCGGTCACGAGGATGCGGTCGAAGGGGGCCTGATCCGGCAGGCCGAAGCTGCCGTCGCCGGTGATCGCGGTGATATTGGCGAGCCCGAGGTGATCGAAGATATCCGATGCCTCGCGCACCAGCCGCCGGTGGCGGTCGATGGTATAGACCCTGCGGGCGAGCTTGCTGAGGATCGCGGCCTGGTATCCCGACCCTGTGCCCACCTCGAGCACCTTGTCGCGCGGGCTGACATGAAGCGCCTGCGTCATGAGCCCTACGACTGAGGGCTGCGAAATGGTCTGGCCGCAGGCGATCGGCAGGGGCATGTCCTCGTAGGCGCGCTCCGAGAAGATGCCGCGGATGAAGGGCCCGCGGTCGATCGCCTCCATCGCCGAGAGCACGCGGCGGTCGGTCACGCCCTTCGAGCGCAGCGCGTAGAGGAATTGCATCTTCATTTCCGCGTCATTGCTCATGTCGCGATGCCTGCAAGCTCCTCCATCACATCGTGCGCGGTCAGATCCGCGCGCATCGGCGTAACGGAGATGTAGCCGTCGAGATTGACCGCAGCGTCGCTGCCTGCCGCCGATGCGATCTGCTGGTCGCCCCCCTTGATCCAGAGGAAGCGGCGCCCCGAAGGCGACAGGTGCGGTTCGGTCGAGAAACGGCTGCCGCGCCGGAACCCCTGGACGGCAAGGCGCGTGCCCTTGACCGCGGCGGCGGCGACGGGGGGAAAGTTGACGTTGTAGAAAAGCCGGTAGTCGGCCGTCTCTTCCGGATCGCTGCGAAGGATCCTGCGGACGGTCTCGGCGCCGTGGACGGCCGCAGCCTCGAACGGATTGTCGAGCGCCGTGGTCGCGGGGCCCATGAATTGCGAGAGTGCGATCGCCGGAATGCCCTGCAGCGCCGCTTCCATGGCGCCGCCGATCGTACCGGAGTAAAGCGCGTTCTCGGCAGAGTTGTTGCCCCGGTTGACGCCCGAGAGGACCAGATCGGGAGGGTCCTCTGCCATGATCTCGTGCAGGCCCGCCAGAACGCAATCCGCCGGCGAGCCCTCGGCCGCGAAGCGGCGTTCGCCCATCTCGACGATCATCATGGGATGCGTATAGCTGATGCAATGCCCCACCCCGGACTGCTCGAAGGCGGGGGCGACGGTCCAGACCTCTCCGCTTTCGCCGGCCAGATCCCTGGCGATGGCGTCAAGGATTTTCAGCCCCGGCGCGTTGATGCCGTCGTCGTTGGTGATGAGAATGCGCATGTACCGCCCTTTTCTGCCTTGATAGGCGAGGGGTGTGCGGGCGGCAAGCGGCGGCACGGAAGCGCGATCGGAATATGTGCTTTCCCTGCTGGAATGGCCGGAGGCTGGGGCAGAACCGCGGCATCGCTCCCGAACTCAGCGGATTTTCGGGCGCAGCGCCTCGAGATGCGGGGGCAGGTCGCGCGCGCCCACCGCCGCCTCCCGCACGAGCTTGTCGAAATCGGCGCTGAAAAGCTCGATCCGCTCGCGGTCGCGAAAGGCCATGAAATGGCCCCCCGTATAGAACACGGCAAGCAGCGGGCCGAAAATCGTGATCGGCGTCGAATAGAGGCGCCGGGCGTCGAAGAGGTAGATGCGCAGGCGCGGATAGAGGTCGCGGGCAAGCGCGAGCAGATGATCGAGCTGTTCCAGCCGGTCCCGGGCGGGCAGCCCCTCGTAATATCCGGTGCCGCAGGCGAAGCTTTCGATCTCGAACAGCGGAAAGGCGATCTCGTAGTCCGACTGGGCCTGGCGCATCCAGTCCAGCCTGTCGTGAGAGGCGTTGATGGCCTGCGTCGCCGTCCGGCCCAGATGCGGCCCGTACTCCCACTCCAGCACACCTCGGGTCTTCAACATGTCGGGCAGGCTCGCCGGGACATGGCGGATCTTGTAGCCGGCCGCCTCGCGGTGCCATTCGACGATGCGCTGGTCGATCTCGGCGCGGGGCGCCTCGCTGAGAGCAAGGCTGGCGGAAAGCAGCGCGGCGGCATTCTCGCGCCGGTCCGAAAGCCCCAGAAGCCAGTCCGACGACACCCCGAGCGCGCTTGCGCAGGCCCCCACCACATGCGCGCCGGGCAGGCGGTCTGCCTCGCCGCTGAGAACCTGGCTGAGGGTGGAACGGTCGGCGCCGATCGCACGGGAAAGCGCGCTGCGGTTCGTTCCGGCCTCCTCCATGGCCGCGGAGAGGCGCTGCCGGAACTGCCGGGCACGCTCCATTTTAGTTAGATTTGTACTCATCCGCAGATTTTTATCACCATGTGAGGGGTTTTGTTAATTCTTATTGTAATATGCTGACCCGCTGCGCTGCAGTATCCTATCACAAAAGCGTTACACGGGCAGATAAGTGCAAACGATTCAAAACACTACCGGAGGTAGAGAGGCGGTCCTGCCGGGACGTTTCACCTCCGCGCGGCTGCCTGCGGCACGACCCGGAACGTGCGAATGGCCGACGCTCGCGCTTTTCGTTGCGACCGTCGCTGTGCTCTTACTTGGCGTGACGGTCCTGTCCGGCCTCTGGCTGCCCCTGGCGGTAGGGGTCACCGCGTTGGCGCTCGTCCTGCATTCATCGCTGACCCATGAGGTGCTGCATGGCCATCCGCTGCCCTCGCGCCGGGCCAGCGAGGCGCTGGTGCACATCCAGCCCGGGCTCATGGTTCCCTACCTCCGTTTTCGCGATCTGCATCTGGCGCATCATCAGGATTCGCGCCTGACGGACCCCTATGACGACCCCGAAAGCAACTATCTCGACCCGGTGGTGTGGGGTTCGCTCCCCCGATGGCGCCGGGGGCTGCTGAAGTTCAACAACACGCTGCTCGGGCGGCTGGTCGTCGGGCCTCTGGTGGGGCAGGCCGCCTTCCTGCGCGCAGACTGTCGGGCGATCTGTGCCGGTGACGGTCAGGCGCTGCTCGGCTGGCTGGCGCATCTGCCCGGCGCCGCGCTGGTGCTGGTGCTGGTCTGGCAGGCCCCCATGCCCATATGGGCCTATCTTGTCGCCTGCTATATGGCCCTGGCGGTCCTTCGGATCCGTACCTTTCTCGAGCATCAGGCGCATGAGCGCGCCAGCGGGCGTACCGTCGTGATCGAGGATCGCGGGCCGCTGGCCTTCCTCTTCCTGAACAACAATCTGCACGTGGTCCACCACATGCACCCGCGCGTGCCGTGGTATCGGTTGCCCGAACTCTACCGGGAGAACCGCAGCCGCTACCTCGCGCGCAACCACGGATACGTCTACGGGTCATACGCGCAGATATTCCGGCTCTATTTCCTGCGCCGCAAGGACGACGTGCCGCATCCGCTCTGGCAGGGCCGCTGAATTTGCGCCACTAGAGCGTCATGTTTGACAATCCGCATGCCTGGATCGCCGTCACCTTCGCCGCGGCCCTGTTCCAGAACGTCCGTTTCGTGCTTCAGAAACAGCTGTCGGTCGCCACGCTGACCGCCGCCGGGGCGACGCTTGCCCGGTTTCTCTACTCCGCGCCGCTCGTGGCCCTTCTGCTGGCGATCTATCTCGGGGCGACCGGGCAGGATCTGCCGGCGACGTCCGCCCGCTTCTGGATCTTCGGCGCCGTCGGCGGCTTTGCGCAGGTGGCCGCGACGATCTGCGTGGTTAAGCTGTTCAAGGCGCGCAACTTCGCGGTCGGCATCACGCTCATGAAGACGCAGGCGATCTTCGCCGCGGCCGTCGGCGTCCTGCTGCTGGGCGAGACGGTCAGCCCCGGCGGCCTTGCGGCGATCTTGCTGGGCGTCGGCGGGGTGCTGCTGCTGTCAGAGCCTGCCGAAGGCGAGGGCTGGAGCTGGCGGGCGATGACCAACCGCGCGATGCTTCTGGGACTTGCCTCCGGCGTTCTCTTCGCCATTTCGGCAGTGACCTATCGCGGCGCCACGCTTGAGATCGCCTCGTCCGACCCGCTGGTTCGGTCCGGCACCACACTGGCCGCCGTCACCGCGATGCAGACCCTCGGCATGATCCTCTGGCTGGTCCGGCGCGAGCCCGGCCAGGTTGCGCGGGTCTGGGCGGCGCGGGGAAAGGCGGTCTGGATCGGTCTTCTGTCGATGGCCGGTTCGCTCGGCTGGTTCACGGCCTTCGCCCTGCAGACGGCTGCCTATGTGAAGGCGGTGGGGCAGGTCGAGCTTGTCTTCAGCCTGATCGCCTCGGTGCTGATCTTCCATGAAAGGGTCAGCCGGCGCGAACTGGCCGGCATGGCACTTCTATGCCTGTCGATCGTCGCAATCGTCATGGTGGTCTGAGCGGGCGTTGCCCCGGACCGGCCCTAGGGAAGCTGCCCGCCCCGCAGGCGCAGGAACAGGCTTTCCTCGTCGTCGTTGCGGAAATACGGCACGCTTGCGGGAGGCGCGCGATCCGCGACCCGGGCCTGTATCTCGGCCAGGACGACTTCGGTGATGAAAGGCATGTCGAAGGCCCTCGCGTCGGCAAGCCGTACCCATTGCAGATGCGAAAGCTCGTCCGAGGCAGCGGCGAAATCGTCCGGATTGCCGCTGAGCGCTTCGGCATCCACCAGAAAGAAACGCGCATCGAAGCGTCGCGGCCGGCCGGGGGGCGTGAGGGCGCGGAAAACGAACTGCAACGGTCCGGCATCGGGCAGATGGCCGGTCGCGGCAAAACTTTGCCAGTCCGCGGGAACTTCGCCTTCCCATTGTCCGCTCCGTCCGAGAACGAGGCCGGTCTCTTCCCAGAGCTCGCGGATCGCCGCCACTGCCAGCGCATGGGCGAGGCCGGGCGCAGCGCCTTCGGCAAGCCTTTCGGCACAGGGCTGCGTCAGCGATCCGGCCAGCGCGACCGCATGGTCCCCCCGATCCACGGCTCCTCCGGGAAAGACGAACTTGTTGGGCATGAAGGCCGCCTTGGCCCCGCGCTGTCCCATCAGAATGCGCGGATCGCAGGACCGGTCGCGCAGCACGATGACGCTTGCGGCGTCCCTCACGGCGCTCTTGTCGATCGACACAGGGCCAGTCATCGGGCCAGTCATCGGCGCGCTCCTCGCATCTTCCAAGGGTTTCGGGCGCTCACGCTTCCTTGCCGAAGCCGCCCATCCTGCGCGCCCACTGGAATCCCACGATCGCGCCCTTCAGTCTTGGCAGAAGGTAAAGTGTCAGCAAGGTCGTTCCAATCGCGAATATCGTGAAGAGCGTCAGAGGCTCGGGCCGCCATGTCACGAAGGTCACGTGCAACAGCGGCGCCATCAGATGGCCGACGAAGAGGATGGCGAGATAGGCAGGCCCGTCATCGGCGCGATGATGAAAGAACTCCTCGCGGCAGACGGCGCAGTGGTCCGCCACTTTCAGATACGAGCGCATGAGCGGTCCCTGCCCGCAGTGCGGGCACTTGCGCCGCCAGCCTCGGAAAAGCGCCTGACGGGTATCGCGTGCGGGGGCGCCGGTCCCGGTCCGGTCGTATGTGATGTCGGTCATCTGCAAATCCTCTTGTCACCGGAACTTGTGCCCTGGGCTGCAAAAAGAAAAGGTCGCGCGGCCATTATGCGGCGCGATGCCGCGAAGTTCCGCCGGGCGGCGACGGAAAGAACGCGCCGCCGCGTTAGAGATACTGTGAGGCGCCGGACATGCGCTTCACGTGTGTGTTGAAGGATTGAGGTAGGACAAGATGACTTCGAAAAAGCTAATCGTCACCGGCCTGGCAGCCGTCCTGGTGCTTGGTGCCCCCGCCGCGATGGCCCGCGAGGGCCATGGCCCCTTCGGTCCCGGCATGTTCAGGCTGCTCGATGCCGACAAGGATGGCAATCTCAGCCGCGAGGAGATGCAGGCCCGCGCGAAGGAACGCTTCAAGGAGGCGGACACGGACGGGGACGGCTTTCTCGGCCGCGAGGAGGTCGACGCGGTCGCAAGGCAGCGCGCAGCGGGCATGGTCGAGTTCATGTTCACCCGCATGGATACCGACAAGGACAGCAAGCTGTCCGAGGCGGAGCTGATGGCCCGTGCCGACGACCATGACGGTTTCGAGCGCTTCGACAGCAATGGAGACGGCACCATCTCGCGCGAGGAATTCCGCGAGGTGCGCAAGAAGATGCGCGACGGACGCCACCACCCGCATGGACCCCGGACCGGCGAGGAACACGGCGACTGAGCAAGGTCGTGACGCTCCGGCCCGCGGCGCTTGATGCATGCGCCGCGGGCTTCTAACGATGCAGGGAATGGAAATGCCGCTCGATCACCGGGAGAGCTTGCCGGACGAGGCCCTTCTCGCGCTCTACGCGGGGGGCTGCGATCGGTCCGCGCGCCTGCTGACGGAGCGCCTGCTGCCACGGGTTTTCGCCCATGCGGTCCGTCTGCTGGGCGAACGGGCCGAGGCCGAGGACGTGGCGCAGGAGGCGATGCTGAGGCTTTGGCGCATCGCGCCCGACTGGCGCGAGGGCGAGGCGCAGGTGTCGACCTGGCTGTATCGGGTCACGGCCAACCTGTGCATCGATCGCAAGCGCCGCCGCCGCGGGGTTGGCCTGGACGAGATCGCCGAGCCCGCGGATCCGGCGCCCGGCCCCGCCGAGGCGATGCAGGAGCAGGCGCGCCATCTCGCTTTGCAACGGGCGCTCGGCGCATTGCCCGAGCGCCAGCGTCAGGCGGTCGTGCTGCGCCATATCGAGGGGCTGGCGAATCCGGAAATTGCCCGGATCATGGAAATCAACGTGCGTGCGGTCGAAAGCCTGACCGCACGGGGAAAGCGGGCTTTGGCAGAGCAACTCGCCGGACGGCGTGACGAACTGGGGTATGACGATGACGAAGCGTGAGCAACATATCGACGACGCAGAGGCCGAGCTCGACGCGCTTTTCGCCGCGCTTCGCGCCGATGCGCCCGACCTGCCGGACCGACTTGCCGCCCGGGTTCTGGCCGACGCCCGCGCCGAACAGGGCGTTCACCTGCTGCGTGGGCGCCCCGCCGACAGGCCCCCCGCGCTCTGGCAACGCATCCGCGACGCTGTCGGGGGATGGCCCTCGCTTGGCGGGCTGGCCGCCACGGTCTGTGCCGGTTTCTGGATCGGGGTCAGCACGCCGACGGCGATGCCGGGTCTTGACCTGCTCTTTGACAGCGAATTGTCGGCCGACAGCGCGGCGGCGGAGCTGATGGACTTTTCAGGAGCCGCCTGGCTGACAGAGGAAGGAATGGATGATGCCGGATGACATCGAAATGAGCCCCGGCGGCAGGACTCGCGAACGCTGGCTGAAACCGCTTCTGGTGTTTTCGCTGGCGGTGAACCTTCTCATCATCGGCGCCATCGCCGGCACAGCCTGGCGTCACGGCGGCCCCGGACCAGGGCACGCGCACCCCGATGAGCCGGGCGGGCGCGGATTCGCCTTTGTCCGCGCGCTTCCGGACGAGGAGCGGGCACGCCTGCGCGAAAGTTTCCGGGCCGCGCGTGATCAGCGCGACGCGGGCCGCGAGGAGCGTGCGGCGATCGAGCGCGAAGTGCTGGACGCGATCCGGGCCGATCCGATCGATCCCGAGCGGCTCGAGGCGCTGCTGGCACGACAGACCGCCCTGGGCGCCGAGGTTCAGACGATGGTGCAGGACGAATGGCTCGCGCAGGTCCTGGCGATGGATGCGCCGGGTCGCGCGGCCTATGCCGACAGGGTCAGCAGGATGCTGGACCGTGACGCCCGGGAAAGGCGCGACTGATCTGCTGCTTGCAGACCCACTGCGCCATCGGCGGCACGTCCGCCGGGCGCATCAGGCCGCCGGCCTGCTGAGCGTGACCTGGTTCCGGCCCCGGCTCTTGGCTGCGTAAAGCGCCTTGTCCGCCGCGGAAAGCAGCGCCTCGGGGTCGGGTGCGCCGGCAGGAGTCTTCGCGTCCTGCTGCCCGCCGATGGTCAGTCCGATCGAAACCGTGACCTTGATCGGTTCGCGCCTGCCGGGGATGCAGAAGGGATCGCCGCCGATCGTCCGGCACAGCCGTCCTGCCGTGCTGCGCGCCTCCGAAAGCGTTGTGGCGGGCATCACGACCAGAAACTCTTCCCCGCCGATGCGGGCCGCGAGGTCGACCGCCCTGAGGTTCTCGCGCAGGCGTCGGGCGGTTTCGACCAGCACCGCATCCCCCGCCGCGTGACCGTGCAGGTCGTTGATCTGCTTGAAATGATCGAGATCGGCGACCATCACCGCGAAGGGGCGGCCGGTGGCCTTGGCATGTTCCGCCACGCGCGCCAGATGCGGCATGGCGTAGCGCCGGTTGCGCAACCCGGTCAGCGGATCCGATACCGCCGCCTGCAGGCCGGTGCGCACGGTCGCGCGCAACTGGTCGGCGATCCGCTTGCGGCGCATCATCGCCTTCACGCGCAGCGCCATCTCCTCGGGGTCGAAGCCGTCGGTCATCAGATCGTCCGCCCCGAGGTCGAGCGCATAGGCGCCAAGACCCGGATCGGGGCGCGTCTGCAGCACGAGGACGCCCGCGTGGCGCGTCGCATTGGTTGCCCGGATCGTCGCCAGCAGGCGCAACACGTCTCCGCTGTGATGCTCGGTGCTGCTGAGGGCCAGCACGAAGACGTCCGCGGCCTTGTCGGGCCGCATGTCCCGCAGCGCCTTGTCGGGCGCCAGCAACACCACCTCGCTGCGCAGAAGCGGCTGAAGGTCCTCGATCCAGCGCCGCGCGGTTTCGGGTTCGGTCGAGACGATCACGGTTTCGCCGGGCGGCCCGAAATCGGCCATCTCCTCGGCAAATCCCAGTGCCCGCGATGTGTCGTCGCGCAACTGCCATTCGGCTGCTGTGTTATGCGCCCGGATCAGGCTTCGCACGCGTGCGAGAAGCAGGGTGTCGTCGAGAGGTTTGTGCATGATGTCCAGCACTCCAGCGGCAAGCGCGCGCAGGCGCGCCATAGAATTCGGTCGGCTTCCGATGACCATCATCGGTATGGCCCGTGTGCGGGAATTCGCCTGCAACCGTTCGCAGAGCGTTGCCGCATCGCAATCGGGCAGTTCCATCGCACAGATCACGAGGTCCGGATCGTGCCATACGGCAAGATCGAACGCTTCATTCCCGTTGCCCGCCTGAAGGATGTCGTAGAAGGCCGAGGCGAGCTTGACCTTCAGGACAATCCGGTTCGTGGCGATCGCGTCGACGATGAGTATCTTGCCCTGCACGCAACACGTCCCAGTAAGGCGGCCAACACTGATCGACATTGGGGCAGAACTGGTTAACAAAGCGTTGCCTTCTTGTCTGATATGAGTCCTCCATGTCCCTTGCGCGCGATGCCGCCGAAACCCTTGCCCTGCGCGTGCTCGCCTGGCTCGTCGCCGAGGACGACCTGCTGCCGGTCTTCCTCGGGTCGACCGGCGCATCCGAAAGCGATCTGAGGGCATCGGCCAACGATCCTGCTTTCCTCGGGGCGGTGCTCGATTTCATCCTCATGGACGACGCCTGGGTGATCCGCGCGGCCGACGCGATCGGGGTTCCGGCAGATCGTCTCGCCGCGGCACGCGGCGCCCTGCCGGGCGGCGACCAGGTGCACTGGACATGAGCGCGCTCGACGGGATCGTCTTCGACAAGGACGGCACCCTCTTCGATTTCCGTGCAACGTGGAGCGCCTGGGCGCAGGCGCTGCTCAGGGAGCTGTCGCAGGGCGATCAGGCACGTGCCTCCCGGATGGGCGCGGCGATCGGCTTCGATACGGCGAACGCCAGCTTCGCACCGGACAGCATCGTCATCGCGGGCACAGTGGAGGAGGTGGGCGCCGCGCTTGGCCCGCAGGTTCCCGGGATGTCGCGCGACGCCCTGATCGACTTCATCAACGCCGAGGCGATGCGCGCGCCTCAGGTCGAGGCCGCGCCTCTCGTGCCGCTGCTGACCGGGCTGCGCGACAGGGGGCTGCGGCTGGGCGTGGCCACGAACGATTCCGAAGTTCCCGCGCGGGTGCATCTTGACGCGGCCGGGGTCACGCCGCTGTTCGATTTCATTGCCGGTTATGACAGCGGCCATGGGGCAAAGCCCGGGCCCGGTCCCCTGCTGGCCTTCGCCGCCGCCTGCGGGCTCCTGCCCGGGCGGGTGGCGATGGTCGGCGACAGCGCCCATGACCTGACCGCGGGGCGCGCTGCAGGGATGATATGTGTCGCCGTCCTTACCGGCATTGCCCGGCGCGCCGAGCTCGAACCGCTCGCGGATGTGGTCCTGGGGGATATCTCCGAGCTGGCCGGCTGGATCGACAGTCTGTCCTGAGCGCGCGGCGGGCGGTCGGGCGGAAAACGACACCGCCCGTCGCGAACGGAGAGGCCCGATTGATGCGCATGCTATGTGCTGGGCGCCACGAGGCATCGGAGACCGCGCCATGGCGGACAGCATGACCAGACGCAGGACCCGCACCGGCGGGCGCGCCGGCGCAGCCAGCCGGCGGGGCACCGCCGTGATCGAGCAGATGCCCTGGAACCCGCCCAAGAACCTCGATCGTCCCACCGAGCCGCTGCGCGAAGAGGGGGTGCAGGCGATCCACGATGGCGCAATGCGGATCCTCGAGGAGATCGGCATCGAGTTCCTCAATCCGGAGGCCGCCGAGATCCTGCGCAAGGCAGGCTGCGATGTGAACGGCGAGAACGTCCGCATGGGCCGCGACATGGTCATGGAATACATCGCCATGGCGCCCTCGGAATTCACGCTCACCCCGCGAAACCCGGAGCGCCGGATTACCATCGGCGGCGACAACATCGTCTTCGGCAATGTCTCCTCACCGCCGAACTACTGGGATCTCTCGCTTGGCACAAAGGTGCCTGGCACACGAGAAATGTGCCGCAACCTGTTGAAATTGACGCAATACTTCAATTGCATCCACTTTGCGGGCGGATATCCGGTCGAACCCGTCGACCTGCATGCCTCGGTGCGCCATCTCGACGTGCTCTATGACAAGCTCACGCTCACCGACAAGGTGATGCATGCCTACAGCCTCGGCAAGGAACGGGTCGAGGACGTGATGGAAATGGTGCGTATCGCAGGCGGGTTGTCACATGAGGAGTTCGAGGCAACCCCACGTATGTACACGAATATCAACTCCACCTCACCGCTGAAGCACGATGTTCCAATGCTGGATGGATGGATGCGGCTGGCGCGGCGCGGGCAGGGGCTGGTCGTTACGCCTTTCACTCTGGCGGGTGCGATGGCGCCGGTTACGATGTCCGGGGCCGTCGCGCAATCGCTTGCCGAGGCGCTCTGCGCCGTGGTGCTGGCGCAGGTGATCCGCCCGGGAGCGGCCTGCGCCATCGGCACCTTCACCTCGAACGTCGACATGAAGTCCGGGGCGCCGGCCTTCGGCACCCCCGAATACATGCGCGCGACCCAGATGACCGGGCAGCTCGCGCGCTTTTACGGCTTGCCGATGCGCTCGAGCGGGGTCTGTGCGGCCAATGTGCCGGACGGACAGGCCATGTGGGAGACCTCCAATTCGCTCTGGGCGGCGGTGCAGTCGGGGACCCATATGGTCTATCATGCCGCAGGCTGGCTCGAGGGCGGGCTGATCGCGAGTCCGGAGAAGTTCATCATGGATTGCGAGGTCCTGCAGCAGATCCAGCGCTACATGGATCCCGCCATCACAGCGACAGGTCCCGACGAGATTGCACTGGACGCGATCAAATCAGTGGGAAATGCGGGGCATTTCTTCGGCATCCAGCACACACAAGATCGTTACACGACAGCGTTTTACCAGCCCTTCCTCAGCGACTGGAAAAACTACGAGGGCTGGGAGGCGGCGGGCGGCATCTGGACGCCCGAGCGGGCGCACATGATGTTCAAGGAGATCTTGGCGAGCTTCGAGGAGCCGGCAATGGACGCCGCCATACGCGACGAACTTGCCGATTTCGTGGCCCGGCGCAAATCCGAGGGCGGTGCGCCCACGGACTTCTGACGCGCCTCCGGCCAAATTCGCTAAACTTCGAGATATCAGCCCTATCTTAACGGAAAACCGGCATCTTCCCGCAGGAATTGCGAGCGGGAAGGCAATGCACGGACTGGTCAACAAGGGAATTCAGCGTTTTGTCGTGGATAGCTACGGCCAGGCGCAATGGGCCGCCGTCGTGCAGCGCGCGGACCTCCAATTCGCCAATTTCGAGGCGATGCTGGTCTATGACGACAGCCTCACGCCGAAGGTTCTCTGCGCCGCCAGCGAAGTCCTCGGCCGACCGTATGACGAGATGATGGAGGATATCGGCACCTATCTGGTGTCGCACCCGAACGTCGGCGGACTGCGCCGGCTTCTGCGCTTCGGGGGCGTCGATTTCGTTGACTTCCTGCGCTCGCTGGACGATATGCCGGATTGGGCCAGACTCGCGGTGCCCGACCTCGAATTGCCCAGCATCGAACTGCGCCAGGACGGCGAGGACAGCTTTAGCCTGATCTGTCGCAGCAGTCTGCGCGGATTCGGTCACGTCATCGCCGGCGCGCTCAGGGCGCTGGCGGACGATTATGGCGCACTCGCCTATCTCGAACACACCGGCGGTTCAGGCGAGGTTGAAACGATCTCGATCCGCCTTCTGGAAAGCGGGTTCGCAAGCGGCCGCGATTTCAGCCTTGGCGGGGGCACCGCGTGACGGGCCGCGACCTCGCATCGATTCTGAACATCCTCTGCCCGATGCATCTCCTACTTGGCGCTGACGGGCAGGTCATATCGGTCGGCCCCACGCTCCAGAAACTCTGCCCGGATGGCATCCTGACAGGACGCGACTTCTTCGAGATATTCGCGATCGAACGCCCCCGCCGCATCGAATCGCTGTCTGACTTGCGGCAATGGCCGGGCACGAAGCTGCACCTGAGGCTCCGTGGTGGCTCGCAGACGGAATTGAAGGGGGTTCTCGCCGAAGGAATGCGGCCCGATACCCTGGTGGTCAACCTGTCCTTTGGCGTGTCGATCGTCGATGCGGTCCGGGATTTCTCGCTCACGGCCGCGGATTTCGCGCCGACGGACCTCGCGGTTGAAATGCTTTACCTGATCGAGGCGAAGTCCTCGGCGATGAAGGCAACCAGCGCATTGAACCAGCGGCTACAGGCCGCCCGGCGAAGGGCGGAAAAGGCTGCGGTAACGGATGTGCTGACCGGGCTGAAGAACCGCCGCGCTATCGGGCAGATACTCGAGCGGCTTGTTCGCCAGAAGATCGAGTTCGCCGTGATGAACGTGGATCTGGACTATTTCAAGGAAGTCAACGACACGCTCGGCCATGGCGCCGGCGACACCGTCCTGCAGACGGTCGCGGGCATCATGCTCGAGGAGATTCGCGAGCATGACGCGGTAGCGCGGATGGGCGGGGACGAGTTCCTGATCGTCTTGGCGGGGGGGCTGAGCGATGAGGATATCGCCGGTATCGGGCAGCGCATCATCGAGAGGGTACAGGAACCCGTCGACTACAAGGGAAAGTTGTGCCGCATTTCGGCCAGCATCGGCGTCACGCAATCGCGCATCTACGACCGGCTTGATCTCGACAGGGTGCATCAGGACGCCGATATCGCGCTTTACGAGTCAAAGCGCCGCGGCCGGGCCCGGGTGACGTTCTACAAGCCGGATCTGCGCAAGGAAGTCGGACCAGACCCGCTAGCCACGGGTCGAATCGCGCCCTAGGAGCCGCATCCGCCGCAGCTCGGCGGTTTTCCGGAAGCCGTGGACCTACGTGCGGGCATTGCGATCCCGTCCGCCGAGCTGGAACATATTTCTGCGCCGGATACATCCCGCACGGCTGCGTCCGACGGACGGTCTTCTTCGATCTGCGGTGCATGCGGAATGGCGGCACGAACGATGGTTTCTCCAGCCGGATTCGTTGTGCCGGGACACCGTTTCGGGAAAAGGGAAGGGGCATGGCTGACGGGCAGGTTTCAGGGCAAATATCGCCGGACCCGGCATGACATCGCCCTTGCCACAACCAGGCGGAGTGTCCCGGGATGCGGTTCGCGCCTCGGCTGCCAGAAGCCATTCTGTCATCGCGCAGGAGCGCGAAGTGCCGCCGCGCCATCACGAACACCTGGAAGAAAAGATTCTAATATCGAATAATAACAGAAATATAAGGGGTATTCCTCAGAAATTTGATGAGGCGTCAGGTCGCCCGGCAGAAGTAGCCGTTCGATGAACCGATCACGAACACAGGTACGCCCGCGAAACAGAAGAAATGAATGCGGGCGGCTTTGAACAACATTATTTCGTTGCCCTGTCCCGCTTCTTTGATAGCGTTGGGGGTGGAGTGGCGCAGCTGGCCTGCCGTTTTCCGGATCATTGGAGGATGTCCGGGAGATGCGACGCGCGGGCCGAAAACTGCAACAGCTCCGAATGGCGCGCCGCGAGGTGCCACAAAAAAGGACGGTCCGCCGTCTGCCCAGGGAGGAAACATGACTGAGAACCTGAACCGCAGAAAGTTTCTGCGCGGATCGGCCGTGGCCGGAGCGGCGGCTCTGGCCGCGCCCGCAGTCGCGCAGGATGCCGGAACGACCCTCAAGATGCAGGCCGCATGGGGTGGCGGGATATTTCTGGAGAATGCCCAGTCGTTCGCCAACCGCGTCAACGAGATGTCGGGAGGCTCGCTGACCATCGAGGTGCTGTCCGTCGACAGCGTCGTCAAGACCAGCCAGATGCAGGACGCCGTGCATCGCGGCGTTCTGGATGCGGCGCATTACGTGACGGCCTACTGGTACGGCAAATCCAAGACCGCCTCGCTGTTCGGGACCGGACCCTGCTTCGGCTGGTCCAGCCAGGAGGTGCTGGGCTGGATCTACGCGGGCGGCGGACAGGAGCTGTTCGACGAACTGATGGCCGAGCTGCGGCTCAATGTCGTGTCGTTCTTCAACTCTCCGATGCCGGCGCAGCCGCTGGGCTGGTTCAACCAGCAGATCACGGACGCCGACCAGATGAAGGGTCTCAAGTACCGGACCGTGGGTCTTGCGGCCGACGTTCTTCTGGAAATGGGCATGTCCGTGGTGCAGCTGCCGGGAGGAGAGATCCAGCCCGCGATGAAGTCGGGCCTGATCGACGCGGCGGAGTTCAACAATCCGACCGCAGACCGCGACTTCGGGATGCAGGACGTCTCGAAGACCTACATGCTGGCCTCCTACCACCAGAGCCAGGAATTCTTCGAGATCACCTTCAACAAGGACAAGTTCAACGCGCTTTCGGACGAGCACAAGGCAATCATCAAGAATGCGTCCATGGCCGAAAACTCGGGCTTTTACTGGGGCAACACCAAGCGCTACTCGGATGACCTGATAAAGCTTCAGGAACAGGACGGGGTCAGCGTCTACCGTACCCCGGATTCGGTACTTGCTGCGCAGCTCGACGCCTGGGACATCGTATCGACCCGGATTGCCGACGAAGATCCATTCTTCAAGAGGGTGATGGAGTCGCAGATGGCCTATGCCAAGGACGTCATGGGCTATCTGAACCTGAACCAGCCGAACTACCAGCTGGCCTACGACCACTACTTCACGACGTCCTGAGCCACGCGGCTCCGATCATTGTCCGGGGGTCCGCAGAAGGCCCCCGGAATTCAACTGCGTCCGGGGGAGGGATAGAGTGGTCAAGTTCGTACATGCCGTCGAGGGGCTGAGCCTCTGGGTCGGGCGCGCCTTCGGATGGTGCATCCTGATCCTGACCCTGTCGGTATCCTACGAGGTCTTCGTGCGCTACGTGCTGAATGCGCCGACGGTCTGGGCTTTCGACATGATGATCCAGATGTACGGGGCGCTCTTCCTGATGTGCGGCGCCTATGCGCTGGCGCAGGACAGCCATGTGCGGGCCGACGTGCTCTACCGGCTCTTCCCCGTGCGGGTGCAGGCATGGCTCGATTTCGTCCTGTACTTCGTGTTCTTCTTTCCCGGCATCCTGGCGCTTGTCTGGTTCGGCTGGGAAATCGCGGCGGACAGCTGGAGATACAGGGAAGTCAGCTTCAACAGCCCCGCCAGCATCCAGATCTATTTCTTCAAGTCGCTGATCCCCGTCGCGGGCCTGCTGCTGATCCTTCAGGGTATCGCCGAGCTTTGTCGCTGCGTGATGGCGATACGCAGCGGCGTCTGGCTCGACCGGCTCGATGACGTGAAGGAGACGGAGGACATGCTGATGCATGTCGATGAGCTGAAGCGCCCGTGACCCCGGCAGATCCTACAGGACATCCCGAATGACCAATCCCGAAGTTGCCCTGTTCATGCTGGGCCTGTTCATCTTCCTTGTGCTGCTGGGCTTTCCCATCGCCTTCACCCTGCTCGCGATGGGGGTGGGGTTTGGCTATTACGCCTATCATCAGGCCCCGATCGAGACCTTCTCGGACATCTTCAACAACAACATCTTCTACCTTCTCAACCAGAATACCTATTCGGTCATGGAGAACGCGACGCTGGTGGCGATACCGCTGTTCCTGTTCATGGGATATGTGGTCGAGCGGGCCAACATCGTCGACAAGCTGTTCTTCTCGCTCTACATGGCCGCGCGCAACCTGCCGGGCTCTCTCGCCATCGCGGCGCTGCTGACCTGCGCGGTGTTTTCCACGGCATCCGGCATCGTGGGCGCTGTCGTCACGCTCATGGGGCTGCTTGCCTTTCCGGCCATGGCCAACGCCAATTACAACCGCAGCTTCGCCTCCGGGGTGATTTGCGCGGGCGGAACGCTGGGCATCCTCATCCCGCCCTCGATCATGCTGATCGTCTATGCCGCCATCGCCGACCTCTCGCCGCTCAGGCTTTATGCGGCGGCGATGTTCCCGGGGCTTCTGCTGGCGGGGCTCTACATCGTCTACGTGATGCTGCGGGTGATGATGAACCCGGCCCTTGCACCCAAACCCAGCGAGGAGATCGTGCCGCCCAGGCGCGAGATCTACCTCAACCTGCTGGTCAGTTTCGTGCCGCTCACCGTGCTCATCGCGCTGGTGCTCGGCTCGATCCTGGGCGGTCTCGCGACACCGGCGGAAGCGGCGGCGATGGGCGCACTGGGCGGTATCGTGCTGGCCGTCTTCTACCGCTCGCTGACCTGGACCAAGCTGAAGGAGAGCGTTTTCCTGACTGCCAAGGCGACCGCGATGGTCTGCTGGCTGTTCGTGGGCTCCTGGACCTTCGCCTCGGTGTTTTCCTATCTCGGCGGACATGACCTGATCGCGGCCTGGGTCACGGGTTTCGACCTCGAACCCTGGCAGTTCCTGATCTTGGCGCAGCTCATCATCTTCCTGCTGGGCTGGCCTCTCGAGTGGTCCGAGATCCTGATCATCTTCGTGCCGATCTTCCTGCCGATGCTCGACACCTTCGGGGTCAACCCGTATTTCTTCGCCATGCTCGTGGCGCTGAACCTGCAGACCTCCTTCCTGACGCCGCCCATGGCCATGTCGGCCTATTATCTCAAGGGCGTTCTGAAGAAGCAGATCGAGCTGGTCGAGATCTTCAAGGGGATCATTCCGTATCTCGGGATCGTCATCCTGACGATGGTGCTGATGTACCAGTTCCCGGCCATCGCGCTCTGGCTGCCGGACTATCTGTTCGGAACCTACATACCGTGAAGGGAACGCCGTTCAGACTGACAGCGGCGCAGGCGCTGGCCGAGATGGCGGCGGGCCGGCTGAGTTCGCTCGCGCTGGTGCGATCCTGCCTCGAGCGGATCGCCGAGACCGATGGGACGATCGGGGCCTGGGCGCATGTGGACGGCGAAGGGGCGCTCGCGCGCGCCGAGGAATGCGACCGCATCCGCAAGGCGGGGCTGCCCATGGGGATCCTGCACGGGATACCGGTCGGCTTGAAGGACATCATCGACACCCGGGACATGCCGACAGGGCGCGGCACACCCATCTTCGCCGGGCGACAACCGGAAGCGGACGCGCGCATTGTCGAGCGACTGCGCGAGGAAGGCGCGATCATCCTCGGCAAGACGGTGACGACCGAGCTCGCCTTCGTCCATGCCGCCGGAACGCGCAACCCGCTCGATCATGAGCGCACCCCCGGCGGGTCTTCCAGCGGCTCGGCTGCGGCGGTCGCGGCCTGGCAGGTGCCGCTGGCGGTGGGGACGCAGACCAACGGCTCGGTCATCCGCCCGGCGTCATTCTGCGGCACCTTCGGATTCAAGCCCACAAGCGGGGTGATACCGCGCACCGGCCTGCTGCAGACCTCTGTCACGCTGGACCAGGTCGGCACCTTCGGGCGCAGCCTGACCGACGTGGCGCTGCTGGCGGATGCGCTCAAGGGCTACGACCAGCGCGATCCGTTGAGCCACGCACGGCCACATCCCGCCTTTGCGGAAGGTGCGGCAGAAGATGTGCCTGTGCCGCCCGACCTTGCCTGGTTCGATATGCCCTACCATGATCGCCTGTCGGAAGCCGCGCACGAGGGGTTTGAGGGTATCTTGGGGATGCTCGGTGACCGCGTGACCCGCATGAGCCCGGCGCGCACCCTTGCAGGGCTCGTCGAGGTGCGGGCGACGATTCACCAATACGAGATCTGCCAGCATCTCGGCGGGGTCTTCGACGAACATTGGGACCAGATCAGCGACACGCTGAAGCCCATCGTCGAGAGCGGCCGGGGGATCAGCCAGCTCGAATACGAGGATGCGCTCGAGGTGAAGCGTTCGGCCGAAAATTTCTTTGCCGAGTTCTTTCGCGAATTCGATGCGATCCTCGCGCCATCGGCTGCGGGTGAGGCTCCGGCCTTCGGAGGCGGCACCGGCGATCCGGTTTTCTGCACGGTCTGGACGCTGGCGGGACTGCCCTGCGTGACATTGCCGCTTCTTGTGGGCGAAAGCGGCCTGCCGGTCGGCGTGCAGCTGATCGGCCCGGCAGAGCGTGACGGCCGGCTTCTGCGCACCGCGCGCTGGCTGCAGAAGACATTGGCGGCGTAGGCTGTCGAGAGATGAGGGAAAGACAATGTCCTACGGCGTGAAACTTCTGGTCGGGCTGATCGGCACCTTGCTGTTCCTGATCTTCGTGGGCGAACTGTCGCGATCGATCTCGAGCGGATTTGCCGGCTTCCGGGGCGGGCTGCCCTTCATGGTGATCGTGATCTGCGTCGGCCTCATGGCGCTCTATGATTTCTGGGACGAATGCGTGCGGCGACGCAAGTGATCCTGCGTGCCGGGCTTTGCAACTGGTTTGCAAATTCTGCATTCTCGTTTGCAGAATTCATCCCAGGGTACGGCATGAATGAAACGAACAGGCGTCCGCCCGCTGACGCCGGAAAACGACCTGTCGCGGCAGGCAAGCAGTAAAGGAAGCAAGATGGCGAAACTCGCATTTCTCGGACTGGGCGTCATGGGCTACCCGATGGCGGGACACCTGCAGAAGGCTGGCCACGATGTGACGGTCTACAACCGCACGACGGCCAAGGCTGAAAAATGGGCGGGTGAACATGGCGGGGCTTTTGCAGGGACGCCCGCCGAGGCCGCGGCCGGGGCCGAGATGGTGATGGCCTGCGTCGGCAACGACGACGATCTGCGCTCGGTCGTGCTTGGTGAAACTGGCGCACTGGCGGGCATGGACAGCGGCAGTCTTTTTGTCGATCACACCACGGTCTCTGCCGCGGTCACGCGAGAGCTTTACGGCGCGGCGAAGGAAAAGGGCCTAAGCTTCGTCGACGCACCGGTCTCGGGCGGGCAGGCGGGGGCCGAGAACGGCCAACTGTCGATCATGTGCGGAGGCGATCAGGACCAGTATGACCGGGCCGAGCCGGTCATGAACATCTATGCCAAGCTCTGCCGCCGCATCGGCGAAAGCGGTGCGGGGCAGATGACCAAGATGTGCAACCAGATCGCCATCGCGGGTCTGGTCCAGGGGCTGAGCGAGGCTCTTCATTTCGCCGGCAAGGCCGGGCTCGACGGCGCGGCTGTCATCGAGGTCATCAGCCAGGGCGCGGCCGGAAGCTGGCAGATGTCGAACCGCTACGAAACCATGCTGGCCGACCACTGGACCCATGGTTTCGCCGTCGACTGGATGCGCAAGGATCTGGGCATCTGCCTGGCGACCGCGGACGAGAACGGGGCAAGCCTTCCGGTCACGGCGCTGGTGGACCAGTTCTACAAGGATGTCCAGAAGATGGGCGGGGGCCGCTGGGATACCTCGTCCCTGTTCAAGAGACTGCAGGAGATCGGCTGAACCCCGGGCGGAAAGGCAGTCCCGAACGCCGCCGAATGATATCATTTGAAATAAAATTCACTAGTTGAGCCGGGCGGATTTACACGTGCCGCATGTTCGCATTAGGGTGGGCGGAACGCCCGGCGGGAATTTCGAGGGATGGTATTTTGATCGCGGAGATCTGGTCGCTTCTGGCTTTGATGCTGCTTTTGCAGATCAAGCACATGTTCGGGGACTATTTTCTGCAGACCCGCGGGATGCTCGATGGCCGGGAAACCTATCTTCATCTTGGACGCTTCCTTCACGGGGGGGTTCACGCCGCCGGAACCGCTCTGGCCTTCACGCTGATCGGCACGCCGCTTCCGTTCACGCTGCTGGCGGCCCTTGCCGACTGGGCGATCCACTTTCACATCGACTGGTGGAAGGGACGCCTTACCATGACCCAGAAGCTGACACCTGCGGACTCGGCCTACTGGCGCGCCTCGGGTGTGGATCAGGCTCTGCACCAGCTGACCTATGTCGCGATGATCTGGGTCTGGCTGCTTTTCAGCTACGGTTGAATCCGCCGGACCGTCAGACCGAGCGCGATACGGTCGCGCGGGGTCTTGCCCCGCACGCAGAGGCACGGGTCCTGACGTCGCGGTGCAACACCGGATCCCGAAACAATGGCGGAAAAGATCGGCTTTTCGTGCAATTATAAGGATATGGTATAAGCTGGTCCTGACGAGTGGCCCAGGCGGGCGGGGGCACATGATGGAAACTCGGCTTTGGTACAGCGTGCTCGCGGCTTTTGCAGCGGTGGGGGCTGGGCCTGCGGCCGGCGAGTCCATCGGCGATGCGGTACGCCACGCGCTGACGACCAGCCCGTCGCTGCGGGCCGCGCAGTCGGAAATGCGCGCATCGGCCTTCGAGCTGATGGAGTTGCGCGGCGAATACCTGCCCGTCGTGCGCGCCTATGGCGAGGTCGGCTATCGGCGGGTCGACGATCTCGACAACCTCTCGCGGGCCGAGAATGACGATACGATCGACACGCAGGAGATCGGCCTGAACGCGCGGCTCGTCCTGTTCGACGGTTTCCGCCGCTCGAACCTCGTCTACGCGAATGCGGCGCGGGTGGATGGCAGCATCTTCCGCCTGCTCGACGCATCCGAGACGATGGCGCTGAGCGCCGCCGAGGCCTATATCGACGTTGTCCGGCACCAGACCCTGATCGGCGTCGCGCGCGAGAACGTGGCCCAGCATCGCAGGATCTTCGGCCAGGTAAGCGATCTCGTCTCGGGCGGGCGTCTGCCCTACAGCGACCAGTTGACCATAGAGGACCGGGTGGCGAATTCCGAGTTTGCGCTGCAGGACGTCGAACGGGCCTACCGCGATGCCGTCGTTCGCTACGAGCGCGTGATCGGGCGCAGTCCAAGCCGGCCGATGGCGCTGCGCAGCACCCCGGTCCCCACCAGTGAGCAGGCTGTGATCCAGACCGCCGTGCGCAACAGCTACAGGGTCAAGTACGCCCAGTCGCAGATCGACCAGTCGCGCTACAGCAGCGAAGTGGAGCTGTCCGACCGGCTGCCGCAGCTCTCGTTGCGGGCGGGGGTTTCGCGCGATCTGAACCGCTCGGGCTCGGCGGGCGAGCGGACGGACCGGTCGATCGGGCTCGGGTTTGAATGGACACTCTACCAGGGCGGGCGCAAGGCACAGCGCAACGCACTGGCCGAGCGCACCGGCAAAGCCATCGCCGAGCGCGAGGTGGCGGTGCGGGACGTGCACGAGATGGCCGGGCGGGCCTGGAACAGCTACATCTCGGGGCGCGAGATACAGGCGACGCTCTCGCGGCAGCTTTCCATCGACCGCACCATCGTCGAGGTCTACGGCGAGGAGTTTCTGACCGCCAAGCGCAGCCTGCTCGACCTGCTGGAGGTCGAGCGCGCCCGCTTCAACACCGAATTCCAGAAGGTCAGCGCGGATGCCAGCATCGCCTTCGCCGCCTACCGCGTTCTGGCCGCCCAGAGCACGCTCGCCGCGCATTTCGGGGTCAAGCCCAGCGACATGGCGCTCGAGCCGACCTTCGAGAAACGCGCGCTGGTGCGCCCGCGACAGGTCTTCGATACAACGATCGAGCCGCTGCGATGACCGGCGGCGGTGGCACAGTCGCAACGGCGGTGCCTGTTCGGGCAAGCGGCGTGGAAAGCGATCTGGCGATCGTCGGCTGGTGCGCGCGCGCTTTCGGGTGTCCCTTTACCGAAGCGGCGGTGCGCGCGCGACTGCCTGCCGCGCCTGATCTGGACGATCCGGTGATGCTCTCGCGCGCGCTCGCCGCCGTCGGGCTCAGGTGCCGGCTGGTTGCGCGCGACCCCGCCCGGCTCGATCCCATCGCGCTGCCATTCGTCCTGTTCCGCAAGCAGGGCGGGCCGCTGATCATGACCGCCATTTCCGATGACCGGCGCAGCGCGACCGTGCTCGACCCGTCCCGGGACTGGCTCGAACACGAGCAGCCGCTTCGCCGGCTTCGCAGGGAGCTGAAGCCGGGCGTGCTGCTGATGACCCGCACCCGCGATGCTGCCGGCGCGATGATGTCGCCCGAAAGCGTGGCGCCTGACCCGGGCCACTGGTTCTGGGCGCCGGTGCAGGCGAACTGGGGCAACTGGGCGCAGGTGATGCTGGCCGCGCTGCTGCTCAATCTCATGAGCCTCGCGCTGCCGCTCTTCGTGATGAACGTCTATGACAAGGTGATCCCGAACCTCGCTTTCGTGACGCTCTGGACCCTCGCGGGCGGCGTCGCCATTGCGCTTGGCCTCGACCTTCTGCTGCGCACGATCCGCGCCAATATCCTCGAGACAATCGGGCGGCGGGTGGACATCAAGGTTGCCACGAAGCTCTTTTCGCAGGCCATGCAGGCCCGCCTGCTCGACCGTCCGGGAGGCGCGGCGGGCATTGCGCACACGATCCGCGATTTCGAGGTCGTCCGCGAGTTCTTCGCCTCGGCAAGCTTCGTCGCCTTCATCGATCTGGCCTTCATCGGCATCTTCGTCGCCGTGCTCTGGATGATCGTGGGACCGATCGCCCTGGTGCCGCTTTGCGCCGTGCCCGTCGTGCTGGTGCTGGCCGTGCTCGCGCAGCTTCCCATCGGGCGCTCGGCGGCGCGCGCGCAGCAGATGGCGACCAAGCGCCACGTCGTGCTTGTCGAGGCGCTCTCGGGAATCGAGACGATCAAGAGCCTGAACGCCGAGCCCGTGATGCAGCGGGAATGGGAGAATGCGGTGGCGGCCTCGTCCCGGATCACCGGCCGGACCAGGTTCTGGTCCAATGTGGCGGCCAACGGGACGATGCTGGTGCAGCAGTCCGTCAGCGTGACGATCATCGTCTGGGGAGTCTTCCTTGTTTCCGAAGGGCGGATATCCATCGGCGGCCTGATCGCAGCGAATATCCTCGCGGGCCGGGTGCTGGCGCCGCTGGGCGCAATCGCCCAGACGATCTTCCGCGCGCAATATGCCTTCAAATCGCTTTCCGCTCTCGATGGATTCATGAAGCTTGCGCGTGAGGGCGGGGGCGCGATCGCCGGTACGCTTCACGTCCGCAAGGCGGCGCTCGAGCTGAGAGGCCTGGGCTTCAGCTATCCCGGCAGCGACGTGCCGGCGGTAAGGGATCTGTCGTTCCGGATCGCTCCCGGCGAGGCGGTCGCGCTGCTGGGCAAGGTCGGGTCGGGCAAGAGCACCGCCGGAAAGCTGATCGCGGGTCTTTACACCCCGGACCAGGGCACATTGCTGGTCGATGGCATCGCCCTCGATCAGTACGACCCGGCGGAACTGCGGCGCGGGATCGGCTATCTGCCGCAGACCCCCGAGCTTTTCACCGGAACCCTGCGCGAGAACCTCGCGGTCGGGCATCCGGGCGCGGACGATGCGGCGATGATGCTTGCGCTGCGCAACGCCGGGCTCGAGGAATTCGCGCAATCTCTGCCTGAGGGGCTCGGCCATTTCATCGGCGAGCAGGGCAGGCGGCTTTCGGGCGGACAGCGGCAGGGCGTCGCGCTTGCGCGCCTCCTGCTGCGCGCGCCCAAGCTCGTCTTTCTCGACGAACCCACCAACGCCATGGATCAGCGCATGGAAGCGTCCGTCATCGCGCGTCTGGCAGAGCTCAACGCGCGCGGCATGGGCCTGATCCTGTGCACCCATCGCCAGTCGCTGGCCGGAATCGCCGGGCGGATGATGGTGATGGACGGCGGGCGGGTCGTCATGGACGGGCCGCGCGCGCAGGTTCTGGGGCAGCTCCGCTCGCTCAGCGCCGCGCGCGAACAGGGATAGCGCCATGTTCGGCAATCGCATCGAGGACGAATTCGCCAACAGTCTCACCAGCGCCGGGGCCGCGGTGCGCGACGGCGGTCCGGGCAAGCTTCTGCTGGTGCTGGCCCTGGGCCTGGCCGCCTTCCTGGCCTGGGCGGCGACGCATGAGATCGAAGAGACCGCCCACGCGCCGGGCAGGGTCATTCCCTCGCGGCAGGTGCAGGTGGTCCAGAGCCTCGAGGGCGGCATCATCCGCGAGATCGCCGTGCAGGAGGGCGACATCGTCGAGGAGGGGGCGGTGCTGATGCAGATCGACGATACGCGGTTTTCATCCGAACGCGGCGAGTTGCTGGAACGCGAGGCGGCGCTGCTGGCCGAGGAGGCGCGGCTTCTCGCCGAGGCCGATATGGCCGACGAGCTTGCCTTTCCCGAAGGTCTCGAGGGCCGCAACCCCCTGAGCACCGCGGCCGAGCGGCAGGTCTTCACCTCGCGTCGGGCGCAACTTGCCGAGGAGATCGCGGTCCTTGCCGCGCAGCTCGTGCAGGTGAAGGCCGAACGGGAGGAGCTTCTGGCGCAGCGCACACAGACCGAAGAGATACTGGCGCCGCTGAGCGACGAGATCGCCCTGACCGAGGACATGGTGGCGCGGGGGCTGGTCCCCGAAGTGGAATTCCTGCGGCTGAAATCCCGGCGCGCCGAACTTTCGGGGGCCATCGCGATCAGTCGCGCCTCCGAGCCGCGCATAGAAGCTGCCATCGCCGAGGTCGAAAGCAGGATCGAGGCGGCGCGCTCGGCCTATGTGCTCAGCGCGCGCGAGCGGCTGGCGCGCCTTCAGGTCGAACTTGCCGTGGTGCAGGAAAACCTTCGTGCCGCGGATGACCGTGTTTCGCGGACCACGATGCGCGCTCCGGTCAGGGGCACGGTCAATACGATCACCTACAAGACCCTTGGCGCGGTGGTGCAGCCGGGGGCGCCCCTGATCGAGATCGTGCCGATGGACGACAGCCTGCTGATCGAGGCGGATCTCGGCCCGCGCGACATCGCTTTCGTGCGACTCGGCGAGAGGGCCTCGGTCAAGATAACCGCCTATGACTACACGATCTACGGTGCGCTGGCCGGAGAGGTGGTTCGGATCGGCGCCGACACGCTGCGGACCGAGGAGGGCACCGAATTCTTCCGCGTCGTGGTGCGGACGGACAGGGCATATCTGGGTACCGACGAGAACCCGCATCCGATCGCGCCGGGCATGATCGCCTCCGTCGATATCCAGACCGGGCGGAAAACGGTGCTGAGCTATCTCGCCAAGCCCATCCTGCGGGCAAGGGCCGAGGCGCTGCGCGAACGATGACGACGACGGGTCATCTCGCGGATCTCGCTTGCGACGGCATGGCCCGAACGCCCGGACGTTGGCGCAAGCCTCGCAGGTTGGTCCCGGTGCAGCGAAAGCATGCCGGATGGCCCGCAGAATGGTGCAATCCGGTTCAAGGGGATTGCGCAACGTTCTGAGCAAGAGGAGCGCGCCGCACGGGAAGGGATCGCTGGGGCCGGGAGGACAAGCGCCGGACCCGTGGACATGGCGCTTCTTGGCGATCTTGCCAGCGTCGCCCACGCGACGGGAACGGGGGCCAGTCCATGGAGAAGCTCTGCGGCGCCGGCATTCCCGCCAGCGCGACCGGCCGGACGAGGACGGGCGCGCGCGACATGGTGAATTTCGGCTCTCGCGATACCGTGGCGGCACGCTATGCTGGCCCCAGGTCGTCGAGAACAACCCGCAGGTCACGATGATGCGCACCGCGCCCGAGGAAAACGCCCGGATCCTCTTTCCGGCTGCCATCAACGATCCTGCCTTCGCGCGGGCCGTGCCCGACGCCTTGCATTCCATCATTCCAGGACCCGGAAGGACCGTCCATGCCGCGCATTGAACACTCGACCCTCACCAGCCGGTTCCGCGCCATGCGCGATGCCCGCGAGCCGATCGTCGGAGGCGGCGCGGGAACAGGGCTGTCGGCCAAATGCGAGGAAGCGGGCGGGATCGATCTTATCGTGATCTACAATTCCGGGCGCTACCGCATGGCGGGGCGCGGCTCGCTCGCGGGCATGATGCCGTATGGCGATGCCAATGCGGTCGTGATGGAGATGGCCGCCGAGGTGCTTCCCGTCGTCCGGCACACCCCGGTGCTCGCCGGGGTCTGCGCGACGGATCCCTTCCGGATCATGGACGTCTTCCTTGACCAGGTGAAGGCGGCCGGATTTTCCGGCGTTCAGAATTTCCCGACGGTCGGGCTTATCGACGGCAACTACCGCGCCAATCTCGAGGAGACCGGCATGGGCTACGGGCACGAGGTCGACATGATCCGGATGGCGCGCGGGAAGGACCTGCTTACCACGCCCTACGTCTTCAACGAGGACGAGGCGCGGGCGATGGCCGAGGCGGGAGCGGACATCATCGTGTGCCATTTCGGCCTGACGACCGGAGGTTCCATCGGGGCCGAGACCGCGCTGACACTCGAGGAATGCCCCGCGCTTGCCGAGCGTTGGGCAGAGGCGGCGCTGAGGATCAACAGGGATGCGATCATCCTTGTCCACGGCGGCCCCGTCGCCACGTCGCAGGACGCCGAATTCATGCTCAACAACACCGCGAACTGCCACGGCTTCTATGGCGCGTCCTCGATGGAACGTCTGCCGACAGAGATCGCGCTCACCGAACAGACCCGCAAGTTCAAGGCGATACGGTTCGGGACCTGAGCAGGTACCGATGACTGCGACATTCGCATAGAAATGGTTATAATTCAATTTTATGTCGGATGAACCTGATCCAGTGCGTGAAGGATGTCTGGCCGCGCCGCTGCTTGTGGACGGCGATCCTGTCCGGGATCTGCGGAGCCTCGAGAACCACGACCGTCTGCTTGCCATCATGAAGGACGGAAAGCTTCACGAAAGCCCCGACAAACGTCGCTCTGCGCAGGTTCGGACCGCCTGACCCAAGCGGCCTAATTGAGCGTGACCGGCCGCGACTGAAGCTTCGCGACCGTCTCGCGCTCGGCGCGTGTGCAGCGCAGCGGCGGAAGGCTCCGGTCGAGCAGCGCCATGTCCTCGAGAACGTAGTCCCCCATCTGGCGGAACGCGCTGTCGAGCGCACCGGCGCGATGGGCCGAATGGATCATGCCGTCTAGCCTGCGAACGGGATGATCAGGCGGCATCGGTTCGAAAGGGAAGACGTCGCTCGCCGCGATGACATGACCCGAGGCCACGGCTTCGGCGAGCGCGTCGAAATCCACCGCTTCGGCGCGGCTCAGCAGGATGAAGGCGCTGCCCGGACGCATGCTTGCGAAGGCATCCGCTCCGAGAGATCCCCTGTTTTCGCTGGTGATCCCCGCAACGACGAAAACCACGTCGCTTTGCGACAATACCGCGTCCAGCGTGGCAGGCTCCGCACCCGCATCCAGGATGACAGACGGCGGCAACCAGGGGTCGTGGATGCGGGCGCGGACCCGGAAGGGGGACAGCAGGCGAAGCAAGGTCCGCCCGAGGTTGCCGAATCCGACGATCCCGACCTCGGCGCCCGTCAGCAGGCGCGCGCGCCGGTTTCCTTCGAGGCCCCAGACCTCCGTGCCCTCCCGAAAGGCGCGATCGGCGTCGCTGACACCGCGCATCAGGTCGAGCGCAAGGGCGAGACCCAGTTCCGCCACCGGCAGGGCAAAGACGGAACTCGGCGTCACCACATGGATGCCGCGTGCGAAGAGCGCCTGATAGGGCAGGGTGGCGGTGAAGTTCCCTTCGACGTTGAATATGCAGCGCAGGCTGGTCATCCGCGCGGCAAGCCCCTCGGAGATATCGGGCTGGCCGATGAGGTAACGCGCGCCGGCAAGCGTCGCCTCCGGCAGGTCCGCGATGTCGGGCGCGGCGCATTCGACGATATCGTACCGTCCCCGCAACGTGTCGAGCGCATCGGGACGGAAGATCAGCTCGAGCGTCCGGGGTTCGGGCGCGGCGATCACGACAGGCCGGTCGGACGGCGATTGGGCGTTCATGTGGGGCGGTCCAGTTCCAGGAAGGATGTGTCAAAGGGGACGCGGCGGTGCGCGCCGCCTTCGCCGGTGACGACCAGCCCCTCGGCATCCGCGTCGATCCTCGAGACGGGTTCGCCGGAAGGCCAGGCGATGGCGCCGATGACGTGGCGTACGTCGCCCACGCTCCCGGGCTCGAGCGCGAGCGCGCCCGGACCCGACAGGTCTGCTTCGGTCGAGATCCCGAGCATATGTTTCGCCGCGCCCTCCTCGACCCCCAGACAGCCCTTGTGCCGGCCTGACCAGGGCGCATAGTCGCGTCCGCCGTTCGAGTGCCACAGCATCGTCATCGGAAGCCTGCGCGCGTTGCGCAGCGAAAGATACAGATCTCCCTCGGCGGGACGCGTTACCGCGGTCCATCCCAGCGCATGGCCCCGGGACTCGATGCCGATCACGAAATCCTCGTGGCGCGGGTTCCAGGGATAGCGCGTCAGGTCCACGGGAGCGTCGATGCCCGGAAAGGCCGTGGGATCGGTGGACTGCGCCGGATAGACCAGTGCGGAGCGTCCGCGCGCGGGGTCGCTTTCCTGCGGCATGCCCGGGGTCTCCCAGAGCAGCTTGTGAGAGCAGCGTAACAGCGCCCCGTTCAGTACCGAGACATTGGCATGGTTGGCCACGGTGACGCGGCCTGCGCCGCCCTCGAAGCGGTGACTCTGGTAGACGAAGGGATGATCGTTGCGCAGGCTCAGCGTCTTTGTGAGTGTCGCGCCTCTGACCTTGCGGTCGAGGTCCGCCACCAGCCTGCCGTCTGCGCCCTGCCGGACGGTCCAGTTGGCGTTCGCCGGCCAGCCATGCAGGGCCGATCCCTCCTCGCGATCCGCGAAGGGGGCGCAGAAGAAGTCTCCGCCCAGCCGCGCCAGATGCGGCGCCGCGTCGGGAGGCATCGGCTCGTCGGTTCCGACCCAGGGCGCGCGATGCAGGGGGGCGATCCGGACTCCTCCGTCGGTCACGGTGAAGCCGTCGAGCAGCCCGGTCTCGGGCAGGAAAGCGCAGGCGATCCCTTCCGCTTCGATCCGGATCATGCCGCGATGTGCTCGCCCGTGATGATGTCCTCGACATCCTGGATCGTCGAGCTTGCGGGGCTGAGGTTGTCGGCCACGATCTCGCCGCGCCGCATCACCACCATCCGGTCGACGACCTGGAAGACATGGTGGATGTTGTGGGCGATGAAGATGCACGAATGACCGCTGTCCCGGGCATCGCGGACGAAGCGCAGCACGCCCTGTGTCTCCGCGACGCCGAGGTTGTTGGTGGGCTCGTCCAGGATGATCAGCTCGCTGTCGAAATACATCGCCCGTGCGATCGCGACCGCCTGGCGTTCGCCGCCCGAGAGCGATCCGATGGGGGTGGTGGGCGGAATGTTCTTCGAGATTCCCACGCGTCTCAGGAGGTCCGCGGCGACCTCGTTCATGCGCTCCTGATCCAGCCGGTCGAGGATGCCCGGACCGGTTCGCAGTTCGCGCCCGAGAAACAGGTTGCGCGCGATGGAAAGCTGCGGGACCAGGGCGGAGTCCTGGTAGATCGTCTCGATCCCGGCATCGATGGCGTCGTTGGTCGTGCGCAGCTGCAGGGGGCGTCCATTGACCCGGATTTCACCCGAAGTGTAGGGTACGGCCCCCGAAAGCACCTTGATCAGGGTCGATTTGCCGGCGCCGTTGTCCCCCAGAAGCCCCACGATCTCGCCGCGCGGGATGGTCAGGTTGACGTTCCTGAGCGCGTGAATGCGCCCGTAGTATTTTTCGATGTTGCGCATCTCGACGAGAGGCGTGTCGGTTCCGGCCATGTCAGACCCCCTCGTTGTGGCGCTTCTCGAGCGCGGCATGCAGCGCCATCATCCCCAGGATGATCGCTCCGATGAAGATGTTGTAGGCCAGTCCCGGCACCCCGATCAGCACGATGCCGTTGCGCATGAGGCGCAGGATCAACACGCCGAGCACGGTGCCGATGATTGTGCCGCGTCCGCCGGTGAGGACCGTGCCGCCGATCACGACCATGGCGATTACCTCGAGTTCGTAGCCCATGCCGGAATTCGGGTTTGCCGCGGAAACGCGGATCGACGAGATGATGCCGGCCAGTCCCGCCATCGCGGATGTCAGCATGAAGAGAATGAGCTTCACCCGGCGGATCGGCACGCCGCGGTTGCGCGCGGCGTTCGCATTGCCGCCGGTGGCCTGGATCCAGTTGCCAAAGCGGGTGCGGGTCAGCAGGTAGTGGCAGGCGACGGCGATCAGGATGAACCAGACGAGGCTCATGTAGATGCGCAGGTCGCCGATGTAGAAGTCCCCGACCAGCAGATTGGCGAGCCATTGCTCGCCGGCGTCCCAGGTGCGCTGCGGAAATCCGTTGGTCAGCCACAGCGCGCTGCCGCGCACCATCAGCAGCATGCCCAGCGTCACGAGGAACGAGGGGATCCCCAGCCGGGTGACGAAGAGCCCGCTGAAGGCGCCGATGGCCATCGCGACGAGAAGGGCGCAGATGAAGGCCGGAAACAGCGGCATGGCACCCGTGTTGAAGAGCGTCCACATCACGACCGGCGCGAACCCGAATACCGACCCCACCGAGAGATCGAACTCGCCGGATGTCATCAGCAGCGTCATGGCAAGGGCGATCAGCCCGAGCTCGACCGTGAAGGTCAGCGCGTTCGAGATGTTGGTCAGCGACAGGAACGCGGGATTGATCGAGGTGAAGACCACCAGCATCACGGCCAGCAGAACCATGGGCCCGAATTCAGGCATGGCCACGAGCAGGCGGACGAAGCCGGGGCTTCCGGGCGGACCCGCCACGGACGTGTCGGTTTTCGTATCGGTCATCTGCTGCTCTCCGTTGGCATTCCGGTTGTCCCGCGGCACGGGGTGTGCCGCGGGCTTCTGTTCTGGCTCAGTTGCCGCCCATGATCTTGTGGTAGAGCTCGGCGGTGTCCTTCTCGTAGAGCGCGCCGGTGATGATGTCGAAGCCGATCGGAATGCCGCTCGTTTCCATCATCAGCGCGGACAGGCACATGTAGGAGGTCGCCTGGGGATCCTGCCACATGCCCGCGGACACGTAGCCGTCCATCACTTCCTGCGTGGTGTCCAGGGAGTTGCCCCAGCCCACCACCGGGATCGCGCCAGGCTCCACGCCGGCCTGGTCCCAGACCCGCTTGACCGAGCCGGTGACCATGTCGCCCAGTCCGATCATCGCGCTGATCCGGTCGCGGTTGGCGGTGACGTAGTCGGTCATGCGCTGGATCACCTCTGCCTGGTCGAGCGTGGCGTCGGTCACCTCCCAGGTGATGCCCAGCGGCTCGAACACCTCGGCGATGCCCTTCTCCTCTTCGACGCCGTAGCTGGCGCCGGGCACCTCTACGGGCATCCAGACGAAATCGCCTTCCTTCACGTGACCGTTGTCCACGAGATACTGCGCCCAGGTGCGTCCCACATACAGAAGGTCGCCGCCCACATAGGCGTTCCAGTCGGGTGCGCTGTCGGGGGTGTTGAAGTTGACGATGGGAATGCCCGCCGCGCGGGCCTCGGCGACGACGTCGACCATCGAACCCGGATCGGGGCTGGTCGAGCAGATCCCGTCGGCGCCGGCCGCGATGGCCGCGCGGATCGCCTCCTGCTGGCTCGGCACGTCGCCCGAGTGGAACGAGGTGTTCACCGTCATGCCGGTATCCTCGGCCCAGTCGTCGGCGCCCTGCAGGAAGTAGGTCCAGACGGGATCTGCGGGCCCGCCGTGCGAGACCCAGTAGAATGTCTTGGCGTCCTGGGCGAACCCGGCCCCGGCGGCCAGGGCCGTCGCGGCGACCGCCCCCAGGAATGTACGTCTGATCATGGTTGTCCTCCTCTGTCGTTACCCGGCAGGATGTTCCGCCGGGCTTGTTGGTCGTTCCGTCCGCTCACATGCCGGCGATCTCTTGTCGGAATGTGTTCAGTTCCTCCTCTGCCATCCGCACGAGATGCTGCCCGGCCGGAAAGCTGCCCTCTGCCACGTCATCCACGAATTCCGTGAAGGCCGCCACCCGCTCGGTCTGGAGCCGTTCGTGCTCGGCCCGGAAATCGCGATAGACCTTCGAATGTCGCGGCACATGCCCATCGGTATAGCCGAGGATGTCATTGGCAAAGAGGTATTGCGCATCGCAGCCCGGCCCGGATCCCATGGACCAGAGCAGGATGTCGACGCGTTTCGAGATTTCCGTCGCGACTTCCGCAGGCACGACCTCGATTTCCACCGCAAAGGCTCCGGCGTCCTGGTAGGCCTTAACTTCCCGGTAAAGGCGCAGCGCGTCGGCGGCGGTCTTGCCTACGGCGCGAAAACCGCCGGTCCAGGTCGCCCGCGCCGGTACCAGGCCCACATGGCCCACGACCGGGATATGTTCGCGCGCAAGGTATTCGACGGTTTCGAGCGAGCCCGAGCAGTAGAGCGCGTCGGCCCCGCGCTCGATGGCCCGACCGCACCAGCGCAGGTAGTCCTGCGCCGTTCCCGCCTCCAGATGCGTCCGTCCGGTCATCGTGAACACCGAGGGCGCGGCCTGACGGTAGCGGGGATCGAACAGCAGGTCCGGCGGGACCGAGGCGATGTCGATGCCGGCGCCTTGTGCGGCGCGCGCCTCGTCCAGCGAGAAAAAGCGCAGCATGGTGAGCTGCCGCTTGCCCTTAAGGGCACGCAGATCGTGGACCGTCGGCAGGCGGCGCTGGTTCATTCGATCAGCACCTCGATACGCCCGTCGACGTCGCGCACCTCGTAGGTGGCCAGGTCGACGCAGACCGGCGCGCGAAGGGCCTTGCCCGAGCGGTAGTCGAAAACCCCGTTGTGCCTGGGGCATTCGATCTCGAAATCCATCACCAGGCCATCGGCCAGATGAACCTGCTCATGGGTGCAAAGCCCGTCGGTGCAGTAGAACGCCCCGTCCGCGCCGTGGTAGATCGCGAAGGTCTGCCCGCCATGATCCCAGCGGATGACGTCCTCTTCCTCGATATCGTCGCTGGCACAGGCGTCAATCCACGGCAATGGTCTTCTCCTTCAGGGTCACGCCATCGCCCTTTCGGGGACCGCAGCGTGCAATTGGCCCTGGTAGGGCCGCGCGGTCGCAGGCAGCTCCCTGACGAGGTAGTAGCCCGGCTCGCGGCGCTGGCGCATGACGGCGCGGATCATTTCCCTGTAGGCCTGCCAGATCGACGTGTTGGGCGATGGCAGGTCGTGCTTGATGACCTCATGCAGGGCGGGAAGCGCATAGTAGGGTACCATCGGGAACATGTGATGTTCGACGTGGTAGTTCATGTTCCAGTAGATCCACCGGCTGACCGGGTTCATGTAGACGGTGCGCGAGTTGAGCCGGTGATCCAGAACGTCCTCGGCCAGCCCGCCATGCTGCAGGAGGCCGGTCATGATCATGTGCCAGCAGCCGTAGACCCGGGGGCCGCCGATCAGCAGGAACGGGATCGTCGCCTTCCAGCCCATCCCGGCGAGCAGCATCCCAAGCGCGACCAGCACGGTCGCGGCGTAGATCGCAACATGCCAGCGCGCCCAGAACACCGCCTTGTGCCATTCGCTCTGCGGAATGTACTCCTTTTCTTCCGCCGACAGTTTCCCGGCGGCGTTGCGGACCAGCCCGCCGAGCGACGTCCAGACGTCGTGGATGCCGACATAGGCCAATGCCTTCAGGGCAAGCTTCACGGGGTGCATCCATGCGATCTCGGCGTCGCGCCCGACGATGATGGTGTCGGTGTGGTGGCGCGCGTGGCTCCAGCGCCAGTTGACCGGGTTGCGGATCACCTGAAACGACGCGATGTGATAGACCACGTCGTTCATCCAGCGGGTTCGGAAGGCCGTGCCGTGGCCGCATTCATGCCAGCGGGCGTCGCAGGCCGAACCGTAGAGCACGCCATAGGCCAGCCAGAACGGCACCGCGATCCAAGAGCCCCAGAACCAGATCCCACCGGCGGCGAAGAGGACATGCAGGCCGATCCAGATCGCGCTGTCCCGCAGGGCAGGGCCGTCGCGGCGCGCCATGAGCTCCTTCATCTTCTTGCGCGGCACATCGCTGTGGTACCATTCCGCCGCGACCAGACCACGCTCTGCCGCCTGACGGGCCGAGGGGCCGGTCAGCGTGTAGTCCCGCGGCGCGGGCGCGGCTGATGTGTCAGATGGTGCGATGGCCGTGCCCTCCCCAGCACGAAGCATCCGGTCCCTGCGAGGGACCTTCGAGGCGACCATCCCGGCTGCGGCGCTTGACCTCAAGGCGAAATCACATCAGATCGCATCAGAACCGCATTTGCGCGGATCGGGGGGACGAAATGCGACGCATCACGATCAGCGGCATCGCCGCCGCGGCGGGGGTGTCGACCGCCACCGTCGACCGGGCGCTGAACGGTCGGCCCGGCGTGAGCGCGGCCAACCGCCAGCGCGTGCTCACCGCCGCCCGGGATCACGGGTATCTTCCCTCCGAGGGCATGGTCATCCTGCCGGCCCGGCCCGCCCATCTCGAGTTCCTGATCCCCTTCGATCACAACGCCTTCATGCGGGACGTGATCGACAGCATCACCGATTTCTCCGCCACGCTGCCGCTGGTCGGCAGCTGCCGCGTGGTCCCGCTCGGGGGGATCGGACCCGAAGCCCTGCTGCCGGCGCTCGAACGTCTGTCGCTGCGCACCGAGGGCGTCGGCCTCATCACCACGGATCACCCGCGGACGCGCGCCGCGATCACCGCGCTTTGCGAGGCCGGGGTCAGGGTCGTGACGCTGGCATCGGATGTCACCGGCACGCCGCGCTCGGCCTATGTGGGGGTGGACAACCGGATGGCGGGGCGGACGGCGGCGCGGGTCATGGGCATGGCGACCCGCGGCCTCGAGGGAGAGGTGGCGGTGTTTCTGGGCAGCAACGCCTTTCATGGCCACCGTGAGCGCGAGGCGGGATTCCGCGAGGTCATGCAGGCGCGCTATGAAGGCCTTTGCCTGCTGCCGGCGGTCGAGACCGGCGAGGACAGCGACCGGTCGCGCGAGATGATGGAACGGCTTCTCGACCGGCATGGGGCGCTGCGAGGGGTCTATTGCATCGGCGCCGGACGCAAGGGAATCGTTGCGGCCTTGCGGGGCGCAGGAAGCGGAGAGGGCCCCTTCGTCGTCATGCACGATCTCACCGAAAGCTCCGCGGACTGGCTTGCCGACGGTGTCATAGATGCGGTGATCGACCAGAACGCGCGGCTGGTGGGCGAGCAGGCGGTGATCCGCCTGCTGGGGTCCATCGCGGCAAGCACGCCGCTGCTGGCATCAAAGAACATCGAACCCCGCATCATCCTTCGCGAGAACCTGCCTTCGGACGCTCGCGCATCCTGAGCGGACGGGGCCGGGAAAGGCGCGCCTCCTGCGCGGCCCGCAACCGACGGCTTGCAGGGCGCGCCCGTTCCCGGCAGGCTTCGGGTCGGGAAACGGGGAGGGAGAGCGGGAAATGGCCAGATATCGCATCGCAGGCATAAGTTTCGATCACATGCACATGGGCGATCTGCTCCGGCTGGTCGACGCGCATCCCGACGCCGAGATCGCGGGCGTTTTCGATCCGGACCGCGAGAAGATGGAGGGCGCGGTCCGGAAATTCTCGCTGCCCGAGGATCGGATCTTCACCGGCTTCGACACCTGCATGCAGACGGTGAAGCCGGACCTCGCCATTCTCTGTGCCGCCACCGGCGATCACGCGTCCTACACCGAGCGGCTGGCGCGCTTCGGTTGCCATGTCATGGTGGAAAAGCCCTTCGCCGCCTCCATCGACGAGGCGCGGCGCATGATCGCAGCGATGGAAGGCTCGGCCGGGCAACTGGCGATAAACTGGCCGCTGGCGTGGGTGGAAAGCCATGTCACCGCGAAGCACCTGATAGACGAGGGCATTATCGGCGATCTCATCGAGGTTCATTTCTACGACGGCAATCGCGGGCCACTCTACCATCTGGCTGACAAGGTGACCGTGACCCCAGAAGAGGTCGAACGGCAGAAGTCAGAGAGCTGGTGGTACAAGAAGGACTCGGGCGGGGGCAGCCTGCTCGACTATCTCGGCTACGGCGCGACCCTCGGGACATGGTACATGAATGGCGAGGCACCGCTCGAGGTGACATGCGTCATCGACGAGACACCCGGCATCGAGGTCGACCAGCACTCGATCACCGTCTGCCGCTACGCGCGGGGCCTGTCGAAGATGGAGACGCGCTGGGGCACGTTCAGCGATCCCTGGACGATCCAGCCGCAGCCGAAATGCGGCTTCGTCTTCGTGGGAAGCGCGGGGACGATGTCGAGCTACGACTACGAGGACCACGTCACGCTCCAGACCCGCGCGCGGCCCGAGCCACATGCGGTCCCGGCAGCGCCGCTGCCGGCGGGGCGCGGCAACGCGGTCGAATACATCCTGGGCTGCATCTCGCGGGGCGAGACGGTTGCCGGGCCGCTTGCGCCCGAACTCTGTCTCACGGCCCAGCGGATCGTGGACACGGCGGCGCGATCCGCCCGCGAGAAGCGCACTCTGGAGTTGCTGCCATGAGCGGGACCCCCGATGCGGACACCTATGCGCTGAAGGCGACCGCGGCTGCCGAGATCGCCGCGCCCGATCTGCCCTATCGCCCGCCCATGCCCAAGGCCTACCGGCCCAGGATCGCACTGGTCGGTGCGGGCGGGATCGCGGGTGCGCATCTCGACGCCTATCGCCGCGCGGGCTGGGAAGTCGTGGCGATCTGCAACCGGACGCTTGCGAAAGCCGAGGAGCGCGCACGGGAATTCTTTCCCGACGCGATGATCACCGACGACCTGTCGCCGATCTTGTCGGACCGCAGCGTCGACGTGCTCGACATCACGCCCCATCCCGCCGAGCGCGTGCCCCTTATCGAGGCCGCCCTGAGAGCAGGCAAGCATGTCCTGTCGCAAAAGCCCTTCGTGCTCGACCTCGACACCGGCGCGCGGCTGGCCGATCTCGCGGACGCGCATGGCGTCCGGCTTGCGGTGAACCAGAACGGGCGATGGGCGCCTCACATGGCCTTGATGCGCGCGGCGGTGCAGGGCGGCCTCATCGGCGAGCTGCGGTCGTTTCACGCGGCGGTGCACTGGGACCACAGCTGGATTCTCGGAACGCCCTTCGAGCGGATCGACGACATCATACTTTACGATTTCGGGATTCACTGGTTCGATTTTCTTGCCAGCATCGCGGGCGAGACGGTCGAGAGCGTTCATGCGATGGCTCGGCATGCGTCAGGCCAGAAGCCCCGGGCACCGCTGCTGGCGGCGGCGATGGTGAAGCTGTCGGGTGGGCAGGCCTCGCTGGTCTTCGACGGCGCGACGTCCTTCGGCTCCCGCGACACGACCTATATCTCCGGCGCGCAGGGCACCTTGACGAGCGAGGGACCTGACCTCGGGCAGCAGTCCGTGACGCTGACAACCGCCGACGGGGTCGCGCGTCCGACCCTTGAAGGGACCTGGTTCAACGATGGCTTCCGGGGCGCGATGGGTGAGCTTCTGTGCAGCATAGAAGAGAATCGCGAACCGTCCCATTCGGCGCGGGGCAATCTCTCCAGCCTCGCACTTGCCTTCGCCGCCATCGCCTCAGCGCGGGAAGGGCGCGAGGTCGCGGTAGGCGAGGTGCGCGCGCTTGCCTGAATCCGCTCAGGTCCCGGCGAGACTGTCGAGCACGCGGCTCATGATGGCGCCGGTTTCGGACCAGCCCGGCAGCGCCTTGCCGGCCCGGGCCGCGGCGGCCGCCATGCGGGCGCGCGCTGCGTCGTCCGTCATCAGATGGGACAGAGCCCCGGCCATCGCCGCGCTGTCCTCGGCCGCAACAAGCGTCCCCGCATCGGGCGGCACCGTGTCCGGCACCGCGCCGGTGCGGCAGCTCACGATGGGCAGACCGTACGAGAGCGCCTCATCGAAGACGATGCCATAGCCCTCGTAGCGCGTGGCCAGCGCGAAAATCGTGGCAGAGCGGTAGAGCGCATCGAGTTCGTCCCGGGGGATCATTCCAGCCAGCCGCACCTTGCCCGCAAGTCCCAGCTCATCGCGCAGCGTCCGCAGGCGGGCCATCTCGCCGGGCTCATGCTCCTTGCCTACGATCACGGCCTGCCAGTCCTCGCTCCCGAGCATCGCGAGCGCGCGCAACAGCACGTCATGCCCCTTGCGCGGATGCAGGATGCCGACCGACAGGATCAGCGGCGGGCTTGCGGGGGGGCCGGGACGCGGCGCAGGACGGTCGGTCCCCGGCGGGGCGACGGTGATCCTGTCGGCGCGTAAGCCGAAGCGGGTCAGGAGTATTTCGCGCGTATGCCGGCTTGGCACCACGACATGCGACGCAAGGGCGAGATTGTCGCGCTCGGTCCGGAAGAAATGGTCCCTGCGATCCGCCTCGAGCCCGCTTTCCAGCGCCAGCGGATGGTGGATCATGGCGACGACAGGCGCGCGCACACGTGCCAGCCCTTCGGTATCGATCGCGCCAAAAACCAGCCCGTCGACGATGACCGGCGTCTGCGGGCCGAGGCTCTGGAGCTGGACGATGGCATCGGCCATCTCGTCGGCGTTCGGATCCGGAAAGGAGGCGGCGAGGTGAAGCTGCGCGACCGCGCGCCCCTCGGCCCGCAAAGCCTCGAGCAGCCTTCTTTCGTAGATGTAGCCCCCCGTCAGCGTTTCGATGTCGCCTGGGATGGCGAAGGCGGCAGACCGTTTCATCTTGCCAGCTGCTCGTTGGCATATCGGCCGGCAACCGCGCGCTCGATGCGGGCGACGGCGCCGTGCAGCAGAACCGTCAGCAAGGCGACGATGACGACGCAGCTCCAGAGCATGTCGTAATCCGAGACCGAGGCAGACAGCGCCATCAGGCTGCCGATGCCGCGGCCGGTCGCGAGCCATTCCACGACGGTCGTGGCGAGGATCGAGGCCGGCACTGCCATGCGGGCGGCGGCGAAGAACGCGGGCAGCATCGCGGGCAGACGGGCATGCAGCAGCTGCGGGAACGCACCGGCTCCGTAGCTGCGCATCACGTCGAGGATCTGGCCCGGAGCCTGTCGCAGCCCGTAGAGGCAGGCAACCAGCGTGGGGAAGAACACCATAACCGCCACCAGAACGACGGTCCCGAGGGCGCCGCGCCCGAGCAGGACGATCACCAGAGGCGCGGTTGTCACGATGGGAACCGAGCGCAGGGTGACGGCAAGCGGCAGCATCACGAGCGCCGCGACCCGGCTCAGCGAGACGATGACGGCAAGCACTGCTCCGCCGGCAAGCCCGGCGACATAGCCCGGCAAGGCAAAGCCGAGGGTCTGGAGCATGGCGGCCGACAGGGTCCGGCGCGTGGCCGCCGCATCTGCGTCCGTGGCCAGGGCCTGGAACACATCGAGCGGGCGCTTTGCGAAGAAGGGGTTCAGCGCGAAGACCTCCATGATCGCCCACCAGCCGAGAACGGCAACCGCTGCGGCGATGCCCGCGCGCATGCCGAGGATGTGCGCGCGAGGTCCCGCCGCGCTGCGCGGTGGCGACAGGATTACCGGCGCCGGTGCGCGGGTGAGGACGCGCGCAAGCCAGCCGATGAGGACATATCCCGCGATCGCGGTCGCCGCCGCCAGCGCGGCGATGGCCCACAGGGCGGGAACGTCGAGCGCCCGCATGGCACGGACCGTCAGCACCCCCAACCCCGCCTCGGCGCCCGTGAACTCTCCGACCATCGCGCCAAGCAGGGCAGCGGGGGCGGCGATCTGGAGCCCCGCGAACAGATAGGGCAGCGCGGCGGGCGCCCTCACATGGAACAGCTCGCTCGCCCGGCCGCGCCCGTAGATGCGCACCAGATCGAACCAGGCGGCAGGGGCAGCGCGCAACCCGACCATCAGCGGGACATATGTCGTGTAATAGACGGCCAGTGCGGCCAGAGTGACCTGCGGGCCGTCGCCCGGCCCATAGAGCACGCGCAGGATCGGACCCGTGGCAACCAGAGGAAGGCAGAAGACCAGCAAGACAAGCGCGGACAGCAGATGTTCGCAGCGCGGAAACAGGATCGCCAGTGCGCCGAGCAGCAGGGCGGCGAGGTTGCCGAAGACAAATCCCGCGGCGGCGCTTTCCAGCGTCACCGAGAGCGCGCGCATCATGAGCGCCCGGTTCTCGGCAAGGTATGAAAGCACCTCGAGCGGCCCGGCGATCACGTAGCTTGTGCCCAGTCCCAGCGCCGCGATCTCCCACAGCGCCAGAAGGCCCAGGCAGGACAGGAGCGCCGGCAGCAAGCGGCCCGGCGGCGCGGGCGCGGGTCTTACGCCTGCCGCGATCATTCCGCGGCGAGCCCCGCCTCGCTGCTCCCGATGCTGATGGCGAGCGCGCGCTCCACGTCGCCGGCAATCGCGGAGAAGTCGGGCGTGCCCGCATGCCGGGCCAGGCGCGGACGCGGCAGGGGAACGTCGATGTCGGCGACCACCCGCGCGGGGCGGGCCGACAGAACGATGATGCGGTCCGACAGCATCACCGCCTCGTCCACCGAATGGGTGACGAGAAGCGTCGTGGTGCCGCGCGCCTCCCAGATCGGCGCCAGATCCTCGGCCAGCGTCCGCCGCGTCAGGGCGTCGACCGCCCCGAAGGGTTCATCGAGCAAGAGCACCTCTGGTGCGGTGACGATCGCCCGGGCGATGGCGGCGCGCTGGCGCATGCCGCCCGACAGTGCGGCGGGACGGGTTTCGGCGAACCCCCCGAGGCCGACAAGGCTGATCAGGCGGTCGATCTCTTCCGGATCGGCGGGCATGCGGGCAAGCTTTCGCGCCAAGGCCACATTGCCCCGCACACTGCGCCACGGCAGCAGCGAAGGGTCCTGGAAGGCCACCGCCAGCCGGCCGCGCCTGGCAAGGTCCGCGGGCGGCAGGCCGTCTATCTCGATGCTTCCCCCGTCGGGATCCTCGAGGCCCGCGACAAGGCGCAGAAGGGTCGACTTGCCGCATCCGGACGGGCCCACGAGGGCAGTCGTCTTGCCGGCGGCGAATGTCAGATCGAGCGGCGCAAGTGCCTCGACCGGTCCGAAGCGCTTGGAGAGGGTCTTGCAGACGATACCGCCCGCAGACTTCCGCGCGTCAGACGTCATGTATCTCTTCTAGGATCGAGCGGTCCCACAAGTCCGGCGTCACCTCGCGCCCGAGAAGGGCCAGCGTCCCGATATTGGCCTCGACGGTTTCGTCGGTCCACCAGCCGAACCCCTTCTCGTCGGTCAGAGCCGAGAACATCAGCGGCACCTGGCGCGCGGCCTGCATCTTCTGGGTCGGCAGGTCGAGACCCGCATCGGGGAAACGTGACACGGTCAGTTCCGCTGCGGCGTCCGTATTCTCGCGGTAGATGTTCCATCCCCCGACCTCGCCCGCCATCAGTCCGACGATCTCGGCGCGGTTCGTGGCGAGACCCTCGTTGGTCGCGATATAGGTCTGGGAATGCACCGCGTAGCCGTGATCGGCAAGCAGCATCGTGATGCAGTCGACCCCGTTGATCGCCATCGCCACGGGCAGGTCCGTTTCCCAGCAGAGCAGGCAGTCGACCTCGCCCGCAACCAGCGGCTGGGCGGAATATTGAGTCGGCACGACCTCGATGGCCGAGACATCGACGCCGTTGAGCGTGCAAAGCGCCTCGAGCACCGGCATGTTCGCCAGCGCCATCCCGATCTTCCGGCCGGGCAGGTCCTTCGGCGTGTTGACCGGATTGTCGGGCAGCGAGGCGATCGCGAACGGGTTTTTCTGCATCGCCACCCCGATGATCCTGAACGGCGCGCCTTCGGCCACGGCTGCGGCGGTGTAATCGGCGGCGGAAATTCCGACCAGAGCGCTGCCCGAGATCACCTGCGGCTCGACGGGCGCATTGGGTCCGCCCTGCATCAGCGTCACATCGAGGCCGCCATCCTCCCAGAGGCCGCGGTCCTGGGCGATGTAGCTGCCGGCGAACTGGACGGAATGCAGCCACGAGAGCTGCATTGAAACAGGTACCAGCAGTCCTTGCGCCGAAGCCGTCCGGGACGCCAGCCCCAATGCCGCGGCCCCTAGACCCAGTTTCATCGCGTGGCGGCGGTTGAACAGGTTGTCTTGCATGAAATCACCTCTCGCGAACGTTACCTAGCGTAGCGTTACGGCAAATCAAACGCGGCGCGTCACTCCTGACGATTGGCCTCGAATTCGATCGTGACGGCGACCTCGTCGCCCACGAACACCGGCAGGGCGTAGGTGCTTCCGAATGCAGAGCGCAGCAATGTGGCGCTGGCCGATATCCCTATGGTTTCCTTGCCGTGGCAACAGGGGTAGGGCGCGATCTGGTTGAGGTCGACCTTGAGCGTGACCGGTTGGGTCACGCCCCTTATGGAAAGATCACCGGTCACGGTGCCGCTGGTTTCGGATGTGGGCGTGCCGCCCTCGGCGATGAACGTGATGTCGGGATGCGATACCGCATCGAGAAAGTCGGCAGAGCGCACATGCTCGTCGCGCGCCTCGTGGAAGGTGTCCACGCTCTGGGCGGCGATACGCACCTCGACGGCACCCAGCGCGCGCGTCTCGGGATCGTAGGTGAAACTGCCGGCAACCTCTCCGAAGCGTCCGAGCACACGGGCATAGCCTGCATGCATCACGGTGAAGGCGATCACGGTATGGTCGGGATCGATCACCCAGGTCGCAGGTTCGGCCCGCGCGGAAGGGGCGAAGGCGGCAAGGGTGATGCCTGTTGCGATTAGGGATTTCAGTCTCACGCTGTTTCCTTTCGTCATGCCGGCGTGGTCGATGGGGAAGGACACGGCCCGTCAGGTGTCCCGGAGCGGTCTTCGGGGATATCGAACAGTCCCCTTTCCCGCGACCAGCGCCCCATGGCGGGAGCCGTGGTCAGCACCGCAAGCGGGATCGCTCCGATCAATGCCAGCAGGATCGGGGCCGCGAAGGGCAAGGCGTAGGGCGCAGCCGCCGCCAGCCAGGCGCAAAGGGAGACCCCGCCGAGCGTCTGCGGCCACAGGACCCGTGCGGCCTCGCGCCACGCCAGACGCGCGCGGCTGCGCTGCTGTGACTTCCAGCTTGCGCGCTGCCCGAGGACAAGGCCGATCCCGCAGAGCGTCAGCCCGAATGCAACCACGGGCGAAACCAGCATCATCAACGCGGATTCCGCCAGAAACCCGCGGATCACGCGCCCCCGCCCGCCATAGGCAGCCGCCCGGCCCGGGTCGGCGAGTACCTGCGCCAGCCCGGCAAGCTTCGGCGTCAGGCTGATCAGCATCAGCAGGGCGAAGAAGCCCAGAGCGGGGGCGGCGGGCAGGGCGCCGAACTGGTCGGTGCCGGTCGCGACCCATGCGCCCAGCAGCAGAAAGGCCATCCAGGCCGGAGCGGCCAGGTACATCTGTATCGCGAGAAACAGCTGCATCCGGCTGACGGGTTTCAGCCGCGGCATGCCGATCAGCCTGACGTATTGCATGTTGCCGTTCATCCACCGCAACTCGCGCCCGATGAAATCGACGAGGCTTGGCGGGTTCTCCTCGTGGCTGCGGGATTCCTCGGCCATCACCCTCACCTCGTAGCCCGCACGCCGCATGAGCACCGCCTCAACTTGGTCGTGGCTCAGGACATGTCCTGCAAGGGGTCCGCGGCCGGGCAGGACGGGCAGGCGGCAGTGCTCGCGAAAGGCAAGGGTGCGGATGATCTGGTTGTGCCCCCAGTTCGGTCCGCAATCGGCCTGCCACCAGGCCGCGCCCAGAGTGTAGGACCGCATCCCGTGGCGCATTCCGAACTGGAAGGCGCGGGTAAAGAAGGTGCGCGAGGGCAGGCCGGTGACGAGGCTTTGCAGCATCCCGATCTCGGGACTGGCCTGCATCACCCGCACCATCCGGAAGACCGTCGCCGCCCCCATCTCGCTGTCGGCGTCGAGCGGGATGAAGAAATCGAAACCGTCGCCGCATGCCTCGAGATGGTCATAGATGTTTCCGGCCTTGTATCCCGTGTTCCGCGCGCGCCGCCGATAGTCGATGCGCGCCGTTGGCGATGCCGCGCGCAGCCGTTCGACTTCGGCCTCCTCGGCAGTGGCGATTTCGGCGTCCGTCGTGTCGCTCAGCACTGCATAGCGGAAGCGGTCCGCCCAGGGGCTGCGCGCGATCTCGGCTTCGAGGCGGCGCAGGCGGGCGGCCCATGTCCGCGGATTCTCGTTGCGCACCGGCAACAGGATCGCGACACTTGCGCTGATTGCATCGCCGGCAGCAGCGCGCCCGAGGGCGGGCGTCACGAAAGCGGCGGCATCGGATCCCAGCCTGCGATCCAGCAGATAGCCCAGAACGCCATTCCAGAAGCCGATGGAAAGCCACGGCACCGTCAACGCGAAGGCGCCCAGCATGACAGTTTCCGCGGTCAGCAGCCCGCCACGCGCGAGAAGCCCGTGCATCCCGAGGCAAAGCGCGGTGACGGTCACGAGGTTCAGGAGCGCGAAGACCCGCCTGCGCCACGCCACGGTCATGTTCATCCAGCGCCAGGGGAGCGCGGCGGCGTGGTGCGTGCCGCTGCGTGTCGGTGCGAAACTTTCCTGAATTGCCAAGCGCCCGTCCTTTCGTTGACGCAGAGTAATGGCCTTCATCCGCATTACGACCAATAACATCTTTGTGGGTTTGCCCATTCCGTCGCCACGCCGACATCGCGCAAGGCGTGTTCATTCTGCTGTCATCTGCGTGCAGCAGTCTTGCCCGGAATGCCGTTGCGCCGGAAAGTGGTGGCGGCACCGCGCGCGCGGGGATCGAAAGGGACAGACAGATGCATCCGGATGACATGGAGAACCTCAGCCCGGCGGAATGGCTCGAGGAGGAACTGCAGGAATCGCTTGACGAGGATTACGAGCTCGAGCTGGAGGATGCCGCGCTCAGCCTCGAAATCCGGCGGATCTATCGCAAGGCGCATCCGCCTTCGCTCGAGCGGAAGGATTACCTGATGCAGCTGCTGCGCCTGCAGGCCGAGCTGATCAAGCTGCAGGACTGGGTCGTGCACAGCAAGGAGAAGATCGTCGTCGTCTTCGAGGGTCGCGACAGCGCCGGCAAGGGCGGGGTCATCAAGCGGATCACCCAGCGGCTCAATCCCCGCGTCTGCCGGGTCGTGGCGCTGCCGGCACCCACCGAACGGGAGAAATCCCAGTGGTACTTCCAGCGCTACGTCCCGCATCTGCCCGCAGGCGGCGAGATCGTGCTTTTCGACCGGTCATGGTACAACCGCTCCGGTGTCGAACGCGTCATGGGCTTCGCCGATGAGGAACAGGTCGCACAGTTCTTCAACGACGTGCCGGAGTTCGAGCGTATGCTGGTCCGCTCGGGCATCCGCCTCGTGAAATACTGGTTCTCGATCACCGACGAAGAGCAGCAACTGCGTTTCATGATGCGGATCCACGATCCGATGAAGCAGTGGAAGCTGTCGCCCATGGATCTGCAGTCGCGCGTCCGCTGGGAGGATTACACCAAGGCCAAGGAAGAGACCTTCGCGCGCACCAACATTCCCGAAGCGCCCTGGTATATCGTGCCGGGCAACGACAAGAAGCGCGCACGGCTCAACTGCATCGACCACCTGCTGTCACTGATCCCCTACACGGACGTCCCGCACGAAGAAATCTGTCTGCCCCAGCGTGTCCACAATTCAGAGTACGAACGGGCGGTATTGCCCCAAGACCTTTACGTTCCGCCCAAATATTGACCGTCGCGGCCCCTGCGAGACGCAACAGGGGTCGTTGTCAACTGAAATTTTTTTGTTTCTTACCAGTCACTTGCGGCGCATGTTTCCGTGACCCTGCGATCGTTCTTCAAAAACGACGAAATGACGTCAATTTGCCACAATTTCGCCGCTGGTTTTCCTTGATCGGACACAATTTGAGGATCGGGAGGTAGAGCGCAGCGACAAGGATTTTCCCATGATTGCCGATCGACATCTCGTCGGGATCGATTTGCTGATGGCGGTCCGCCATTGCGAGCTGTCGTCCATGGCACGTGGCGCGATCGAATGCCTTGCGCAAAGCGGGCTCGCGGTGACGGATACGCAGCGCACAAGCGGGGACGCCTTTTCCCTTCGCGGGGACCTTTTCCAGCTTGAGATAAACAGACGCGAAATCCGGGACAGAGACCGCATCAGGTTCGCGATGTACATCGAACCCGGCGCGGACATCCGCGAGGCCAGGGGTGCGCTGGCCGCGATCGCCTGTGCGCTGACAGGCCCGGAGCCTGTGGCCGCCCTGCGCTGGCTTGACCATGAAACCGTCATCGATGCGCAGGACTTCATTGCTCGCTTTTTCGTGGAGGGGGCGCGGTCCCCTGCGGTCGCGCCGCAGCAACGGCCTGCGCGACCGCCGCGCCGCCCCCGGCCCGCCGCGGTGCACAGTCAGGCGGTTTCGGCCCTGACCGCCAAGGCATCCTCCGTCCCTTCGAAGGTCACCGTTAACCGTATCCGGCTTGACGGACCGGCCCGTACACGCCGCCCCGAAAACCTACTTCCGGCGCTGGCGGACGGAGCGCTTGGCTGCGATGCGTCGGTGGCGGGGGTGCGCTTGCCGGTGTCCGGGGCCCCGCGGCCGCGCGACGCCGATACCGATCTTGTCGAGGCCTTCCGCCGCCATGTATTCCCCGCGCCCGAGTCTTCGGGCAATACGGAGAACGCAGGCGTTGCGAGCCGCTATGTGACGCTTCTGTCGGTCGTGCTGCTGGTGTCGGCGAGTGTGGCGCTGCTGATGCTCCAGCGGTTCGGGCTGGGAGCCTGAGCGCAGCACGCTGGCGCAACCGTCAGAGCGCGCCGGCGAACCCCTTGATAAAGCCCGCGAGGCTTTCACACGTTTCGGGGTCGGTCAGATTGCCGTCGCTGTCGAAGTGATCGCCGGCACGCGACACCATGAGCCGCCCTTCGTACCACGGCCTTGTCCGCAGGTATCGCAGGACGGGCAGCCAGTGGCTTTGGGCGAGGGTGGTTCCGAAGCCTCCGGGGGAGGCCCCTATCACCGCGACCGGCTTGCCCACGAAGATCTCGAGGCCCGGACCGCGCGACATCCAGTCAAGCGCATTCTTGAAGACCCCCGGAACGCCGTTGTTGTACTCGGGCGTCACCAGCAGCAGGCCATCGGCCTCTGACAGCTGCTGCTGCAGCCGCTGCACGGACGCCGGCAGGCCCTGGTCCTTCTCGAGATCGCTGTCATACAGCGGCACGTCGCGGATCGATCCGATTTCGATGATGACGCCTTCGGGCGCCAGTTCGGCTGCCGCGCGCAAGAGGCCGGCGTTGTAGGAACCCTTTCGCAGGCTCCCGGACAGTCCCAGTATCGCGCTCATTCGGTGGCGTTCCTCGCGTTGCGTCCCGGTTCCTCGGTTCTCCGGTCGCTACAATCTGACCATGAGGGCAAGGCTCCGCAAGGGGGATGGCCGCGCCCCGGTTTTTCGCTCACCATCCGGCGACACTGTGATAAGCCGGGGCAATGAACCAGCATCCAACCGATCCTGTGGCCGATACGCCTGCCTATCTGACCACGCGCGAAGTCGCCGACCTGATCCGTGTGAAGGAGCGCAAGGTCTATGACCTTGCCGCGGCAGGAGAAATTCCCCACCGCCGCGTCACCGGAAAGCTTCTCTTCCCCGCCGCCGAGATCGTGCAGTGGATCGACGGGGTGGCGGCATCGGCCAATCCGCGCCCACCGGTGCTCGCGGGGTCGCACGACCCGCTTCTCGACTGGGCCGTGCGCGAATCCTGCTGCGGACTCGCCACGCTGTTCGACGGCAGCACGAGCGGGCTCGACGCCTTCGCCGAGGGCCGCGCGGCGCTTTGCGGGCTGCACCTTCCGGATGGCGACGACTGGAACATCGGCCCGGTGGCGCGGCGCGGCGTGCGAGACTGCGTTCTGATCGGCTGGGCCCGCCGCCGGCGCGGTCTGCTTCTGCCGCCCGACCTCGCTCAGCAGGTTTCGGGGATGCGCGATCTGGTGGGAAGAACCGTGGCCCTGCGCCAGCCCGGATCCGGCACGGCGGCGCTTTTCGCCCGTATGCTGGCGCAGGCCGGGCTTTCCGAAGATGCGGTCTCGACCGTGCCGGGCTGGGCGCGCACGGAAGACGACGCCGCCGCTGCCGTCTCCGCGGGCGAGGCGGATGCGGCCCTTGGCATCGAGGCGGTGGCCAGACCGCATGGCCTGGCGTTCCTGCCGCTGATCACCGAACGCTTCGACCTGCTGGTCGACCGCCGCGCCTATTTCACCGAGCCGTTGCAGGCGCTGATGCGTTTCGCCGCAGGCGATGCGCTGTTGAAGAAGGCGGACGGGCTGTGCGGCTACGACCTCGAGGGCACGGGCCGGGTGCGCTGGCTCTCGCCGTGAACCCTGTGTGGCCGGGCCGGCACTGCCGTTTGCGCGATGCCCGGCTGCGCGGTCACTCTGCGGCGTTCGGGAAGAACAGCTGCTGGCCGTCCACCTTGTAGTCGGCGATGGCCTGCTGGCCTTCGGGGGATATGACCCAATCGACGAACTGCTGGCCAAGCGCGGCCTTCACGTTGGCATGTTTCTCGGGGTTCACGAGGATGATGCCATACTGGTTGAAGAGCTTCTTGTCGCCTTCGACAGCGACGGTGTAGTCGCCCTTGTTGCCGAAGGAGATCCAGGTCGCCCGGTCGGTCAGGGTGTAGGCACCCATGCCCGTCGCCGCGTTGAGCGTCGCGCCCATGCCCGAACCCGTTTCGCGGTACCAGTCACCCGAAGCGACGGTCGGGTCGACGCCCGACTGCTTCCAGAGCGCGAGTTCCGCCTTGTGCGTGCCGCTGTCGTCGCCGCGCGATGCGAATGGTGCGCCCGCCTCGGCTATCTTCCTCATTGCGTCGATCACGTCGCCGCTGCCAGCGATACCGGCGGGATCGGAGGGCGGCCCGACGATGACGAAATCGTTGTACATCACGTCGAACCGTTCGAGCCCGTCGCCGTCACTGACGAATTTCTCTTCCGAGGCCCTGGCATGCACGAAAAGAACGTCTCCATCGCCATTGGCGGCGTTCCTGATGGCCTGACCGGTGCCGACCGCGACCACCCGGACCTCGGTCCCGGTCTTGTCCCGATAGATCGGCAGGAGGTAGTCGAACAGGCCCGAGTTCTGCGTCGACGTCGTCGACTGGACAACGATGAAAGGTTCGTCGGCCGCCAGAGGTGTGACGGACCCGAGGACTGCCATTGCGGCGGTCGCAAGGGCGATGAATCTGCGTCTGATCATTGGGGATATTCCATTCGTCGGCGTTGGTCAGATTATGTCGTCGATGTAGATGCGGCCTTCGAGCCAGGCGCGCGCCGCTGCCGATTTCGGGCGGTCGAGCACCTGTTCCGCCGGACCCGCCTCGACCGCCCGGCCGGCATGGAGGAACACGATGTCATGGCCCAGCCGGCGGGCCTGTCCCGCGTCATGCGTGACCATCACGACCGTCACGCCCTCTGCGGTGGCGTCGCGGATCAGCGTCTCGATGGCTTGTGTCGAGGCAGGGTCGAGGCTGGCCGTCGGCTCGTCGAGGAAAAGCAGGTCCGGCCTGCAGGCCATCGCCCGGGCGAGCGCGAGGCGCTGCTGCTCGCCGCCGGAGAGGACACGTGCAGGGCGGCGCGCCATCCCTTCAAGCTGGGCGCGCTCCAGTGCCGTCTGGGTGCGCCGTCTTTGTTCGGCGCCCCGGATCCCGCGTATCGACAGGGCGAAGCGCAGGTTGGCGAGAACCGAACGTCGCAGCAGCACGGGGCGCTGGAAGACCATCGCCTGCGCGCGGCGAGCCTTCCGGTCGAGCGGGCGGCCCTGCCACAGAACCTCCCCGCCGGCGGGGGCGATCAGGCCATGCAGCAAGCGCAGCGTCAGGCTCTTGCCCGCGCCGTTTGCACCCATCAGCATCGTGCGGCGTCCGCGCCTGATCGAGATGTCGAGCCCGTCGACCAGACGCTTTCCGCCAGCGGAGAACACAAGGCCGCGACCCTCGAGCATGATGTCGCCGGTGTCCTGCGCGGCATCAGTGTCGAAAGGCAGATCACGCATGGGCCGTCGTCCCGCTGACGCTGCGAAGCGCCATCACCAGCGCGTTGACCGCGAAGGCGATGGCCAGCAGGATGACCCCGAGCGCAAGGGCGAGTTCGAGATTTCCCTTGGAGGTCTCCAGGGCGATGGTCGTGGTCATCACGCGGGTGACGTGGTTGATGTTGCCCCCCACGATGATGACCGCACCGACCTCGGCCACCGCGCGCCCGAATCCGGCGAGCGCGACGGTTAGCAGGCTGTAGCGCGCGTCCCAGAGCAAGGCGCCGAGCCGGTCCAGCCCGCTCACGCCGAGCGAGGCGAACTGTTCGGCATATTCACGGTCGAGATCCTCGACCACCTGTCGCGTCAGCGCGGCGACGATCGGCGTGACGAGAATGGTCTGCGCAATGATCATGGCCGTCGGGGTGTAAAGCAGGCCCAGCACGCCAAGCGGGCCCGATGCCGAGAGCATGAGATAGACGACGAGGCCGACGACCACCGGCGGAAGACCCATGAGGGCATTCAGGATGACGGACGCCAGCAAGCGCCCGGGAAACCGGAACGTGCCAACGGCGGCCCCCAGCGGCAGGCCGATCAGGCAAGACAAAGCGACGGCACTGAGCGTCACGCGAAGCGAGAGCGCGACGATTTCGGCAAGGTCCCGATCTGCGCTGAGAATGAGCGTGATCGCGCTGCCGAGTATCGATCCGAATCCGTCGCTCACTGTCATTCTCTCCCTTTGAAGGGAGGATTTGCATGAAAACGCGCAAGAAGCCATACCTCCAATGGGCTTGGCCGCGTCTCATGTCTGATCGGAAACCCGAATTGACTGGCGCGAAAACCGCGAGCCGTTCATATCTGTGCGGGTCAAGCTGTTGCGCGGCGATACCCGGAGGATCCATGGACAAAAGCCGAGACAGATTGCGCGAGAACGAGGTCGCGGTGGACGTGCCGTCCCCCTCCGATGCGCAGCTGCGGTTCATCGGGACGATCCGCACGCCCTGGAAAACGCGGGAAGAATGTCCCAGACAGGGCGACACCGACGGGCCGGAATGCCGTGTGGAACTTCATGGCCCATGGGAAGCGGCGCTTTCGGGGCTCGCCGAATACCGGATGGTCGAACTGATTTACTGGCTGGATAGGAGCCGGCGCGATCTTGTGCTCCAGAGCCCGAAGGGAGACGGGCGGACTGTGGGCACCTTCGCGCTGCGCTCTCCTGTACGTCCCAATCCCATCGGGACTGCGCTGGTACGGCTCGTCAGGCTCGAGCCGACCGCTCTTGTCGTTCGGGGGCTGGACTGTCTGGACCGGACGCCCTTGCTGGATATAAAGCCGGATCGCTGCGCGTTTTCGCCGCAGGCGCGTCCGAAGGGCTGAACTGCTCGGAGGCGAGGAGCGAGATCACTTCCTGCACGAGCTTGTCCTCCCGGAACGGCTTTCTCAACAAAGCGCGTCCGGAATGGGCTGCCGGCAGATGTTCGCGCCCGTGACCGGTCAGGTACAGGAACGGCACGGATTTTTCGGCAAGGCAATTGGCAATCTCGTCGCTGCGTTCATGCGCGAGATAAAGGTCCAGGATCGCGGCGTCGATCTTGCCGTCGCTTATGAGCGAAACGGCCGTCTCGACATTTCCGGCCGGGCCAACGACCTCGAAGCCACTGCCATCGAGGATCATCTGGACATCAAGCGCAAGGAGCGCTTCGTCATCCACAACAAGTACGCGACCATTCATTTCATCCAATTCCCTTTGCCTGCGATGACCCTATCCCGAAACAATTTCTTTTCTCCGGCCGGCCACTTGCCCCACTGGTCAACAGCGAAAGTCTCGGATGGGTTCCACCAGGTGGAAGCCTGATTTTGACGGGCGTGCCGGAAACGGCGATTGCGGGGCCCGCAAGACCACATCGGAACTGGCGTCTGACTCAGCGTCCCGGCGCATATTCCTGCGCGCCGGTGACGCGCATCGCCACTGCGGTTGCGCGCACGACGTCGGCGATCTGGCCCAGCCTGGGGGCCAGCGGACTTGCCTTGCGCCAGGCCATGCCGATCGTGCGTTGCGGTACCGGATCGCGGAAGCGCGAGACGGAGACATCCGCAGATCTCAACTCGACCCCCAGCGCCATCTCGGGGATCAGGGTGACTCCGATACCGGCGCCGACCATCTGGACCAGCGTCGAGAGCGAGCTTGCGTCCATCAGTTCGCGCGGCGCCGGTTGCAGGTTGCAGAAGGCAAGCGCCTGGTCGCGGAAACAGTGGCCCTCTTCGAGCAGCAGAAGGCGCATTTCCCTCAGGCTCTCCCGGTCGGGCACGGGCTTGCCGGCATCCGCACCCGGGCGGATGAGCACGAAATCCTCGGAAAAGAGGGCGACCTCGGTCAGGGTCGGCTCGGACAGGGGCAGGGCGACGATGGCGGTATCGAGCCGGCCTGCATCGAGTTCCCGCAGCAGTTTCGGCGTCACGCTTTCGCGGATGTTGATCTCGAGACCGGGATGGACACGCGTCAGTTCGCCGATGATGCGTGGCAGCAGATAGGGCGCGACTGTCGGGATCACGCCGACGCGCAGCGGTCCGGCAAGCCCGTCGCGATCGGCCCTCGCCAGATCCCCCAGGTCGTCGACCGAACGCAGGATGTCCCCGACCCGGCCGAGGAGCGTTTCGCCGAAGCCGGTCAGCCGCACCTGGCGCGCACCGCGTTCGAAGAGCGTGGTGCCGAGGGCCCGCTCGAGGTCGCGGATCTGGACGGAAAGTGCCGGCTGAGAGATCGCGCAGGTTTCGGCCGCGCGTCCGAAATGGCCGTGCTGCGCCAGTGCCTGGAAGTACCTGAGCTGCTTCAGAGTGAGATTTGCCATAGAAAACGGTTATCACGGCAATCAGAAAATCCAACTTATATTAATCGCCTTCCTTTGCTAGAACGATTCCAGGAAGTCGGGGCGGCTTCGGGGGGCAGCCGGTCCCGGGAAAGGGTCGGCGACGGGACGCGTGGCGCGTCGTGCCTCCATATCCGCTTCGGACACATCTCATTCAGGACCGCGGGTCCCCGTAAGGCAACCGCACGGGCATGCCCGTGAGGCTCCATTCGGGATCCCGGGAGCCAAGCAAAAACCGGCGGCCCTCGGCCGCAAGCCAAACTGACCAACGATCGGAGATCAAGACATGGACGGAGCAGAACTCAGCGACATCAGCAAATGCCCGGTGCTGCACACTTTTGGTGTGCGCTCGAACCGGGACTGGTGGCCCAACCAGCTGAACCTCGCCATCCTGCACCAGAACACGGCGCTGTCGAATCCGCAGCCGGTGTCTTTCGACTATGCCGAGGCCTTCCGGAAGCTCGACCTCGATGCGGTCAAGTCGGATCTGACGGCGCTGATGACGGACACCCAGGACTGGTGGCCGGCCGACTTCGGACACTACGGCCCGCTCTTCATCCGCATGGCCTGGCATTCGGCGGGCACCTACAGGACCGGCGACGGACGCGGAGGCGCCTCGTCGGGCAGCCAGCGCTTCGCGCCGCTCAACTCATGGCCTGACAACGCCAATCTCGACAAGGCGCGCCGCCTGCTGTGGCCGATCAAGAAGAAGTACGGCAACGCGCTGTCCTGGGCCGACCTCATGATCCTGACCGGCAACGTCGCGCTGGAATCCATGGGCTTCAAGACCTTCGGCTTCGGCGGCGGACGCGAGGACGTGTTCGAACCCGAGCAGGATGTGTATTGGGGCAAGGAAGACGAATGGCTTGCGCCGAGCGACAACCCCAACAGCCGCTATTCCGGCGACCGCGAGCTGGAGAAACCGCTGGCGGCGGTCCAGATGGGCCTCATCTACGTCAATCCGGAAGGCCCGGACGGCAATCCGGACCCGCTGGCAGCGGCCCGGGACATCCGCGAGACGTTCGCGCGCATGGCGATGAACGACGAGGAAACCGTGGCGCTGATCGCGGGCGGCCACACTTTCGGAAAGACCCACGGGGCCGCCGATGCCTCGCTCGTGGAGGTGGAACCGGAAGCGGCGGGCATGGCCGAGCAGGGCTTCGGCTGGAAGGGAAAGCACGGCACGGGGTGCGCCGGCGACACGATCACCTCGGGGCTGGAAGTGACCTGGACCGAAACGCCCACGCAATGGTCGATGAATTTCTTCGAAAACCTCTTCGGCTTCGAATGGGAACTCACCAAGAGCCCGGCGGGCGCGCACCAGTGGCAGCCCAAGGGCGGCGCGGGCGAAGGCCGCGCGCCGGCGGCGCATGGCGGCGGTCGCGTTCCCGTCAACATGCTCACCACCGACCTCGCGCTGCGCATGGACCCGATCTACGAGCCGATCTCGCGCCGGTTCCTCGAGAATCCCGATCAGTTCGCCGATGCCTTCGCGCGGGCCTGGTTCAAGCTGACCCACCGCGACATGGGGCCGAAGGTGCGCTATCTCGGCAAGGAGGTGCCCGAAGAGGATCTGCTCTGGCAGGATCCGGTGCCGGCGCCGCAGGGTCCGGTCATCGATGCCTCCGAGATCGCGGATCTGAAGGCCCGGATCCTCGCTTCCGGCCTTTCGGTGTCCGAACTGGTCTCGACCGCCTGGGCCTCGGCCTCGACGTTCCGCAACTCGGACAAGCGCGGCGGTGCGAACGGCGCGCGCATCCGGCTGGCGCCCCAGAAGGACTGGGAGGTCAACGAGCCTGCAAAGCTGCAGAAAGTGCTGGAAGTGCTTGAAGGCATCAAGGCCGATTTCGACGCCAAGGGCGGGAAAGTCGTGTCGCTTGCCGACCTTATCGTTCTCGCCGGCACGGCGGCGGTGGAAAAGGCGGCGCGCGATGCCGGGCATGGCCTCGAGCTCGAGTTCGCCCCTGGACGGGGCGACGCGAGCCAGGAGCAGACCGATGTCGAGGCTTTCGAGGTGCTCGAGCCGGTCGTCGACGGTTTCCGCAACTACGAGAAGCGGCGGTATTCGTCTCCGGCCGAGGAATTCCTCGTGGATCGGTCGCAACTGCTGGGCCTCTCCGCGCCCGAGATGACGGTGCTTGTCGGCGGACTTCGGGTGCTTGGCGCGAACTGCGGCGGATCGATGGACGGTGTCTTCACCGACCGCCCCGGCCAGCTCAGCAACGATTTCTTCGTCAACCTCCTCGACATGGGCGTGAAATGGACGGCGAAATCCGAGGACGAGACGGCTTTCGAAGGCAAGGATCGCAAGACCGGCGCGGTGAAATGGACCGCGACGCGGGCCGATCTGATCTTCGGCTCGAACTCGCAGCTTCGCGCAATAGCGGAATTCTACGCGCAGGATGACAGCGGCGAGACCTTCGTGAAGGACTTCGCGGCGGCCTGGACCAAGGTGATGAACGCAGACCGTTTCGATCTGGTCTGATCGGGACGACACTTGAACGGGCGTGTCCGGAGTACCGGGCACGCCCGTTTCTTGTTTCGCTTCAGGCCGCCCGCGCGCGCCATGATCGGGGCGCCTTTCGACGGAATGAAGGTCGGCTCAGTCCTGCGATGGCGGCGGGGTCAGTGGCAGGGGCTGGCCCGAGAGTTGCGCGCGCATGCCCAGCAGGCCGTCATCCGCGGGATTGAAGGCAAGCGCCTCGTCGATCAGGGCCAGCGCGGTCTCCGGGCCGTCCTCGAGCTCGGCGATGCGCGCCAGCATCACCCAGGCCGGTACCTGTTGCGGGTCAAGCGTGGCAGCCTCGCGGAAGCCGGCCGACGCGGCGGGCAGGTCGCGCAAGGTGAGGGCGAGCCCCGCGAGCCGCAGATGAGCTTCGGGAAAGTCCAGCTGGCTCGCAAGCATGCTGCGCCATTCGCCCATGGCCTGGCTCAGGTTGCTCCTGATCGTTTCGGGCATGAAGGCGACAGGTGCGCCGAGCATCCGGCGTGCGGCGGCCATGCGCACGCTGCGGACCGGATCGGCGAGAAGACCCGCGACATTGGCGATGCGTTCCTGTGGCGCGGCGAGGCGCTGAAGCTCGACGGCGGCGGCGCGCACCATCGGATCGGGGTCGGACAGGAGCGCCCCGGCATCACGCGCGGCCCCCGGATCAGCGGACTGCTGCAGCAGCCAGAGCGCCGTTGCGCGCACGATGCCCGGCTTCGATGCGTCGGCGGCAAGAGAGCCGAGCGCGGGCCCGGCGGCAGCGGCATCGAGGCGGCCGCGCGCAAGGACCTCACCGTAATGCGGGCCGCGATGCACGGGGTCGGGAAACCACGCCGCGATACGCTCGGCCGCCCAGTCGGGAGTCCGGTCCGCATGGCAGTCGGTGCAGGCGTCGGGCGCGCCGGTATGTGCCGCGAGGTCGGGGCGCGGAATGCGGAAACTGTGGTCGCGCCGCGCGTCGATTCCCATGTAGACGCGCTCGATCATGTGGCAGCTCTTGCACTGGGCGCCGTCCGAGCCCTCGGGGTGATGGTGATGCGTGGCCGCGTCGTAGCGCTTCTGCGGCAGGCTCGGAAAAGCGGGATTGCCAGCGGGCGAATGGCATTGGGTGCACACCGCGTTGCCCTTGGCGCGAAGTTGCGTCGAATGCGGGTCATGGCAATTGGTGCAGGTAACGCCCTTGGCGTACATCTTCGACTGCAGGAAGGAGCCGTAGACATAGACCTCGTCGAGGATCTGTCCGTCCGCATGATAGAGGCCGGGGCGCAGCAGCGAGAGACCGTAGGCGTCGTGGAAGGGCGTGCCGGGCAGGGGGTTCCCGTCGCCATATGGTTCGCGCCGGGCATGGCAGGTGGCGCATTGCTGAACCTGCGCCTCGGCGCTCGCGAAGCTCTGGCTGAAGCCGTAGCCGTCGACGCGCGAGGGATCCGGCGGAAGGCTGCCGGTCTGCGCCCAGACCAGATGCGCCGCGCCGGGGCCGTGACACGCCTCGCACCCGACGCCGATCTCGGATTGGGTCGAGGCGTAGCTGCGTGTCGGGAGGTCGTAGTTTTTCTCGAAGCCTGTCGCATGGCATTCGGCGCAGCGCGAATTCCAGTTCTTGGCGCCGTGGGTCCAGTGCAGCCCGTTGGACGGCGGCAGGGACTGGTCGGGGTAGAGATGATACCATCCGCCCTTTTCCGCGTCCCATACGACGTCGAAACTTTGCAGGCGGCCATATCCGGTATCGAGAAGGTATTGCTGGAGCGGGCGGATTCCTGCCACGGAATGCACCCTGTATTGCGCCTGGCTCCCGTCGGACTCCGTCACGTCGACGAAATACTCTCCGTCGCGGATGCTGAAACGGGCCGTCATGCCGGTGCCCTCGAACTCGGTCCCGTCGAAATCGGCGATCACGGTTTCGGGCGAGGGCAGGGTCCAGGCCAGCTCGTGGTCCGATCCCAGCCAGGCTTGCGTTTCCGTCATGTGGCAATCGGCGCAGCGTTCGGATCCGACATAGGCGGAATGATCCGGCGTTTGCTGGGCGCGGGCCTCGGGCGCAGGCGCCAGCAGAGCAGCGCCCGCCAGCAGGCAGGTCGCGCGTATCAAAAGGGCTCGTGCGATACCCATCCTGCCTCCCACCGCGTCAGCTTTGCCTATCGCGGAGAGGGATTCAAGCGCGGAGGGGACACGTCGGGATTGAGCGAGCGTGACAACCGCTCACATTGCCGTGCGCCGAAAATGCGAAGGCCGGAAAGGGATCTTTCCGGCCTTCGGCTCTTCACATGGCGGTCAAAGGCGTATCACTTCTGGAGTTCCGTCCAGATCGCCGCATAGTATTCCTGCGCCTTGGGCGAGCAGGTCGGCAGGAAATGGCCCGCGCTCTTGAACTCGTCGGGCACGACGATCTCGGGGGCATCCTTCATGTCTTCGGGCATGAATTTATCCGATCCGCTGATGCCGTTGGCGTAGCGCGCGAAGGCGGACACCAGCGCCGCGTTCTCGGGGTCCATGATGAAGTTCATGAACTGGTAGGCCTCGTCCACGTTCTGCGCGTCAGACAGCAGTGCCACCGAATCCATCCAGACCGGATAGCCCTCTTTCGGATAGCCGTATTTCACATGCTCGTTCTGAAGCCGCGAGCGGAAGATCGCGCCGTTCCAGTAGACCGAGGCCATGACGTCGTTCGCGGCCATCTTCTCGGTCATGCCGTAGTCCATCGAGAGCCACTTGGGCTTTGCCTCGACCAGCTTGTCGCGGGCCTTCTTCAGCATCTCGGTGTCTTCGGTGCAGGGCTCGCCGCCCACATACATCAGCGTCAGCGAGATGATGTCGTTCATCTCCGGCGTGACATTGACCTTGCCGACCAGCTCTTCGGGCGGGTCGAGGAAGATGGCCGAGGTGTTGATGTCTCCCGAGTAGGCTTCGTCATTGACGGCAACTCCGGTGGTGCCCCACTGCCAGGGAACCGTGTAGGCGCGGCCCGGATCCCAGGGCACGTCCACCCATTCGGGAGCGATGTTGACATGGTTCGGCAGTTTCGACAGGTCGAGTTCCTGGATCAGGCCCTTCTCGCGCCAGATCGGCACGTAGTTGGCCGACGGAACGACGAGGTCGAAGCCCGCGCCGCCTGCCTCGACCTTGGCAAGTGCCGTGTCGTTGGAATCGTAATCCGTGATGGTGACCTTGATACCGGTCTCCTTCTCGAACTTCTCGATCAGCTCGGGATTGGTGTAGTCGCCCCAGTTGAACAGTTGCAACTCGCCCTCGGCACTGGCAAGCGTGGTGCCCGCCATCAGCACGGCGACCGCTGAAAACAGCTTCTTCATCTGTACTCTCCTTGTTGGTTTCGCTTCTTGTCAGGTGCGTTTGCGTGTCAGCAGGAAAAACATCGTCAACAGGACCACCGTCAACAGCAGCAGCAACGTCGAGATCGCGTTGACCTCGGCCGAGACCGAGCGGCGGATCTGCGCCAGCATGTAGGTAGGCAGCGTATCCTGTCCCGCGGATTTCACGAACAGCGTTATGATGACGTCATCGAGCGACGTGACGAAGGCCAGCATGAATCCCGCCAGCGCCCCGGGCATCAGCAGCGGCAGGGTGACGTAGCGGAATGTCTGCCACGGGGATGCGTAGAGGTCCGAGGCGGCGGTCTCGAGCGTGGTGTCCATGCCCTCGAGACGGGCGCGGATCGGCAGATAGGCGAAGGGGACGCAGAAGGCCGAATGCGCCGCGATCAGATATCCCAGCCCCTGGTAGCCGGTCGCCACCTTGATCGAGGCGAAGAAGATCAGCAGCGCCACGGCGGTGACGATTTCAGGCACCATCAAAGGCTGGTTGATCATCAGGTAGACGAAGGACTGTCCGGGGGTCTTCTTTCGGCGCGTCGTGCCGAGCGCGGCCAGCACGGCCACCGTGGTCGAGATCGTGGCCGCGGCCGAGGCGATGGTGAGCGAACGCAGCGTGACTTCCTTCACCTGCTCGTTGTTCCAGGCCTTGGGATACCATTGCAGCGAAAACCCCTCCCACACCGCGATGGAGTTGCCGGAGTTGAAGGAATAGGCCACCAGCATCGCGATGGGCAGGTAAAGCAGGATGAACACGATCACCGCGATGGTGGCGAAGCCCGGGATGCGCGAGACCGAGAAGGTGCGGTCAGCCATGGGATGACGTCTCCCGCGTGGCGACACGGACATAGAACACCAGCGCGATGGCGACGATGATCAGCAGCGTGACCGAAAGCGCGGCGCCGAGCGGCCAGTTGCGGCCCTGACCGAACTGGAGCTCGATAAAGTTGCCGATCATCATGTTGCGCCCGCCGCCCAGGATGCGCGGCGTGACATAGGCGCCGAGAGACGGGATGAAGACCAGGATCGACCCCGCGATGATGCCCGGCTTCACCACCGGCACGACGATGCGCCGCAGCACCTGCCAGCGCGAGGCATAGAGGTCGTAGCCCGCCTCGAGCAGCTTCAGATCGAAGCGGTCGATTGCGGCGAAGAGGGGAAGCACCATGAGCGGCAGATAGACGTAGGTCATGCCGATGAAGACCGCGAGGTCGGAATAGAGGATGTTGAGCGGGGTTTCGATCACGCCGAGCCAGATCAGGAAGGTGTTCAGGATGCCTTCGTTGCGGATGATCTGGTTGATCGCGAAGGTCCGGATCAGCAGGTTGGTCCAGAACGGGATGGTGATGAGGAAAAGCCAGGCGGCGCGGGCGCGGGGCGGTCGCGTGGCGATGAACCAGGCGGTGGGAAAGCCCACGAGAAAGGTGAAGAGCGTCGTCAGCAGCGACAGCTTCACCGAGCGCCAGAAGATCGACAGATGGGCATCGGCAAGCTTGTACGTGCCGTCGAATATGTCCCTGGAATAGAGCGTGCCGACCCAGGCGTCCCAGGAAAACTCCCAGATCACGTTGCCGTACTGGCCCGGCGTCAGGAAGGAATAGACAACGATGATCAGCAGCGGCCCGGCCGCGCAGGAGATCAGCAGGACCAGCGCGGGCATCGACAGCAGCCAGGCATTGCGCCGGTCGCGCCGCTCGGCGGTGGCTTCATTGGTTCGCGCCGCGCTCATTCGCGCAACACCTGCACGGCGCCCGGTTCGAAGCGCAGCCCGACCTGCGCCCCGGCGTGCAGGCCCACATCGCCGGAAGGCGGGCTTTGCAGGCGCGCGACAACCTCGGTGCCGTCCTTCAGCCGTGCGTGACAATGGGTGTCGGTGCCGAAATAGACCGTATCGCTGAGGGTTGCGGGCAGGGTATCGGGCGCACCCGCGGGCGTCAGGCGCACCTGTTCCGGCCTCACCGCGAGTGTCACCTCGCCGCTGTCGCCCTCGACCGGGGCCGCGACCCTGTCGCCCGACGCGAGCCGGACCTGAGCGCCCTCGACGGTGCCGGTCAGGAAGTTGGTTTCGCCGATGAAGTCCGCGACGAAGCGGTTGACGGGGTGGTTGTAGATCTCGCGCGGCTCACCCACCTGCAGGATCCTGCCCGCCGACATGACCGCGATCCTGTCCGACATCGTCAGGGCCTCCTCCTGGTCGTGGGTAACGAAGACGAAGGTGATGCCGGTTTCCGTCTGCAACCGCTTGAGTTCGCGCTGCATTTCCTTGCGAAGTTTCAGATCGAGCGCCGAAAGCGGCTCGTCCAGCAGCAACACCTTGGGTTCGGGCGCAAGGGCGCGCGCAAGCGCCACCCGCTGCTGCTGCCCGCCCGACAGCTGGCCCGGCTTGCGGTCGGCGAATTTCTCGAGCTGGACCAGCGCCAGCATCTTGTCGATGGCCCTGGTGACATCCGCCTTGGACCGGCCCAGCATCTGCAGCCCGAAACCGATGTTCTCTGACACCGACATATGCGGAAACAGGGCGTAGCTCTGGAACACCGTGTTCACCGGGCGCTTGTTCGGTGCGTCGAAGGTGATGTCCTGCCCGTCCAGAAGGATGGTGCCCTCTGTCGGGGTCTCGAAACCGGCGATCAGTCGCAGGAGGGTGGTCTTGCCGCATCCGGACGGTCCGAGAAGGGTGAAGAACTGACCCTTGTCGATCTTCACCGAAACCCCGTCGAGCGCGCGGACAGCGTACTGTCCCGCACCGTAATCCTTGCAGGCCGACCGGGCCTCTACCGCCGTTTCCGTCGCCAATGCGCGACCTCCCCCGTTGTGATTTTTCCCCGACACAATCCGATTGACCGGCTGCTGGCAAGGGTGGCGCAGAGATTATTTGCCCGTTCGCTCAAACTATGCTGCGTTGGGCAAAATCTTCACCATTCACGGAGCAGGTCAGGATGAACGCGCAACTGCATGTCGGCATCTGGCAATCGACCGGCGCGGGCCGGGAAATCGCGGCCAATCTCGACGAGGTCGGGCGGGCAGCGGGCGAGGCGAAGAGGCTGGGGGTCGACCTTCTGGTTCTGCCCGAATGCTTTGTGACAGGATATTACTTCGAAGGTGACGTGGCAGAGATTGCCGCGGACATAGGCCCCGATGTCATCTCAAGGTTGGTCGCGCTTTCGGCGGCCGAGGGCGTCGCGCTGGCAGTCGGAAGCTACGAGAACGGCGAAGGCTGCGTCCATAACGGCGCCTTCATCGTCACGCCCGAGCACGGGCATGTGGGAACCTACCGCAAACGCGCTCTCTTCGGTGATTGGGAAAGGCGGACCTTCACACCGGGTCGCGACCCGTTTCTCTTCGATTTCAAGGGTTTCCGAATTGGTCTCAATATCTGCTACGATATCGAGTTCCCTGAACGCGTGCGCGAACTGGCCCGGGCGGGGGCAGATCTGGTTATCTGCCCGACCGCCGTGATGGCTCCCTATGACATGGTGCCGCGCTGCCTTGTGCAGGCGCGAGCGTTCGAAAACCACCTCTTCGTGGCCTACGCAAACCGCGTCGGCACCGAGGGCCCGCTGCACTATCTCGGGCTCAGCCGCATCGCGGGTCCGGCGGGCAATGTGGTCGCGGAAGCGGGCGAGGGGCCCGAACTGATCCACGCGGTCCTCGCTCTGGCCGATCGGGACGCGGCGCGTCAGGATTACGACTACCTCGACGACCTCGCGCGCCAGGTATGACGGGCGCCTTGCTGTCGCGGGTCCAGGCAGTCTAGATCGGGCCATGGCCTTTACCATCCGACAGCTTCAGTTCTTTCTTGCCGTGGCCGAACAGGGTTCTGTATCGGGTGCGGCCAAGATCATGTCGATCTCGCAATCCTCCGTCACCGAGGCGCTGAAGGCGTTGGAGGCCGATCTCGGGGTCGAGCTGTTCCTGCGGCGCGCGCGCGGGCTCGAGATCACCCAGAGCGGCCATCAGTTCCTGCGCCATGCCCGCAAGATCCTCGAGGATGTATCGGCCGCGCGGTCGATCTTCGACCCCGCGCGCTCCGCGCTGACGGGCAAGTTGTCGCTGGGCGTGACCTCTCTGGTGGCGGGCTATGTGCTGTCTGAAATCCTGTCGCGGTTCCGCCGGGCCAATCCACGGGTCGAGATATCGGCCATCGAGGACAACGGCGAATATCTCGAACATCTCCTGATCGGGGGTGAACTCGATGTGGCAGTGCTGGTGACCTCCAGCCTGCACAATCGCAGCGCGCTGCAGGTCGAGACACTGGACGTGTCGCCCTTTCGCCTGTGGCTTCCGCTGGGGCACGAACTGGCCGACCGCGAGGCCATCACCCTCGACGACGTGGCGCGCGAGCCGCTGATCATGCTGTCGGTGGACGAGATCGAGACGGGCACGGCGGCGCTGATGGCCTCGCTTGGGGCGCGGCCCGAGATCGCGTTCCGCACCCGGTCGGTCGAGGCCGTGCGCAGCCTCGTGGCCACCGGCGCCGGGGTCGCGCTCTTGCCCAATCTCGTCTACCGGCCGTGGTCGCTCGAGGGCGACAGGATCGAGATCCGCGACGTTTCCGGCGACCTGCCCGCGGTGTCCGTCGGGCTTGCCTGGCGGCGCGGCGCGCCCCTCAGCCCGATCGGCAGCGGCTTCGTTCGGTCGGCGCAGACGGCGCTGAGTATCCGGTAGCGGGGTTTCCTATCGGTTATGCCGATATCGTACATCTGAATTTTGAGATTGCGAACGCAGGCTGACGGGCGCAGGGTTTCGGCGTTGCGGCATGAAATCTGCCGGCTCCTCAAAAAACGAATGCCGGTGCCCGCGCCCAGGCGCGCAGGCGACCAGGCGATCAACAGGGATTTTCGACCATGACACTGAAGCATATTCTGGTAACGACCACGGCCGCGTCGCTGGCCCTGTCCTGCATGGCCCGCGCCGAGATGCTGACCGAGATCGGCGAGTCCGAGGGCGCGGTCAGCATCGTCGCTTGGCCGGGCTATATCGAGCGCGGCGAGACCGACGCCGCCTTCGACTGGGTCACGAAATTCGAGGAGGAGAGCGGCTGCGAGGTGCAGGTGAAGACCGCGAATACCTCCGACGAGATGGTCGCGCTGATGAACGAGGGCGGTTTCGACCTCGTGACGGCTTCGGGCGACGCCTCGCTGCGGCTGATCGCGGGCGACCGGGTCCAGGAGATCAATACCGACCTGATCCCGAGCTGGTCCGCCGTGGACGACCGGCTCAAGGACGCGCCGTGGCATACGGTGGACGGCAAGCATTACGGCACGCCCTACATGTGGGGGCCGAACGTGCTGATGTACAATACCGACGTCTTTCCGGAAGCGCCGACCAGCTGGTCCGTCGTCTTCGAGGAAACCGAGCTGCCGGACGGCCAGTCCAATGCCGGTCGGGTCCAGGCCTATGACGGGCCGATCTACATCGCCGATGCCGCGCTCTACCTGATGACGCACAAGCCGGATCTCGGGATCACGTCGCCCTACGAGCTGAACCAGGAACAGTACGATGCGGCGCTCGAGTTGCTGCGCGGACAGCGCAAGCTGGTCGGCCGCTACTGGCACGACGCGTTCATCCAGATGGACGACTTCAAGAACGAGGGCGTCGTGGCCTCGGGATCCTGGCCCTTCCAGGTCAACATCCTGAAATCCGAAGGCCAGCCCGTCGCCTCGGTCGTCCCGCAAGAGGGCGCCACCGGCTGGGCCGACACCACGATGATGCATGTGGACGCCGAACATCCCAATTGCGCCTACAAGTGGATGGAGCACTCGCTGGCCTCCAACCTGCAATCCGACCTCGCCGTCTGGTTCGGGGCCAACCCGTCGGTGCCGGCGGCCTGCACGGACGGGCGCGGGATGCTGACGGCCGAGGGCTGCACCACCAACGGCATGGACGATTTCGAGAAGATCCGCTTCTGGACCACCCCGGTCTCGTCCTGCGAAAGCCAGGGCGAATGCGTGCCCTATTACCGCTGGGTCTCCGACTACATCGGCGTCATCGGCGGCCGCTGATCCCGACTCGTAACCGAAACACGCCTTCCGGCCCGAGGGCCGGGGGCAACAATGGACCTTGCCCGCTCCCATGACCGCAGCCGTCGAATTCGAGAACGTCACCCGCCGCTTCGATACCGTGCTGGCCGTCGATGACGTAAGCCTTTCCATCGAGGAAGGCAGCTTCTTCGCCATGCTGGGGCCGTCCGGATCGGGCAAGACCACATGCCTGCGTCTTGTTTCGGGTTTCGACCGTCCGAGCAGCGGGCATATCCGGCTGTTCGGCGAGAGGGCCGAGGGCTTGCCGCCCGATCGCCGGGCCGTGAACACCGTCTTTCAGGACTACGCGCTTTTTCCGCACATGAACGTGCGGGACAATGTGGCCTACGGCCTCATGGTCAAGGGTGAGGAAAAGCAGGCGCGATATGCCCGGGCCGAGGAGATGCTGGCGCTGGTCAAGCTCGAGGGTTTCGGGGCGCGCAAGCCGGGACAGCTTTCGGGCGGGCAGCGGCAGCGCGTCGCGCTGGCGCGCGCGCTCGTGAACCGGCCGCGGGTGCTGCTGCTCGACGAACCGCTGGGCGCGCTGGATCTGAAACTGCGCGAGCAGATGCAGGAAGAGCTGAAAAGTCTCCAGCAGTCGCTGGGGATCACCTTCATATTCGTGACCCACGACCAGGGCGAAGCGCTGTCGATGGCCGACCGGGTGGCCGTCTTCAATGAAGGCCGTATCGTGCAGGTGGGTAGCCCGCGCGAGATATACGAGGCCCCGCGCACGCGCTTCGTCGCGGATTTCGTCGGTTCCTCCAATGTCCTGCCGCCGGATCTCAGCGCCCGGATCGGAGGGCGGCATGTCTGGTCCAGCCTGCGCCCCGAAGCCATTTCGCTGGTTCCCGTCGAGCGTGCGAAGTCGGCGGGCACCGTGGTCTCGCTGCGCTATCTCGGCGCGGTCAATCAGATCGCCCTCGACCTCGACGGCGCGCGCATCAGCGTCGCCGTGCCGGGCACTGCCACCCTTCCGCATCCGGGCGAGCGTGTCGGGCTGAGCTGGGAGGCCGAAGCGCTGCACGAGATGTCGGAGACATGAACGCCGTTGCCGCCCACCGGTCGCTTGCGGGCCGGCTTTCGGACCTTTTCTGGCGCCGGCCGCGTCTGCTTCTGCTGCTGCTCCTGCTGCCGCCGCTTCTGTGGCTCGGAGTCATCTACATCGGGTCGCTTCTGGCGCTGCTGGCGCAGAGCTTCTTTTCCATCGACGAGTTCACGGGACTCACGAAGTACCAGCTGACCCTCAAGACCTACGGCGAGCTTCTGCGTCCGGCGAATTTCGACATCATCCTGCGCACGGTGACGATGGCAGCGGCGGTCACCGTCGCCGCCGCCATCCTCGCGTTCCCCATCGCCTACTACGCCGCGCGCTACGCCAGGGGGCGGACCAAGGCGCTGTTCTATCTTGGCGTCATGCTGCCGCTGTGGTCGAGCTATCTGGTCAAGGTCTATGCCTGGAAACTGATCCTCGCCAAGGAGGGAATCCTCAGCTGGATGGCCGACAGCACCGGGACCATGGCGCTGCTGGACGCGGTGCTGGCCCTGCCGGTGGTCGGGGGCAACTCGCTCTCGGTCAGCTACATCGGCACCTTCCTCGTGTTCCTCTACGTCTGGCTCCCCTTCATGATCCTGCCCGTGCAGGCGTCGCTCGAGCGCGTGCCCGCGAACCTGCTGGAAGCCTCGGGCGATCTGGGGGCGAGCACGGGCCAGACGTTTCGTCACGTGATCCTGCCGCTGGCCCTGCCGGGGATCGTCGCGGGCTCGATCTTCACCTTCTCGCTGACGCTGGGCGACTACATCATCCCCCAGATCGTGGGGTCGTCACGGCTCTTCATCGGTCAGGCGGTCTATGCCCACCAGGGCACCGCCGGGAACATCCCGCTCGCCGCGGCCTTCGCGGTCGTGCCCATCGTGATCATGGCGCTCTATCTCTGGGTGGCCAGGCGGCAGGGGGCGTTCGATGCGCTCTGACACCCGCGCCCCTCTGTCGCTGAAGATTGCCGCCGTCGCGGGACTGGCGTTCCTGCATCTGCCGATCCTGCTGATCTTCCTCTACGCCTTCACTACCGAGGACCGCAGCTACCAGTTCCCGCCGCCGGGGCTGACGCTGAAGTGGTTCGCCGTCACGTGGAACCGCCCCGATGTCTGGGAAGCGCTGTGGCTTTCCGTGCGCGTCGCGGCCGTCTCGACGCTGATCGCGCTGGTCCTGGGCACGCTGTGCGCCGCCGCCGTGTCGCGCACGCGCTTCTTCGGACGCGAGGCGATCTCGTTGCTGGTGATCCTGCCGATCGCCCTGCCCGGTATCGTAACCGGCATCGCCCTGCGCTCGGCCTTCAGCCTCGCCGATATTCCCTTCTCGACGCTCACGATCATCCTCGGTCACGCGACCTTCTGCGTCGTTGTCGTCTACAACAATGCCGTGGCGCGTTTCCGCAGGCTTTCGGGGTCGGTGATCGAGGCGTCGATGGACCTGGGGGCGAACGGTTTCCAGACCTTCCGCTTCATCGTGCTGCCCAATATCGGGACGGCATTGCTCGCGGGCGGGATGCTCGCCTTCGCGCTCAGCTTTGACGAGGTGATCGTGACGACCTTCACCGCAGGCCAGCAGGCGACACTGCCGATCTGGATGCTCGAGGAACTCGTGCGCCCGCGCCAGCGCCCCGTCACGAATGTGGTCGCCATGGTCGTGGTGCTGGTGACGCTGCTGCCGATACTGGGCGCCTATTACCTGACACGCGGCGGCACCGATACCGCAGGATCCGGCAAGTAGCCGAGAAGAGGAGAGTGTGATGGAGACGAAACTGCTGATTGGCGATCGCCTTGAGGACGGCACCGAAACCGCCGAGAAGATCCTCAACCCGCGCACGGGCGAGGTGATCCTGGAACTGCCCGAGGCGTCCTCGGCCCAGGTCGACGCCGCGGTCGCGGCGGCCCGCCATGCGTTCGGGCGATGGTCGCGCACGACCCCGGCCGAACGCGCGGGCTATCTGCTGCAGATCGCCGATCGCATCGAGGCATCGGCGCCCGAACTGGCCGGGCTCGAGGCGCTGAACTGCGGCAAGCCGATCCTGTGCGCCACCAATGACGAGCTGCCCGCCATCGCCGACACCTACCGCTTCTTCGCCGGGGCGGTGCGCACGATGACCGGGGCTGTCGCGGGCGAATATCTTGACGGTCACACCTCGATGATCCGGCGGGATCCAATCGGGGTCATCGCCTCCATCGCGCCCTGGAACTATCCGCTGATGATGATGGCCTGGAAGCTTGCCCCCGCGCTGGCGGGCGGCAACACCGTGGTCTTCAAGCCCTCGGAACAGACACCGCTTACCGCGCTTGCCATGGTAAAGATCTTCGCCGAGGTGCTGCCGGCGGGCGTCGTGAACATCATCCCCGGACGCGGCGAGACCGTCGGCAACCAGCTCGTCACCCATGGCGACGTCGACATGATCTCGCTGACCGGCGACATCGCAACGGGGAAGAAGATGCTGCAGGCGGCCGCACGTTCGGTCAAGCGGACGCATCTTGAGCTTGGCGGCAAGGCCCCCGTCATCGTCTTCGACGACGCCGACATCGCTGCGGTGACGGAAGGTCTGAAGGCTTTCGGCTATTACAATGCGGGTCAGGACTGCACGGCGGCCTGCCGCGTCTACGCCTCCGACAAGGTCTACGACAATCTCGTGGCCGAACTGACCTCGGCCGCCGGCTCGATCCGCTACGACCTCGAGGACGACAGCGAGAACGAGATCGGCCCTCTCATTTCCGCGCGCCAGCGCGACCGGGTGGCAAGCTTCGTCGAGCGCGCGCGCGAGCTCAAGCATGTGGAGGTGACGACCGGCGGGACGGCCCATGGCGACGGCGGTTTCTATTATCAGCCCACCGTTGTCGCAGGCGCCCTGCAGGATGACGAGATCGTCCAGCGCGAGGTCTTCGGGCCGGTGGTTTCGGTCACGCGCTTCAAGGAGGTCGATGAGGCGGTCAGCTGGGCCAACGATTCCAACTACGGGCTCGCCTCGTCGGTCTGGACCCGCGACATCGGCCGGGCGATGGAGACGTCGGCCCGGTTGCGCTACGGCTGCACCTGGGTGAACACGCATTTCATGCTCACCACCGAGATGCCCCATGGCGGGCTCAAGCAGTCGGGCTACGGCAAGGACATGTCCATGTACGCGCTCGAAGACTACACTGCCGTGCGCCACGTGATGATCAGGCACTGAGGGGCGTGCCCGTCGTTCAGCCGGCGGGCACCACATCCACCGACTGGTTACTTTCCTGTTCGCCGGACATGCGCATGCTGCCCCTGATCGGCGCCACGTCCGAATAGTCACGTCCGTATCCCACCGCGATATGATCGAGCCCGCCGATGACGTCGTTCGTGGGATCGAACTCGAGCCAGCCGGCCTGCGGGCCGCACCACGCCCGGACCCACGCATGCATGGCATCCGCCCCTTCGAGTCTCGGCTGGCCGGGGGGCGGGAGCGTGCGCAGGTAGCCGCTGACATAGGCCGCCGGGATCCCGATGCCCCGCAGGCAGGCGATCATGATGTGCGAGAAGTCCTGGCAGACACCGTGCCGGCGCGAGAAGGCTTCCGCGACGGGCGTATCGACCGTTGTCGCATCGGCGTCATAGAGCATGCGCTCATGCAGGGCGTGTCCGAGCGCGATCACCGCCTCGGCGCTTGACTGGTCGGGCGTCACCACCTTCCGGGCGAACTGTGTCATCGCCGCGTTGAGCGGGATCCGGAAGCTCGACGTCGTGAAGTGGAGCGGTGAATCGCGCCCGACGTCGCGGCAGGCCGCGAGGCAGGCGGGCAGTTCCGACAAGCGCACCGGATCCTGCGGCATGACCGCCGCGCGGATTCGTTCGACCCTCGATGTCATGGTGATGCGGATGTGGTCGTGCGGGTCGCGGAGGGCGAAATCCGTTACCTTGTTGCCGAAGAAATCCTCGCGGTCCAGACGCTCGGCCGGGGCGGGGCTGATCTCGAGCAGGCTGGCGATGACCTTCTGTCCATGCCCATCGTCCATTGGCACGGCGCGCAGGACATGGCGTCCGCCGGCCGCGGGGCTGTGGTAGTCGTAGTCGATGCTGAGCCTGACGTTGTAGAGCATCGCGCGGGCTAGTGCAGGTAGGCGGCGTCGAGGCGCGTCGAAAGGTCAAGGATCCCCTGATGCGCGCGGTTCAGCGCGGCGGTGTCGAGTGTGAACGCGGTATGCACGGTGAATTCGTTCTGAAGCGTCAGGATGCCGCGTTCGAAGTCCGTCATGGGCCCGCCGGGTTCGAGGGCCCGCAGGTCGGCGGCGCGACTGCGGATCACGTCGAGCTGGAAGCGGATCGAGCGGGGATTGGAGGGATCGAGCGCCAGCAGGTCGACGACTGAATCGCGGCTTGCCATGACGGCGTAGCGCTGGCGGTGGATGCTCACGCTGTCGCCGACCTCGATGGCGACGTCCAGACCGCCCTCCGGCGCCTGCGTTCCCGCGACGGCGACCAGCAGTTCGCTCAGCATCGCGGCCCGTTCCAGCGCGCGACCCACGGTGAGGAACTGCCAGCCGGTGGCGCGGTACATGTTCTCGTGGATGAGGCCCGACAGGCCGGATATCTTGCGCAGCATCACACTGGCCGCCAGCGCCGCGTCATTGCCGGGACGCGACGTGCGCCCCAGGCGCGCCATCGATTTTTCCATGTCGATCAGGGCCGCCCAGGCATCGACGCTGAAGCGGTCGCGGATCCTGCTGGCGCTGCGCACCGCCGAGTCGAGGCAGGCGCGCAACCCCGTCGGCAGGGCCTCTCGGCTGTCGATGCCCATCTGGCGCAGCTGGTCCCTGATGATGGCGAGAAGGGGCTCGGTGGCTTCCTCGTCCATCCGGCTGTGGTAGGCGCGCAGCAGGCGCAGGATGCCTTCGGTGCGTTCCGTATAGCGGCCGAGCCAGAAGAGGTTGTCGGCGGCCCGAGAGGGCAGCGGATAGGCCGGCGCGCGCACGAAAGTGTCCGATGGCGTCGTGAGCAGGGTCATCGGTTCGACGGCACGCTCGCCCAGCACCCAGACATCGGCGACCGAGCCGCCGCTTAGCATCGAGACCGTCGGGTTCTCGGTGTCGACGCCGATGCGCGCGAATCCGCCGGGCATGACGGACCAGCCCTGGCGCGTGCGCGCGAGAAACATGCGAAGCGCCATCGGGCGCGGAACAAGGCCGCCCCGGTCGAACACCGGCGTGGTGGACAGCTTGACCAGCTCCTTGGCCACGAGGTCGGGCGCATTGCCGGTGAGCCAGGTGTCGAGGTCGGGCGCGGGCGCGCCGCGCATCCTGCCGCCGATGGAATGGGTGGCTGCGGTCTCGTAGGCCATCCGGGTCGACCGGGCCGGACCGATCAGCATCCGATGGGCGTTCTGGCGGACATAGGCAAGCTCTCCGGGTTGCCCGCACCACCAGGTGGCGATGTTGGGCATCTTCAGGCCTTCCCCCAGCAGGACATGCGCGATGCGCGGCAGGAAAGCCATCAGCGCCTGGGTCTCCAGCACGCCGGCGCCGAGTGCGTTGACCAGCGTTATCCTGCCTTGCCTGACGGCGGACATCAGTCCCGCCGTCCCCAGGCGGCTGTCCTCGCGCAGCTCCAGCGGATCCGACCAGATGCCGTCCATCCGGCGCCAGAGCACGTCAAGCGGGGCGAGTCCGTTCACCGTGCGCACCTTGACCGCGCCGTCCTCGACCGTCAGATCGTCGCCCTCGAGCAGCGAGAGGCCGAGATAGCGCGCGATATAGGCCTGTTCGTAATAGGTGTCGGTCAGCGCACCCGGCGTCAGCAGCCCGACCCGTGACGCCGCATCGCCACGCAGCGCGTCGAGCGCGTCGCGGAAGCCGCCGAAGAAACCCGCAAGGCGCAGGACGTGGCCGCGCTGCATGAGCTCGGGAAACACGCGGGTCGAGGCGACGCGGTTCTCGAGCGCGAATCCCGTGCCCGAGGGCGCGTCGGTCCGGTCGGTCAGCACCCACCAGCGACCGTCGGGACCACGACCGATCTCGAAGGCCAGAAAGTGGAGGAAATGGCCCGAACGCGGCTTCACGCCGACCATGGGACGCAGCCATTCGGGGTTCTGCGCCACAAGCGTCGCCGGCAGGTGGCCATCGCTCACCAGCCGGTTCGACCCGTAGAGATCGGCCATCACCGCCTCGAGAAGGTCGGCGCGCTGGGTCAGCCCCTCGGCGATCTCGCGCCATTCCTGTTCCGCGATGATCACCGGGATATGGCTGTAGGGCCAGTCGCGGCTGGGGATCGTGGGGTCGCCGTACTTGCGGTAGAACACGCCGGCGTCGGCAAGATGCTGGTCGCCGCGCGCGAAGGCGGCCTCGATCGCGTCGGGGCTGAGGGTCGAGAGATGGTCGATCATGCCCGACCAGGCCGGGCGCATGAGCCCGAGCGGATGTTTCAGTTCGTCCGCAATGCCCGGCAGGGGTTGATAGGCGTCAAGCAGCCGTGACCCTTCGGCGGAGGATGGCACGGACGATGTGAACATCAGGGTACTCGGGGTCGGCGCATGTCCAGCGTCATCGGGAATTCCGGATTGGCGGGTTCGGGGACGGGTTCGTAAGTCCCGGCAGTATGTCCGTGGGCCTCGAAGCGGGCAAGGCGGCGCGCCTCGGCCTCGTTGTTGTTGATCGGAAACGTGTCATAGCTGCGCCCTCCGGGATGCGCGACATGGTAGGTGCATCCCCCCAGCGCCCGCCCGCTCCATGTGTCGTAGATGTCAAAGGTTAAGGGCGCGTCGATGGGCAAGACCGGGTGCAGCGCCAGCGGCGGCTGCCAGGCCTTGAAGCGGACCGCAGCCACCGATGTCCCGGAGGTGCCGGTCGCCTGCATCGGCAGGCGGCGACGGTTGCAGGTCACGGTGTAGCGCTCGGGGTCCGCGGTCGTGAGCTTCGCCTGAAGGCGCTCGACCGAGCTGTCGGTGTAACGCACCGTGCCGCCGATGGCGCCGGTCTCGCCCAGCACATGCCAGGGTTCCAGCGCCTGGCGGATCTCGAGCTTCACGCCCTCGACCTCGACCTCTCCGCAGAACGGAAAGCGGAATTCGGCCTGGGCCTCGAACCATGCCGGATCCAGGTCGAAGCCGTGGCGGCGCAGGTCGGAGAGGACATCGAGGAAGTCATCCCAGACGAAATGCGGCAGCATGAAGCGGTCGGCCAGAGACGTGCCCCAGCGGGTGAGCTTCCCCTTGATCGGATTTTCCCACATGCGCGCGATGATGGCCCGGATCAGAAGCTGCTGGGCCAGGCTCATGCGCGGGTTCGGAGGCATCTCGAAGCCGCGGAACTCGACCAGCCCCAGCCGGCCCGTGGGCCCGTCGGGCGAGTAGAGCTTGTCGATGCAGATCTCGGCACGATGCGTGTTGCCGGTGACGTCCACCAGCAGGTTGCGCAGCAGCCGATCGACGAGCCAGGGTTGCGGGGGCGTGCCTTCTCCGGGCAGCGGGATCTGCGCCAGCGCGATCTCGAGCTCGTAAAGGGCGTCCATCCGCGCCTCGTCGATGCGCGGGGCCTGGCTGGTGGGTCCGATGAAGAGCCCCGAGAAGAGATAGGAGAGCGACGGGTGACGCTGCCAGTAGAGGATCAGGCTCGCCATCAGGTCGGGGCGTCGCAGGAAGGGACTGTCGCCCGGTGTCACGCCGCCGACCACCACATGGTTGCCGCCCCCAGTGCCGGTGTGCTTGCCGTCGATCATGAACTTGTCGGCCCCGAGCCGGATCTGGCGCGCTTCCTCGTAGATCGCCTCGGTCGTCAGGACGCATTCCTCCCAGCTGTGGGCCGGATGGACGTTCACCTCGATCACACCCGGATCCGGCGCGACGCGGATCACGTTGAGACGCGGATCGGATGGCGGCCCGTAGCCTTCGATATGTACCGCGAGCCCATGCGACTTCGCGGCCGTCTCGGCGGCGGCGACCAGCTCGAGGTAGTCCTCGACCCGTTCGGTCGGCGGCATGAAGATGCACAGCCTGCCATCGCGCGGCTCGACGGAGATCGCGGTGCGCACGACTCCCGCAAGCTCGGAAATCTGCTGCTCGATCCTGTCCTGCACCTCCGCGGCGTCCGATGCGGCGAAGTGCGCCCGCTGCGCAGGGTGCTGGGCCGGACCTTCCTGCGGCCCGAAAGTCGGCAGGTCGCCACGTTCCTCGAAGGGATCGGCGGGGCTGACCGCGGGATAGTCCCTGGCCGGAACATGGGGCAGCGAGCCCAGGGGCAGGCGATAGCCTACGGGGCTGTCCCCGGGAACGAGGAAGAGATGCCCGCGCCGGAGCTTCCAGCGCTCCGACATCCAGGCAGCGCCCGACGCCTTGCCTTGCCAGCGCTGCACCGGAAGCACGTAGCCGGTGGGTTCGGTCAGCCCGCGCTCGAATACCCGCGCCATGCGCGAACGCTCTTCGGCGTCCTTGAGCCTGGAATTCTCGGGCGTCACGTTCTCGGGCAGGCGGCTTTCCTTCAGCAGCCACTCGCCCGGGTCCTCGTAGGCGGCCATCACGTTCCCGCCTGGCACGCCAAGCGTTTCGGCGATGGTGCCAAGCAATGCCTCTGCCTGCTCCGGTTTCACAGGCCCGTCGGCGTTTTCAGGGGCAATCAGATCCGGATCGCGCCAGATCGGCTTGCCGTCCCGCCGCCAGTAAAGCGAGAAGGTCCACCGCGGAAGGGTTTCGCCCGGATACCACTTGCCCTGTCCGTAGTGCAGGAAGCCGCCCGGCGCGAAACGCGCCTGAAGCCGACGGATCAGCTTGTCCGCGAAGATGCGCTTGGTCGGGCCCACGGCTTCGGTGTTCCACTCCGGGGCCTCGAAATCGTCGATCGACACGAAAGTCGGCTCGCCGCCCATGGTCAGTCGAACGTCTCCCGCTTCGAGATGCGCATCGACCTTGCGTCCAAGCGCGTTGAGCCGGTCCCATGCGTCGTCCGAGAAGGGCTTCGTGATGCGGGGGTGCTCTGCGGCGCGCATCACCTGCATGTCGAAGTTGAAATCGACCTCGGCAAAGCTTGCCACGCCCGAAATCGGCGCGGCGTTGCGGTAATGGGGGGTCGCGGCAAGCGGGATATGGCTTTCGCCGGTCAGCAGTCCTGACGTCGGATCAAGCCCGATCCAGCCGGCGCCGGGCAGATAGACTTCGCACCAGGCGTGCAGATCGGTGAAGTCGTGGTCTGTGCCCTGAGGTCCGTCGAGCGCCTTGAGGTCGGGCTTGAGCTGGATGAGGTAGCCCGAGACGAAGCGCGCCGCGAGCCCGAGGTGACGCAGGATCTGGACAAGCAGCCACGAGGTGTCCCTGCACGAGCCACGTCCGGTCTGGAGTGTCTGTTCGGGTGTCTGCACACCCGGTTCAAGGCGGATGACATAGCCGATGTCGCGCGCCAGCTTCGCGTTCAGGCCGACGATGAAGTCGACCGTGCGCTGCCTGTCGCGCGGGATGACGGCGAGATAGTCGCGCAGCAGCGGGCCAGCCGCGTCCGGGGTGCGGTAGATCACCAGGTCCGAGACGAGCTCTTCGGGATAGTCGAAGGGGAATTCCTCGGCGGTTGCCTCCACGAAGAAGTCGAAGGGGTTGTAGACGGTCATGTCCGCCGTCAGGTCGACTTCGATGCGGAATTCCCGCACCGGTTCGGGGAAGACGAAGCGTGCCAGCCAGTTGCCGTAGGGGTCCTGCTGGTGGTTCACGAAATGCTCGGCGGGCGTGACCTTCAGGGAATGCGAAATGACGCGGGTCCGGCTGTGCGGGGCAGGGCGCAGGCGTATGATCTGGGGCCCGAGCGTCACCGGACGATCGTATTTGTAGTGTGTCAGGTGGCGGATGCTGGCGGTAATTGACATGGCGGCCTTCGCGTTGTTTCCGCCATGGTTTCACATGCCCCTCCGGCGCTCCACCCAATTGCGTGCCAAGGCCGCGCAATCCGCGGCGATCGCGGCAGATATGCCCGAAAATTGAGGCCTCAGCCCCGCCCCGCCGCGGCGCCGTGGATCAGCCGGTTGATGAAGTCCAGCTTCTCTTCCACCGGGCGCGACAGGACGAATGGATAGAGATCGGGTTGTCCCATGCCGCGGTTGAGATTGTTGACGGCCACCGTTAGCGGCACCCATGCCTCGATCACGGGTCCGATATCGCGCACGGCGTAGGGATCTCCGGCCAGTCCGGACGGCTTTCCGTCATCATCCAGCGGGGCAAGACCGTAGGCCGCGGCGGATTCCAGCCCGTCGACGATGTGCATCCAGTGCGACCATGTCTCGGCGAAGTCTTCCCAGGGGTGGGTCGTGGCATAGGCGCTGATGTAGGCGTCCTGCCAGCCGTCCGGGGCCCCGGTCTCGTAATGCGTCTTGAGCGCCTGCGCGTAATCCGCGCGTTCGTCTCCGAAAAGCTTGCGGAATTCGTCGAGCGCGGGTGACGGCCCGACCAGTGTCTGCCAGTAGTAGTGACCGACCTCGTGACGCATGTGACCGATCAGGGTCCTGTAGGATTCGTCCATCGCGCTCTGCCGCTCGGTCCGGATGACATCGTCGCCCTCGGCAATGTTCACCGTGATCAGCCCATCGGCATGGCCCGTGAGAACGGTCTCGGTCCTACCGTCGGGCTCGGGTATCTCCGCAAGAAAGTCGAAGGCGAGGGCGAGGCCCGCATTGTCCTCGCGGGTCGGGTGCGGCAAGGCCCATCGGTCGAGCGCATAGATGAGCCGGCGCTTGGCCAACTCGATCTCGGCCCAGCGTTGGCGGTTCCCCGAAAAGCTCGGGTCGGGAACCACGTTGTTGTGCTTGCAGGCGGCGCACAGCGCAGAGGTGTCGCCCTCCGGTACCAGCCAGTTGCATCCTGCCCCATCGGCGTTGAGACAGCGACGCGGGCCGGTGCCGTCGTCCCGGAGCAACTGCATGTCCATGGCCTCTGGCGCATAGCCCTGGCTCTGGCCGCAGCGTACGCAGGTATGGGTGTCGAAATGCACCTCGTTGCTGCAGTTCGGGCAGTGGAATCGTTTCATGGGCGGCGGGTCCGGGATGAGGTTACGTCCGAATGCTGATATGGACGCAAAAACCGCCCCGGACAGGGGGGCGCGTAAAACTTATGCGCGGCAAGCCGGGCCGCGCGAGGTTCCGCCGGGACCTGAGCTAATGACGCCGGCCGGATGCCGCGATGTCGCCCAGCTGCGGTTGCCACGCGCTGAAGCGATCGGTATGGTGCCCCGGCTTCTTGAGTGTGCCAAGGTCCCGCCGCCTCTCCGGGATTGTCAGGTCAATGCCGCTTCCGCTTTTCCGTTTTTTCCGGTCCAGCGTCGAGATAACCACGATACCCACTACAAACGCCGCAAAGATTATCGTCTCAAGCATGAATGCTACTTTCCTTTGAAAAAACACTTGTAAATCGTTGGATCAAACTTCCTTAAGAATAAGTTAATCCAGTCTTCACGTCAATTTCATCCTGCCGAACCGAGGCGTTTCTTTCGCGGAAACCGGTTGAGCCGACATACACCTCAGGTGGTGGTTCAGAAGAGCGGCGAACCCAGATTTTGTGAATTTCAGGCCAGAATATGCTGAAATCCGGCGCTTATTTTCAGACTGGAGGGTCCAGTGTGCCAGCCATGATTGAAATCGGGAACCGTTCCATTTCATGGAACCGGCCGTCACAGGATTCGCCCAGAACCGTGAGTGAATCGACCGAAAGTAGTGCTGGTTGACACTCAACCAGCACCGGTTGAAGTGCGGCGATCAGACGGGCGGCGGTATCCGAATCGGTTCGTCCGGTCAGCGTCAGATGGAAATTGAACTCCTCGGCCACGAAGGGATACCCCCAGCGCTCCAGATTTCCGCGCTGCCGCGCCGTCAGCCGGTCGACGCGGCGCCGGGCGCGATCCTCATCGCTCAGAGGCGCGCGAAGCCAGTCGAGTTCGCGCATGACGCGCTCGGCAAGCTGCCCCACAGCGGTGTCCCGCCCTGAAGCCGCCGCCGGGCGCAAGGCCACGAACCCGTGCCGGAACTCGGCGCGGACGTCCGACAGGCCTACCGGTTGCAGTTCTTTCGCCAGACCGTCGACTGCATCGAGCAGCGCCGGCTCGCCGTGGCCCTGCGCCAGCCGGAACGGCGCTTTCAGGGTGGCATGAAAGCCGTACTTCCTGGGCGTCTCCGTCAGTCCTGCAACATCGAGCCCAGCGATATCGGGGTGCGGGACCTCTTTGGCGTGTCGGGAATCCCAGCCCAGCCAGGCCGCACCGAAATCGGCGAAGCGGCCCGGGCCCGGCGTGTAGAAGACGGCAAATCGGCGAAACATCGGTCAACCCGTTCAGGATGGCATCCTGCTAGCCGACGCCGCAGTTCAGGGCAAGCCGACCGGAGACCTCTGAGAATCCGGTCCGCATTAAGCCTGAATTCACTTCTGTCGGGTCATATCGCCCGGGTATGGCCCTGCAAGCCACGCTAAAGGGGAGTTCGACTTCCAGGTGAATTATATTGAAGATACGAGGTCCAAACCGCGCCCGGTAGTGCGAAGGTCGGTCCTGATCGTCGATGACTCGCGTTCGCTCCGGTCGTGGCTCCGCGGCGTTCTTTCGTCCGATCCCCGGCTCGAGGTGGTGGCAGAAGCGGCCGATGCGGTCGAGGCGCGCGATTATCTGCGCCACAACAAGGTCGATGTCGTGACACTCGATATCGAGATGCCCGGGATGAGCGGGCTGGAATTCCTGTCGCGGCTCATGAAGGCGCGTCCGATGCCGGTGGTGATGATGTCGAGCCTCACGGTCGCCGGCAGTCAGGCGGCGATCCAGGCGCTTTCGCGCGGGGCGGTGGATTGCATGGTCAAGCCGCAGAACGGCTCTGCCGAGCCTGTCGTGCGCGATATCTGCGACCGCGTCTACCAGGCGGCCTGCACGCGGCACGAAAACCTGCGCGCCACCGCGCGCAGCGGGTCTTCGGCGCCGCCGACCATGCCGCAACGCGACCGCCAGCCCTGCAAGGAGGGCGATATAATCCTGATCGGGGCCTCCACCGGTGGCGTGACCGCGCTCGAGGCGGTTCTGCCGGCGCTCGACCCGGAAGGCCCGCCGATCGTTGTCGTCCAGCACATGCCTGGCAACTTCCTGATCAGCTTCGCCGAGCGGCTCGGACGCCATCTCAACCACAACGTCATGCTTGCCCACGAGGGTCTCACCCTGTCGCGCGGCGATCTGGTGATGGCGCCGGGGGAGGGGCTTCATACGACGCTCAGGCGACGCGGTGGCATCTGGGAATGCCATCTGGTCCCCAACGAGCCGCGCCATGTCCATTGCCCGGCGGTGGACGTGCTGTTCGCCTCCGCCGAATCAGAAGCAAAGCATGTATCCGCGGCCATACTCACTGGGCTGGGAAGGGACGGCGCCGACGGATTGCTGAAACTTGCGCAGAACGGCGCAAAGACATTCGGACAGGACGAGGCGAGCTGCGTCGTCTACGGGATGCCGCGGGCTGCCAAGGCGATCGGGGCGGTCCAGACGGAATTGCCGCTCGACCGCATCGGCGCGGCATTGAACCGCAGCCGCCCCGCACGCGGCAAACCCGGTTCTGGAAGGGTGAAGGTTACTTGATGGAACGCAAACTGCTGATCACCCAAGGCGAACGCGCGGCCTGCAATTCCCCGGATACGGTGATTTCGACGATCCTTGGCTCGTGTGTTTCCTGCTGCCTGTGGGACCCTGTCGCTCAGGCGGGCGGAATGAACCACATGCTTCTCACGGTCAGCGTGTCTCGCAACGGGATCTGCGATCTTGGGGGTCTGAACGCCATGGAACTGCTGATCAACGACATCCTTAAGCTTGGTGGCCGGCGCGACCGGCTGCACGCAAAGGCCTTCGGCGGAGCGAAGATGATGGCCGGCCTGGGAGATATCGGCAAACGCAACAGCGAATTCGCGCTCGATTTCTTCCGCAAGGAGGGAATCGTATGTGAAGGGCACTCTCTGGGCGGCACCGAAGCGCGTCAGATCATGTTCTGGCCCGCAACCGGACGGGTACGGATGAAGGCGTCGCAGGACGCGCCGCGCGAAAACCTCGCGGAAGTGGCCAGCAAACCTGAACCCGGCAACGACATGGAACTGTTCTGACAGGTTTCGAAGGCATGACGAATGCGGCTTTCCCGGCTTGCCAGCCCCGCAGGGCTGCTGCTATATCGCCCGGCGCACACCCTGCGCCGGCCCATCCGGGTCTGCCCCTATAGCTCAGCTGGTAGAGCAACTGATTTGTAATCAGTAGGTCCGCGGTTCGAGTCCGTGTGGGGGCACCATCAAACCAGATCAAACTATTGATTTATAATGGTTTAATCAGCTGGACGGCACTTCCATCCACCCTTGAGTCCACCCCAGCTGAGTTGATGCGGCGTTAGCTTGAGGTGTGCAGTCCGTCATTGCAGAGCATCGAAACCAGCCTCCGAATTTCGATCATTTCACGACTGCGGAGCCGATGCCGGTAGTTCGTATGCGCGTTTCCGCGCGGCGCTCCACCCCCAGCGCCGTGAAGGCGACAGACGTTCCAACCTCGCCTGGAAGGGCATTTGCACCGTTGTCCCGTTCTCTTGGCCTTTGCGCGGCACCTGGGCGCGTCTCGCAAACGCTGAGCGGGGTCTATGGGGTTACCGTCACTTGTCATTCCCAACCCTCCCCCCGTGTGTCACGTCCCCCACGATAGCCTGCCCGCCATTCGACACGTTGACGTGCTGAACCGTCACGGTCTGCTTGCCGCCGTTTGGATGCTGGCGAAGGGCCTCCATCTGCTTGGAATAGGCGCGGGCCAGCTTGGTGTACCCGGAATAGTGCGCGTTTACTTGCTCAACTGTTTGCGCGTTCGCCAGCCATCGACCTGCGCGTATCATTGCGACGTGCGTTGCGGCCATCTGGACGGCGAGCATGCGCTCGACACCATCGCGGGGCTTAATCTCCGATACCGCTGCTAGCATGAAGAACCGCTCGTCGTTGGCGGGCAAGTCGTCGCTCATCTCGTCCGCCTTCAGGGCCTTGAAACACTGGTGCGTCAGCGCCTGTGCCATCTCGGGAATGTCGGTTCCGAATATCGCCTCCAAGGCACCGTCGCAGGCCAGCTGGACCTGCTGGCCTTTCTTGGCATCGCCGCTGAAGGCAATACCGATATCGGGGTTTGGCTTGGTTGGTGTCTTGCTCATTTGCTCTCCTGCCTATGGCTAGATGTATATGTGTCCTGCTTTGTGTGACGCGCTGGAGCCGAAATTCGGCTTTCACGTCACAAATTTCAGGACGGTTGCGCCTCTGGACGGGGTTTCGGAAGGATGAGTGTCACAACCGTTGTGACGGGGTGTCCTGTTTTTTGTGCGGGGCTTCTGTTTTGGCCGCCATGCCATGAACGCCTTCCCAGCGGGTTTCCGGTCGCCGGTCGGAAGTTCTTCGAGCGCACATATTGTGACCCGGCGTGGAAAAATGACCCCGTAGCGGGGTGATCGGCGTCCAAAAATGACCCCCTTACATCGGTGGCCATGATGCTCCTGGAGCAACCGGGAGCAGGTGCGGGATGTTGGTCGTGGAGACAATCGCGAAGATCCGTCGGGCGTATTTCCAAGACAAGAAGCCGATCAAGCAGATCTGCCGGGAGCTGCGCGTATCGCGGAACACGGTGCGCAGGGTGATCCGGTCCGGAGCAACGGAGTTCAGCTACGAGCGCAGCGTCCAGCCGCAGCCCAAGATAGGGCCCTGGAAGGACGAGCTCGACCGGATGCTGGCCGAGAACGCCCGCAAACCGAAGCGGGACCGGCTCACGCGCATCCGGATCTTCGAGGAGCTTCAGGCGCTCGGCTACGAAGGCGGCTATGATGCCGTCCGGCGCTATGCCTCGTCGTGGACGAAGACCGAACGGGAAGCCTCGGCTGCCGCCTACGTGCCCTTGAGCTTCGATCCCGGCGAAGCCTACCAGTTCGACTGGAGCCATGAGGTCGTCCTGATCGACGGGGTGACCACGACGGTGAAGGTCGCGCATGTCCGGCTCTGCTACAGTCGGATGCTGTTCGTGCGGGCCTATCCGCGCGAGAGCCAGGAGATGGTCTTCGACGCGCACGACAAGGCCTTCGCCTTCTTCGGCGGCGCCTGCGCGCGCGGTATCTACGACAACATGAAGACCGCCGTGGACACGATCTTCGTCGGCCGGGATCGGGCTTACAATCGCCGCTTCCAGCAGATGTGCGGGCATTACCTCGTCGATCCGGTCGCTTGCACGCCTGCTTCCGGCTGGGAGAAGGGCCAGGTCGAGAACCAGGTCGGCGTGGTGCGCCGGCGGTTCTTCGTGCCGCGGCCGCGGTTCAAGAGCTACGCCGAGCTCAATGCCTGGCTCGAGGACCGCTGCGTCGCCTGGGCGAAGTCGCACCCCCATCCGGAGATGCGCGACCGGACGACCTGGGAGGTGTTCGAGGAAGAGCGACCGTGCCTCGTGCCCTATGCCGGGCGGTTCGACGGCTTCCACGCGGTGCCTGCCTCCGTGTCGAAGACTTGCCTCGTGCGGTTCGATAACAACCGATACTCGGTCGACGCCCGCGCGGTCGGCCGGGCTGTCGAGGTCCGTGCCTATGCCGAACGGATCGAGATCTGGCAGGATGGCAAGATTGTCGGCGAGCACGCCCGCGCCTTCGGTCGCGGCAAGGACATCTTCGATCCGCTGCATTACGTGCCTGTACTCGCCCGAAAGCCGGGCGCGCTGCGGAACGGCGCGCCGTTCAAGGACTGGGAATTGCCGGCGGCGATGCGGCGCGTGCAGCGCAAGCTCGGCCGCGTGCCGAACGGCGACCGCCAGATGGTCGAGATCCTGAGCGCGATCCTGACCGACGGCCTGGACGCGGTGGACGCGGCCTGCGCCGAGGCTCTGAGCGAGGGCGTCCATTCGTCTGCCGTCGTCCTGAACATCCTCGCCCGCCGCCGCGAGCCGGCGCCGCCCCTGACCATCGCGACACCGGACGCACTGCGCCTGAGCTGCGAGCCGGTCGCCGATTGCAGACGCTATGACAGCCTCAGGAGACCGGACCATGGAAAGATCGCAGGTGCTGGACGTGATGGGCCAGCTCAAGCTCTACGGAATGAAGGCGGCGTATGACGAGATCATCGCCACCGCCGTGAAGCGGCAGCACGAGCCGCAGAAAATCGTCGGCGACCTTCTGAAGGCCGAGATCAGCGAGAAGCAGGCGCGCTCGATCAAATACCAGATGACCATCGCCAAGCTGCCGCTGGCTAAGGAAATCGACGAGTTCGACTTCGAGGAGACGCCGGTCAACGAGACGCTGGTCCGCGACCTGGCGGGCGGAGACTTCCTCGAGCAGCAACGCAACGTCGTGCTGATCGGTGGGACCGGGACGGGAAAGTCGCATCTCGCCGTCGGCATCGCGCGCGCCTGTATCCGCAGCGGTAAACGGGGGCGGTTCTTCAATGTCGTCGATCTCGTCAACAAGCTCGACGCCGAGGCCCGCGCCGACCGCCAGGGCCGCACCGCGGACATCCTGTGCCGGCTCGACTTCGTCATCCTCGATGAACTCGGATACCTACCGTTCGCTCAGACCGGCGGGCAGTTGCTCTTCCACCTGATCAGCCGCCTCTACGAGCGCACGTCGGTGATCGTCACCACGAACCTCGACTTCGGCGAATGGCCGAGCGTCTTCGGCGATGCCAAGATGACCACCGCACTCCTCGACCGGCTCACCCACCACTGCGACATCGTCGAGACCGGCAACGAGAGTTGGCGCTTCAAGACACGAGCCTGAAACCCGGATCATCGCTGGCCCGATCCGGCTGCGCCGCGTGGAAGCTACGCCGCCTCGGGCCAGCCGCCCGTGTCCCATGAGGGGTCAATTTTGGACGCCGATACGGGGTCAAAGTTGGCCGCCGATTGACATTCAACTCGGCCTTGCGGCTTTCAAAGGCATCCAGGGCCACGTCATTGAGGATATGCAGCCTGCGGACCGCCTCGCGCGTCTCGCGTTCGCGCTGCTTGATCGGGTCAACGCCTTGCCGCACCTGTGCGCGGTACTTCTGGACTGTTCACGCGCTTCCTTGAGCGATACGGCGGGATAGCTGCCCAGCCCCATCTCGCGCCGCCGTCCGTGGACGTGAACCCGGAGGAACCATTGCGCGCCGCCATCGAGGCGCTTGTGGAACCATAGACCGCCACCTTCCGCGTATGTGCCGGGAACGGAGGACTTTAAAGCGGGAGCCGAAAGTCTGTTGAGAGAGCGCGCCATTCCTGACCACCTTTCTAACCACCCTCAATATGTAATATAGAACGGTGCGCCGTGGACTACCCTGATGCAGCGAAATCCAGTAAAACAAGGGGAATGGCCCGAATCCGATACACGCCGGAACACCAAGATATAGGGATTGGATGCAGTGTGGGGGCACCAAAGCATTTTCCGGCACCGCAGCCGCCAGCGGAATTACTCCAAGATTTCGCCAGCTTCGACCCGTCGATCAGAGCGCCGCTTCCTTGCGCTGCAGGCGCGTTCTAGAATTGGCGTGCCCCGAGATTGCGCATGTCCGGGTACGGGGCGTCTTTCCGGAGGAAAAATGGGGCGGCGGGATTCGCGGCCATGTCGCGAAGAGGGGTGTCCGCAAGTCCGGTGTCCGCCCGATAATGAAGTCCGCAAAGACCTGGGCGGCCCGTCAGAAATGCCTGATCGAGAATGGCGAGCCAATTCCGGATTCCGCCCCCGTCGCAAGGCTCCGGGAATTCGGGACGAACCGGTATCCTGGGGAAACTCTGGCCGCCATGTCCGGAGCGGAACCGATCCTTGCCGACCCGGAAGTTATGCTCCTTGGCGATCGGGCCCGTGCGGGCGCCCTGAAGTAGGGGAGGGGACCCATGTTGCGGGAACGGGTGCGATCCGCGCCAACGGAATCCGTCGCCTTTCCCAAAACATGATCCCCGAAATTCGGGATAACTGCCCGGCGCTGGTCCGGGTCTGTTCGAGGCGGCTGAAGGTCCTTATAGTCCCGGTTTGCGGACAGGAATGAAGCATGATCGGGGATGACGATTGAAGAAGCGCGGGAGCTATTTCGATATCAGGACGCCGGCGTTCCGTCCGCTCTGGCGGCGGCTGCTTGTCGTCGCGCTGAGCATGGTCTGGGCCGTGGTCGAATATGCCAACGGCTCCCCCGGCTGGGCGATGGTGTTCGTTGCGGCCGGTGCCTGGTGCGCCTACCAGTTCTTCGTGGTCTGGGACGGCGCGCCGGATGAGGATCCGGTGCAAAAGGATGGCAGCTGACGCCCCGAGCAACCAGACAGCACAGGCTATCGGATGAGCACGAGGGAAATCGCTCCCACCAGAATGAGGCTCGATGCCCAGGCAAGGTCGAGGTTGAACCAGCTGCGGGACAGGAACCTCAGGCCCAGCCAGCGGTAGACGCACAACGCCATGGCGCCGCCAGATCCCGTCATAGCAAGCGTGTGGGCAAGGGCTACGGCCAGTGCGATGCGCGCATTTGCCGACATGAGCTGGGAGGCCGCGGCGTGGCCGGCATCGCTTTCCACGGTGCGGCAGATGCCGAGGTAGATCGGGACCAGCATCAGACCGGCGCCATGGGCCGTGGCGGCGAGAAAGGACCAGAGCGCCAGCCGCGATGGGGGAATCCGCGCGAGAAGGCGGGGATGGCGGCGGTTGAAAAGCAGATAGGCGCCAAGCGCGATCACAAGGCAGGCAGCCCCGGTCCGGATCTGCAGCTGCCACTGCGCGAGGACCAGAAGCGCCGTGAACGGCGCGAGGACCGCTGCCATCGCGACAAGGTGGCCGGCGGCCAGCGCCAGCAATGCCCTGAAAAGGCTGCCGGCTGCGCGATCCATCAGCGCGGCGGACACGGCAAGCGGCCATCCCATCCCCGGATTGACGCCGTGATACAGTCCCGAGGCGACGACGGCCCACCACAGGGCCGTTGCAGTGGCCGGTTCATCCACCTCTCAGAAAGAGGGGTAGCAGAAACTGTCCGTGGAACAGTCGCCGCCTTCCAGGCGGATCTGGTGACTGCGATAGCCTTCGGGAAACGCGATGTAGAACGCCTCGTCGAGGGTCAGCCCGCCGTTTTCTCCGACGTTGGCCATGACCATCTGCCCGCCCGTCTCGCCGGGGTAGAACTGGTCGTCCCAGGTCGAATAGAGCGAGTTGGTCCAGTAGACACGCTTGCCGTCGCGGCTGATCTCGACCATCTGCGGACCGAACACGAAGGGTTTCCCGCTGGGATGCGGGGTGGCACGCGCGATGCCGCCCAGTTCGACCTTGCCCGCCAGAACCGGTTTCATGGGATCCGAGACATCGTACTGGTGCGTTTCGCCAAGGCCCCAGCACGCCACATAGAGAAATCTGTCATCGAGGCTCAGGTCGATATCCGTCACCAGCGGCGGCACCGCACCGAAACCTTTCAGCAGGGGTGGCAGGTTTTCCGCGTCTTCGGGACGCGGATCGATTGTGAGGGTCTTCCTGGCCTCGAAGGTGCCGTCATCCTTTTGCCACCAGGTGAAGATCGCACCCTGAAGGTTCGTCGTGTCGACCACCACGCCGCAGAAGCCGTAGTTCTTGGCCGGATCGTGGGCGGGCCGGATCTCGAGCGCCATCTGGTGGTTTTCGCCCAGATCGATGGTCTGCACGTTGCGACGTTCCCGCAGGTTCCAGAAATGAATCGAATGGCCGTATCTGTTCGACAGCAGGTCCTCGGCCACGATCCCGTTCTCGAACTGTGGCGGCAGGCCCCATTCCGAGCTGACCATGTAGTCGCGCGGCAGGTTCCACCAGAAATCGTAATGCTTGTCCTGCTTGCCCCGATCCATCTCGTAGCGCCCGATGACGTCGAAGGTCTCGCAATCCATGATGAAGATGCCCGGCGGGCCGTCGGTGCCGTCCGCGCCGCCGCCGCCAAGGGTCGACACGTAGATGCCCTCGGGGCCGCAATGGATGGTGTGAGGCCGCGAATAGCCTGTCTTGGCAAAGACTTCCTCCGGCTCGATGATCTTGTGGATGCTGGCCTTCAGGGGCTCCTTCACGTCTATGATGTAGATCCGCGACGAGCGTATGCCCGGAATGATCAGGTAGCGGCGTTCGAGAAAGGCGTGCCCGGTGAGGGGAGACAGGGCCGAGGAACAGGCGTTCCAGCCGAAATGGTGAAACTCGTCACCCTTGTTGGGCATGATCAGCTGGTGCACGATCCTGCCGTATGTGTCGGATCCGGGGTTCACGTCCACCACGGCGAGCCCGTCCGGCTGCGATCCGTCTGGGCTCAGCATGAGCGTGAAGGCGAGCGTTTCCGGCGGTGCCTGCATGGCCAGTTTCGGGGTCGCGTGAAACGTCGGATCAGGTCTCAGATTCATGATCGGCTCCTCCCGTGCCAGACGCGTCGGTTTCTCTGCGAGAAAGCTCGATGGCGCCTCTCGGCAGCGTGGCACGAATCTTGCGGGCCGGTAAAGAACGAGCTTTACCTGGCGTCAATCTGAGTCCCCGGCGTGGAGGTGTGCGCCGCGCCGCTCACGGCATTGCCGCCGCTATCATGAGACTCCGGCAACTCGGCGCGCGGCGGGTCGTCCCAAAAAACACTGCTTGTCGGCGCCGGGAATGATCTCGGGCATCGGGAGATGCCGGGTCATACGCCAAGGCTCGTGCGGTCCAGTCCACGGAGTTGACCGCACGAGCCTTCGTTCAGGCTGACGACATTCGAATCCGGTCCCGGCAGATGTCGGGGGCGGCAAGCCTCAGAAAACGATCTCGGCACTCAGGCGCAGCGAGCGACCCGGCTCCTTCAGCGGCACCACTTCTCCCACAAATTCCTGGCCATAGGTGGCGCGGCTCGAATAATCCTCGTCGAAGAGGTTGTTGATCTCGGCCCGCAGGGTCAGGTTCTTCATCCGCTTCGGCGAATACTCGGCGAAGGTGTTGACGACGGTGTAGCCCGGCAGTTCGGGTCCACGCCCGCCTGTGACGAAATCGTAGGTATCGTCGTAGTCGAAGGCGATCTGCGCGTCGCCGCCGATCAGCACCCCGTTGTTCAGACGGTGCGCCACCTGGAAGGTCAGGAAGTCGCCCATCGGCATGGTCAGGTAGTTGCCGTCGAAGCTGTCCGCGGCACGCCCGTTCAGTTCGGTGTCGATGCTGGCGAACCCGGCGCGGAAGAAGCCGTTCTCCCAGGCCGTGCCGACACCGATCTCGAAGCCGCGCGATTCGACGTCCGTGGTCAGGCCCGGCCCGTCGCTGTAGCTTGCGGCCCGCGCGTCGTCGATCTGCGTCCCGAACACCTTGCCGTCCACGGCCCAGTTGCCGAAGTCGTAACGCGCCGCGACGTAGAAGCTGTCGGCGGTGACAGTCTGCAATCCGCCCCCCGGATAGATCCAGGCCGGGTTCATGATGTAGTTCTCGGCCAGTTCCAGCCCGCCCCAGACATGGGCATATCCCGCGCTCAGCGTCAGGTGCTCGGTCACGTCGACCTCGCCCGACAGGTTCGCGGAGAGGCCGGATTCGCTTTGCTCCGACCCGTCGACGCCGGTGAAGTCCTGGAAATCGGCGCGCGCCCCGAAGGACAGGCGCGTGGCCGCCGTCGGCTCCATCCGCACCTGCGTGAAGACGCCGATGTTGCGCAGCTTCTCCCGCGCGTTCTCGTCGAAGGCGGGATTCGTCAGACTGTCGTAGTCGATCCGCGCCTCGTCGTCGTAGAAGTCGAGACCCGCGTTGATCTCTCCCCAAGTCAGACTGAACCGGTTCGACAGGGTGCCGCTGAAGCTGGTCGTCTCGCCGAAGGTCTTCTGGGCAGCCGTGGTGTCGCTTTCGTCATTGAGCAGTTCGGTGGCGCTGTAGGCCAGTCGGATGGTCGGATCCCACAGCGCGGTCGGGTCCGTCTCGGAATAGGTGAAGACGATGTTCCGGCGCTCGAGATCGTAGGGACGCGTCAGCGGCACCGGACGACCGCCGACGATCTCGCCGATATTGGCGCGGTAGGGTCGCGCCTCGTCGTCGCCCACCTGCTCGTAGGACAGTTCGAACCGGCTGCCCGAGTCCGTTTCGTAGGCCACCTTGCCCAGCCCGCTGAGGACGTTTGTGCCGGAGCCGATGATGTCCGCACCGGAGCCGTCCTCGCGCAGGTTGCCCTCGGCATATTTCAGGAAACCGAGGTATTCGAATCCGCCCTGCCTCCCGTAGAGCGTGACATTGTTCGAGAAGATGTCGCCGTTGGAGTCGTATTCGAACTTGTAGCGCCCGCCGAAGGTATCGCCCATCGCCAGCAGGTCGGCCACGTCCTTTGTTTCGTAGGCGAGCGCGCCGCCAAGCGCGCCCGGACCGGCATCGGCCGAGGCGACACCGGGTTCGATCCGCACGGACTTGAGCAGCGCGGGGTCGATGAGCGTGGTGGTGTTGTGGTGGAAGACCTTGTTGTTCTGCCGCGCCCCGTCGATGGAAATGGCGAGGTTGTTCTCCTCGATCCCCTGGACGTAGACCTTTTGCGACATCGGGATCGAACTGCCGACGGCGATGGTGGGCTCCGCCACGAAAAGCTCCGACAGGTCGGCCGGATTGCTCAGCGCAATGCCTTCGCTGGTGACGTTGATGTCGTCCTCGCCGAGGCCCGGTATGGTGGGATAGGACAGCACGATGGTGCCGAGAAAGGAGGCGTCGTCCTGCGACTGCGCCGCGGCGGCCGCAGGCATCAGGCTGGCGGCAAGGCAAAGGTATCTGGTCGCTGTGTTCATCCCGTCGTTCCCCCGGAGTGGTGTTTCCTAGGTTGCTGGGACGGGTCCGCGGCTGCCTCTTAAGGAAATCTGACAGAAACGCCAGGATCCGACAAGCGGAATGGCGCCGATGTGCCGGAGGTGTGGCGTCAGTGCCAGTTCATGCCGCTGAATTCCTCGCGGAAGGCGAAGTTTGCCAGGTGCCGGTCGATGACGTCGCGGGCGGCTTCCTCGCTTGCGGGGTCGCCAAGCTCGAAGCGGACCTTCAGTTGACGGTCGTCCGCGGTCAGGTATGCCGGGCCCATGTCGAAGTGGCAGGTGCCTTCCGTCTCGGTGAACTCGGTCTCGATCTTGTGGCCGAAGTGCTTGCAGAGCTGTTGCAGGTATTTCGATGCATGCGGCGTCTCGTAGGTGCCGGTCAGCGTGCTCATGGTTGCTCCTTTCCTGTCGGTTTTGCCTCTGGACTGCCGGCGATGTAGTCCCTAGCTTCCGCCCGAAGTCAATCCGCTGAGCCACTCACCCGTGACAGCCAGGCGACCGGTCCCGAGGTGCCCGATGCTCAGAACGCTTGCGCTCTGCCTGACCCTTGCCTGCGGCCCGCTCGCCGGCCAGACAGTGACCGTCGATACCTACCGCGGCCCGGTGGAGGTCGAGACGATGCCCGAACGCATCGCGGTTTTCGATGTCGCCGCGCTGGACACGCTGGCGGCCCTCGGCGTGACCCCGGCAGGCGTGATCGAGCCGATCTACGTCACCTACCTCGGTGACGCGACGGCGGGAGCGGAAAGGGTCGGCACGCTGTTCGAACCCGATTTCGAGGCTGTCGCGGCTCTCGGTCCCGATCTGATCATCGCGGGCGGGCGCTCCTATGAGGCGGTGCCGGATCTCGCCCGCATCGCGCCGACCATCGACATGACCATCTGGGAAGACGTGGTGGGGCAGGGGCTGGACCGGCTCGAGGCCTATGGCGAGATCTTCGGCAAGCAGGACGAGGCGGCGGCGCTGGCGGTGGCTTTCCAGGAGAAGCTCGCCGCGACCCGCGCCGCCGTGGCGGGCAAGGGCAGGGCGCTGATCGTGATGACGGTGGGACCCAAGGTCTCGGGCTACGGCGCGGGCGGGCGCTTCGGCTGGCTGCATGACGCGCTCGAGCTGCCCGAGGCGGTGGAAGCGGTCGAGGATGCGACCCATGGCGAGGCCATCAGCTTCGAATTCATCCGCGACGCGGATCCCGAGATCCTGATCGTGGTGGACCGACAGGCCGCCATCGGACAGGGCGGCGCAGCGGCGAAGGCGACGCTGGACAACGCGCTGGTGCGCGAGACGCGCGCCTGGAAGACGGGCCGCGTGATCTACCTCGACAGCGCGCCGCTCTATATCGCGGGCGGCGGGATCCAGTCGATGTCGATCATCCTCGACCAGATCGCCGCGCACGTGACGGGCGGCTGAGGCTTGGCGTCGCCCGGCAGAGCCTTCCGGATCGGGCTGGTCCTTGTCGCGGCGCTCTCGGTCTGGTCGATCTTCACCGGCGTGATCGACCTGACCCCCGCCCAGGCGTTCGGCGAGCCCGGTGGCCTGGCCCTGATCGCCAGCAGCCGCGCGCCGCGCACGCTGGCGGTGCTGATCACCGGCGCGATGCTGGCCGTCGCGGGCGCCGTCATGCAGGTGATCCTGCGCAACCGCTTCGTCGAGCCGATGACCATCGGCACCGGACAGGGGGCGGCGCTCGGCATTCTCATCGCCAGCTTCCTGATCCCCGGCGCGCCGCTGGTGGTGCGCATGGTTTTCGCCACCCTCACGGCACTGGCGGCGACTTTCCTGTTCCTTGCCATCGTGCGGCGCCTGCCGCCGACGCAGCCGCTGCTGGTGCCGCTGATCGGGCTGGTCTACGGCGGGCTGCTCGAGGCCGGCATGACCTTCATCGCCTACCAGTACGACATGATGCAATACATCCAGACCTGGGTGTCGGGCGAATTCTCCGGGGTCCTGCTGGGGCGCTACGAGCTGCTGTGGATCGCCGCAGCGGTGGGGGCCGCGCTCTACCTGATCGCGGACCAGCTTGCCATCGCCGGGTTGGGGCGCAGCATGGCGGTCAGCCTGGGGCTGGACTACGGGCAGGTCATGGGACTGGCCCTGCTGGCGGTGGCGGTGGTCGTCTCGCTGACCGTGGTGACGGTAGGGATGATCCCCTTCGTCGGGCTGCTGGTGCCAAACATCGTCTCGCGCCGCTACGGCGACAACCTGCGGCGGACCCTGCCGCTGGTGGCGCTGACGGGGGCGGGGCTGGTGCTGGCCTCGGACATTGCCGCGCGGCTGGTGCGACATCCGTTCGAGGTGCCGGTGGGCACGATCTTCGGCGTGCTGGGCGCGGTGTTCTTCCTTGTCCTGCTCTACGCCCGGCCGCGACATGCACGCTAGGACGCTCGCCCTCCTCGCCGGGGTGCTGGCGCTCTGCTGCCTCGGCTACCTGACGCTCGGCGCGCGGGCCGGGTGGGATTTCATCCTGCCCTTCCGGGCGCCCAAGCTGGCGGCGCTGCTGCTGGTCGGCGCTTCGGTCAGCACGGCGACGGTGCTGTTCCAGACGATCACCAACAACCGCCTCCTGACGCCGGCGATCATGGGGTTCGACTGGCTCTACGTCCTGCTGATCACCGCTACCGTCTACATGATCGGCGGCTTCGCCCTGGCCGACCTGCCGCCGCTGCTGGTCTTCGGCCTCACCAGCCTGATCATGGTCGCCGCCTCCCTGCTGCTTTTCGGCACGCTGCTGCTGGAGACGCGCCAGGATCTGATCCGCATGATCCTGACCGGAGTGATCCTGTCGGGCCTGTTCCGCGCCGGGAACGGGCTCCTGCAACGGATGATCGACCCAAACGAGTTCTCGGTCATTCAGGTCGCGAGCTATGCGCGCTTCAATGCCATCGATACCGACATCCTTCCCGTCGCGGCGCTGCTGACCCTGCTGGCACTGGCCGCCGCCTGGCAGATGCGGCACCGGCTGGACGTGCTGTCGCTGGGGCGCGACGCGGCGATCAACCTCGGCGAGGACCCGCGCCGGGGGTATCTGCAGGTGCTGGTGGTGGTGGCGGTTCTGGTCTCGGTCTCCACCGCCTTCGTCGGGCCGGTCGTCTTCCTTGGCCTGATCGTCGCGGCCATCGCCCACGTGCTGACGCCCGTGCCGTACCACGCCGTCCTGCTGCCCTGCGCCGCGCTGGTGTCGATGATCACGCTGGTGGGCGGGCAGACCATCCTCGAGCGGGTGCTCCAGCTCTCCACACCCCTTTCCGTGATCGTCGACGTGGTCGGCGGGGCGGTCTTCATCCTGCTGCTGCTGGGGAGCCTGCGACCATGATCTCGATCCGCGATGTCTCTCACATCTACGGCGATGCGCCGATCCTGAGCGACGTGACGCTCGAGATCCCGACCGGCGGGGTGACGGCGCTGGTGGGACCGAACGGCGCGGGCAAGTCCACGCTTCTGAGCCTCGTCGCGCGGCTTATACCGCTGCAGAAGGGCCGGATCGAGGTCGCCGGGCTGGACATCACCCGTACGCCAAGCCGGGACCTCGCCCGGCGGCTGGCGATCCTGCCGCAGACGACCGAGGTGGCGCCGCGCCTGACGGTGGCCGAGCTCGTCAGCTTCGGGCGATACCCGCACCACCTCGGCCGCCCGGGACCCGGGGACCGGGACCATGTCGCACGCGCCATCGAGACCTTCCAGCTCGGCGCGTTGGCGGACCGATCGCTTGACAGACTGTCCGGCGGACAGCGGCAGCGCGCCTTTGTCGCCATGGTCTTTGCCCAGGATACCGAGGTGGTCCTGCTCGACGAGCCGCTGAACAACCTCGATATCGCCGCCAGCCGGTCGCTGATGCGGACCCTGCGTACGCTGGCCGAGGACCACGGGCGCACGGTGGTGGTCGTGCTGCATGACATCAATTATGCCGCCGCCTATGCCGACCACATGGTCACTCTGGCAGGCGGGCGGCTGGGCCCTTGCGGCGCACCCGTCAAGATCCTGGACGAGGCGCTCCTGCGCACCGTCTTCGGCACGGACGCCGCTGTGCTGCACGACCGCGGTCAGGCTATCGTGCGCGTTTGATACCTGATCGCTTCGGTCGCGAGAATAGGGCGATGACCGAGGTTCCCCTTTCCCCGGACGGACGTGGAGTTCCGCCACCTCGCGCTCGAAGCCCCGCGTCCTGCGACGCTGTGACGGCAGATTCACGCAATTCTGTCGTGGGAATGTCCGCCATGACCGTATCGCTAAAAAATTCAACGACTTACATGGATAAGTGGCAGCCCGTAGGGGAATCGAACCCCTCTTTCCAGGTTGAAAACCTGGCGTCCTAACCGATAGACGAACGGGCCACTGTCGGTGAGCGGTTGATTAGGCAATCGCTCGGACGGGTGCAAGAGGAAAAAACCCGGCGGCATTCAGATTTTCCGCGCGCGCGGGGATCAGGCGGGGGCGGCATCCTCGAGGCGCAGCTGAACGCTGCGGCGTCCGCGCCATGTGTTGATCTCGAGCCGGCCGGCGAGGTGGAAACGGGCGCCGCCATGGGCCTCGATTGCCGGGCCCAGGGGGCTGTCGAAAGCGCCGAAGGCAATCGCCTCGATCACCGTGCCCTCGTCGTCCCCGGCACGCAGCCTGAGGTGGTTCTCTCCGATGCGCTGCGCGTGGCGAATGGCCATGTCGGCGAAGGCGTAGCGCGGGGCAGGGGCACCGGCGCCGAAGGGGCCGGCGCGATCGATCATCTCGGCCAGTTCGATACTGGCTGCGCGGGGCATCAACATCCCGTCGAGCTTGAGGTCCGCAGCCCCTGCGAGATGGGCGCCCTGGCGCGACAGCAGTTCTTCCAGCCGCGCCATGGCGGGCTCGATCCGGTCCTCGGCCACGGTCAGCCCCGCGGCCATCTTGTGACCGCCCCCGGCCAGCAGGAGACCTTCGCCGACAAGGCGGTGGATGGCGGCGCCCAGGTCGATCCCCGCGACCGAGCGCCCCGATCCCTTCCCGATGCCGTTTTCCACACCGATGACGACGGCGGGGCGGTTCGCGGCTTCCTTGAGACGGGCGGCGACGATGCCGACGACGCCGGGGTGCCAACCGTCCCCGGCGGCCCAGACCAGCGCCTTGTCGAAACCGCGCGTCTCGGCCTGCGCCTGAGCCGAGGCGCGCACGCTGGCCTCGATGTCGCGGCGTTCCGTGTTCAGCCTGTCGAGCCGTTCGGCGAGCGCCGCGGCCTCCTGCGGGTCCTGCGTCGCGAGCAGCCGCGCGCCGAGATCGGCCGCCCCAATCCGGCCGCCGGCATTCACCCTTGGACCCAGCAGGAACCCGAGATGATAGGAGGTTGGCGCGCAATCGAGACGGGATATGTCGGCAAGTGCGGCAAGCCCCGGGCGCTCGCGCTGCGCCATGATACGCAGTCCCTGGCGGACGAAGGCGCGGTTCGCCCCCACAAGCGGAGCGACATCGGCGACCGTGGCCAGCGCCACGAGGTCGAGCATCGCCATCAGATCGGGCCCGCGCCGGCCGCTCTCGCGCAGCTGCCGGCCCGCTTCCACCAGCATCAGGAAGACCACGCCCGCGGCGCAGAAATGGCCCAACTCGCCGTCCTCGTCCTGCCGGTTGGGATTTACGACGGCAAGCGCCGGGGGCAGCGACTCGGCCCCGAGGTGGTGGTCGAGCACGATGACATCCGCCGCCGAGGCCGCTGCGATGGGCGCATGCGAGAGCGTGCCGCAGTCGACGCAGACGATCAGGTCATGCCCGGCGGAAAGCATTTCCATCGCTGCCACATTGGGCCCGTACCCCTCGTCGATGCGATCCGGGATGTAGAGCGTGGCGGCATGGCCCATCTCGCGCAGCCATACCAGCAGCAGCGCGGCCGAGGCGCCGCCGTCCACGTCGTAGTCGGCGAAGACGGCGATGCGCTCGCGTTTGGCAAGGGCCGTCAGGAACCGGGCTGCGGCGCGCTCCATGTCCCGCAGGCTGCGTGGATCGGGCAGCGTGTCGCGCAGCGAAGGGGCGAGGAAGGCCTCGGCGTCTTCGGGGGCCACCGCGCGCCGCGCCAGCACCTGGGCCACCGCAAGCGGCAATCCCGCGCGCTGCACGAGCATTTCCGCGGCGCGCTCGACCTCGACGCCGGGTCCGATCCAGCGCCGGCCCGTCAGAGATTGCTCGACGCCCAGAAAGCTCACGCGGCCCCTCCGTCCGTGCAGGTCAGGAACGTTGGCGGAATCGCCCGCCACGTCGGTTTCAGACAGTGTTGACCGGCGTGCGATAGCTCATGCGCCGCACCGAGCCGGTCTTGGACCGCATCAGCAGCGTCTCGGTGGTCAGCCAGCCCGGTTCGCGCTTCACGCCGGGAAGCATGCTGCCGCCCGTCACGCCGGTGGCGGCGAAGATTACGTCCTGGGTCACCATGTCGTCGCGGGAATAGACGCGGTCGAAATCTTCGATTCCGGCCTTCGTCGCCCGCGCGCGTTCGTCGTCGTTGCGAAACAGCAGCCGCCCGTAGATCTGTCCGCCCATGCACTTGAGCGCCGCGGCGGCAAGAACCCCTTCCGGCGCGCCGCCGGACCCCATGTACATGTCGATGCCGGTGTCGGGCTCGGCGCAATGCATGACGCCGGCCACGTCGCCATCGGTGATCAGGCGGATCGAGGCGCCGACCTCGCGCACTTCGGCGATCATCTGTTCATGGCGCGGACGCTCGAGAATGCACACGGTTATGTCCGAGCATTCGCAGTTCTTGGCCTTCGCCAGCGCCCGCACGCGTTCGGCGGGGCTCATGTCGAGGGTAACGGTGTCCTTTTCGAACCCCGGACCGATGGCGAGCTTGTCCATATAGACATCCGGCGCATGCAGCATCGAGCCGCGGGGCCCCATGGCGATGACCGTGAGGGCATTGGGCATGTCCTTGGCCGTCAGCGTCGTTCCCTCGAGAGGGTCGAGCGCGATGTCGACGCCCGGACCGTTCCCGGTGCCGACTTCCTCACCGATGTAGAGCATCGGGGCCTCGTCGCGCTCGCCCTCGCCGATGACCACGACGCCGGCGATGTCGAGCAGGTTGAGCTGGGTGCGCATGGCATTGACCGCGGCCTGATCCGCAGCCTTCTCGTCGCCATGGCCCACAAGGCGCGCCGAGGCGAGGGCGGCTGCCTCGGAAACCCGGGCGAGACCGAGAGACAGCAGGCGGTCCTGGAATACGGCGTCGCGTTCGGCCATGGTCGAAATCCTTTGTCTGTGATCCTGTCGGCTTCGTGTTACGGGGCGGCGCATGCGATCACAAGAAGATTGCGCTAAACCTCGCCGTAACCCGGAACCGGCGGGATCGGCCCGCGCGGGAATCGGGAACGCGGCCCGCGTGCGAGGCGCGGATTCAGACTTCCTCGATGCGCAGGGCCACCGGATCGCTGGCCAGCACGCCCGTCCCGGACATCGCCTCCAGCGCCTCGTTCAGGGCTGCCTGGGCGGTCTTGTGGGTCACCATCAGCACCGGCGCCGACGTCTCGTGGCGGCCATACTGGCGCATCCGGTCGATCGACACGCCGGCCTCTCCGAGCACCTTGGCGATCTTGGCCAGAGCGCCCGGCTTGTCGTCCAGCCGCATGCGCAGATAGTAGGGCGCGGGCGTCTGGGACAAGGCGCGCGAGGCCTCCGCGAGGGTCTTTGCGGGACGACCGAAGACGGGCCCGCCCCGGCCGCAGGCGATGTCGCAGATATCGGAAAGCACCGCGCTGGCCGTCGGCCCGGCGCCGGCGCCCGGGCCGCGCAGGACAATCTGGCCCACGGCGTCGCCTTCGATCACCACCATGTTCGTGCCGCCCTCGAGCTGGCCCAGGGGAGAGGTCGAGGGCACGAGGCAGGGTTGCATCCGCTGTTCAAGGCCCCGGCCCGTCATCCGCGCGACGCCCAGCAGCTTGATCCGGTAGCCCATGTCGCCCGCCGCGCGTATGTCGTCGATACTGATGCGCCCGATGCCTTCCAGCGCGATGCCGTCGAAATCGACGCGGGTTCCGAAAGCCAGCGACGCAAGCAGGGCAAGCTTGTGGGCGGCGTCGATGCCGCCGACGTCGAGCTGCGGATCGGCCTCGAGATACCCGAGGCCATCGGCCTCGGCGAAGGCGGCGTCGTAGGTCAGACCCGCGCTCTCCATCCGGGTCAGGATATAGTTGCAGGTGCCGTTCATCACACCCATCACGCGGGTGATCTCATTGCCGGCCAGACCCTCGCCAAGGCTCTTGATGACGGGAATACCGCCCGCCACCGCGGCCTCGTAGCGCAGCGCAAGGCCCGCGGCCTCGGCCGCTTCGGCCAGCACCTGTCCGTGATGGGCAAGGAGGGCCTTGTTGGCGGTGACGACATGCTTGCCGGTCTTCAGGGCAATCTCGACCGCGGCTTTGGCGGGACCGTTGTCGCCACCGATCAGCTCGACGAAGACGTCGACATCGTCACGTGCCGCAAGGGCCGTGGGGTCGTCCTCCCAGGCGTAGGCGTTCAGCGGAATGCCGCGATCCTTGTCCCTGCTGCGCGCGGAGACGGCGACCAGATCGATGGGGCGTCCGCAGCGCGCGGCCAGCATGTCGGGGTGCTGGCGCAGGATACGCACCACGCCCATGCCCACCGTCCCGAGACCCGCGATTGCAAGGCGAAGCGGTGTGTCGGTCATGGGCTCGTCCTCCGGGCTCGTCTGGAATGCGCTGTCCCTCTAGCGGCTTCGAAAGCCGGGCGCAACGCGCCAGCGCGGCATGGCCCGGATGTTCTCAGCCCGGGTCGATTTCGAGGCGGTCACGGTCAGCCGCGCTCAACCCTTCCTGCCGCAGGGCGTCCGCGCGCGACCGAAGCGCCCCGACGCGGGATTGAAGCGCGGTCTGCGTGGCAGGTGCGTCGATCTGGACCGCATCCATCCGGGCGACAAGGGGGTCGAGGGGCACGAGCGCCGGATAGTCGGACGCCTCGGCCGCGGGCGAAATGGTCGCATCTGTCAGCGGGGCCTCGCATCCGGCAAGCAAGGCCGCGAGGCCAGCGGCGCGGCAGAGAGCTGGCAGGATATGCATGCGCGATCTCCGGTCTGGTGCACACCGTCTTGCCCGATGCCGTCGATCTGCACAAGCCGGCCAATGGCGGGCGTTGATCTGAACACCCGTTCAGTTATTCTGCCGCGCATGGCACGGACAACCGGATCGCATTCCGACATCACCGGACCGCGCGTGCGCGCAGCGGCCCAGCGGCTCTTCGCGCGCGACGGGTATGCCGCGGTCTCCATGCGCCAGATCGCGCGGGAAGTGGGCGTCCAGGCAGGCGCGCTCTACAATTACACGCCCGACAAGCAGAGCCTGCTGGCCGACCTGATGACCGCGCATCTGACAGAGCTGCTGGCGGCGTTGCCCGAGGCGGATGCGGAAGATCCCCGGGCGTCGCTCGAGCGGTTCGTGCGCTTTCATATCCATTTTCACAGCGACCGCCCCGATGCGGTCTTCGTGGCCTACATGGAACTGCGCAACCTCACGCCCGAGAATTTCGCCCGGATCGAGACGCTGCGGCGGCGCTACGAGGATCGGCTCGAGGCGATCCTGCAGGCAGGCACCGCCTCGGGCGCGTTCGAGATCGAAGACAGCAGGATCGCGACACTTGCGGTCATCGCCATGCTGACCGGTGTCACGACCTGGTTCCGGGACGGCGGACGGCTCAGTCTCGCCGAGGTGGAGGCACGCTACTGGGACCTGGTGCGCCGCGCCGTCGGAGGGTAGAGGCAGCGGCCTGCAAGGAATGCATGGAACCCCGGAAGGTCAATGCGCGGGACGGATGAAGGTGCCGTTCCTGAGGTCACGCATCGCCGCGCGGATTTCGTCGCGCGTGTTCATCACGATGGGACCATGCCATGCGACCGGCTCGTTGATCGGAGCACCGGACACGAGCAGGAAGCGCACGCCCTGCGGACCGGACTGGACCGCGATCTCGTCGCCCGTCCCGAAACGCACCAGGGTGCGGTCGCCCGACATGTCGCGGATGTTGACTTCGCGGCCGGCGATCTCTTTCTCGAGCAGCACACCGACAGGGGTCGCGGCATCGGCGAAGGCCGCGGCGCCCTCAAAGACATAGGCGAAGGCGCGTCGGTATGTGTCGATGCGGAAAGTCTTCCTGACACCGGCCGGCATGGAGATGTCGAGATACTGGGGATCCGCGGCGATGCCGTCCACAGGCCCCTTCCTGCCCCAGAACTCACCCGTGATCACGCGCACGGTGGTGCCGTCGTCATCCGTCACTTCGGGAATGTCGCGGCCGCTGATGTCCTGATAGCGCGGAGCGGTCATCTTCTGGGCCGAGGGCAGGTTCCCCCAAAGCTGGAAGCCGTGCATCTGCCCGCCCGCATTGCCGCGCGGCATCTCCTGATGAAGGATGCCCGAGCCGGCGGTCATCCATTGCACGTCGCCGGCCCCGAGCGCGCCGCGGTTTCCGAGCGAATCGGCATGATCCACGCTGCCTGAAAGGACATAGGTGATGGTTTCGATGCCGCGGTGCGGGTGCCAGGGGAAACCCTTGAGGTAGTCCTCGGGACGCTCGTTGCGGAAATCGTCGAACAGCAGGAAGGGGTCAAGCTCGGCCGGATCCTGAAAGCCGAACGCGCGGTGCAGTCTGACGCCCGCGCCTTCCATCGTCTCGACGGCGCGGCGGGTTTCGAGTGCGGGTCTGAGCGACATGGGAACGTCTCCTCTTCTCATCACGGCCTGGGATGGAAGTAGGGGGTGCGTCCGCGTCGCGCAACGGCGCGCCGCGAACCGCTTCTGTGCCGGATTGCACAGCAACGCCACAAGAGAAAGGGGCGCGCCGCTGGTGCGGTGCGCCCCGAAAGGTTGGCCGATCGGCTTCCGACTACTGCTCGAGCACCGAGGACTTGTCGTAGCTCGCGGTGAATCCGTCGAGCGAAAGGACAAGCTCGACCTTCTGGTCGGGCGCGAGCGCCGGAACGATTGTCAGCACCGCCTCGCGGCCGCGTTTGAAGCCCGCGATGTCGTCGGCCGTAAAGCCCACCCGGGCATAGCAGCCGATCGGATTGCAGAAGGCGAAGGGGTAGCGGCGCGCAGAACCGCCATCCACCCGGATCGTGAGCTGCTGCTGCAGCGCCGTCTCCAGCGGCACGACCACGGTGGCGCCGGCCGCGGCCTGGTTGCCCTCTGGCAGGCGAAAGAGCGAGAATTCCGCGACAGGCGCGCCCTGGGCATCCTTCAGCAACTGATACATCTGGCAGGGATCGGTATCCTGACCGGTCCTGATGCACCGCATGCTCCACGCGCCGATTGTCTCGGTCACGTAGGGCTGTCCGACATCGGAGGGCTGATCGGCGTTCTCGCCAAGGCTGAGATCGCTGTCCGCCGCGCCTTCTGCGCCGGCCTGCGGTTCCGTCTGCGCGTCCGCTGCGGCGGGGGGTGCCGGCGTTTCGGCGGGTGCTTCCGTCACGGCCTCATCGCCGGTCGCGGGAGCGCTCTGGGCCATCAGGGCCGCCGGGGCGCCGAAGGCGAAAGGCAGGGCGAGCGCCGCGCAAAGCGGCAGGGCAGTCAAGAGTCTGGGCATGGCAGTTTCCTGTTCGATGCGTCGATCGCGGATGTATCACGAGTGATTTCGGGTGTCAGCGCGCGGGCAGGGATTTTTTGCGGGACCGGCGGGACCTGACTGTCGCGGATCCCAAGCTTCCCGAAGTCCCGGCTGGCAGGACAGACCGGTAACGGTCTACCGTCAAATGAAAAGAGGGCGCGTCGCACCCTCTTCCCGGAATTTAGTTTCTCCCCGTCGGACTGGCCGACTTATGGGGCAGAAAGTACGAGACCCCCGTTGAACCGTCAACCGGAAATCCGTGCAAGTTCCTGAAACCCGCGAAGGTTTCGCGCGCCCCGTTCCGGCGATACCGCGAGGCGGCGAAAAGGGCCGCACTGCACATGCAGCGCGGCCAGTCTGACAGGGAGGATGTCCGAACCCGGAAAGGACAGGGGCCCGGACGAATTCACTTTGGACGCCAGAAGTTAAGATCGTATGTTGAGGCCGGAAAAATCAGTCGGCCAATCTTGGGACGGGAGGAGCGGTGTGAGCGAGGACATATTCATCGGTGGGGCGGGCAAGGATCATGGCGAGAAGCAGTTCCTGACGATCGGCTATGCCAACCGCCACGGGCTTATCGCCGGCGCGACGGGCACCGGCAAGACGGTGACGCTCCAGATCCTGGCCGAAGGTTTTTCCGCTGCCGGCGTGCCGGTATTCCTCTCCGACGTGAAGGGGGACCTTTCCGGGCTCGCCGCGGCAGGAAGCGCGGACAGCAAGCTTCATGCCCCCTTCACCGAGCGCGCGGCGAAGATCGGCTTCGACGACTACGCCTACCGCGCATTCCCGGTCTCGTTCTGGGACGTCTTCGGGCAACACGGCCATCCGGTGCGCACCACGGTCTCGGAAATGGGGCCGCTGCTGCTCGCACGCCTGCTGAGCCTGTCGGACGCGCAGGAGGGCGTGCTCAACATCGCCTTCCGGCTTGCCGACGAGGAAGGGCTTCCGCTTCTCGACCTGAAGGATCTGCAGGCGCTGCTGGTTTGGATCGGCGAACATGCCTCGGAGCTCTCGCTGCGCTATGGCAATGTGTCGGGGTCCTCGATCGGAGCGATCCAGCGCAGCCTGCTGGTGCTCGAGAACCAGGGCGCAACGGGGCTTTTCGGCGAGCCGGCGCTGGAACTGGCGGATCTCATGCGGACCGACGCCGATGGGCGCGGCGTGATCAACATACTCGCTTCCGACAAGCTGATGAACGCACCGGGGCTCTATGCGACCTTTCTGCTATGGCTGCTGTCGGAACTCTTCGAGGAACTGCCCGAGGTCGGGGATCCTGACAGGCCCAAGCTGGTCTTCTTCTTCGACGAGGCGCATCTGCTTTTCGATGACGCTCCCAAGGCGCTTGTCGACAAGGTCGAGCAGGTCGCGCGGCTGATCAGATCGAAAGGCGTGGGGGTCTATTTCATCACCCAGAATCCTGCGGATGTACCCGAGGACATTCTCGGGCAGCTGGGAAATCGTATCCAGCACGCGCTCAGGGCCTTCACGGCGAAGGACCGCAAGGAACTGAAGCAGGCGGCAGAGACCTATCGAGAGAACCCCGAGTTCGACACCGAAGAAGCCATCCGCGAGGTCGGCGTCGGCGAGGCGGTGACCTCGATGCTCCAGAAGAAGGGCGTGCCGGGGATCGTCCAGCGCACGCTGATCCGCCCGCCGTCCTCGCAGGTCGGGCCCGTGTCGGCGGAAACGCGTAGCGCGATACTGGCCGCTTCGCCGATGGGCGCAAAATACGACACGACCATCGACCGCGACTCCGCTTTCGAGATGCTCAGGGCCCGCGCCGAACAGGCCGCCGCAGAAGCAGCCCGGGCCGAAGCGCAAACCGAGGCGACGGTGGCCGAACCGAAGCTGCGCGAATTCACTTCCGCCCGCCGCTACGATGGTCCGGTGGTCGGCAAGTCGACCAGCCGCGCGTCACCGGGACAGCTTCAGGAGTTCGGCACCGCGGTCGCCGGTGTCGTGATCAAGGAACTCAAGGGCACCACGGGTCGGCGCATCGTGCGCGGGATACTCGGCGGTCTGTTCAAGGGGCGCTAGCGACGGCGCGTTCTCAGCGTTCCGGTATCAGACCCCGGGGACTGAAGCGCAGCACCAGCAGCAGCACGATGCCCATGGTGAAGAACTTCATATGCGCAACGGAATCGTTGAGATGCGATTTCAGCGCCCCCTCCGCCATTCCGGACGTGATCAGGTTCATGATCCACTGGCCGGCGACCTCGACCTCGACCCAGAGGAACCAGATCAGGAAGCCTCCGATCACCGCGCCGAAGTTGTTGCCCGATCCGCCGACGATCACCATCACCCAGACCAGGAACGTGAACCGCAGGGGCTGGTAGATCCCGGGGCTCAGACCGCTGTCCAGCGTGGTCATCATCGCCCCGGCGATGCCGCAGATCGCCGAGCCGAGAATGAAGATCTGCAGATGCCGCGCAGTGACGTCCTTGCCCATCGCCTCCGCGGCCACCTCGTTGTCGCGGATCGCGCGCATCATCCGGCCCCAGGGACTGTGAAGCGCGCGCTGCGCGAGGATCAGCAGGACGATCAGCACCGCCGCGAAGAGCCCGGCATATGCAAGCTTGACGTAGAGCGTCGAGGCCGTGACAGCGTCGACCCCGCGCTCGGCCCAGCGGGCGACGAAATCGGGATCGTTCTGCAGGTCGATCTCGTAGGGGACGGGGCGGGGCAGGCCGACCACGTTCTTGACCCCCCGCGCGAGCCAGTCCTCGTTCTTCATCACGGCGATGATGATTTCGGCGATGCCCAGCGTCGCGATGGCAAGGTAATCCGAGCGCAGCCCGAGAGCCGTCTTGCCGATCACCCAGGCCACGGCGGCCGCAAGCAGACCGCCCACCGGCCAGGCCAGCAACGCCGGCAGGCCCAGGCCCCCGAGATAGCCCTGGATCGCAGGGTTCACGGCCTCGACGGCATCGACGCTGGGATCGAAAACGGCGCGGTAGAGGATGAAGCCCGCGATCAGCAGTGCGGTCAGCGCCAGCAGGCGCAGTTTGCCCGGACGCATCCGGCGCACCAGCAGCACGGCCGCGACGATGGTGGCGAGCCCGATGAGCAGACCACCCAGCAGCCCCGCACCGCCCGCGGCCCAGGCCTCGCGCACGGGCGGCATGGATGTCAGCACCGTCGCAAGCCCGCCCAGGGCAACGAAACCCATGATCCCGACGTTGAAGAGCCCGGCGAAGCCCCATTGCAGGTTCACCCCCAGCGCCATGATCGCCGAGATGAGCCCCATGTTGACGATTTGCAGCGCGGCGTTCCAGCTCTGGAAGATGCCGACAAGGCAGATCAGCATGGCCATGGCGGCGAAAAGCGCGGTGTTTCGCAGGACGGGGTTCATACCGATTTCCCCCTGAAGATGCCCGTCGGCTTGAAGAGCAGGACGATGATGAGGATCATGAAGCTCACCGCCAGCTTGTAATCGGTGGACATGAGCTGCACGAGCCCGTCGGGCGCGAGGCTTTCTGGCAGGAAATAGGTCAGCACCTTCTTCCAGGCATAGGTCACGGTGACTTCCGAAAAGGCGATGAGGAACCCGCCGGCGATGGCGCCCAGCGGGTTGCCGAGCCCTCCCACGATCGCCGAGGCAAAGATCGGCAGCAGCAGCTGGAAATAGGTGAAGGGCTTGAACGACTTGTCGAGCCCGTAGAGCACGCCCGCGATGGTCGCGAGCGCCGCGACGATCATCCAGGTGATCATCACCACGCGTTCGGGGTCGATGCCCGACAGCAGGGCGAGATCCTCGTTGTCGGAATAGGCCCGCATGGACTTGCCGGTTCTGGTGCGGTTCAGGAACCAGAAGAGCAGCGCGACGACGAACACGGCGGTGATCACGGTAATGCCCTGCGTCGTCTTGATCGCGAGACCTTCCTCAAGGCCCGTCATCTCGCGGAAGGTGCGCGCCGAGACGATGAAGCGCTCGCCGTCGAGGAAGTTCTGGTCGTCGGGTCCGATGATGAAGCGCACGATTCCGTTCAGAACGAAGGTCACGCCGAGCGAGACGATGACGAGGATCACGGGCTTGGCCTTCTGTTCGCGATAGAAACGATAGACCACCCGGTCGGTCGCGAGCAGAAGCCCGATGCATGCGAGGATCCCGAAGGGCAGGGCAAGCAGAGCCGTGGGCAGCACCCAGAGGTGGATACCCCAGCTCTGGAAGAGCCAGGTCACGAGCACCGTGACCATCGCCCCGAAGGCCATCGTGTCGCCATGGGCAAAATTCGAGAACCGCAGGATGCCGTAGATCAGCGTCACCCCCAGCGCGCCGAGCGCGAGCTGTGATCCATAGGCCATGGCCGGCACGACGACGAAATTCAGCAGGGTGATGAGGGCGTTCACGATATCCATGTCTCAGCCCCCCAGGAAGGATGCGCGCACTTCGGGATCGGCAAGCAGCTCCTTGCCGGTCCCGGAAAACGCATTTCCACCCTGGACGAGGACATAGCCCTTGTCCGCGATCTCGAGCGCCTGGCGGGCATTCTGCTCGACCATGAGGATCGGTATGCCGGTCCGGGCGACCTCGATGATGCGGTCGAACAGCTCGTCCATGACGATGGGCGACACACCAGCCGTCGGCTCGTCGAGCATCAGAACCTTCGGCTGCGTCATCAGCGCGCGCCCCACGGCTACCTGCTGGCGCTGGCCGCCGGAAAGCTCTCCGGCCGGCTGGCGGCGCTTGTCGCGCAGGATCGGGAACAGTTCGTAGACCTGTTCCATCGTGTCCGAATAATCGTCGCGCCGGATGAAGGCGCCCATCTCGAGGTTCTCTTCCACCGTCATCGAGGTGAAGATATTCGATGTCTGAGGCACAAAGCCCATGCCCTTGATCACCCGGTCCTGCGGCGAGAGCGCGGTGATGTCCTCGCCGTCGAGGCGCACATGGCCCTGCCGGATGTCGAGCATGCCGAAGACGGCCTTCATCGCCGTGGACTTGCCCGCCCCGTTGGGCCCCACGATGACCGCGATCTCGCCGCGATCCACCGCGATCGTGCAGTCGTGAAGGATGTCGGGCCCTGATCCGTAACCGCCCGTCATCGCTTCGCCCACAAGGAACGGTCCGCCGGGGGCCGAGGACGCATGACCGCCCTTCTTCACCGCGCGGGCCTCGCCCATGCCGGACGCGTTGCCGAGAGAGACATCCTTGTTTCCCCGGTCGTCGTAGGGCGCGCCGCTCATGCCCGCGCCTTGTTCTTGAGGCCGGTGCCGAGATAGGCCTCGATCACATGCTCGTTGGCCTTGATCTCGGCGAGCGTTCCCTCGGCCAGCACCTTGCCCTCGGCCATGCAGATCACCGGATCGCAGAGCCGGTCGATGAAATCCATGTCATGCTCGATGACCACGAAGGTATAGCCGCGCTCTTCATTCAGCCGGATGATCGCGTCGCCGATGGTGTTGAGAAGGGTTCGGTTCACGCCGGCGCCGACCTCGTCGAGGAAGACGATCTTGGCATCCACCATCATCGTCCGTCCGAGTTCGAGCAGTTTCTTCTGCCCGCCCGATATCTGACCGGCCTTGTGATCCGCGAGGTGCGAGATGGTCAGGAAATCCAGGACCTCGTCCGCCTTCTCCCTCAGCGCGCGCTCTTCCTCGGCGATCCTTCTGCGCCCGAACCAGGTATTCCACAGTGTCTCTCCCGATTGGGCGCCCGGCACCATCATCAGGTTCTCGCGGCAGGACATCGAGGCGAATTCATGCGCGATCTGGAAGGTGCGCAGCAGACCCTTGTGGAACAGTTCATGCGGGGCCAGCCCGGTGATGTCCTCACCGGCCATTGTCACGCGGCCCGACGTGGGCTTAAGAACGCCAGCGATAACATTGAAAAGAGTAGTCTTTCCGGCGCCATTCGGGCCGATCAGGCCGGTGATGGAGCCTTTGGCGATCTTCAGCGTCGCCCCGTCGACGGCATGGAAGCCGCCGAAATGCTTGTGGACATCGTCAACGACGATCATGTGCCATCCCCGTCACGCCTGTTGCCGGCGCCTTGCCGTCCGCGCCTTCGCGATGCGCTTTTATCTGAATGCCTTGCGGGCACGACCTTATCTTGAAAACGGCCCGGGTCCGGCCCGGGCCGTTCCAGTCTGGCGGAACTGGTCTACTTGAAACCGATGGTCTCGTTCTTGCCGTCCTTCACCTCGATCAGCCGGTAGGTTCCGGCGCTTTCGCCGGGGCCGATCAGCTCGACCGCCGAGGCGCCGACATAGTCGACATCTCCGCCGCCCTTGATGATCTCGAGCGCCTTTGCCAGGTCGCCCGGGTAGATCTTCTCACCCGGCGCATTCGCCACGTCGAGGATCTTGGGACCGTAAGCCGCGGGATCGGTCGATTCCGCCGCCTGCATCGCAAGCATGAAAAGTGCGGCGGCGTCGTAGCTTTCCGGCGTATAGGGCGAGGTTCCGTCGAAACCGGCGGCTTCCGCCATCGACTTCATCTTGTCCGCGCCTTCGCCGCCCGAGCCCGCGATCTGCCCGTACGAGCCGTTGAGCGCCGAGCCAACGTTCTCCGGCAGGCTGTCCCCGATCATGCCGCCGGGCAGGCCGAAGGTGTCGAAGGCACCGGTGTCGAGGGCTGCGTTGATGATGCCGAGGCCCCCCTGGTCGAGGTATCCCGCCACCACCAGGATGTCGCCGCCGGCAGATGCCAGCGCACCCATCTCGGCGGAATAGTCGGCCTTGCCGTCCTCATGCGCGGTGACGATCGTCACCTCGCCGCCGGCGGCCTTGAAGGACGTCTCGATCGCGTCCGCAAGACCCTTGCCGTAGTCGTTGTTGGTGTAGGTCAGCGCGATGGATTTCACGCCGCGTTCCATGAGGATCTCTGCCATCACCTCGCCTTCGCGCGCATCCGACGGCGCGGTCCGGAAGAAGAGGCCGTTGTCTTCCATGGTGGTCAGGCCGGGCGATGTCGCGGAGGGCGAGATCATGACCATGCCGTTCGGGATCGCCACGTTCTGCAGGATGGCCCCGGTTACGCCCGAGCAATCGCCGCCGATGATGCCCGCGACTCCTTCGCCGATCAGGCGTTCGCCGTTGGAGGTCGACAGACCGTTGTCGATGCAGCCCGTGTCGGCGCGCACCGGTACGACGTTCGACCCGTCGAGAATGCCTCCGGCGTCGTTGACTTCCTTCATCGCCATCTCGGCACCGGCGGCCATCGCGGAAGTCAGGGATTCGATCGGACCCGTGAAGCCGATCAGGATGCCAAGCTTAACGTCCTCGGCCTGGGCGCCGGACAGAGCCGTCGTCGCCAGCAGTGCCGTCGCGGCGGAGGTCCGCAGCAATTTCTTCATTTTTTGGTTCTCCCGTGTTGGAACTTTCGTCCGGCGCTCAGGCTATGCGCGGGCTTTGAAAAAGAAAAGTGATTTCGACCGCAACGGCCTGGCGTCCTTGCGGCAGGGGCGTGCAGCGCTGGCAACCCGGGCGGCGGAGACTAGATATCAGGTCAGACATGACCCGGAGGTTGCATGCCCACAGACCGCCCGCCGATCCGCTCCGCCCGTCTGGCCGCCATTTCCGCCGCGATTGTCCTCGCCGCGCCGCTGCGCGCGGAGCTCCCGGAGGGCGTTGCGATCGAACGTCTCGCGGACGGGTTTGACGAGCCCTGGGCCATCGCGCTGCTCCCGGACGGCGCGCTCATGGTGACCGAGCGCGCGGGCAGTCTGCAGATCTGGCGCGACGGTGCGCGGAGCGAGGTCGCGGGGCTGCCGAAGCTATCGACGCAAGGGCAGGGCGGCCTGCTCGACGTCACGCTCGCCCGCGATTTCGCGACCTCCCGCCGCCTCTACCTGACCTACGCCAAGCCGCAGGGGCGCGGCAGCGGGACCGCTCTGGCTGCCGCCCGGCTTTCCGATGACGAGACCGCGCTCGAGGGGCTGGAGGTCCTGTTCGAGATGTCGCCCGGATCCTCCGGCGGGCGCCATTTCGGTTCCAGGGTGGTCGAAGCCGAGGACGGCAGGATTTTCGTCACTCTGGGCGAGCGGGGTGAGCGCGAGGCAGCGCAGGACCTGTCGCGCCACAACGGTTCGGTCGTCCGGATCGACCCCGACGGCTCGGTCCCGTCCGACAATCCGTTCGTCGACAGGGCGGATGCGCTTGCGGAAATCTGGTCCTACGGACATCGCAACATCCAGGGCGCCGGCCTCGACAAGGAGGGCCGGCTCTGGATCGTGGAACATGGCGCAAAGGGTGGGGACGAGGTCAATCTGGTCCGCAAGGGCCGCAACTACGGATGGCCCGTGATCTCATACGGAACGCATTACTCCGGTGCGAAGATCGGTGTGGGGACAGAGCAGGAAGGCATGGAGCAGCCCGCCTTTTACTGGGATCCCTCGATCGCCCCGTCAGGCCTGATCGTCTATCGGGGGGCGATGTTTCCGCAGTGGCAGGGCGATATCTTCGTCGGGTCGTTGAAGTTCGACTACATATCCCGCCTTGAGGCGGACGGCGATGCCACGCGCGAGGTGGAACAGATATCAGCGCCCGAAACCGGACGCGTACGTGATCTGGCAGAGGCTCCTGACGGAAGCATCCTCTTCCTGTCCGTTACCGACGGCGCGGTTTACAGGCTCTTTGCAAACTGAGTTTCATCATTTTGCAAACAGACTTGCCCAAGCGCAGGCTCGCATGAAGGAAAAAGCGTGAAGCCGACACGCCGGGCGTGGCGCGGCAGGCGTCAGATCGAAAGGCGCGACGCGTGGCTTCCGCGCTCGCGATAGGGCGTGGTATTGTAATGGGCCCGGTAGCATTTCGAGAAATGCGATGGCGATGCAAAGCCGCAGGCGAGCGCGACATTGATCACGCTCATGTCTGTCTGCATGAGCAGGTTGCGCGCCTTCTGCAGTCGAAGTTCCATGTAATAGCGCTTTGGCGAGCGGCTGAGGTAGCGCCTGAACAGCCTTTCGAGCTGGCGCGTCGACATGCCGACATCGCGGGCCAGCACCGAGGGGCTGATCGGTTCCTCGATGGCCTGTTCCATCATGTGGATCACCTGGCTGAGCTTGGGATGGCGGACCCCGATCCGGGTCGGCACGCTCAGACGCTGGGTGTCCTGGTCGGTCCGGATCGATGAGTAGATGAGCTGGTCCGCCACGAGGTTCGCCAGATCCTCGCCATGGCTGTCCGCGATCAGCTTCAGCATGAGATCGATCGACGATGTTCCACCCGCGGTGGTCAGACGGTTGCCATCCACCACGAATACCGACTTCGTAAGCTCGACCTCCTCGAATTCCTCCGCGAAGCTGTCATGGTTCTCCCAATGGATCGTCGCCTTCCTCCCGTCGAGCAGGCCGGCTTTCGCCATCGTATAGGCGGCCGTGCACAATCCACCGACACGCAGTCCCTTTCGCGCCTCGCGACGCAGCCAGGACAACACCTTCCGGGTTGTGGCCGCCTGCACGTCGATGCCGCTGCAGATCAGGATGGTGTCATCCCGTGACAGTTCGGCGAGATCGTCGTCGAGCTTGAACGAAGCACCCGCCGAACAGGCGATGCTCTCGCCGCCCTCGCCGACGATGCGCCACTCGTAAAGCGCGCCCCCGCCCATTCGGTTGGCGATACGCAGGCTTTCGATCGCCGATGCGAAGGAGAGCATCGTGAAGTTCTCGAGAAGCACGAAAACGAAGCGCTGCGCCTTGTCGGCAGCAGCTGGCAGGTTCGTGGCGTGGCGCGGGGCGGGCATGATCGTCTCTTGGTGGGCCTCGACAAGGGCCGGGCGCAGCCGGTGGACCTGTCCGGCAGGACCTTGCCCGTGCGCGATCTGCGACGTCAAGGGGTCGAAATTGTGATATGGTCACTGCGGCCGGGCTTTTGTATAGAGGCCCCCACTTGAACGGGCGGCGTGGGTGCTGCCCGGACATGGGGAGATGACGTTATGAGCGATTGGAAAAAGACGAGCTGGCGCAAACTGCCGCGGGTCCAGATGCCGGACTATCCGGACCAGCAGGCGCTGGAAGCCGTCGAGGCACAGCTGGCGAAGTTCCCGCTCCTCGTGTTCGCAGGCGAGGCGCGTCGCCTCAAGAAGCATCTGGGCGCCGCGAGCCGGGGCGAGGCCTTCCTCCTGCAGGGAGGCGACTGTGCCGAAAGCTTCGAGCAGTTCTCTTCCGATCTCATCCGCGACACCTTCAAGGTCATGCTGCAGATGGCAATCGTGCTGACCCACAGCGCGAAGGTGCCGGTCATCAAGGTCGGGCGCATGGCCGGGCAGTTCGCCAAGCCGCGCTCCTCGGACAGTGAAACCGTGGGCGGCATCACGCTGCCGAGCTATCGCGGCGACATCATCAACGAACTCGCCTTCACCGAGGCTGCGCGCGTTCCCGATCCGTCCCGGATGCTGCGCGCCTATACCCAGGCCGCGGCCACGCTGAACCTGCTCAGGGCCTTCTCGACGGGCGGTTATGCGGACGTGCACCAGGTCCACTCCTGGACCCTGGGATTCACCGAACATGAGAAGGTCGACCGCTACCGCGAGATCGCCAACCGTATTTCCGACACGCTCGATTTCATGCAGGCGGCGGGCGTCACCCCGGAGACCGCGCATACCCTGCAGTCGGTCGAGTACTACACGAGCCACGAGGCCTTGCTGCTGGAATACGAGGAAGCGCTGACGCGGGTCGACTCGACGACCGGCAAATGGCTGGCCGGTTCGGGCCACATGATCTGGATCGGCGACCGGACACGCCAGCCGGACGGTGCGCATGTGGAATTCGCCAGCGGCGTGCAGAACCCGATCGGGCTGAAATGCGGGCCGTCGATGACCGCGAGCGACCTGAAACAGCTTATGGCCAAGCTCAATCCCGAGAACGAGGCCGGACGGCTGACGCTCATCGCGCGCTTCGGTGCAGGGACGGTGGGCGAACATCTGCCGCGCCTGATCAGGGCGGTCGAGGAGGAGGATGCCAAGGTGGTGTGGTGCTGCGATCCGATGCACGGCAACACGATCAAGTCTTCCTCGGGCTACAAGACCCGCCCGTTCGATTCGGTCCTGCGCGAGGTGCGCGAATTCTTCGACGTGCATGCGGCGGAAGGGACGATCCCGGCGGGCGTGCATTTCGAGATGACCGGCGCGGATGTGACCGAATGCACCGGCGGCGTGCGCGCGGTCAGCGACGAGGACCTGTCGGACCGCTACCACACCGCCTGCGATCCGCGTCTCAACGCAAGCCAGGCGCTGGAACTGGCTTTCCTGATCTCGGACGAGATCTCCGAGCGCCGCGCCGCCGCACGGAGCGACAAGGCGGCCGTCTGACGCTTGCGCGCCTTTCCGGGCCACAGGCTGGCCTGCGCGATGCGCGCGCTGTTCGGGCTTGGTGCTTGAGTACCCGGGGGAGGACGCCGCCCACGCAGTCGCGCAGGTCGCAATAATTAAAATGCCGCCCGCAAGTATTCGCGGGCGGCTGATAATTATCTATGAATTGCAACGCGTTCTGCGCTCAAGTTCACTTGGGGCCGATCTTCGCGCATTGCTGGAAGCGGCCGGGAAACCCTTTGTCTCAGTCGTCTGACTTTACGAGGCGCAGATGCGACCTGCCCGGTTTGGCGCGCGGCGGGCGGCGCGAATCGAACTGGCTTGTCGCCTCCGCGAAGCCCGGGATCTGCGCCTTCGGTGCGACAGGTTTGCCAGGGGCTGGTGCGGCTGGCTTGAGATGCTCGGGCCGTGTGGCGTCTGCGCCGGCGCGGATCGGGCGCGTCGAACTGCCGACGATCTCGAAGCGCCTCGGACTGCGGCCGATCTCGCCCACTGCGACGAAAGCTCCCAGGATCCGGCTGACATCGCCGAGGTCGCTCTTGAGCGGCATCATCACCAGACGCGCCTCGAGTTCGGGTGCTCCGGCCGATGCGGGGGCGTGAAGGCGCAGCGTCGCGACCGCGGGTATCTCGAATACCTCTTCCATCAGGTCGCTGAGCTGGCGCCGGGAATTGGGCGTGATGAACGAGGTCAGGGGGATCCCGCGCACTTCCATGCCCATGAGGTCGCTCAGATGACTTCCGGCAATCCGCAGACGCGCGATCCCCGGCGCAATCCGCTCGACAATGAAGGCATATTCAAGAGCGCTCTCGATGCCGCGGGGATCGATCTCGACCCGGTTGGGCATCATCCGGCTTCCGCGCAACGCTTCCCAATAGGCTTCCACCTGTGCCAGCGGCGAAAATCCGTTCTGGGTAACGAACTGCGTCATCGTGATGACATCTTGCGTGTTTTGCCCGTCTTTGTCCATCGTCGTTACCCTTATGTGACGGTCCGGACGGCCCATGCGCCCGGTTCCTGGTCACCCCAGAGAATCTGACTGTTTGGGACCGGCAGCACGCCGTTGCTCTTACCCGAACAGTAGTACCAACAATTTTCGACATTCGGTGTGATAAGTTTACGATTGGTTAACCCAAGGAGCCGGCCGCAACAGACACGGGGCGTCTCGGCGGGGGTTGTCCTGTCACGCCGGAATTCGCCATAAGGCGGGGACAGCGCAGACAGGGACCAGACCGCAATGCTTCGATCCATGACCGGATTCGCCTCTGCCACCGGCAGCTTCGATCAGTACGTCTGGTCATGGGACATCCGCAGTGTGAACGGCAAGGGGCTGGACCTGCGATTCCGCATGCCGGACTGGATCGAGGGTCTCGAGACGGCGCTGCGCAAGGAGATCGCCGCCACGGCAAGCCGTGGCAACGTGACGTGTTCGCTCAGGATCTCGCGCGACGAAAGCAGCGGCGGGCTGAAGCTGAATGCCGCCCAGGCCGGATCGGTCCTCGACGCGCTCGCCGAACTCGAGACGCTGGCGCTCGACAGGGGCATTTCGCTGCAGCCGTCGCGCGCAAGCGACGTGCTGGCGATGCGCGGTGTTCTCGACCTTGCCGGACCGGAAGAGCCCGGGACGAGCGGCCTGACCGAGGCCCTTCTGGCACAGTTCGCGACGCTGCTCGCGGCCTTCGACGCGATGCGCCGCTCGGAAGGGGTTGCCCTCGGCGCTGTCCTCGAGGGACAGCTGGGCGAGATCGAGGCGCTGGTGGACGAGGCGGCAGGATTGCTCGACGCGCGGCGGGATGACATGGCCGGGACGTTGCGGCGCAACCTGGCGAAGGTCATGGACGGGGCAGGCGGCGCCGATGCGGACCGGGTCGCGCAGGAGCTGGCGCTGATCGCGGTCAAATCCGATGTGGCCGAGGAAATCGACCGCCTGCGCGCCCATGTCGCCGCGGCCCGGTCCTTGCTGGGTGACGGCGGGGCCGTGGGGCGCAAGCTGGATTTCCTGATGCAAGAATTCAACCGCGAGGCAAATACGCTCTGCTCGAAGGCGCAGCACGGCGAACTGACCCGCATCGGGCTGGCGCTGAAGGTCCTGATCGACCGGATGCGCGAGCAGGTCCAGAACGTGGAATGACGACGATGAACACCAACCGTCGCGGCCTTCTGATCATCCTCAGCTCACCCTCCGGCGCGGGCAAGTCGACCCTGGCACGCAGGCTGCGGGACTGGGATCGCGATATCGTCTTTTCCATCTCTGCCACCACCCGACAGCCCCGCAAGGGCGAGGTGGACGGGCGCGAGTACCACTTCACCGATTCCGATACCTTCAAGCAGATGGTGGGCGACGGCGAAATGCTGGAACATGCCTTCGTCTTCGGCAATTTCTACGGCTCGCCACGCAAGCCGGTCGAGCAGGCCTTCGAGGCCGGGCAGGACGTGCTGTTCGATATCGACTGGCAGGGCGCCCAGCAGATCGCCAACTCGTCGCTCGACACCCACACGCTGTCGATCTTCCTGCTGCCGCCCTCGATCGCGGCGCTGCGGTCGCGGCTCGAGGCGCGGGGGCAGGATGACGAGACGACGATCGCCAAGCGCATGGAGCGCAGCTGGGACGAGATCAGCCACTGGGACAGCTACGACTACGTGCTGGTCAACGACGATCTCGACCGGACCGAACAGGAACTGAGGACGATCATCACCGCCACCCGCCTGCGCCGCAAGCAGCAACCTGATCTGGTCGAGCATGTCCGGCGGCTGCAGGCCGAATTCAAGGAGCCGGAATGACGATTTATCTGCTGGACGGCATCGCGCCGGAGGTTCACGAGGACTGCTGGATCGCGCCCGATGCCAACGTGATCGGCAAGGTCGTGCTGGACGCGGAAGTCTCTGTCTGGTTCGGCGCGACCCTGCGCGGGGACACCGAGGAGATCCGCATCGGGCAGGGCAGCAACGTGCAGGAAAACTGCGTGCTGCACACCGATATCGGCTATCCGCTGCGTGTCGGGGCCGGCTGCACGATCGGGCACAAGGCCATGCTGCATGGCTGCACCATCGGCGACAACAGCCTCGTCGGCATGGGGGCCACGATCCTGAACGGAGCGCGGATCGGCCGCGATTGCCTGATCGGGGCAGGGGCGCTGGTGACGGAGAACAAGGTGATCCCGGACGGCTCGCTGGTTCTGGGGGCGCCGGCAAAGGTGATCCGGGCGCTGGATCGCGCGGCCATCGGCGCGCTGAGCGCCAGTGCGGCGGGCTACGTGACAAGGATGCGGCGCTTCCGCCGCGGTCTCAAGGTGATGGAAACCTGACATGAAGAACGAACCGGCATCGCTGATGCGGCCAGATCCGCTGCCCCAGAGCGCATCGCGCCCGGTGGTCACGCCGCTGTCGCCCTCGGTGGTCTATGCCTCCGACACGCCCGACATGCTCGATGAACAGTATGAGGGAAAGCTGCAGGGCTATACCTATTCCCGCGAGGGCCATCCCAATGCCGACGTGGTCGGGCGCAGGCTCGACCGGATGGAGGGTTCCCCGCAGCCGGGCGTGCTGACGTCCTCGGGGATGGGTGCGGTCTCGGCGCTGCTGCTGGGGCTGACGCGGTCGGGCGATCACGTGATCGGCAGCAACCAGCTTTACGGGCGCTCGCTGCGGCTTATGACGGAGGATCTGCCGCGGCTCGGGATTTCGACGAGCCTTGTCGACACCACCTCGGCCCAGGCGGTAAGCGAGGCGCTGCGGCACGAGACCCGGCTTGTCCTGCTTGAGGCGGTATCCAACCCGACGCTGCGCGTTGCCGATATCGAGGGCATCGCTGCCGTGACCCACGGCGCGGGCGTGCTGCTGGCCGTCGACAACACATTCACGACGCCGCGCGGCTTCCGGCCGTTCGAGGCGGGCGCCGATATCGTCATCCATTCGCTGACGAAGTTGCTGGCCGGTCATTCCGACGTGATGCTGGGCTATGTGGCCGCGCGCGACGCTGCGCTGAACGACCGGCTGCGCGTTTTCGGCGTCACCACCGGGATGACTCCCAGCCCGTTCGACTGCTGGCTGGCCGAGCGTGGCATGCTGACCTTCGATCTTCGCTTCGACCGGGCGCAGGAGACAGCCATGCGACTGGCCGAACATGTCGCCGGGCTGCAGGGGGTTGCGAGGGTCATCTACCCCGGCCGCCCCGATCACCCCGACCATGCCCGCGCCGCGCAGCTGCTCGGCGGACGCTTCTGCAACATGGTTAGCTTCGAACTCGAGGGCGGACGCGCGCAGGCAAACGCCTTCACACGCGGTGCCGAAGGCCTGTCCTTCGCACCGACGCTGGGCGATGTCGGCACGACCCTGTCGCATCCCGCGTCCTCTTCGCACCGCGCGCTCAGCCCCGCGCAGCGCGCGGCGCTGGGGATCGGAGAGGGGTTCTTCCGCGTTTCAGTGGGTCTCGAGGATGCGGACACGCTCTGCGCCGTCTTCTCGGAGGCGGTCGCGGCGGCGCGGGCGGCCTGAGCGATGGTCGCGCGGGAGTATGCGGACATTCTGGGCGCGCTGCCGCTCCCGGCGATCGTCATCGACGCCGCCGAACGTATCGCCGCGGCCAATCACGAGGCCCGCGTCGTCATCGGGCAAGGCATCGAGGGCCGGCATTTCGTCACCATGCTGCGCCAGCCGGGACTCATCGAAGCGGTCGAGAGTGTCCTGCGGGGCGGTGAAGGTCGCACGGTGCCCTATCTTTCGAACGACGGCTCTCAGGACACGACCTTTCAGGTCACGGTGCGCCCCGTCACCACGCTGGGCGTCGCGCTGCTGTGTTTCGTGGATGTCACCCATCTTGAGCAGGCGGTGCAGATGCGGCGCGATTTCGTGGCCAATGTCAGCCACGAGCTGCGCACGCCCCTGACCGCGCTCACCGGCTTCATCGAGACGCTGCGCGGACCGGCGCGCGAGGATGCCGCCGCGCGCGAACGCTTTCTGGCGATCATGGGCGAGGAGGCGGGGCGGATGAACCGTCTCGTGGGGGATCTGCTCTCGCTCAGCCGGGTCGAGGTGGACGAACGGGTCCGTCCGCGCGATCAGGTCGTGCTGACCGACATACTCGATTCGGTGCTCCGCACCCTCAGACCGCTTGCCGCCAAGGGCGGCGTGACGCTGGAAGCCGAGCTTGGAGAAGGCCCGATCACGATTACCGGCGATGCCGACCAACTGACGCAGGTGTTCACCAACCTCGTCGAGAACGCGATCAAGTACGGGGCGTCGGGCAAGCGGGTGACGGTGCGGATCGAAAGGTCGGACCGGGATCCCGCCCTGCGCTCGCCCGGCGTGCGGGTGATGGTGATCGACTATGGCCCGGGCATCGACGAGGTGCACCTGCCGCGCCTTACAGAACGCTTCTACCGCGCCGACAACCACCGAAGCCGTGCGCTTGGCGGCACGGGTCTGGGCCTTGCCATCGTGAAGCATATCGTGAACCGGCATCGGGGGCGTCTTCGGGTGGAAAGCGAACTGGGCCATGGCGCTACCTTCACCGTCATCCTGCCCGCATCAGGCCCGCTCGCCTCGGAATAGGAGCGGCCGATGCCGGGCGGCACGCCTTGACGTGAAGTCAATCGGCCCGTCCCGGGGTTTGTCATATCCCTGTTACATGGCTGTCACAAAAGCATTGCGTCCGGGGCCTAACGAACGGACGAGGCCGCCTTGGGGGGCGGTCATGCAAAGCCCAAGCCAGACAGGAGACATCATGTCGCTCGTGAAACTCACCACATCCGCGCTCGCCATCGCCGCCGTCGGCGCGACTGCCGTTGCTGCCCGTGACCAGGTACAGATCGCCGGTTCCTCGACCGTTCTGCCCTACGCGTCGATCGTCGCCGAAGCGTTTGGCGAAAACTTCGACTTCCCGACGCCGGTCGTGGAATCCGGTGGTTCTTCCGCCGGTCTCAAGCGCTTCTGCGAAGGCGTCGGCGAGAACACCATCGACATCGCCAATGCATCGCGCAAGATCCGCGACAAGGAAGTCGCGGCCTGCGCCGAAGCCGGCGTCACCGATATCATGGAAGTCCGCATCGGCTACGACGGGATCGTGTTCGCAAGCCAGAAGAACGGCCCTGCCTTCACGGCGTTCGAGCCCGCAGACATCTTCATGGCGCTCGCGGCTCAGGTCCCGAACGAGGCCGGCGAAGTCGTGGCGAACCCCTACAGCAAGTGGTCGGAAGTGAACGCCGACCTGCCCGACGCCGACATCGCGGCCTTCATCCCCGGCACCAAGCACGGCACCCGCGAAGTCTTCGAAGAGAAGGTCCTGCTGAAGGGCTGCGAGGACTCGGGCGCGATGGAAGCCTTCACCGCGTCCGGCATGGATGAAGACGCGGCAGAAAGCGCCTGCATGGAAGTGCGCACCGACGGAAAGTCGGCAGACATCGACGGCGACTATACCGAGACGCTCGCGCGTATCGACTCGAACACGAACGGCATCGGCGTCTTCGGTCTCGCATTCTACGAGAACAACACCGACAAGCTGAAGGTCGCGACCATGTCGGGCGTCAGCCCCTCGACCGAAACCATCTCGTCGGGCGAATACCCGGTGTCGCGCCCGCTCTACTTCTACGTCAAGAAGGCGCATATCGGCGTGATCCCCGGCCTGAAGGAATATGCCGAGTTCTTCGTCTCGGACGATGTGGCAGGCCCGGACGGCCCGCTCTCGAACTACGGCCTCGTTGCCGATCCCGAGCTTGGCGCGACGCAGACCGCGGTCGGCGAAGAGCAGGTCATGGGCGGCGGCTCCTGATCCGGGAACGGTTCAAGACAAGGGCAGGGGGCCGCGACCGGCAGTCCCCTGCCGCAATTCCGACTGACGAGGGCGCGGCTGGCGCGCCGACTGGGGGTTCGTCGTGACAGGTTACCTCTTCCTGGCTGTCCTCGCGCTTGCGGCCGCGGGGTACGTTCTTGCCCGCAGCCGGGCAATATCGTCCGCCGGCGGGGACGTCCGGCAGATGCATTCGCTGCCTGCCTATTATGGCTACAACGCCGCCATGTTCACCGCCATACCGGCGCTGCTGGTTCTCGCGCTCTGGCTTTTCGTACAGCCGCTGATGATCGAGAACGCCGTCTTCAAGCTGATCCCCGACCGCGCCGTGAGCGAGGGGTCGTCGCGCAACCTCGTGATGGCTGATGTGCGCCGCGTCGCCGACGGACTCGACATCGCCGTGGCCCAAGGCGCGCTCACCCATGAAGGCGCCGAGCGCATCCGGGCGCGCACGGACGATCTGCGGGGCATCCTCGGGTCGGTGGGCGTCGCCGTGGGCTCGGAGATCCAGCCCGAGATCCTGGACGCGGCACAGGCCTATCGCGAGAAGACCGAAACCGGCAACTTCTGGCGCAACATCGTTGTCGTGGCGCTGGCGCTTGCCGGGGCCTTCTATGCCGTCGGCACATCCTCGGCCCAGTTCAGGGCGCGCAACACCGTCGAGCGCGGCGTCCTGATGCTGCTTCTTCTCGCCGCGTCGCTCGCGATCCTCACCACCGTCGGGATCGTGCTGTCGATGCTCTTCGAGAGCATCAACTTCTTTGCCCTGCATTCCTGGACCGATTTCTTCTTCGGCGACCAGTGGGCGCCGAATTTTCGCGGCAATTCGGATCTGTCGATCCTGCCGCTGCTGTGGGGGACGCTCTACATCTCGTTCATCGCGCTGCTGGTGTCGGTTCCGATCGGGCTCTTCGCCGCAATCTACCTGTCCGAATACGCCGGTCCCAAGCTGCGCGCGATCGCCAAGCCGCTGCTCGAGATCCTCGCCGGCATTCCGACCATCGTCTATGGCCTCTTCGCGCTTCTCACGGTCGGACCCGCGCTGGTCAGCCTGTTCGGCAGCGGCGGCGCGCTTGGCGTGTCCTGGATGGCCGGTGCGACCTCGGTGCTGACGGCAGGCCTGGTCATGGGCATCATGCTGATCCCCTTCGTCTCGTCGCTTTCGGACGACATCATCAATTCGGTGCCGCAGTCGCTGCGGGATGGCTCGTACGGGCTGGGCGCCACCCAGTCCGAGACGATCCGGCAGGTGATCCTGCCCGCGGCCCTGCCCGGTATCGTCGGCGCCGTGCTTCTGGCCGCGTCGCGCGCCATCGGCGAGACGATGATCGTCGTCATGGGGGCAGGGGCCATCGCCCGCTTCTCGCTCAATCCGCTTGAGTCGATGACCACGATCACCACCCGGATCGTGAGCCAGCTGACCGGCGACACGGATTTCGCCAGCCCCGAAACGCTGGTCGCCTTCGCCCTCGGCCTGACGCTGTTCGTCCTGACGCTGGGCCTCAACGTCCTCGCGCTCTTCATCGTGCGCAAGTACCGGGAACAATACGAATGACCGACATTCCAGCCCCCGCTGCGCCCGCTGAGCGCCATTCCGGCTCGCTCCTGGTGCAGGACGCCCGCACCCGGCGCCGCAACGCCGCCGAGAGCCGCTTCAAGGTCTACGGCATGATCGCGATCGGCATCGGACTTCTGATGCTCGCGATCCTGCTGGTGAACATCGTCTCGCAGGGGACCGGCGCCTTCCAGCAGACCTACCTTCAACTGCCCGTCGAGCTGCCCGAGGCCAAGCTCGACAAAAGCGGCAATCGCGACATCGAGGAGATCAAGAAGGTCTCGACCTTCGGATATGCAAGCCTGATGAACAACGCCTTCGAGACGCTCGTGGCCTCGGAGGGGATCGAGACGGAACTCAGCCCGGCGGAAATGGCGGGGATTCTCTCGGACGGTGCGGCCGCCCGCGTTCGCAACCACGTTCTCGCCAATCCCCAGGACATCGGCAAGACGGTCGAGTTCGAATTCCTCGCCTCCTCGCGTGTGGACGGCTATCTCAAGGGCCGGGTCAGCCGTGAGAGCATCGCCGACGACAAGTACATCAGCGCCGAACAGCTTGGCTTCGTCGACCAGCTTCGCGCGCGGGGCGATCTGGCGAAGCGGTTCAACTGGCCCTTCATCACCGGCGCGGACGCTTCCGACGCGCGGCCCGAGGCGGCTGGCATCGGTGTCGCCATGATGGGTTCCTTCTTCATGATGCTCGTGGTGCTGGCGCTGGCGCTGCCCATCGGCGTGGCCGCTTCGATCTACCTCGAGGAGTTCGCCCGGAAGAACTGGTTCACGGACATCATCGAGGTCAATATCTCGAACCTCGCCGCCGTTCCGTCGATCGTCTTCGGCATCCTGGGGCTTGCGGTCTTCATCAACTACATGCACCTTCCGACCTCTGCCCCTCTGGTGGGGGGCCTGGTGCTCACGCTGATGACCCTGCCGACGATCATCATCTCGACGCGCGCCTCGCTGAAGGCCGTTCCGCCCTCGATCCGCGACGCGGCGCTCGGGGTAGGGGCCTCGAAGATGCAATCGGTCTTCCACCATGTGCTGCCGCTTGCCATGCCCGGGATCCTGACCGGCACCATCATCGGCCTCGCCCAGGCGTTGGGAGAGACCGCGCCGCTGCTGCTGATCGGCATGGTCGGTTTCATCGCATCGAACCCGCCGGACAGCATCGCCTCGGGCCTGCTCGCACCCAACTCGGCCATGCCCGCACAGATCTACGAATGGGCCAAGCGGGCGGATCCGGCCTTCTATGAACGCGCATGGGGGGGCATCATCATCCTGCTGCTCTTCCTGATCACCATGAACACTGTCGCCGTCATCCTGCGGCGCCGCTTCGAACGCCGCTGGTAGGGAGGGTCCGACATGAACGACATGAGAGTACTGGAGAGAGACGTGCAGACGAAAACCGTCAAGATCTCGGCCCGCGACGTGCAGGTCTATTATGGCACCGCGCACGCGATCAAGGACGTCTCCGTGGATATCGAGGACAAGACCGTCACCGCCTTCATCGGACCCTCGGGCTGCGGCAAGTCGACCTTCCTGCGCTGCCTGAACCGGATGAACGACACCATCGACGTCTGCCGGGTCGAGGGCGACATCCGCATCGACGGCGAGGACATCTACGACCGCCAAGTGGATCCCGTGCAATTGCGCGCCAAGGTCGGCATGGTGTTCCAGAAGCCCAATCCGTTTCCCAAGTCGATCTTCGACAACGTCGCCTACGGGCCGCGCATCCACGGGCTCGCCCGCAGCAAGGCGGATCTCGAGGAGATCGTCGAGCGGTCCCTTCAGCGTGCGGCGATCTGGGGTGAGGTGAAGGACCGGCTCCATTCTCCCGGCACGGGCCTTTCAGGTGGACAGCAGCAACGCCTGTGCATCGCGCGGGCCGTCGCCACCGAGCCGGAGGTCCTGCTGATGGACGAACCCTGCTCGGCGCTCGATCCGATCGCCACGGCGCAGGTCGAGGAACTCATCGACGAACTTCGCCAGAACTATTCGGTGGTCATCGTCACCCACTCGATGCAGCAGGCCGCCCGGGTCAGCCAGAAGACCGCCTTCTTCCATCTCGGCAATCTTGTCGAGTATGGCGAGACGGGACGGATCTTCACCAACCCCGACGATCCCCGCACCGAAAGCTACATCACAGGCCGGATTGGATAGATCATGCAGGACAACACACAGCACATCGCCTCGGCCTTCGACAGGGATCTGGAGGGCATCCAAGCCCAGATCATGAAAATGGGCGGTCTGGTCGAAAACGCCATCCGGCTCGGCGCGCAATCGCTCGACACGCGCGACGAGGAGCTCGCCGAACAGGTCCGCAAGGACGACAAGGCCATCGACGGGCTCGAAGAGATGATCAACGAGGAGGCCGCGCGCGTGATCGCCTTGCGTGCGCCGACGGCCCGCGACCTGCGCCTCGTGCTCAGCGTCATCAAGATCAGCGCCAACCTCGAACGGATCGGGGATCATGCCAAGAACATGGCCAAGCGTACGAGTGTTCTGGCCCAGATGTCGCCGGTCAGCGACAGCACCGGAGCGCTGCGGCGCATGGCGCGCGAGGTCGAGCTGATGCTGAAGGACGCGCTGGACGCCTATATCCAGCGCGACGCCGAGCTTGCCCAGGACGTGATCAACCGCGACCGCGATGTCGACCAGATGTACAACGCCCTGTTCCGCGAGTTCCTGACCTTCATGATGGAGGATCCGCGCAACATTACCGCCTGCATGCATCTCCATTTCATTGCCAAGAACATCGAGCGCATGGGCGATCAGGTGACCGCCATCGCCGAGCAGCTCATCTATCTGGTGACAGGATCGCAACCCGACGACAGCCGGCCCAAGGCCGACCGCACGTCCTCGATGGTGGCCGGAGCGTAACGTCATGACTGCCGATCAGCCGCGCGTGCTCGTGGTCGAGGACGAGCCCGCTCAGCGCGAGGTCCTGGCCTACAATCTCGAGGCCGAGGGCTTTTCCGTCTCGCGTGCCCAGGACGGGGAAGAGGCGCTCATGCTTGTCGACGAGGTCGGTCCCGACATCATCGTTCTCGACTGGATGATGCCCAACCTCAGCGGGATCGAGGTTTGCCGCCGCCTCAAGCTGCGATCGGAAACCCGCGCCATCCCGATCATCATGCTGTCCGCCCGCTCCGAAGAGGTCGATCGGGTGCGCGGTCTTGAGACCGGGGCCGACGACTACGTGATCAAACCCTATTCGGTGATCGAACTGATGGCACGGGTGCGCTCGCAACTGCGCCGCGTCCGTCCCGCGGCCGCCGGCGAGCGGCTGGAATACGAGGATATCGTTCTCGACGCGACAAGCCACCGCGTGAAACGCGCCGGAGACGAGCTGAAACTCGGACCGACCGAGTTCCGTCTGCTGTCGACCTTCATGGAAAAGCCCGGCCGCGTCTTCTCGCGCGAGCAGCTTCTGGACCGGGTCTGGGGCAGGGACATCTATGTCGACACCCGGACCGTTGACGTCCACATCGGACGGCTGCGCAAGGCCCTCACGCAGCATGGCGGCCCGGACCCCCTGCGCACCGTGCGGGGCGCGGGGTATGCGCTGGGGTAGGGGAACCGGGGCGCCTGCCAGCGCGTCCCAACCCATCCGACCCCTGCTTCTGGCCCGATCCGCTCGAACTCGGACGGGAATGGTCGTCCCAAATTCCGCTAAGGTCTGTCCCGAAGGGTGTGCGGGACAGGCGGCGTATTCGTCGGGCATCGGTCTAATTTTAGTCAAATTCTATCTTGTGTGAACTGCTTCACAGACAACCCGGTCAGAATCCGGCAAGGTCGGGCCATAGACCAGAAGTCATAGCACACCCGAAGTCATTCAACTCACCCATTTCGATCCCCTCCGCTTCTCGGCCGCTGCTGAAGTCCCCCAGGTTTCAACAGCGGCCGGAAGCAATTCATCGGATCACGCTTTCTGCGCGCTCATAGCCCAGGGGCCATGATGACCCTCCAATCCATCCAGACGCTCGAATCCATGCGCTCCGAAGAAGTCGCGCTGGCCCTGGATCATGTTGGCGCTGCCACGCGCGGTGCGGATCGCGTCGAAGTAGGCCAGGCAGGAAGACAGCGCGGGCATTGCGATTCCATGCGTCGCGCCGGCCGCCACGACAGACCGCAGCGCGTCATGCGTCGCCTTGAGATGGTCCGAGAAATACGGCGCGAACATCAGGTTGCGGTCCGGGTCTTCGGCCAGCGCCTCTGCCATGTCGTTGAGCATCGCCGAACGGATGATGCAGCCCGCCCGCCAGACCCGTGCGATCTCGGGCAGGGGCAGCTTCCATCCGAACTGGTCGGATGCCGCCGCGATCATGGTGAAGCCTTGCGCATAGCTCAGGATCTTCCCGGCGACGAGCGCCTTTTCGAGCATCTCCAGAGGCAGGGCATCCCGCCCGACCTCCCTTGGTGCCGCGCCGAATGTCTTCTCTCCTTTGGCGCGCTCGGCACGTCGCGCCGAAAGGTTGCGCGCAACCACCGCCGCCTCGATGCCGGGCACGGGCGCGGCAAGATGCTGCGCCTCGATCACGGTCCATCGCCCGGTGCCTTTCTGACCCGCCGCATCCACGATGACCTCGAGCATCGGGTTGCCGGTGGCGGGATCCGTTGCAGCGGCCACCTTGCCGGAAATCTCGATGAGGTAGGACTGCAGGATGCCTTCGTTCCAGCCCTCGAAGACCGGCGCGATCTCCTGCGGTGTCATTGCCAGCCCGTCGCGCATCATGCCGTAGGCTTCGGCGATGAGCTGCATGTCGCAATATTCGATCCCGTTGTGCACGGTCTTGACGAAATGCCCGGCGCCGTCTTCACCCATCCAGTCCGCGCAGGGAGTGCCTTCATATTTCGCGGCGATGGCCTTCAGGATGTGCGAAACCCGGTCCCAGTTCTCCTTGCGTCCGCCGCCCATGATCGACGGCCCGAAGCGCGCACCTTCCTCGCCGCCGGAGACGCCGATACCGAGGTAGGCAAGATTTCCGGCCTCGGCGGCGCGCCGGTTGGTGTCGTGAAAGTTGGCGTTGCCCGCGTCGATGATCATGTCGCCCGGATCCAGCAGTGCGCGCAGCTTGCCAATCTGGTCGTCGACGATCTTGCCGGCCGGAACCATGAGTATGATGGCGCGAGGCACCTTTATCGCGCCGACCAGTTCCTCGAGTGTTTCGGTGGGCGTGATGCGCTCGGCCAATGGTCCCGCGTCGCGGTGAAACGCCCGTGTCACGGACGATGTGCGGTTCCAGACCGCGATGCGGAACCCGTTTTCGGCAATATTGGATGCGAGGGCTGCGCCCATGGTTCCAAGCCCGATGAGGCCGATTTCCGATTGCGCCATTCAGGGATCTCCGGTGATGAGTATTTCGCGCATGACACTGATCTTCAGAAGCGCAGAGTCAACCGGGACAGACCTGAACGGCACAGTCTTGCGTCACTTGTAAATTACATAATACTGATTATACGAACTATGGATATCCTCGAACGGCTTGTCACCCACTCGCGACCGCATGCTGCGCGAGGTTCCGGCGCGGCAGCACGATGCTGGACATCGTAGCCCCCCAGCGGCTATGCATGAAGTCGAATATTTGCAGGTCTTTCCATGTCGCCGATACTCGTTCTGAACGGTCCGAACCTCAACCTGCTGGGGACCCGCCAGCCAGACGTTTACGGGCGCACCACCCTAGCGGACATAGAGGCGATGTGCCGCGCGCATGCAGCCAAAATCGGTCTGGATGTGCATTTCGCGCAGTCCAACCACGAAGGTGCCATGGTCGATCTCATTCATGAAGCGCGCGGTCGTCAGGCCGGGATCATCCTGAATGCTGGCGCCTATACCCATACCTCGATTGCGCTGATGGATGCGGTGTCATCGGTCGAGGTGCCGACGATCGAGCTGCATCTCAGCAATGTCCACGCGCGCGAGGAATTCCGCCACAAGTCATATCTCGCCCGCGTGGCGATCGGGATCATCTGCGGCTTCGGCGCGCATGGCTACCTGCTGGCACTGGACGCAATGAAAGCTTATCTGACGGATGAATAGCGATGCGTAGCTATCTGCATTTCCTTGCAAATTGCCAAAGCATGGAAGAGCTTTGGGACGCGCATACGGAAAAGATGGCTACCTACGGTTTCGACAGGCTGATCTACGGCTTCACCCGCTACCGCACCTCCACGTCGCTTGGCGATCCCGAGGACTTCATCGTCCTCAGCAATCATCCCAAGGAATATCTCGACTTCTTCATCGGCGAAGGCCGCTATTTTCATGCGCCCATGGTCCGATGGGCGCTGGCGCATGAAGGTGCCATGGGATGGGGAATGCTGCGCCAGATGGTCGAGACCGGCACGCTAAGCCCGGCCGAACGGCAGGTCTACGATTTCAACGCCGGGATGGATGTGGTCGCGGGCTATACCATCAGCTTCAAGTCGGTATCCGCGCGCTCGAAGGGTGCCATCGCGCTGACCGCCCGGCCAGGCATGACACAGGCCGAGGCGGATGCCGTCTGGGCCAAGGACGGTCGCGACATACACCTGATGAACAACGTCGCGCATCTGAAGATCCTCACCCTGCCCTACAGCGCGCCGAACCGGGCCCTGACCAAGCGCCAGCGCGAGGCGCTTGAATGGGTCGGGGACGGCAAGACGATGCAGGATATCGCCACGATAATGGGCCTCACTCCGGCGACGGTCGAAAAGCATCTGCGGCTTGCCCGCGAGGCGCTTGCGGTGGACACGACCGCGCAGGCCGTGCTCAAGGCGGCTTTCAGCAACCAGATGTTCGTGCTCGAAGCCTGATTGCTCTCGGGAGGAGCGCATCCGGCCTGGGAATATCCCCTTCGATCAAGCGGTTAAGAAACAGGTAAGGAATCCCTGACTTTCTTGACGTAACGTCATGTCGCATCCTGCGGTCGTTCCGTGAGTGGTGGCTTTAGCTACTGGAACCCCCGGGCGAAATCCTTGTAATTGCATGGCTCTTTCGTCCGACCGGCTTGCCCCGGACCCCGGCCCGGCGATGTATTGTTCCGTCGTCGGGTCGGACCCTGCCCACTCGGCCCGCCTCGTTCTCCCCGGCAGGCGTGGACAGGAGCGAGCGGGACTCTCGGCCACGAGAGTCCCGCTTCTTCGCGCGCATGGCGGCGATCCTCCACGCACTGCAGCGCGGTAGGTGTCCGGGGTCGGGATGGCGTGGCCGGCGTGCCGTCAGCTGTCGTCGGGCGCAGCCCGGTTCAGGCCTGTGCTGTCGCTCGCGACCTGCCGGGCTTGCCTTGAAAAGGAAAAGGCGGCGCCCGCATGGACACCGCCTTGTCAAACTTCATGGGGGTCGGATCAGGCCTTGCCGACCTTGGCCACTTCAGCGGCGAAGTCTTCCTTCACCACCTCGATGCCCTCGCCCACTTCCAGGCGCACGAAACCGGTGATGGTTGCGCCCGCCTCTTTCGCAGCGGCCGCGACGGTGAGGTCCGGGTTCACCACGAACTGCTGATTGAGCAGCGTGATTTCCGACATGTACTTCTTCATGCGGCCTTCGATCATCTTCTCGATCACGGCTTCGGGCTTGCCGCTTTCGCGGGCGATGTCGATCTGGATCTGACGCTCCTTGTCGATCACGGAGGCGTCCAGATCGTCCTCGGAGAGCGAGGCCGGGTTTACGGCGGCGATGTGCATCGCGACCTGCTTGCCAAAGCCTTCGTCCCCACCGCTCATCGCGACGAGCACGCCGATCTTGCCCATGTTGGGCGCTGCGGCGTTGTGGACGTAGGATACGACGCTCTCGCCCTCGATCTCGGCCATGCGGCGCACGGCCATGTTTTCGCCGATGGTGGCGATCTTGTCGGTGACGACTTCGGAGACCGGCTTGCCGCCCATGTCGGCCGCCTTCAGCGCCTCGACGTCATGCACGCCGAGCGCGGCCTTGGCGATGCCCGCGGCCATCTGCTGGAACTCGGAGTTCTTGCCGACGAAATCGGTCTCGGAATTGACCTCGACGGCCACGCCGCGGCCGCCTTCGACGACGACGGCAACGAGGCCCTCGGCTGCGGTCCGCCCCGACTTCTTGGCGGCCTTTGCAAGACCCTTGGTGCGCAGCCAGTCGACGGCAGCTTCCATGTCGCCGTCGGTTTCGATCAGCGCCTTCTTGGCATCCATCATGCCTGCGCCGGTCGATTCACGCAGTTCCTTGACCATAGATGCGGTGATAGCCATCCGGGTGCTCCTTGATATGTGATTGTTCTTGGGCAGGACAGACCTGCCGCATATGTCAGGCGAATGACAGCCGCGCCGTTCGAAGGCGCGGCTGCACCGGGCCTCAGGCCTCGGCCGCTTGCTCGGAGTCGGCTGCGAGTTCTTCCTCGGGCGCTTCTTCCATCGCGCCGATGTCGACTCCCGCTGCGCCGAGCTGGGCACTCATGCCGTCGAGCGCGGCGCGGCTGGCCAGGTCGCAGTAAAGGGCGATCGCGCGGGCTGCGTCATCGTTGCCCGGAATGATGTAATCGACGCCGTCCGGCGAGCAGTTGGTGTCGACGATCGCCACGACCGGAATGCCGAGCTTGTTCGCTTCTGCGATGGCCAGCGCTTCCTTCCGGACGTCGATGACGAACAGAAGGTCGGGACGACCGCCCATCTCGCGGATACCGCCGAGCGAAGCCTCGAGCTTGCTCTGGTCACGCTCCATGCCGAGACGCTCTTTCTTGGTGAAGCCCGAGAAGCCCACCTCGGACTGTTCGTCGATCTCCTTCAGGCGGTTGATCGACTTCGAAACGGTCTGCCAGTTGGTCAGCGTGCCGCCGAGCCAGCGGTGGTTCATGTAATACTGGGCGCATTTCTCGGCTGCTTCTGCGATCGGCTGCGATGCCTGGCGCTTGGTGCCGACAAAGAGGATGCGTCCGCCGCGCGCGACGGTGTCGCGGATCGCGTTGAGGGCCGCGTCGAGCATCGGCACGGTCTGCGTGAGGTCGAGAATGTGGATGCCATTGCGCGCGCCGTAGATGAACGGGCCCATGCGCGGGTTCCAGCGCTGTGTCTGGTGGCCGAAGTGAACGCCGGCTTCAAGAAGCTGACGCATGGTGAACTCTGGAAGAGCCATGTCGTATATACCTTTCCGGTTTCATGCCTCGGCGGGGATTTCGACGCGATTTGCGCCAACCGGCGGACCTTCGGGGATGTCTCCCCCGAGAGGCCCATGCCCCGCCTGCGGATTTCAGTGGCGCGCGTATAGTTCAGGCCCGGGACCGACGCAAGGTCAAACTGCGGAAATGACATCCTGCCGGCCATGCCGCCTTGCCGCGGGGGCAGGCAGGTCCTAGACTGAGGAAAACGGGTGGAAGAACCGCCCTTCTAAAGCCAACAGGAGTAAGCATGTCCCTTCGTTTCACGTCCGCCGTCCTCGCGCTTGCACTCGCTCTGCCAGTCGCGGTTTCCGCAAAGTCCGTCGAGTTGACCCCCGCCAACCCGCAGCCGGGAAAGCTCAATGCAGGGCTCGCCGTGACCTATGCCATCCCCAATGAGGTCCGTACGCTATACGACGCCCAGAACGCGATTCAGAAGCGCGCCATAAAGGGCGACCCCCTTGTCGGTCTGTCCTATCAGGACACCAAGGAAGGCGATCCGGTCCTGACCACCAAATTCGCCTACAAGGTGGCCGCGCTGATCCAGGGTTACATCAAGTTCGATGCGCCCGGCGAATACAAGATCAACGTGCTGAGCAACGATGGCGTGCGCGTCAACATCGGCGGCCAGCAGATCGCCGAGAACGACGACATACACGGTTGCGAACCCAGCGGCTGGACCACCGTGTCGGTGCCGCAGGCAGGCTGGTACGAGATCGAGACGCTCTACTTCCAGCGCAAGGGAACCGCCTGCCTCATGATGCAGTGGGAAGCTCCGGGGCAGCAGGCGACCAACGTCCCGAACGCATCATTCGGCCACTGAGGCCTCGTCCGGGCGGACCTGCCCGGCGGCGCTTTGCGCGCGACATGCGAACCCTGCGCGGACCGCGTCTTCACAGGCGCGGGCAAGGCGCTTGCGGTCCGAAGCCTCACGCACTGCCACGGGCGCATGGTAGGTGATCTCCACGCTGCCATGGCGCGGCGCCGAAAGGACCGCTGCCAGATGCCCGCCGAAGGTCATGCCGCCATACCACCCGTAGAACCGCGGATCGGCGCCCGGTGGTGGCCGGTACGTCACCGAGACTGGCTGAACCGCGATCACCTCGCGCAGCTGAGGCGCGAGAAAGGCTTCGAAGAGCGTCGTCTTGAAAGGCAGTACCAGCGTACCGTCCGTGCTCGTGCCCTCGGGAAACACCATCAGCTTGTCGCCCTGCAGTAGCCTTTCGCGCATGGTACGGGTCTGCTCGACCGCCCGCCGGGGATCGCGCTCGATGAAGAGCGTGCCTGTCGCCCGGGCCAGCCAGCCGATCAGGGGCCAGCGCGCGACCTCGGATTTCGACACGAAGCAGAGCGGTCCGCCGGCGTTGAGCGTGAAGATGTCGAGCCAGCTCGAATGGTTCGCGACAAGCGCGCCCCTGCCCCGCATCGGCCTTCCGATATAGTCGATGCGCAGACCAAGTATGCGCAGCACGTTCCGGCAGACGAACACCGTGACATGCGGTGTGACGGGGCGGCGCTGGCCGCAGAGCGGTCGTTCGAACAGTCGAAGCACCAGAAGCAGGGCAAGGCCGACGGAAACCAGAAGCGCAATCGGCAGTCCGCGCGCTGTCAGGCGGATGATCCCGGCGGGCCCCATCGGTCCGGCGTCGGGCGGCGGCGGGCCCTGCCAGGTCGGGCTCATGGCGTGGCGTTGCGGTATAGCGCGACCTGCCGCTCGTTGAGCCGCGCGGTATCAAGTATCAGGCAGACGTCGGTGGTGTTGAAGGCATGGTCGACGAAGGCGCCGTCCCCCACGAAGCCGCCAAGGCGCAGATACGCCTTGATGAGCGCGGGCACCTGCCGGATGGCAGCGGCACGGTCGATGCTGTCCGGATCGAGAAGGTCCATCCTCTGGCACGACCCGGGCAGCGCGCGCACGCGGATGTCGGGCGGCGCGAGGTGACGGTGGTGCAGCAGGGACATCGGCGCCGCAAGTGCACCGATGTCGGTCCCGTGAAAGCTTGCCGATCCGAAAAGGATCTCGATGCCCCGGCTCTCGCAATACTGCACCAGCGCGGCCCACAGATGACTCAGCGCCGTCCCGCCCCGGTGGTCGGGATGGAGGCAGGTACGCCCCAGCTCGAGCAACCGACGCCCCGATGCCACGAGCGGCGCGAGGTCGTATTCTCCCGCGGAATAGTAGCCGCCCGCCGCCTCTGCCGCTTCGGAAGTCAAAAGCCGGTAGACGCCCACCACCTCGTCCCGGCGGCCTTCGCGCAGGATCAGATGGTCCGCGAACGCATCCCACCTGTCCGTTTCCAGACGTCGGTCGGAATCCACACATGCGCCGGCTGCGCCAAGTTCCTCGACGAAGACGTCATAGCGCAGCCTCTGCGCAGCCTCCAGATCCGCGCCGCCCCGGGCCAGCGTGACGCTGTACCCGGGCCCCGCTGCCCGAGCCGGGCGCGTCGCGGCAGGCGCCCGCTTCCGCAGGCCCGCGTGCGGGTCACCACTTGGTGATGGCTTGCGTGCCACAGCCGGGTTATCATCGTCTTTTAACATTAACTTTTCGGAAACCAAGTTCAGCCATCAAAGACCGGCATGAGCAGAACCCGGGAACTCTCGATGACCATCTTGCCCCTGTCCGGAAAATTGACGGTTACCTTGCCACCGATGTTGCTTTGAACTTGTCCTGTACCCCAATCCGGTTCCGCCGGATTGCGCACCAGCATACCGGGGGAAAGTATTGAATTCGGATCGTCCATCTCAGCCTTCACCTGCGGCAGAAAACCAGGTCGGCGCTTCCGGCGTAGCGCTCGCCGCACTGATAGGAAGCCGGATCTGCCATGATCTGATATCCCCGATCGGCGCGATCAACAATGGTCTGGAGCTTCTGGGCATGGCGGGCGGCACCCGGGGCCCCGAAATGGAGCTGATCCAGGAAAGTGTCGGCAACGCCGCCGCCCGCATCCGCTTCTTCCGCGTGGCCTTCGGCCATGCCGGCGAACAGCTGATGGGGCACGCCGAGGTCGTCTCGATCCTCGAGGCCACGATGCATGGCGGCCGGCTTCAGACACGCTGGGAACCCGCGGACCCGCAGCCGCGCTCGGAAGTCCGGCTGGCCTTTCTCGGCCTGCAGTGCCTCGAGGCCGCGATGCCTTATGGCGGACGGATCGAGATATCCTGCAACGACGGACGGTGGCTGCTGCACGGCCGCGCCGACAAGCTGAACATCGATCCGGCGCTCTGGTCGCTTCTTGCGACTCTCGAGGTCAGCGGCGCGCTGCAGCCCGCTCAGGTCCAGTTCGCGCTCCTGCCGCTGCTCATCGGCGAGGCCGGCCGCCGTCTGGCGACCGAGATTTCCGACACCGAAATCAAGCTGCGCTTCTGAACCCGGCCCTGGCCTAGCGCCGCACGGTGCCGTCGCCGGTCACGATATACTTGAAGCTTGTCAGCTGCTCGGCGCCGACCGGACCGCGGGCATGCATCTTGCCGGTGGCGATGCCGATTTCCGCACCCATGCCGAATTCTCCGCCATCCGCGAACTGGGTGGAAACATTGCGCATCAGGATCGCGGAATCGAGCCGTGTCGTGAAGCGCTCTGCCGCCGCATCATCCTCTGTCACGATGCAATCGGTATGGCCCGACCCGTGCCGACGGATATGCGCGATGGCGCCATCCACGTCCGGTACGGTCCTGGCGGCCACGATCAGGTCGAGGTATTCGCGCCCCCAGTCGTCCTCTGTCGCCGGTGTCGTGCCCTCGATCCCCGACAGCGAGTCATCCGCGCGCACTTCGACGCCCGCATCCAGCAAGGCGCGGATCACGCCCTGCCCGATGGTCTTTGCGATGCTCTCGTGGATCAGCAGGCATTCCGCCGCTCCGCAGATTCCGGGCCGGCGCGTCTTGGCGTTCAGCACCACCCTGAGCGCCTTTTCCGGATCGGCGGCGCTGTCGATGTAGATGTGCACGATCCCCTCGAGATGCGCGAAGACCGGCACGCGCGCCTCACGCTGCACCAGCCCGACCAACCCCTTGCCCCCGCGCGGCACGATCACGTCGATGAATTCGTTCATCGCCAGCATCGCGCTTACCGCGGCCCGGTCCCGCGTCGGAACGCGCTGGATCGCCGCCTCGGGCAGTCCGCCCTCCCGGAGTCCGTCCAGCAGGCAGTCATGGATCGCGGCGGAGGAATGAAAGCTCTCGGATCCGCCCCGCAGGATGACCGCATTCCCTGCCTTGAGACAGAGCGCGCCCGCATCGGCGGTCACATTCGGGCGGCTTTCGTAGATCACGCCGATCACCCCGAGAGGCGTGCGCACGCGCTGGATATGTATGCCGCTCGGCTGATCCCATTGCGCTGTGACCTCTCCCACGGGATCGGGCAGATCCGCGATGGCGCGCAGCCCCTCCACCATGCCGCGGATGCGATCCTCGTCGAGGCTCAGGCGATCCATCATCGCCTCGGTCAGACCCTTTTCGCGTCCGTACTCGAGGTCCTTCGCGTTGGCCGCGATGATGGTTTCGCGACGGGCCCAGACGGTATCCGCGGCGGCCATCAGCGCCTGCCGCTTGCTGTCGGACGGGGCGAAGGCCAGTTCGGCGGCTGCCTCGCGCGCACGCCGGCCGAGTTCCTGCATCATCTCGGAAATGTCTTCCATGGTCTCGATGTCCTTCATCGCGGACCTCCCTGCATGCCGCATGCCATCCTAAACCGCCATGTCGTCGCGATGGATCAAGGCGGCCCGCGCCGGATAGCCCAGGATCGCCTCGATCTCGCCGCTCTTGCAGCCCTTGATCAGGCTTGCCTCCGCGCCGCTGTAGCGCGCGAGCCCGAAGCCGATCACATGTCCCTGTGCGTCCGCGATCGCCACGGCATCGCCACGCGCGAACGTACCGGAGACCTGCGCTACGCCGGCGGGCAGAAGGCTCTTGCCCGAATGCAGCGCCGCGATGGCGCCGTCATCCAGCGTCAGGGTGCCGCGCGGCTTCATGGCCGCAATCCAGCGTTTTCGTGCGGCCTGCGGATCGGTCTGCGCCGTGAACCAGGTAGCTGCCGCGCCTTCCTCGAGCCTTTTCAGGGGGTTGAGCGGTGATCCTTCCGTGATCGCCATTGCGCATCCGGCAGCGGTTGCGGTCTTGGCCGCCATCAGCTTGGTCTTCATGCCGCCCTTGCTGAGGCCTGAACCCGCGTCGCCTGCCATCGCCTCGATCTCGGGCGTGATCCGCTCGACCGTGTCGAAACGGCGCGCCGCAGGATCGAGCGCGGGGCTGGCGCTGTAAAACCCGTCCACGTCGGACAGCAGGATCAGCTGGTCCGCGCCTACGGAGACGGCGATCTGCGCCGCCAGACGGTCGTTGTCGCCGAAGCGGATCTCGTCCGTCGCCACCGTATCGTTCTCGTTCACGATCGGAACGACCCCGAAGGACAGCAGCTGTTCCATCGTCGCGCGGCTGTTGAGATAGCGCCGGCGGTTCGCGCTGTCCTCGAGTGTGACCAGAACCTGCGCGGTCTTGATGTCATGCGGCGCCAGCGCCTCTTCATAGGCGCGGGCCAACCGAATCTGGCCCACCGCCGCGGCTGCCTGCGACTGTTCCAGCGGCAACTCGCTTGCCGGAAGGCCCAGCACGCCGCGACCCAGCGCAATGGAGCCCGAGGACACCAGCACAACATCCTTGCCGAGGCGCTTGAGCCAGGCCACGTCCTGCGCCAGCGACGTCAGCCAGTCCAGCCGGAGCAGTCCGCTCTGGCGGTCGACCAGCAGCGCGGAGCCGATCTTGACGACCAGCCGCCGGGCCGTGCTCAGGGCCGCCATTGCGGTTCCTCCGCCGCGCCCTCCGTCCGGCGCAGGCGGTTCTCGTCGATCTGCGCCCGAAGCGCGCGCAGTACCTCCGTCACGCCGTCACGGGCGACCCCCGACATCTGCAGCACCTGCCCGCCGCTTGCCTTCGCGAGCGCTTTCGCGGCAGCTTCGCGCGCCTCGTCGTCCAGCGCGTCGATCTTGTTCAGAACCGTGATCCGGGGTTTCTCGGCCAGACCGCCGCCATAGGCCTCAAGTTCACCGATGATGGTCTCGTAATCCTCGACCAGCGTGTCCGCCGTCCCGTCGACCAGATGCAGCAGCACCGCGCAGCGCTCCACATGTCCCAGGAACTGATCGCCCAGCCCCCTGCCCTCGGATGCACCCTCGATAAGGCCCGGAATATCGGCCACCACGAACTCGACCCCGTCGACGCCGACCACGCCGAGGTTCGGATGCAGGGTCGTGAACGGATAGTCGGCGATCTTCGGCCGCGCATTCGATGTCGCCGCGAGAAAGGTGGACTTGCCCGCATTGGGAAGGCCCAGCAGGCCCACATCGGCGATCAGCTTGAGCCGCAGCCAGAGCGTGCGCTCGACCCCTTCCTGACCGGGATTGGCCCGGCGCGGCGCCTGGTTGGTCGAGGACTTGAAGTGCAGGTTGCCGAAACCGCCGTTTCCGCCATGGGCGAGTTCGATCCGCTGGCCCACTTCCGTCAGGTCGGCGATGACCGTCTCCTCGTCCTCGTCAAGGATTTCGGTGCCCACGGGCACCCTCAGGACGATGTCCTCACCATTCCTGCCGGTACGCTGGCGTCCCATGCCGGGCTGCCCGTTCTTGGCGAAGAAATGCTGCTGGTAGCGGAAGTCGATCAGCGTGTTCAGCCCGTCGACAGCCTCGGCCCAGACCGAGCCGCCATTGCCCCCGTCACCGCCGTCGGGTCCGCCGAATTCGATGTATTTCTCGCGGCGGAAGCTGACGCAGCCGCCGCCGCCCGCGCCGGAACGGATATAGACTTTGCAGAGATCGAGAAACTTCATAAGGGCGCCCCACGCGCACCGCTTCGGGCTGGTGCATTCCGGAAATCAGGCTTAACGCGCGCCGCGCCAAGTCTCAATGGTTCTTCGCCGCTCCCAGCTTGCGGCTGTAGGTCCAGGTGGGCACCGTCATGTCGCGCGCCACCGAATAGCTTTCGGCGTCGCCGAGATATTCGAAGCCGCAATGCGTCAGCACCCGCGCCGATGCGGGGTTGTCCTGGAAGACCGAGGCGAAGATCGCGTCGTTGCCGAGCGGGTTGGCCAGAAGCAGCGCCTCGACCGCCTCGGATGCGAGGCCGGTGTTCCAGTATGCGGGCGCAACCCAGTAGCTCACTTCGGACTGGTTGCGGTCCATCTTCTTGAGCGAGATGATCCCCATGACCTCGTCCTCGCCGGTCTTCGTGCCGTCCATGGCCCAGACCTCCTCTTCGCGGCCGGCCTTGACGGCGCGGTCGACGAAACCCTCGACCGCGCCGGGCGGCAGGGGATGCGGGATCGTCGTGGTCATCCGGGCGACGCGGGCATCGCCCGCATAGAGCCCGATCAGCCCGATATCGGACCGGCGCAGTGGACGCAGATCGAAACGCTCGGCCTCGATCATGCCATCGGAGGCTTTCAGTTGTACCGTCATGTTCCTCCTCCGAACGTAACGAGAGGGACCGGACCGGCATAGGATGCCGCGCTGTCCCCTTGAGTCTCTGCCCGAAGCCGATCCGGGTGTCTTGCGCCAGCAATAGCGCGACAATCATTGCAACCGCGTGAAGGCGGAAATGCGAAGGGGACCGGCGGGTCCGCCGATCCCCTTTTCGGGACTTGCCCTTCGGGTCCGGACTTACTCGGCCGCCTCTACAGCCGGCAGCACGGAGATGAAGGTGCGGTTCTTGAGACCCTTGCGGAACGTCACGGCACCTTCCGTGGTGGCGAAGATCGTGTGATCCTTGCCCATGCCCACGCCTTCACCCGGCCAGTACTTCGTGCCGCGCTGACGGACGATGATGTTGCCCGAGATGGCCTGCTGGCCACCGTAGAGTTTCACGCCGAGGCGCCGGCCGGCAGAGTCGCGACCGTTGCGGGAAGAACCGCCTGCTTTCTTGTGTGCCATATCGGTGTCTCCTTAGCCCTTGGCCAGTTCTTTGGCCTGTTCGATCCAGCCTTCGCGCTCGATGCGGCCCTTGAACGACAGTTGCTCGTCGATGGCGGCGACATCCTCGTCGGACCATGCGGCGATCTGCGCGAAACTGGTGACACCCGCCTCATGCAGCTTCTTCTCGAGTGCCGGGCCGACGCCTGACAGCTTCTTGAGGTCGTCGGCGCTGCCCGAGGCATTCGCCTTGGGTGCTTCGGCCTTCGCCTTCGGCGCGTCGGCCTTGGCTTTCGGCGCGGCAGTCTCGGCTTTCGGAGCCGGAGAGGACACGGCCGTGGACGTCCCGAGAGCGGCTTTCACGCCGGACTTTTCGGCGCCCGATGCCAGAATGTCCGTCACCTTGATCAGCGTCAGCTTCTGACGGTGGCCCTTGGTGCGCTGCGACGAGTGCTTCCGGCGGCGCTTGACGAAATGGATGACCTTCTCGCCCTTGATCTGCTCGACAACCTCGGCCTGGACGCCGGCGTCCTTCACGAAGGGCGCGCCCACCACCGGGCTGTCGCCGCCCAGCATGAGAATATCGTTGAACTGGATCTTTTCACCGGCTTCCGCCGCAAGCTTTTCGACCCGCAGGATGTCACCCGCCTGGACCTTGTATTGCTTGCCGCCGGTCTTGAGGACCGCAAACATGTTCTTCTTCCTTGTTCTGCCGCGTCCTGTGGTCCCCCGTTTCCGGAGCGTTTGCGGCCTCGCAGGCCACCTCGAACAGCGCACCCTCGAAGGGTGTGGATCAAAAAATCAAAGGTGCCCGAACCGGACACCCCTGTCACGAAGCCGCCGTTTGCACCAGAGACGGGCGATTGTCAAGCGTGGCGGACGTCGGCCGCCGCCGGAGGAGACATGCGCCGCCGCGCCCCCTCAGAGATCGCTTGCCGAGGCGCCGAGGGCGATCAGGCGGCCCAGCCCGTAGGAGGTATCGGCATAGACCTTGCCGTATCCCTGGAACAGCGCCGCATTCAGCGCCCTGCCCGCATCGCTTTCCGCGAAGTCGACATAGGCGTCCACCTCCTCCGGGCTCAGGGTGGTGTAGGCGAGCGTCAGATAGCAGTGCAGCCAGTCCCTGGCCGCCGCGCGGACACGTGCCTCATCGTCCCAGACCTGCCTTGCGATCGCGTCCTCGTCCATCTCCAGCAGACCGCCTTCGGCCAGCCCCGACATGAACTGATAGCTCGCGCCCAGCGTCGCGGCCACATTGCGCTCTGTCAGATCGCCCGCCGCGATCATCCGCTCGACCTGGACGAACAGCCGGTCGGGATCGGTCTTCAGGGTCGCGACTTCGCCCGCCATCGCCGCCTCGATCGCCGGATCGTTCATCGCGATACGCGCGGCGTTTTCCAGCGTCACGATCCGTTCGCCGCGCTCCGAGGCAAAGAAGGCGGCCACGGCCTCGCCTTCACGCACATCGAGCCCGTCCTCCAGTGCCGCGCGCACCGTCTCGACGATCGCTTCCGCCGCAAAAAGCCGGTCCACCTGCCCGGCCCAGAATTCTCCGCCCCGTCCGTCGAGATATTCCGTTTCCAGCCGAGCGGCCTCCGCCAGCCCCTCGTCCCGGACGATCCGCGCGGTCTCGGAGATCTTCAGCAGGTCCATCAGCACGGTCAGCCGGGCATCGGCCAGAGCCGCCGTCCCGGTCAGTGCCAGACAGAGCGCGATGACGATGGCCCGCAAGGCTCAGAGTTCCTGGCTCGGCCGCATCTTGGTGAGCCGCGCCGCCGTGGCTTCGAAGCGGTTGGCCATGATCTCGAACTGAACCGCGTTCATCAGTTCGTAGACTTCCCGCATCAGGGGCTGCTCGAGCGCCTCGGCATAGGCTGCGACCTCTTCGTCACTGAAGGACTGGTAGGTATAGGCCGCGTTCGACAGCCCACCGGTCTGCAGCGACAGGCGCAGCGCCGGCTCGCCCTCGCGCATGGCCTCGCGCAGGTCGGGCTCTTCCATCTGCAACTCGATGACGCCCGCCGCCGCCGCTGCCATCAGAAAGCGCACCTGAACCTCCTGGATCGCCCTTACCGCCGCATCCTCGGACCCGATCGCGCCGTTGAGCCGCTTGATGATCTCGAGCCGCGGGGCAGCGGCGCTCACCATGGCGGCAACCAGCATGTCGCCCTGCTCGGATTTCGTTTCGCTGTCGGCCATGTGCGAGGCGTTCTCGGCCGCAACCAGCCGCGCGCCCAGATCGGAGCCATAAAAGCCCATCGCGTGCTCGAGCATCTCCTCGTCGAGCGTCTGGGACAGGATCTCGACCGCCATCCCGTGCATGATCTCGGGATCGAAGACCTCGTTCACCAGCCGCGTCCACTCGGACCCGAAGGCCCGCGCGTCGATCCCGAGCATCTCGGGCGCACTGCCCGCCGACAGCTTGATGCTTTCGAGGGCGACGTCGAATCCGGTCACCTCGAGAAAGGCCTTGACGCGCGCCTGGTCGACGGCGGCACGGGCCGGTGCCGCCAGTCCGGCCAGCGCGACGATCACCGCCAAAAGGGGAAAAAGACGCAGGCAGCGCTGTATCGGAACGTTCATTTCGGATCTCCGCTTCGGGGCCCGCTCTGTCGCGGCTTGCCGGTTCTCGGTTCAAGCTTAGGCCTTTTGCGGCGATGAACAACGCATTTCCCGGTGAGCGGCGCACCGTCACCGCCCGCCCGGGATTTCGCCCCTTGTCATCGCCGCCTTTCCCGACTAAACGCCCCGAACCAGACCCCCGCGGAGAGGTGCCGGAGTGGTCGAACGGGGCGGTCTCGAAAACCGTTGAGCGTGCAAGCGTTCCCAGGGTTCGAATCCCTGTCTCTCCGCCACTTACCAGTTGATTTTATTGAGAATTTCGGTAAGGTTATAGATCGACTGAGAATCTGATGCTATTTTTCAGCCAGTGAATCTCGGCTCAATCTACGCTAGCAAGGCACTATGCACCTGCTTTCTAATCATAACCGCGACGAGTTTTTGGCGGTCCCACAGCTAATCCGCTTTGACTATTCCGAAGGGCGCGATGGCCAAGAGCCGACCGTGCTCATCAAGGGGAGCACCCTTCTCCTCAAATACATCGTCCTCGGGGCACGAATGCAACTTGCCTTCGCATCTTGCGACGGGCGGCTACTTTATGCGCTGCGCGTTTTTGATGATGACAACGACGGCGGCATACTTTGGTCGGTCGCTGAGCGCCAAGAAGAATTGGATGCCATTCGGGGCTTGGCCCAAGGGCAACCGTTGGTCGCGTTTTTGTTCAATGAGATTGCCGTCAACGTAGCGTGGAATGCTTATCCCCCACTAGAAACTTCCAGAAGGCTAACCAAGCTTGTTGAAGGCGCATCGCTAGGCGTTTTCGATCACAGAGCGTTCAAGGGCAAAGCAACAAAACTCTTTGACAAGCTGCGCAGCAGTGAAGGCACAAGCGTTGATTGGATGATACTCAAAATCGGAGGCAGAAGCGGTTGGAAGCCCCTCCGCAACTACTTCATAACTGCTGCGGCTAATTCAAGCCTTATAGACGTGTTCGATCAAGACGAAGGCAATCAGCAAGAGCAAATCGGCATCTGGCTCACAGATAGTCTTCACCCTTCGGGTGCCTATCATAGTCCGCAGCGCCCCTACAAAGAGAACGAGACGCGTGAACTCACCGACATTTTATTGAGCTACGACTTCGGTGCTACGCTGATAGAGTCCAAGACGCTTTCCATACTTGCACGCAAACGGCTCCCCTCGCGGGCAAAACTTCAACGGGATGTTTCATCGCAAATTGATAAGGCGTTCAAACAGCTTCGAGGCGGAATCAGGAAGCTAAAGGAAGGCGTAGAAATAACTGACCGCGATGGGAAAGTTCTTTCCATCAGCCGCGACAAACCTGCTCACGCAATCGTGCTGGTTCCAGACTTGGGGCTCATTGTAGACCCACAGAAATACGGCCTTGAGTTCATCAAGAGTTTTATGGATGAAACCGGCGGCTTTGCGCACTTGCTAGACATTTCGGAATTACTACGGGTGGTTCAGGCGGCGGAGATGTTGGCAGCACTCGGGAAAACAACAACACCTATTATGGCATTCGACTACTATTTAATTGAACGTGCTAAGGAAGCCGAAAAAGCTGGAACACTTTGCATCGAAGTTTTGCTACGTGTCTCTGAAGAATAAACAGGAAGGAAAAACCCCGGTTGCGACGGCGAACGCAAACCGGGTTTAGTTGCCATTGCTACTTAGGGAAAGCTTGTCAGGGGTGTTCGCACAGGGCCGCGACGGTGGGCCGGTCGGAAACCGGTAACCGATGTGTCCGGATCGGCAAAGCGCGATGAATCACTTCGCCCGGTGCTCCGAAAGCGACCGTTCCGGGAACATGCACGCGCGATACGGTCCTTGATCAATCATGCGACGGCTGATGCCTCTCCCGCGGCCCGCAACGCCATCAAAGCCCGGAAACGTCTTGCCACTGTTACGAAACCGCGCTTCTGTGCGGACTGAGGCGCGGCCTTTACCGGGCGCTGCGGTCCGGCGCGCTCGCCTCCACAAACCAGATTGGGAGTCGACCAAGATGAACAGAACTCTGGCCTGCCTGGCAGGATCCGTCGCGCTGAGCGTGGGGCTTGGCCTCGGCGCAAGCGCTTTTGCCCAGACCATGGAAGAGCTCGCCGCCGCTGCCGAGAAGGAAGGGACGCTTTCGACCATTGCGCTGCCGCACAGCTGGTGCGGCTACGGCGACGTGATCGCGGGCTTCAAGGAGAAATATCCGGGCATCTCTGTCAATGAACTCAATCCCGACGCCGGCTCGGCGGACGAACTCGAGGCGGTGCGGGCCAACAAGGACAACACCGGCCCGCAGGCCCCCGACGTGCTCGACGTGGGCTTTGCCTTCGGCCCGCAGGCCAAGGACGAGGGGCTGACGCAGGCCTACAAGGTCTCGACCTGGGACACGATTCCCGATGATGCCAAGGATGTCGATGGCCATTGGTACGGTGACTATTACGGGGTGCTCTCCTTCGTGGTGAACACCGATCTGGTCGAGACCGTGCCGCAGGATTGGGAAGACCTGCTCAAGCCCGAATACGCCAATGCCGTGGCGCTGGCGGGCGATCCGCGCGCGTCGAACCAGGCGATCCTCGCCGTGATGGCCGCAGGGCTCGCGCGGGGCGGCGAGGCCGGGCAGGCATCGGGCGAAGCGGGTCTGGCGTTCTTCAAGGAGCTCAACGATGCGGGCAATTTCGTTCCCGTGATCGGCAAGGCCGGAACCATCGCGCAGGGCGCCACCCCGATCGTGATCGCATGGGATTACAACGGTCTGGCCTGGCGCGACACGCTGGAAGGCAACCCGCCGCTCGAGGTGGTGGTGCCCAAGTCGGGCGTTGTGGCGGGCGTCTATGTGCAGGCGATCAGCGCCTATGCGCCGCAGCCCAACGCCGCGAAACTGTGGATGGAGTATCTCTATTCCGACGAGGGGCAGCTTGGCTGGCTCAAGGGGTATTGCCATCCGATCCGCTTCAATGACCTCGCGGCGAACGGCAAGATCCCGCAGGACCTTCTCGACGCCCTGCCCCCGGCAGAGGCCTATGAGGCCGCGGTCTTCCCGACGCTCGACCAGCAATCCGGCAACAAGGAAGCCGTGACGGGCGGCTGGGATTCCGTGGTCGGCGCGAACGTCCAGTAATGCAGAGGCCCTGTCCGGCATCCGGGCGGGGCCCTTTCCGATGACCTTGCACGACGACTCTCCGAAACGCCCCCGCGCCGCGCTTCCGCTGGCCTGGCTCGGCCTGTTGCCCTTCGTGGCATTCGCGCTCCTGTTCCTGATCCTGCCGACGATGCATATCGTCGTGGGGGCCTTCCAGACAGCGGACGGCGCACCCACGCTGCAGAACATCCGCAACCTGTTCCAGCCATCGATCCTTGCGGCCTACTGGATCTCGATCCGCATCTCCTTCGCCACGGCGCTTCTTGGCTGCACCATCGGCTTCGCCATCGCCGCCGCGATCTGCTTCGGCGGCATCCCCAAGGCGATCCGGGGCCCCGTGCTGACGTTTTCAGGTGTCGCATCGAATTTCGCGGGCGTGCCGCTGTCCTTCGCCTTCCTCGCCACGCTGGGCCGGGTCGGGCTCGTGACCGTATTGCTGCGCGAATGGTTCGGCGTGAACATCTACGCGCTCGGCTTCAACCTGCTGAGCTTCTGGGGTCTGACGCTTGTCTACCTTTTCTTCCAGATCCCGCTGATGATCCTGATCATCACGCCGGCGCTCGACGGGATGAAGCGGGAATGGCGCGAGGCTGCCGACATCCTCGGCGCGACCGGCGGTCAGTACTGGCGCATGGTTGCCCTGCCGATCCTGCTGCCCTCGCTGCTGGGCACATTCGCCCTGCTCTTCGCCAATGCCTTCGGCGCGGTGGCGACCGCCTATGCCCTGACCGGATCTTCGCTGTCAATCGTGCCCATCGTGCTGTTCGCCCAGATCCGCGGCGACGTGCTGCAGGATCCCCACCTCGGCTACGCGCTGGCCTTCGGGATGATCGTGGTGACGGGCATCGCCAACGGCCTTTACGTCTGGCTGCGTGCCCGCACCGAGCGGTGGACGCGATGAAGACGCGCATCTGGTCCTGGATCGCGCTGGCGATCGGGTTTCTCTACTTCGCCCTGCCCCTGATCGGAACGATCGAGTTCAGCCTGCGCAAGCGGCGCGGAGAGTATTCGCTGGACGCCTATCGCTGGGTCTTCGAGGATCCGCGTTTTCGCGAGACCTTCACCTATTCCGTGGTGATGGCGATCTGCACCATCCTCGTCGGCGTCCTGATCGTCGTGCCGACGGCCTACTGGGTCCGTCTGCGATTTCCGCGTCTGCGCCCCGTGGTCGAGTTCATCACCCTCCTGCCCCTCGTGATCCCGCCGATCGTGATCGTCTTCGGCTATATCCGGCTTTACAACACCGCGTCCCTTCTGCCGCTGACGGGCTCGGCGACCGGCACGAACTTCCTGCTGATGATGGGATACGCGACGCTCTCGCTACCCTACATGTATCGCGCCGTCGATACGGGCCTGCGCGCCATCGACGTGCGTACCCTGACGGAGGCGGCACAGAGCCTTGGCGCTGGCTGGCCCGTCATCATCGGCCGGGTGATCCTGCCCAACGTGCTGGTGGCGGTTCTTTCGGGCGCCTTCCTGACATTCGCCATCGTCATCGGCGAATTCGTCCTGGCCGCACTGCTCAATCGTCCTGCCTTCGGGCCCTACCTGCAGCTCATCGGTGCCAATCGCGCCTATGAGCCCGCCGCCCTCGCCGTCATCGCCTTCGCGATCACGTGGTTCTGCATGGGCCTGATACAGCTCGTTTCCCGTTTCTCGGCCCAGGGCCGCGCCAAGAGGTCCTGATGTCCTATCTCACCATCGAAAATCTCGACAAGTCCTTCGGCGCCACCCGCGTGGTCAAGGATTTCAACCTGTCCATCGAGAAGGGCGAGTTCATCTCGCTGCTCGGACCCTCGGGCTGCGGAAAGACCACGGTCCTGCGCATGGTCGCGGGTTTCGAGACCCCGAGCGCCGGCGCCATCGTCATCGACGGACAGGACGTGACCGGCCAGCGCCCGAACCAGCGCAACATCGGGATGGTGTTTCAGGCCTATGCGCTGTTTCCGAACCTCACCGTCGCCCAGAACGTGGCCTTCGGGCTGCGGGTCAAGGGCGACCGCCGCGCCGTGCGTGACGACAGGGTGCGCGAGATGCTCGACCTTGTCGGGCTCAGGCATCTCGGCGACCGCTTCCCCTTCCAGCTTTCCGGAGGCCAGCAGCAGCGGGTGGCGCTGGCGAGGGCGCTCGCGGTCCAGCCCCGGGTGCTGCTTCTCGACGAGCCGCTCTCGGCGCTCGACGCCAAGATCCGGGTCAGCCTGCGCGACGAGATCCGCGAGATCCAGCGCCGGCTGGGGATCACGACGATCTTCGTGACCCACGATCAGGAAGAGGCGCTTTCGATGTCGGACCGGGTGGTCGTCATGAGCGACGGCATCGCGCAGCAGGTCGGGCGGCCCTTCGAGATCTACAACCGGCCGGCCTCGCGCTTCGTGGCCGAGTTCGTGGGCAGGCTCAACATCGTCGAGGCGCGCACGCTCGATCCCGCGCAAGGCCGCGTGGCCGTGGGCGACGTGGAGATGGAACTGGGCCGTGCGCTGCCTGCGGGAAAGGTGACGCTTGCCATCCGTCCCGAGGCCTTCGCAACCGTCCATGACGGAGAGGACCGCATCCGCTTCGAGGGGCGCGTGGACAGCGTGCATTTCCTGGGTTCCGTGATCCGCATCCAGACCCGGCTCGGCGGCGAGAAGATCCTGCTCGACACGTTCAACCGCAATGGCGAGCCGCCGCCCGATCCCGGCGACCTGCGCGAGTTCTCCGTCGCCCGCTCGGAGGTGATGGTGATCTGACCGCCAGTGCGAGGCCCGCTCAGACGGATTTGAGAAGCTGACGGATCGCCGGTTGCTTGCGCGGCTTGGTCGACAGGCTGCGCAGCAACTCGGCCAGCTCCGGTTCCGCCACCCGCTTCGCCGCGTCCTTGGGCGTGAACCAGCGCCGCTTGCGCTCCTTGCGCTCCTTCCAGTCGCGGTTCAGCTTCTCGACGATCATGGGAAATACCTGAACCTCGCACCAGATCACCTCGCGCGCGGTCAGGCGCTTGCGGTAACGGTAGGTCCCGATCTCCTCGTCGCCGACATAGCCCTTGGCTCCGGCCTCTTCCAGCGCCTCGATCTCGGCCGCATGCCATGGCATCTTTCCGTCCATGTGCCAGCCCTTCGGCATCACCCAGCGACCCGTGTCGCGCGAAGTGACCATCAGCACGAACAGCCGGCCCTTGCGATCCCAGCGCATTGGAAGCGCGGCGATCTGGCGGCCGATATCGTCGGCGGCGTCCGTCAGCTCATGGGGATCCTGGCGTCCTATGGCCGCACACCTCCTGAAAGCCGCGTCGACAGAAGATCTCCGGTCTCTTCGGCGATCGGATAGGCAACATAGGATATCGCGGAGTTGATCTGCTTCAGCGCGCGCAATGTCTCCTGATGGAGATTGGAGGACTCGATACTGATCGCCGTGCCCCGTCTTAGCCGATCAATGTGACGGTCCTGCAACTGCTGCTCGAGCTGGCGCACGCGGTCCTTCTCCTCGAGAAGCTGGCGCGCGGAATCCGCGTCGCCCGTGAGCAGGATGTTCAACGCAAGCTGCGTGTCTGCCAGGACCTGGTCATGGAATTCCGTCAGATCGCGCCATCCGGCGTCCGAGAAGTTCAGCCCGTCCGACTGCATGCGCCGGGCCATTCCGACGAGATTGGTCGACACCCGGTCGGCCGCTTCCTCGATGTTGTTGGCGATGTTGACCAGATCCATCGCCCGCCTGGTCTGCGCGGCATCCATCGGTCCCTTCCGGAGACGTGCGATGTAGAGCTTCACCTCGAAATGCATCCGGTCGATCTCGTCCTCGGCGACATCGATCCGGCGGACCGTCTCGCTGCTCCAGTCGCGGTAGAGCCCGAAGGCAGGTGTGAGCATGGCATAAAGCGCCTCGCCCATCCGCAGCACCTCGCGCCCCGCGCAGGCCAGCGCCCGGTCGGGATCCGCAAGCGCCCGCGCGTCGAGCGCGCTGAGCTGGCTTGCTTCGGCGGCATGCTGCGGTTCCGGCACTGCAAGGGTCGCAACCTCCATGACGGGACGGACAAAGGGCAATGCCAGAAGGACCACAGCAAGATTGAAGAAAAGGTGAAGATTTATGAGCTGATCGGCTGGAAGCCTCCCCAGCATCGCGAGATCCGGCTGCGCGAGGGCGAGCACACCCAACGCGAGCGCGGCAAGCCCGCCACGGATCGCGAGGTTCGCGACCAGGATCCGGCGTGCGGCCGGTGGCGCCGAAAGGGTGAGCATCACGGCGATCACGCCGCTGCCGAGATTTGCGCCCAGAACCAGCGCCGCAGCCGCCCCGAGCGGCAGCAGACCCTCGGCGGCCATGGTGACGAACATCAGCACCGCGGCGACAGAGGAGTGCATCAGCAAGGCGAGAAACGCGCCGAGCACGAATGCGCTGACCGGGTCCGCCTCGAGATAAGAGACGATCATCGCGACGACCGGACTACCGCTCAGCGGGGCAGTGGCGGCGCGGATCATCCCGAGCGAGACGAGCGCCAGCGCAAGGCCGGTCAGGATCCGGCCGCCCTGCTTCCAGCCCCGCGCATCGCTTCGCAGGAAGAGCGCGACCCCCACGACCAGCAATATGGGTATCGCCGCCTCGACCGGCAGCAGCAGGACGCGCGCGACGACGGCCGAGCCGAAGTCCGCGCCGAGCAGCAGCGCCAGTCCGATCGCGGGCCGCAGGGTCGAGGCGGCGGCGAAGGACGCCACCAGCATCGCGACCGCGGTCGAACTTTGCAGCAAGGCCGCAGCGAAGGCCCCTGCCCCGGCGCTTGCCGTCCGGTTGCCCTCGCCCGAACGAAGGACGCCGCGGATCTGGCCCATGAAGCCCCTCTCGACGCCGGTCCGTATCATGCGAACCGAGAATATCAGCAGGGCGACGGCCCCTGACAGATGTATGGCGAAGGCCATCATTCCCGGGACAATGCCCCGCGGACGTCTTGGGAAGGACCCTTCACATGCAAGCTGCTGACTCCTCTGTGCGGGGGGCTGGGCGCCTCGAAGGACGGGACGATCGATGCGGCCCCCGCGTTCTTGGTTTCCCAAGATTTCAGCACCGAACATTTACATATGCAACAAAAATCCTTGCAAAATATTGGGAAAATCCACATTTCTGGTGAGGCTGAGACGAATCTTCCGGGAAAGACTGCCTTGACGGACCTGCAGATCGCCATGGATACGTCAGACCGTCCGCGCATGCGGAAACAGGAAAGACGCGAGCAGATCCTGCTGGAGCTCAAGCTGAGACCGCATGTGCGCATCGCCGAGCTGGCCGAACGTTTCGGGGTCTCGGGTGAGACCATACGGCGCGACTTCGAGGAACTGAGCAGCGGCGGACTGCTCAATCGCGCCCATGGCGGTGCGTCTGCTCCGGCCCATGGACAGTATCCGACCTTCGACGAACGCAAGCGCGCGCGCGTGGCCGAGCGCGAACGCATCGGGCGCAGGGCGGCCGCGCTGGTGCGCCCCGGCGAGACGGTGATGATCGATTCCGGTTCGACCACGCTGCAGCTCGCTCGATTCCTCGCCTACGAGGGAACGCCCTGCACCGTGATCACCAACAGTCTGCCTGTCGCGATGACCTTGGGTGGTGGCGAGGTGCAGGTGATCCTGTGTCCCGGAGACTATCTGGCCCCGGAATCCGCGGTCGTGGGGACCGACGCCGTCGAATATCTTGACCGCCACGGCGTGGATCGCTGCCTGATCGGCGCCTCGGCCCTGTCAGAGACGGGGCCATCGGAATCCGTTCGCGGCTTTGCGGCGATAAAGCGGGCGATGCTGCGTCAGGCCAGCCAGTCCCATCTGCTGATCGATTCCGAGAAATTCGGCAAGCGAGGGCTTGCCCATGTGGGCAGACTCGGGGAATTCACCTCCATCGTGGTGGACGCGATGCCCACGGATTCGCTTGGCATGCGCCTGTCCGAGGCCGGGGTTGAGGTAATTCTGGCGGACTGAAAGAATGACCGGACGGCGCGACCTGTCCGGCGTAACGAGACTTGAAAGGGAGGAAGACATGAACTTGACCAAGGATCTGCTCGGCGGAGCGGCCATCGCTGCGCTTCTCGCTCTGGGAGGCGCCGCCTCTGCCCAGGACTGCGCACGCGGGGATCTCGACGCACGCTATTGCGACACCGACGGCGACCTGCTTGCCGATGTTCCGACCGACGCCTCGGAACAGATCGACCCCGACACGTTGATCTTCGCCTATACTCCGGTGGAGGATCCGGCAGTCTACGAAACCGCATGGGCCGATTTCCTGACCTATCTCGAGGAGCAGACCGGCAAGAAGGTCATGTTCTTCCCGGTCCAGTCCAACGCCGCCCAGATCGAGGCGATGCGCTCGGGGCGCCTGCACATCGCGGGCTTCAACACCGGCTCCAACCCACTGGCAGTCAATTGCGCGGGCTTCCGCCCCTTTACCATCATGGCCGCGGAAGACGGCAGCTTCGGCTACGAGATGGAAATCATCACCTATCCGGGTTCGGGCATCGAAAAGGTCGAGGACATCAAGGGCAAGCAGCTTGCCTTCACCGCGCCCACGTCGAACTCGGGCTTCAAGGCGCCCTCGGCAATCCTGAAGGCCGATTACGATCTCATGCCCGACCGGGACTTCGAGCCGGTCTTCTCCGGCAAGCACGACAACTCCGTCCTCGGCGTGGCAAACAAGGACTACCCGGCGGCGTCGATCGCAAATTCGGTGATGACACGGATGATCGAGCGCGACGTGGTCAAGCCGGATCAGATCGTGTCGCTCTACAAGTCGCAGACCTTTCCGACCACGGGATACGGCGTGGTCTACAACCTGACGCCCGACCTCCAGCAGAAGATCCAGGACGCCTTCTTCAACTTCGACTGGGAGGGCACCAGCCTTCAGGAAGAGTTCGAGAAGAACGGCGAGGCCCAGTTCATCCCGATCGACTACAAGGGCTACTGGGAAGTCATCCGCAAGATCGACGCCGCCAACGACGTCAGCTACGCCTGCCAGTAAACGGCTGACAACATCGGATCCGGTCCCGCATGCGCGGGGCCGCGCACCTATTCGCACGGGATGACAGATGCTGCGGCTGAAGAAACTGACGAAGACTTACAAGACCGGAGATCAGGCGCTCAAGGCCGTCGATCTCGAGGTGCCCGACGGGCAGGTCCTGGCGCTGATCGGTCCCTCCGGCGCGGGCAAGTCGACCATGATCCGCTGCATCAACCGTCTGGTCGAACCGACCGGTGGCGAGGTCTGGCTCGACGATGTGGAACTGACCCGGCTGGGAAGTGGCGGGTTGCGCCGTGCGCGCCGGGGTCTGGGCATGATCTTTCAGGAATATGCCCTGGTCGAACGGCTCACGGTGATGGAAAACGTCCTTTCGGGGCGTCTCGGCTATGTGGGTTTCTGGCGCAGCTTCACCCGGCGCTACCCCCAGTCGGACGTGGACGAGGCCTTCCGCCTGCTGGACAGGGTGGGCCTGCTGCACATGGCCGACAAGCGCGCCGACGAGCTTTCGGGCGGCCAGCGCCAGCGCGTCGGCATCTGCCGGGCGCTGATCCAGGATCCGAAGGTGCTGCTGGTGGACGAACCCACCGCGTCGCTCGACCCGAAGACCAGCCGCCAGATCATGCGGCTGATCTGCGAGCTTTGTGCGGAACGGGGCCTCGCCGCGATCATCAACATCCACGACGTGGCGCTGGCCCAGCGTTTCGTGCAGCGCGTGGTGGGACTGCGTTTCGGCGCGGTTGAGTTCGACGGCCCGCCTGACGCGCTGACCCCGGACGTGCTGACGACGATCTACGGCGAGGAGGACTGGGAGACGACGATCCGCAAGGTCGACGAGGCAGAGGGCGACGCCCCGGCCGAATTCGAGGCGGCGCAGTGACGGGCGCGGACGCGGGGCACCGCGAACTCGACGACATGCTCGGCCGCCGCTGGCGCAAGCCGGCGCTGGTGAAGAATGCCGCGTTGAGGTGGGGGCTGGCGATCGGCACGCTGGTCTACCTCGTCATCGCCGTGAGCACCATCGACGTCGACTGGGGCCGCGTCTACGAGGGTCTCGACCGCGGTGCGCAATTCGTGCTGGCCTTCACCAGCCCCGATTTCGTGTCGCGCTCTGCCGACATCTGGAAAGGCATGATGGAGAGTGTCGTCATGACCATCGCGGCCTCGGTCGTGGGCATCGCCATCTCGATCCCCATCGGCCTCGGGGCCGCGCGCAACATCGCACCCCTGCCCGTCTATCTGATCTGCCGGGGCATCGTCGCCATCTCGCGCGCGCTTCAGGAGATCATCGTGGCAATCCTGCTTGTCGCGATCTTCGGCTTCGGCCCGCTGGCCGGCTTTCTGACCCTCAGCTTCGCCACCATCGGGTTTCTGTCAAAGCTGCTGGCCGAGGACATCGAAAGCATGGACCGGATGCAGGCCGAAGCGATCCGGGCGTCGGGCGCACGCTGGATGCAGTGGATCAACTATGGCGTCCAACCGCAAGTGATGCCAAGACTTATCGGATTGAGCATGTACCGGCTCGACATCAATTTCCGCGAAAGCGCCATTCTGGGTCTCGTCGGGGCGGGCGGCATCGGCGCGACACTCAACACGGCTTTCGACCGCTATGAGTACGACACGGCGGCAGCGATACTGCTCATCATCATCGCCGTGGTCATGGCGCTTGAATACCTGTCCGGCGTGATCCGGGCGAAGGTGCAGTAATGCCCGTGTCGGATCAGGACGGCACCGCCATCTGGCGCCGCCGCACCCGCAACGAGAGCCTGTTGCGCTGGTTCGGCTGGCTGCTGGGCGTGGCCATCTTCGCCGTCTGCTGGCAGCGTATCTCGGAGTCCACCACCTGGTTCTTCGTCTGGGACGCCCCCCGCATCGCCGGCGATATCTGGTCGCGCGCCACCCCGCCGCGCTGGGAATACATCACCCAGCTTGGCCGCCCGATCTGGGACACGCTCAACATCGCCACGCTCGGCACCATGATCTCGCTCTGTTTGGCAGTGCCGGTGGCCTTCCTTGCCGCGCGCAATACCACGCCATCGGCGCTTTTCGTGCGACCCCTCGCGCTGTTCGTCATCGTGGCGACCCGTTCGATCAATTCGCTGATCTGGGCGTTGCTGCTGATCGCGATCATCGGGCCCGGTGTCTTCGCCGGGGTCGTCGCCATCGCCATCCGTTCCATCGGCTTCTGCGCCAAGCTGCTGTATGAGGCCATCGAAGAGATCGACCACGCGCAGGTCGAGGCGATCACTGCCACGGGCGCCTCGCGTTGGCAGGTCATGGCCTATGGCATCGTCCCCCAGATCATGCCCGCCTTCGCCGGCATCGCGGTCTTCCGCTGGGACATAAATGTCCGCGAATCCACCGTACTGGGCCTTGTCGGCGCAGGGGGTATCGGGCTTCAGCTTTCCGCCTCGCTCAACGTGCTGGCCTGGCCGCAGGTCAGCCTGATCCTTCTGGTCATCCTCGTCGCCGTCGTGCTGGGCGAATGGGTCTCGGCCAAGGTAAGGGGCGCGATCATATGACGGGTCTGACCCCCGATCAGGCCTTCGAGGCCTATGAGGCAGTACGCCACCGCCTGCCCTCGGCTGCAAAACGCGGGGCATGCAAGAAGGTGCAGACGCTGGCGGATCTCGCGGAGGATTTCGATGTCTTCCTTCTCGACGCGTTTGGCGTGCTGAACATCGGCGAGACCGCGATCCCGGGTGTCGCGGAGCGCATCGCGGACCTCCGGGCATCGGGCAAAGCCGTTCTCGTGGTCTCGAACGCGGCAGGGTTTCCGCATGCCACGCTCCTGGAGCGCTACGCGCGGCTTGGCTACAGTTTCGAACCCGGCGACGTGATCACCAGCCGCGGCGCGCTGCTCTCGGCGATCCAGCGCGAACCGGACATGCGTTGGGGTCTCATGGCCACCCGCAGCGCTGGCTTGCGCGATCTCGAAGCGCTGACGCTCACCTATCTTGAAGAAGACCCCGCGCCCTACGACACGGTGGACGGCTTCCTTCTGGTGGGCAGCGCGGCCTGGACGGAGGCGCGTCAGGCGCTTCTGGAGGACGCCCTGCGTGCCCGGCCCCGCCCCGTGCTTGTCGGCAATCCCGATATCGTCGCCCCGCGCGAGGACGGCTTTTCGATCGAGCCGGGCCATTACGCCCATCGCCTGGCCGACCGGACCGGTGTCGTACCACGCTTTTACGGCAAGCCGTTCACTGATATCTTCGATCTGGCCTTCGCACGTGTCGGGCCACAGGTTCCCCGCGAGCGGATCGTGATGGTGGGCGACAGCCTGCACACCGACATCCTGGGCGCGCAGGCCGCCGGCATCGCTTCGGCGCTTGTCGCGGGATACGGCTTCTTCGCCGGACATGACGCCACGGAAGCGATCACTCGGGCAGGTATCTACCCCGATTTCATACTGGAACGACCGTGAAACCGAAGCAGTGACACGGAACTGTCATGCACGACGATCAGAAGGGGCCGGAAGAAGCGCCCGGGTGAAACGATACCGGACGAAAATTCGGACAATGTTGAACCACTTAGGGAGACTTAACATGAAACTTTCGACATCGTTTCTGGCAGCCGCCGCGGTCCTCGGACTGGCGCAGGCCGCTGCCGCCCAGACCGAGATTGACTTCTGGCACGCGTTCACCGGCGCCAATGGCGACCGTCTTGCAGCACAGGCCGAGCTCTTCAACGAAAGTCAGGATGCGTACCACGTCACCCCGAGCTTCAAGGGCAACTATTCCGAGACCCTGAATGCCGGCATCGCCGCCTTTCGCGCGGGAGAGCAGCCCCATATCCTGATGGTCTTCGAGGTCGGAACCGCCACGATGATGGGCGCGAAGGGGGCGATCAAGCCGGTCCATCAGGTGATGGAAGAGGCCGGGGTCGAATGGAACCCGGACGCCTATATCGGCGCGGTGAAGGGCTATTACACGACGTCCGAAGGCGACATGCTGTCGCTGCCCTACAATTCCTCGACCCCCGTGCTCTGGGTCAACCGCGAAAAGCTGAAGGAAGCCGGCATCGACCCGGACGTGGATCTGTCCACATGGCAGAAGGTCGACGAGGTGCTGACCCAGCTCAAGGACGCAGGCGTCGGCTGCCCGCTGGTGACGGCATGGCAAAGCTGGATCCATCTCGAGAACCTCTCGGCCTATCATGACATGCCCTTCGCCAGCCAGGAGAACGGCTTTGCGGGGCTCGATACCGAGCTCGAGTTCAACGGCCCGCTGCAGGTCAAGCACATCGCGAAGATGGGCGAATGGGCGAAGGACGGAAAGTTCATCTACACCGGCCGGCGCAACGAGGGCGGCGCGAACTTCCGCGGCGGCGAATGCGCGCTCTTCACCGAAAGCTCGGCCGGCTACGGCGGGATCAAGTCCGAGGCGCAGTTCGACTTCGGCATCCGCCCGCTGCCCTACTGGGAAGGCGAAGGCACCGCGCCGCTCAACACCATCATCGGGGGCGCCTCGCTCTGGGTCATGGAAGGGCACGAGGCCGACGAGTACAAGGGCGTCGCCGAATTCCTGAACTTCCTGTCCTCTCCCGAGGTCCAGGCGAAATGGCATCAGGATTCCGGCTACCTGCCTATCACTGAAGCAGCTTCGGATCTGACGCGCGAACAGGGTTTCTACGACGAGAACCCCGGCACCGACGTCGCGGTCAAGCAGATGACCGCGCAGGAGCCCACCGCCAATTCCAAGGGTATCCGGCTTGGATCCTTCGACCAGATCCGCGGGATCATCGACGAGGAGCTTGAGGCCGTCTGGTCCGGCGACAAGGAGGCACAGGCCGCCCTCGACAGCGCCGTCGAGCGGGGAAACCAGCTGCTGCGCCGCTTCGAGCAGGCCGGCAACTGATCCATTGACCTTCCGCCCGGGCCCCTGCGGTCCGGGCGGCATCAGGACGGGACAGGATGGAAAAGCGCGTCTTCTTCAAGGGCTGGCTGTTGCCGCTTCTGCTGATCGCACCGCAGGTCGCGATCTCGGGGGTGTTCTTCTTCTATCCTGCCGGACAGGCGATCTGGCAATCTCTCTTCATTCCCGACCCCTTCGGGCTCTCGATGCAATACGTGGGTCTGGGAAACTTCGAATACCTGCTGTCCGATCCCTATTACCGCGCCTCCTTCTGGACCACCGCGGTGTTTTCGACCCTCGTGACACTGGTCTCCATGGTCCCTGCCCTCTTTCTCGCCGTGCTCGCCGACCGGCTGATCAAGGGGGCCGGCACCTATCGGACCCTGCTGATCTGGCCCTATGCGGTGGCGCCCGCCGTGGCCGGGGTGCTCTGGCTTTTCATGTTCAACACCCGCGTCGGTATCGTGGCCTGGTATCTCGGGCTGCTGGGTTATGACTGGAACCATGTGCTGAACGATACCGAGGCGATGGGGCTGGTTGTCGTGGCCTCTTCCTGGGGCCGGATCAGCTACAACTTCCTGTTCTTCTTTGCAGCCCTTCAGGCGGTGCCGAAGTCCCTGATAGAGGCTGCGGCCATCGACGGCGCCCGATTTTGGCGGCGCTTCTTCAACATCGTTCTGCCGCTGCTGTCGCCCACCACCTTCTTCCTGCTGGTCGTGAATGTGGTCTATGCCTTCTTCGAGACCTTCGGCGTCATCCACACGATCACCAGCGGCGGCCCGCAGCAGGCAACCACCATCCTGGTCTACAAGGTCTACAAGGACGGTTTCGTCGGTCAGGATCTCGGGTCTTCGGCGGCCCAATCGGTGATCCTGCTGGTTGTCGTCGGGTTGCTGACCGTGATCCAGTTCCGCTTCGTCGAGAAACGGGTGCATTACTGATGGCCGCCACACCCGATATCCGCACCGATCCCGCCCCCGGCATGGTGGAAAGGCGCGGGCGTTCGCTGTGGCTGACGCATGCGCTGATGATCCTGGGCGTCCTCGTCGTGTTCTTTCCGATCTGGCTGGCCTTCGTCGCCTCGACCGTGACCCAGCCCGACATCGCGCGCCCGCCCATGCCCCTGCTGCCCGGCGGACACCTTGTCGAGAATTACTCCAAGGCGCTCTTCTCCGGCGTGAACGTCCCGGTGGCGACGATGCTGGTCAATTCGCTGGTCATGGCGCTTGGCATTGCCATCGGCAAGATCGTCATCTCGCTGCTCTCGGCGTTCGCCATCGTCTACTTCCGCTTCCCGCTTCGCGGCGCCTTCTTCTGGCTGATCTTCCTGACCCTGATGCTGCCGGTCGAGGTGCGTATCGTGCCGACCTACGAGGTGATCGCGGGCTTCGGGATGCTCAACAGCTATTCCGGCCTGATCCTGCCGCTGATCGCCTCTGCGACGGCGACCTTCCTGTTCCGCCAGTTCTTCCTGACCGTCCCCGACGAACTGGCCGAGGCCGCCCGCGTCGACGGGGCACGCCCGATGCGGTTCTTCTGGGACATCCTGCTGCCGATGAGCCGGACCAATATCGCCGCGCTCTTCGTGATCCTATTCATCTACGGCTGGAACCAGTATCTCTGGCCCCTCCTCATCACCACCGACCCGGACATGAACACCATCGTGATGGGCATCCGCCAGATGTTCCCCGCGGGTGACGACATCGCGGACTGGCCGGTGATCATGGCGACTTCGATCCTTGCCATGATCCCGCCCGTGATCGTCGTCGTCTCGATGCAAAAGCTCTTCATCCGCGGCCTTGTCGACAGCGAGAAATAACACCCATGGCCACAGTAGACCTTCAGGACGTCAAGAAACGCTTCGGCCCGAACGAGGTGATCCACGGCGTGTCCGTCGACATCGCCGACGGCGAGTTCATCGTCATCGTTGGACCCTCCGGCTGCGGGAAGTCGACGCTTCTTCGCATGGTCGCGGGATTGGAGACGGTTTCGGAAGGCGAAATCCGGATCGGCGGGCGGCGCGTGAACGATGTCGAACCCATGGACCGCGACATCGCCATGGTGTTTCAGAACTACGCGCTCTACCCGCACATGTCGGTGCGCCAGAACATGGGCTACGGGCTGAAGATCGCGGGACTGCCGAAGACCGAGATCGAACGGAAGGTGCAGGAAGCGGCGACGCTGCTGCAGCTCACCGATTATCTCGACCGGCGGCCCAAGGCGCTCTCGGGCGGTCAGCGCCAGCGCGTCGCCATGGGGCGCGCCATCGTGCGCGAGCCTTCGGTCTTTCTCTTCGACGAGCCGCTGTCGAACCTTGATGCCAAGCTGCGGGTCCAGATGCGCATCGAAATCCGCGAGTTGCAGGCCAAGCTTGGCGTCACGGCGCTTTATGTGACCCACGATCAGGTGGAGGCCATGACCATGGCAGACCGGATGATCGTGATGAACGCGGGTGTCGCCGAGCAGATCGGCACGCCGCTCGAGGTCTATGAACGTCCCCGCACGCTTTTCGCGGCGCAGTTCATCGGTTCGCCGTCGATGAACATTCTCGACGGGGTCGCGGACGACGGGGTCGTCACGCTCGGCAACGGCGCGCGGCTGTCGCTTGGCACATCGCATCGGGGCCCGGTCAAGCTGGGCATCCGGCCGGAGCATCTGACCCTTGACCCGAACGGGCCGGTCGAGGTGGATCTGCATCTATCCGAACCGCTCGGGGCGAACACGCTGCTGCACGGCCGCCTGTCGGGCACGCCGGAGCCCGTTACCGTCAGCCTTCCCGGCGTGCATCGGATCGAAGGGCACGGCAGCCGACTGAGGCTGTCGACGCCGTCGGAAAACCTTCATCTGTTCGACCCCGGAAGCAGTGCCAGGCTCGACTGACGGGCTGTGCGCTCAGCGCCCGGCGTAGCCCGCGACGACCTGCAGCAGCTTGTAGGCGGTCGAGGCGTCGTTCTCGACCACGGCGAGGAATTCCTCGGCCCCCAGCCGCAGCGCCTCGACATCGGAATGGGCCTTCATCGTCAGGGCACGGGGCACGTTCCGGATCAGGCCAAGCTCGCCCACCAGACGCCCCGGTCCCACGGTAGCCACAAGATCCTGAGATCCGTCGGGCATGGGATCGTAAAGCCCGGCCGAGCCGCTCAGGATCATGTATGCGCCGTCGCCGGGATCGTCGTTCTTGTGAAAGATCACCTCATCCGCCGCCGCAGAGTACCACTTCGCGCCGAAGGCCAGCAGGCGAAGCTGTTTGCGACTGAGCCCGGAAAAGAGGTCGGTGCTTTCCAGCGCCCGCAGTTTTCGTGTCAGGTCCGCGCCTGCCAGCCCCTCGTCGAGCTCTTCCTCCGTGCTGTCCGGCGAATAGACCCGGCCCTGACGGATCTCGAGGAAGATGTCGAAAAGGTCGGGGTCCGGAAAGTTGTCGGAGAGGCAGATCATCATCGTATCGGGCATCAGCGCGCGCAGATTCTTCTGCATCTCGGCCCGGGCCGCGTGATCGTAGCTGGCCAGTATCTGGTCGAGCACGAGGATGTCGGGCCGCTTGACCGTCGCCCGGCTGAGCGCCAGCGGCTCGGCGAAAAGCGCCGGAAGGTTCGCGCCGGCATGGGTCATCTGAAGATCGTAGATCAGTTGCATGACGTCGGAGCGCAGCCCCTCGCTATCGAGCACGTCCGAGACGACCTTGCGCACCTCCTCGGCCCGGGGACCCGCCCGGTCCGAGATCATCCCGTAAAGCGCGTTCTCGAGCACCGACAGGCCAGGCGCAATGCGGGAGGGATCGAGGCCGACGAATATGTCGCTCAGTTCCTCGCGCATCCGTTCGGCATGTGCGGCACGCACACGCAGCACGCGCTCCTGGATCCGGTCGGAAAAACCCGAGCCGAACTGCTCGGCCGGTAGCTGCGCCGGGAGCGTCATGAGCATGATCTTCTCGGCTTCGGTCAGGGGCTTGCGGGACTGCCCCTTCCTGTCGAGCACCAGGCGGGCCGAAGCCTCGAACAGTTTCGGATCGAGCCCAACGGTCCTGAACAGCGGATGTTCGGTTCCGTCGGTTCCGAAGATCTGGGCCAGCATCTCGATCACGTCGGTCGACAGTTCCAGCAGCGTCTCTTCCTGCCCGAGTTCGCGCAGAAGCTCGAACAGACGCGTCTGCTCGGCCAGTTCCTCGTAATCCATGGGACGGCGCAGGGTGGCGTAGAAAAGGTTGCTGGCCACGCCCAGGGCCGGGTTGTAGCGCGCCGGGTCGAAACGGTGCACATGCCGCTCGAGCCCCGCGGCGCAGATCGCGTCCCATACCTTCGGGCGCACCTCGACGAGGCGTCCGGCAAGCCGCGGGTCCATGTCCTCGGTACAGTTCTGATCCAGACTGCGGCGGAAGAAGGCTGACCCCGTACCCATCGCATCGATCAGCGAAAGCCACCAGGCACGCAGATCGGTTACGGTCTCGAGCCCCGCAAGCCGCGGGTCGAGCCAGTCCGCGTCAAGCGCATCGGAGCTGTTGCCTGACCGGATCGCCTCTTCTCCGAGCACGTGGAGAGCCTGCGCGCCCGACAGCGCAGGCCGCGCGCGCAGCGGCATCAGCGCATTCTCACCGAAGGATCCCTGAAACAGCACGGGCCGGGAGTTCGCGTGCCCGATCCGCGCGGCGATCACGGCCTGATGCAGCCGGGCGATGTTCTGCCCGCCGATGCGGACTTCGCCCATGGTCGGCTGCAACTCGCGCGTCATGACGGCGGAAAAGGCCTGCCGGTCCTCGTCGCTCTTGGCCTCGATGCCGATCATCGCGCCGGCGGGGAAGGTTGCGCTGACATGCTCGAGCACCGGGTTCCCGTCCGCATCCGTGACCGTCACCCCGTCAAGCTCGAGCGCGCCGTCCAGACGCGGAATTTCGTCAGGCTCGCCCACGAAGAGCCGTTCGTCGAGCATTCCCTGCGGCGTGAAGCGGTCCTGCAGGATCTCCCATCGCAGGGTCATGTCGGCGGCCTGGTTGTAATAGTCCAGAAGTTCCTTCCAGGGCGCGCTGAGGTCCTTGTAGGCGGCAAGCGCCGCGACCAGCGCCCCGATCGAAACCGCGCCCTCTATCACGAGGTAGCCGCCGATGGCGAAGAAGAAGAACGGCGTGAGCTGGCCTATGAAGTTGTTGATGAACTTCATGAAGAACTTCTTCTGGTAGATCTGGAATCGGATCTGGTAGAGCGTCCCGAGCTGGCGCGTGATCTGAGCCAGACGATAGCGCCAGCCGCCATGGGCGCGCAGCGTGCCCGCTCCCGCCGCGCTTTCTCCGATCAGCGACGCCAGCGAGCGAACCTCGCGGATGCGCTCCTTGTTCATCAGGTTGATCTGGCGCTGGAGCTTCGGGATCACCCAGGCCTGCAGCGGGATCAGCGCCACCGCTGCGAGCCCGAACCAGAAGCTTTGCAGGAAAAGGAAGAAGAGGATCGTCAGCATCTGCCCGGCCTGCAGTACCGGCTGGGTCAGCGCGTCGCCCATCATGCCGCCCATCGGCTCTGTCTCGGCGGTGATCATCGACACGAGTTCGCCCTGTGACGTGCGCTGGAAATAGGCCGACGGGAATCTCAGCATCCGTGCGATCAGCCCGTAGCGCAGCCGCCGCAGCATGCGCTCGGAGAGGACGCCCTTCATGGTGTTGATGCGCATCTTCATCAATCCGTGCGCCAGCACGGACAGCAGGAACGCCCCGCAGAGCAGCCAGAGATAGTTCACCTGCGCGATCTCTGCGCCCAGAACGTCGACCACTCCGGCCGACGCGCCGATGGCATCGTTGATGATCCGCTTGGGAAGTTCGAGGGTCAGGAAAAGCAGCGGAAACAGCGCGAGCGTAAAGACCAGCAGCAGAATCTGGTCCCGCTTCGAGTGCGTCCAGATGAACGAGAACAGTGAACGTTCGATACCCGGTCTCCCATTCACGCTGAGCCTGGCGGGAGGCCGTACCGCCCGCCTCAATTCAGGCGACGCACGGAATTTCTGGCACAAACGTTCTGCGGTTTCGAGAGGGAAGTTGGGATCGGCGTCCCAAATCGCCGAAGATTCCAACTAGAGCGGGAAATGCTGCCACATGTCCCGCCGACAGGCGAGAACAGATGCTATCAAAGCCGATTTGCCATACAAGAAAACGTCATAACCGAAGTGTAAGCGGCGCAGAAACGGCAAGAAAGCTTGCCCGGAACGACGCTCGATGTGATTATGTATGTGGCAGGACGCCTGAAGTTCAGGCAGCCAGACCGCGCATGTCAGTCGCGCGGCTGGCAATGCCTCCTGGGGACAATGCTGCGACAGTCCGGTTGGGTGACCGCCTGCGCAGGAGATATGGAAACATGGTAGCAGTCGCAGGCATCGAGGGTCAGAGGCGGCAGGTGTCGGTGCTCTTTGCCGATATCGTGGGCTTTACCGAGACCGCCGAGCGCATCGGCGACGAGGCCGCCTTCCGTCTGATCCAGATCGTCTCGGCAAGGATGATGGAGGCGGTGCATTCCCAGGGCGGCTCCGTACAGGAGTTTCGTGGCGACGGGATCATGGCGTTGTTCGGTGCGCCCACGGCGCTGGAGGATGCGCCGTTGCGGGCGTGCCGCGCCGCCTTGAGGATCCAGTCGATGATCGGCGCGGTCAGCGACGAGCTCGAGGCACAACACGGCGTGCGCCCCCAGGTGCGCGTGGGCATCCATGCCGGCCAGCTCGTCGTCGGCGAGGTCGGCGATGACAAGCGTCTGCGGTTCACCGCGATTGGCGACACCGTGAACCTTGCCGCACGCCTCGAGGCCGAAGCCGAACCGGGAACGATCTACGTCAGCGATGCGCTGCTGTCGCTGATCCGCGGGCAGGTCTCGGTGACCGATGTCGGGGCCCGCCGGGTCAAGGGCAAGTCGCGCGCGCAGCAGATGTATCGCCTCGAGGCGACGCATGAGGGTGTCTCGCGTTTCGACGTCTCGCGGACACTGGGTCTGACGGGACTTCAGGAGCGCAGTGCCGAGCTAAGCCACCTCAAGAACGCCTTCGAACGCGCCTGCGCGGGCAGCTACGAGATCGTGCATGTCATCGGCGAGGCGGGCATCGGCAAATCCCGGTTGATGCATGAATTCCGCCGCAGCCTGATGACCGAGGAAAACGTGCTGTTCCTCCAGGGAGATTGTCACGCGGATGGCGCAGGAACACCTTTCCTGCCGATCGTGGACCTGGTTCGCGGCGCCTTTGGCATCAGCCGACAGGACAGCCGCGAGGCCGTCGAGGCGAAGCTCGCCTCGAAGATGGATGAGATCGAATTCGCCACGCCGGACGCCCTGCCCTATCTCATGATGCTGCTGTCGCTCGATGACGAGGGTGCGTCGGCGCCCGCCATGAACGCCGATATTGCCGGCCAGCGCATGCGGGATCTTCTCATGGAACTGCTCTGGCAGGCCTCCCGTCTGCGCAAGGTCGTGCTTTTCATCGAGGATCTTCACTGGGTCGACCCGGATTCCGAGGCGCTGCTCGATCGCATCGTGCAGATGCGCGAGGAAGGTCTGGGCCTCATGCTCGTCTTCGCATTCCGCCCCTACCACGTGCCGCCGTGGACACGGATCGGGGGCATCTCGGAGCTTCGGGTGCAACCGCTGAGCAAGGAGGGCACGATCCGCCTGCTCTTCGAACGGCTCGGCATTTCCGGGCTCGATGCGCAGATGGTCGGGCTTGCCGTGGACAAGGTCGAGGGCAACCCGCTTTACGCCGAGGAGATCGCGCGCTTTCTGCAGGAGCGCGGCAAGGACAGCCTGCAGAACGAAGGCACACCGGATGCGGTCGTGCTTCCGGCCAACCTGCAGAACCTGGTGATGGATCGCTTCGACAGGTTGAACCGGGATACCCGGCGCATGCTGCAGGCCGCCTCGGTCGCCGGACGGCGTTTCAACGGCGAACTGATCCGCAAGCTGCTGGGCCTGGAGCGTCCGGTCGAGGACCTGCTGGCGGAGGCCGAGCAGAACGACCTCGTGCGACATGTCGAGGATCGCGACACGGATTATGTCTTCAAGCATGTCCTCGTGCAGGATGCGATCTACGACACGCTCATGGCGGCCGCGCGCAGCAAGCTCCATGCCGACGTGGGCCTTGCCATAGAAAAGCGCTACGAGGGCCGGACCGACGAGGTTGCGGACACGCTTGCCTACCACTTCGAGCGCTCGGACCTGCATGACAAGAAGGTGCAGTACCTCGCCGCCGCCGGTCGCAAGAATCTCGCGCTGTTCTCGCTCGAGATGGCGCATGAAAACCTTTCGAGGGCGGTCGAACTGATCGACACCAGGGTGCCGGACGTCGATCCCGAGCTGCATGCCGACATCCTGCGCCACTGGCTCGAGGTCCAGCAGTGGCGGGCGGATTTCGCCAAGAGCATCTCGACATTCGAGCCGCGCATCGGGTCGCTCAGGGCGCTGTCGAATACCCGCAGCTACCCGCGTGCCATGTCCCTGCTTGGGGTCGCCTATGTCCAGGTCTTCCGTTTCGCCGAGGCCGAGGACTGTCTGCGCGAGGCCATGGCCATCGGCGAGGAACGTCAGGACCGCCTGACCATCGCGCATGCCTGCATAGGGCTGATGAACCAGAACTGTGTCCGCTTCAGTCCTAAGGCCTTCGAGGGCAACAGGGCGCTCTTCGAGAAGGCCAGCGCGGCCGTGGACATGGAAAAGGAACTCTACATCCGAATGTATGCAGAGTTCTACTGGGCCTGGACCCATTCCCAGCGCGGCGACATGGACATCGCGCGCGAGATGGGGATCAGGGCCATCGAACATGGGCGGTCCCGCAAATATCCCGGCTCGGTCGGATACGGCTGCATCGCGGTCGCCTTCAACGACGGCTATTCGGAGCGCTTCGAAAGCGCCATTGCCTATGCCGAGGAAGGTCAGCGATCTTCGGGCGGGCTGATCGACAGAAGCATCTCGACGGCGCTGAAGGGGCTCGCCATGGCGCTGTCCGGCGACGGTGCGGGCGGGCTGAAGGTGCTGCAGGACCTCTCCAGATCGCTGGAGGGAAAGGGCTTCCTGTCGATCTACAACGTCGCCGACATGCCGACCGGCGTTGCGATGGTCGCCGACGGCGATCTTGCCCGGGGCGTGGCGTGGATCGAGCGTTGTGTGACCGAGGGGGTCGCGCTTGGCAACGTCCACAACGAGGCGATGGGCCATATCGTTCTCGGCGAGATCTATCTGAAGCTCGCCAGCGGCGGCGAACGGCCCAGCTTCTCCGTTCTGCTGAAGAACGCGCTGTTCCTGCTGCGGTCCATTCCCTTCGCGAAATCCAGGGCGATTGCGCATTTCGACGAGGCGGCGCGAATCGGGCTGGAAAACGACATGTTCGGCATCGCGGCCCAGGCGCTCTTCGACAAGGCAGCGGCGCTCAGGGCATTGCGTCGCCGCGCCGAAGCGCTCGACGTTCTGCGCGAGGCCAAGAATGCGGTCGGTCACATCCGCTGGCAGATGATGTCCGAAAAGATCGAGGCGGAAATCGCGGCACTCGCGCCGAAGGTGGCGACGGCTGTCCCGTCCCTTGCGCTGGAAGAGCGCAGGGAAGTCGACTGAACTCACGCGGCCTCAGGCGTTGATGTTCGCGTCCAGCCGGTCCGGCGTCACGCGCCAGGTGGCGTGCGGGCGGCGCCCCATGTCGATCTGCAACGCCCTGAGCTCCTGTTCGAATTGCCAGAACAGCCGCCGGCCCGCGTCGTCTACGGCGAAATAGGAGAGATCCTGCATCAGGACGGCGCGGTTCACGTTGAGGTTGAAGTTGCCGTTGATCACCTTCTGAAACACGTCAACCGGAATGCGCCGCCCGTCCCTGCGGATCCGAACCGGATTGCGATCGACCCAGAGCTGATAGTCCCACATGTAGGATCCGAGAAACTCGTGGGTGACAGAGGCCATGTAGATGAAGCCTCCGATCAGCCGGGCGAGGCCCTCGCGGCTTGGCTCTCCGCGCAGGATCGTGCCGAGCCCGTTGGGAACGAGATGTTCGAGCGCGGCCAGCCAGCCTGCCACCTGCCGGTCGGCCCGCAGCGTTTCGTCCGAAGCGTAGTAATTCTCGATGTAGCGCTGCGCATGAGCGTGCATCACCTGATAAAGTTCGGTCAGGTTGTCCTGCACGGGCGTGTCGATGTCGAGATCCGCAAGCCCTCTGTCCTCCCAGTCGAGCGGCGGGACGATCACGCTGGCGCGATAGTCGCCATAGGTCTTGTCAAATAGCGTCCACAGAGCCTCGTGCGTCAGCGAGAACATGGTCTCGAAGGCGCCTCCCTTCACGAGCTGAAGCCGAGTCACGAGATAGTTGCTGTTCTGCGTGCCGAAGGCATGCGGCCAGATCAGGCGGCAGATCGGGTGGTCGTGGCGAAACTCGTTGCGCGTGGCGATGGCGAAGGGCTCGCCGCAGGCAAGGTGCACATGGTTGAAATGCGTCACCAGCGAAGTCTGCGTCGAGGCCGAACAGAGCGCCGCGGCCCTGGCCCGGTCCCAGCCGGCATCGCCAGGGCGCGAGATGCCTTCCGGGGTCTCGATGCGGGTCGCGACAAGCTTGCGACCCTCGACCTCGAAGAAGACCCTGCCCCCGAGCGGACGATATCCCTCATGAACCTCGAGCCCTTCGAGATCGCGGAAATCCCAGACGAGGTTGCCCGCATCGTCGCGATGAAGAAAGCCGGCATATGGGCTCGCGACAGCCATCAGCCCAAGATCCGGCAGGCCGGAACCGGCCATCTCGGCGGGCATCTCGGGCGCGCGGAACAGCTTGCGGTACTTCTCGGGATAGGCCTCGGCCATGGCCTTGCGGATGTCCGCGTCGATCTCGGGCAGACCTTCCTGCATCGGCCCGAAGATCTTGAACATCAGCAGACGGAACCGAAAGACCCAGAGCATCTTCGCGCTGGCCTCGTCCTTCGGAATGTGATCGCCCAGCAGAGCATTGTGGATGCCGATGTCGGGGATCCGCTTAGAGATCGGGATCGCCTTCAGGCCGGGCGCATCCCGAGGCGGCAGCGGGATACGCTCGACCTTCTTGCCCTTGAAGATCACGATCGAGATGGTGTCCCAGAACCATCGCCGCACCTTCCAGATCGTCTGTCGCATTCTCCGCCCCTCCTGTGGCCCGCCCCGGCGCGTGTTCTATCGAAACGATACGTCGCCTTGCGCACCCTCGCGCGGCTTCCAGTCCAGCGAATAGTACTCTCCCCGGTCGCGCGCCCATGGATCGAAGGCATTGACCACATGCTCAAGCTCGCCCCGCAACTCGGGCAGGTTGCGCATCAGCACGCGTTTCATCGGCAGCACCTCGATGCTGTGCCCGTTGTCATCCTCGGGTTCCATCATCTTCTCCGGTCCGTTGTAGTTGATCCAGTCGAGACCGAAGGACGAATAGAATTCGGGCCGATAGCCCGAGGTGAAGAAACGGTCGCTGAAAAGCCTTCGCGAGGCGTTGATGATGAAGATCTGGAACTGCGTTTCTGAGATCGCGAAACCATGCGGCCGCGTCGTCTCGGCCAGATAGCCAACGATGGTGTCGAGATCCTCGATATTGTCGACTTCCGTTCCGTCCGGGTGGCCGAGACAGTCGTTCGGAAACGCCGTGCCCGGTTCGCCTTCCAGCGTCGCGGAATCGGGCGAGGTCTGGGCGGTGCTGATGATCTTGCTCGCGTCGCAGACATGGGTGCCGTAGATGTCGCGCATCTTCTGGACCAGTGCCTTCTGGCGCGCGAGCTCGGCGGCGCGCGCCGCTTGCGCCACGGGGCCATCGTCACGCGGCAGCTCGAGGCTGCGGTCCACGAAGTCGTCGAAGCTGGTCAGCTGGCGCAAGCCGATCTGGCGCCTAAATTCGTTGAAGCGCGGAATCCCGCGTTCGCGGTCGCGGATCAGGTCGAGCGCCACCACGTCGAGAATCCGGGTCGCCGGATCCGTGCGCGAAGGCATCTCGAGATTCTGGAGGAACTGCGGATGGTTCTGCAGCGAAAGCGCGCCCAGACGCTGACGCCCGAAGCTGAGTGCGACATCGTCCATCCCGATCTCGCGCATGGCATCGGTGGCCTTGCCCCGGAAGGTGGTGACGACGGGCAGTTTTCCGGTGATCGCATCGGGGTCGGCCACGTCGCGAAGCTCGATCAGGTCGGGCAGCAGCGGGTGCAGGCGGTAGACGCTGACGAATTCCTCGGTGAAGTTGAACGGCGATCCGAAATGGTTCGTCCCCCCGTTCGCATATTCCGTGAGGTCGTAGCGATAGCCCTTTCGATTGGCGCCGGTCCCGACGATGCCCGCGCCGGAGGCCAGCACCGAGTAGAACTCGCCTGCGATCATCGGATCCTCGGATTTGCGGACGTCCTCGACCGCGTCCTCCAGCGCCGCGCTCACACGCTTCGATCCCGCGAAAAGTCCGCTCCAGTTCGAATTCATGCCCAGAAAGAGCGGCTCGTCATAAAGAAGCTGCGTCGTCCATTCGATGGTGTGGATCTTGGCGATCTCAGCCGCCACCACCAGGCGCGCGATCTGGAACAGCTCCTCGTCGCTGACCTCGGCATGGGTGATGACACGGTCGGGGAAGAGCGGGTTGCGAAGTCCCGAATCCCGGCGTGCATTGAGCGGCTCGGCAGCGTAGTCGCGGAAGGCATCGACGAAGCTGTTATGCTCGCGGATGAAGAGCGTGTGCAGGAAGCTCATCCCGATAGACCAGTTCTCGGGAAAGGCCGTGGCTTCCTGACCGGCCCATTTCGGGTGGATCGGATCGGGGACGCAGCCCTGGGCGTTGCCCTCGCAGGTCTCGAACACAGGCAGATACCCCGATGTATCGCCCTTGCCCGCCCGTTCGGGCCTCAGCAGCAGCTTGGCGGGATCGTCCGGGTCGCGCTTCATGCGCTTCAGCGACTCTTCCGAATATCCGTAGATCTGAGAGGCGTCCCACCATGCGGTCACGGTGTTCGCTGTCGTCTTGGGCGCGCGGGCGAGGAAGGTCTTGTCGCCCTTTTCGAACCGTTCCGGCGGCGCGTCCCGCGCGACCAGTGCCGCATAGTCGCGGGCCTCGGGCCGGCAGCCGATCTGCGCCGCCTCGTCCGCACCGATGGGTTCGATTTCGTTGTTGACCCGGATCGTGCGGCATCCCATCGCCATCTGCTCGGGTGCGTTCTCGCCCTCGTCGAGATGGCTGAACCAGTCGTGGGTCATGAACTGGATCCAGTAGGCCGCCAACACGTTCATGAACGCCGCCTTGCGGTAGTCGCAGGAGGCGTCGGCCTGATTGCCCGGCAGCCCCTGCCCCGCGTTGCAGCTTTCGGGATGGCTCTGGTCGCGCGACAGCAGCAGACGGCTGATCACCTGGGGGTCCGGCTGCAGCGGGCCGATGCGGCCGCCGTGCCGGTTCATTGCCAGATCGTCGATATCAAGCGTCGGGAAGGTCGCCGGGAAAGAGGCGTTGCGTGCGAATTCCATGCCCGTCGAACCCATCGCGGGATTGCGCAGGTCGTTGCAGATTCCGCGCAGCGTCCGCGCCCGGATCAGTGCTCCGGTGCAGACCTGTTCGCCATCCCCGCCAACCACCTCGAAAAGCGGATCGCCGGGCCCGAGCCGCATCTCGGGCCAGGTGTCCAGGATGCGGCCGCTGCGTCCGTCGCGCCCTTTGACGAAGGTTTCGAACGTATAGTTGTCGTAGAGATTGTACTTGATCAGTTCGACGCGCTGGCGTTCGAGGTCCATCAACGCACCGTCCACGCCGCGCCCGTCACGGATAAGGTGCTCGGCAAGGAACGTCAGCGGCTGCCACCAGGACGACAGGCTTGCCACGCCCCCGGTCCCCCAGTAATTCGACCAGTCGACCCAGGGCGTGTCGCGCAGCGCCAGGAAGTCTGCGCCTCCACGGCAGTTGCCCGTATCGCTTCTGACCTTGCCGAGGAAGCGGTTCTCGCGTTCCGAAGAGATCGGAACGAGGCCCCGTGACGCCATCGACAGACAATCCGGCAATGTGGGATCCGCCACGCGCCAGAGGCCGAGAATGACGATGAAAAGCGCCGCAACAGCGCCAAGCCCCGCAACGATCTTCCTGATCATGACACCCCCCCGGCACGCGCTTTTCCCTTGGGCCTGTCGCGTACCGGTGCGTTCACATGGCGCATGAAATCCGGCCGCAGCTCGACCGGGCAAGCAATAAATGAACTAAAAAAACACAGACCGCGCTACATTCGGCGAAAGGTCAGAACTATCAATCGCTTACCCCTGTCAGCCCAACTCTAGGCCGAGCCTTATGCAAAATCAATCGGCTTGCACGCCATCCGCGATGGGACGCGCTGAGTTTGCAACTCAGATATGCAAATTGTTGTGCGGGCGCAAAAAGCTGTCTAGCATGTCAACAATTGCGGTGTCCGGTCAATTTCAGGCCGGCGCAAAGTCCGCCAGGGGAAAATAGATGTCCAACCTCGCCGGAAAATCCTACGCCATGAATGTGGTCACGCCCATGCAGCCGTGGCGCGCGGCGATGAAGAAGGGCATCTTCGTCATTCTGCGGGCCTTCCCGATGCTGCTCTCGCGGGTGCAGGGCCTGAACTTCATTCACTTCGCCCGCTGGTGCGTGATCACGAAGAAGGACTGGCCCGGTCTGACCGCGCAAGAACGCGAGGCGCTCAGCTATAATTACATGCTGTTCGCGACAAATTTCAACGGAACCTGGGAGCAGTATGTCGACGCCTTCTCGGACGGCATTCCCGATCTGCTGAACCTCGCCTGGTACGGCGACTACAATTACCCCCAGTCGATCCCGACGTCTCCGTTTCAGAGATATATAGAACATAATCAATATGATACGGATTACTATTACAACGCGACGCCGGGCGCGAACCAGCGCGACATAAAGGCCTCGATCATGGTCTATTCGGCATTGCTCGAGTTGCAGGTTTTGCATGCGCAATGCGATGCGGACAGCTTTGCAAAAGCCTATCGTGCAAAGTTGCGCGATTTGCAGAATTGTCTGGGGTCGATGGGCTACGCCCCGGCGGCGAGCGTCGGATCGCTTGCCGCGGCAAAGGAGCGTCAGGCTGCAGTGGATGCCGTGTGGAAACCGTCTGCGGCGGCATGAGGATCCTGAAATGAATTTCGACGGAGGCCGCTACTTCCTGACCGCCCTCATCCCGCTTGGCACCGACCCTGTCGCGCAGCCGAACGGCGCGCGGCAGGTCCCTGAACAGATCGTGCGCGACGTGCTTGCCACCCTGCCGGTCGCCCAGCAGGACCAGCCAAGCGTCGAGAGCGGCCTGATGAGCCCCTTTGCGCGGGTACCGCGGACGCATTTCATCCGCCTCTTCGTCCTCGATCAGTTGCGCTACAACGGACGGCGCCGGTCGAATGCGATCCGGGACCTGCTGCTTCGCGCCAATCTGCTGACTCCGCAGCCCATAGACCGCCTTTCGGCGCCGTTCCTGGTGCTCATGGCCGATTTCGACGCGCCCTCGCCCGACGAGATGCATCTCGACAGCTATCTGCGGGGGATGTGGACCGCGATGGACGACGAGCTGCGTTTGATCATCGGCCCGACAAGGGGTTTCGACGCGGTGACGGATGCCGAGAGCTTCGCCGCCTTCATCAAGACGCATCAGGTCGAAACGACGATGCCATATACCGACTACTGGACGGGCGACCTGCCGGTCTGGGATCTGCCGCGGTATTTCGGCATCGGAGCGGCGGCGGTGATCGCCGGCGCGCTGGCGCTGTGGTTCGGAGGCGCCTGGCCTTTCACCGGGATCAGGCTGTTCCTGCTGGCGATCGCGGCGATTGTGGTCATGGGGATCTGGCTGGTGATCCGCGAAGGACTGAAGATCTGGCCCGCGGCCCCCCATAGCGACATCAACTCCGTCCGGAAAGCCCTTTACATGCAACAGAAATTCGTCGGTTTCGTCGTCGATGCGCAAGGCCGGGACGCGGCACAGTTGCACAGTGCATTCGGAAAATTCCTCGAGACGCACCGCCCCGACAACCTGCTCGGTCCGACCCAGCCTCCGGGCGTGCTGACGGCGCCGGGAGATCCTTGATGACCGAACGTCTCGAACTTGCCGACATTCAAGGCAACATCGTGCGCGCCTATGGCCGCTTCGGGTTTCCGCATGCCCGCTACTTCCTGTTTCACGTGGCCGAAGCCGAGGCTGGTCGGCGGTTCCTGCGCAAGCTCGCGCCGCTTGTCACGACGGCCGAACGCTGGGAAGGCGGCCCTGACGACAGCCACCAGAGAGGCGTGCCGCGCCCGAAGGTGACATTGAACATCGCGATTTCCGCCAGGGGGCTCGCGGCGCTGGGATTGCCCGGAGAGTCCCTGCGCAGCCTGCCCGAGCCGCTTTTGCAGGGCATGCACCACCGCGCGCCGCTGCTGGGGGACGAGGGCGACAGCGGAATAGACCGTTGGGACAGGGTGTGGCGAGATGGCGTGCAGCTTCCCGAGGCCGCGATCCACATACTGGTTTCGGTCAGCGCGCGGATGCGGGATGACGGCACCCCGGTTCCCGAGTTCGATGAGCGCAGCGCGATGCTGCGCGATCTGGTGGCGGAACTCGGCGGCGGGGTTTCGTTGCTGTCCGGACACGGGCCAACGGAGAGCGATTTCCAGCAGGCAGGCGCCCTGCTGCTGGATGCCGGAGATGGCCGCAAGAGGATCGATCCCCGCGAGCATTTCGGCTTCGTCGATGGTGTCGGGGATCCGGTCTTCATCGGCCAGTTCACGCCCGAGGCCCAAAGGCGGCGGGTCAAGGGGCGCGGCAAGCTGACGGCGGACGGCAAGTGGGGGCCGCTTGCAACGGGTGAATTCGTGATCGGCCATGTGGACGAATCCCAGGAGATGACCCGCGCGTCAAAACCGGATTCACTCACGCGAAACGGCTCGTTCATGGCATTCCGGAAGCTGCACCAGGATGTGGGAGCGTTTGCGGAGTTCATGGGCGCCGAGGCAAGACGCTTTGCCGCTGCGCGCGGCATCGACGATGAGGTGGCCGATCAGACCCTGCGGGCGAAGATGATCGGACGCTGGTCCAACGGCGTCCCGCTCTCGGTTGCGCCGACCTGGGAGGATCTTCAGGCATTCGAGCGGGAATGGGCCGACGTTGCCGCCCTGCGAGGTCGCAAGGATCGCAATCAGGACCAGGAGGCGCGGGTCCAGGCATGGAAGGAAAAGCTGGCCGACTTCAGCTACCGTGATGACAAGGCAGGTATCCGCTGTCCTATCGGAGCGCATATCCGGCGCGGCAACGTGCGCGACCATCTCGATCCCAGCCTCTATGCCGGAACGCCGGATACCTACAACGGCTCGTCGCTTTCCAACCGGCGGCGCATCCTGCGCCGGGGACTTCCCTACGGCAGTTTCGATCCCGATGCGACCGGGGCCGACGGTGAGCATGGCATCATCTTCATCGCCGTCTGCGCCAACCTCGAACGCCAGTTCGAGTTCGTGCTTCAGCAATGGATCAACTACGGCATGGACAACAACTCGGGCAACGACACCTGTCCGTTGCTCGGCACGAGGCCCGAGGGGTCCAAGTTCGTGGTCCAGGCCGATCCCGACAGCGACGACGCGCCCTATATCGTGACCGGCCTGCCGCAATTCGTGACGACGCGGGGGGGCGAGTATTTCTTCATTCCCGGCCTCACCGCATTGCGCATGATCGCGACCGGCACGACGGATCCGGTCTGACGCACAGCGTGGCTATCGCGCAGGTCGTCGCGTCGAAGAGCCGGAACGCCGTCCGACTGCATCGGTCGGGCGTTCCGGGGTCCGGGGGAACCGTTCAGAAGAACATTTCGGCGTTGAGGCCGATGGTCATCGCGCCGATGGCCGAGCCCGTCGCGGGATCCGTGATGGTTATCGAGGCCTGACCCTGATAGGTCTGCGAACTCTCGTCGAATTCGACCTCGTCGACGAATATCGCACCCGGGCCCACGGAATAGGTCTTGGAGTACTTCGCCTCGTCGCCCTGCCAGTAGTCGGAGGTCGGGCCGCTTGCCGCGACGTTGAGACCCCGCGAGTCCATCACGATCACCTCTGTGATGATCCCGCTGGACGCGTCCACCTGCGAGCGCAGGAAGTCGGAAACCGGGCCTGTCACGACCGAATCGACCAGCGGTTGTGTCCCGGTTCCCACCTGGGCCGCCCATTCCGTGTCCCAACCGTCGATTTCTTCCTGCGTGGCCCCGGCGGTGCGCGCGTTCTGGGCGTTTATTGCAGCCACGATCAGGGGGGTCATGGCCCATGTCATGACATCCTGTTCGACATAGGCTTGCATATCAGCCGGTGCCTCGGCAGCGGTGGCGAGCCCAGCCGCAAGGACAATCGGGGCAATGGCGGTAAAGCGGTGCAGCATGTGCGGATCCTTCCGTGACTCCGGGATGCGCCGACGGGCGCATCAATGGCAGTGGATTGACATGCGTCGAATTAATTTGACGTAAACCGGATCAGTCGGCTGGCGGGCGGTAACCGGTCGCGACGACGAACTTCTCGGAACTGTCCGACCGGCTTGCGGGCGGCTTCACGTTGGCGACCTTGTCAAAGCGCTTTTTCAGGATCGCCTGCAGAGTGCCCTCGGCGCCGCCGGCCAGAACCTTGGCCACGAAGGTACCGCCCTCCTCGAGCACGTCGAAGGCGAGATCCGCCGCCGCCTCGCAAAGCGCCACGATGCGCAGATGGTCCGTCTGCTTGTGCCCCGAACTCGCCGCCGCCATGTCCGACATCACCACGTCGGCCTTGCCGCCCAGCCAGTCGCGCACCATCCGGTCAGCGTCCTCGGCAAGGAAATCCAGCTGGTGCAGCTCGGCGCCCGCGATCGGCTCCATCTCCTGAAGATCCACGCCCAGAACCGTGCCCACGGCCTTGCCGGACTTCTCGCCGAGCGCGTTGACCCGCTCGACCGCGACCTGGCACCAGCCACCCGGCGCCGCGCCAAGATCGACCACCCGCGCACCCGGCACCAGAAAGCGGTACTTTTCGTCAAGCTCGAGGATCTTGAAGGCCGCGCGCCCACGATAGCCCTCGGCCTTCGCGCGCTTGACGTAAGGGTCGTTGAGCTGGCGCTGGAGCCAGCGGGTCGAGCTGAGCTTTCGCCCCCGCGCCGTCTTGACCTTGACCTTCAGGTCGCGTTGGCCCCTGCCCGAACTGTTCTTCGTGCGGCTGCTGCCGGGTTCCTTTGCCATCAGAGCGCTCCGTCTTCCAACACGCCGTCCGCGCTCATCTGCGCGTAGAGCAGCCCCTCGCGCAACCCTCGATCTGCAACCGACAGCCGGTCGGTCGGCCAGCAGCGCATCAATGCCTGAAGAATGGCGGCACCCGACATGATCAGCGCCTGGCGGTCCATCCCGATCCGCGGATCGGCCTTGCGCCCGTCCGGACCGAGGGCGAGGTAGCTGCGGATCACGCGGTCGATCTGTTCCGAGCTCATCCGCAGCCCGTCGACCTTGGTGCGATCGTAGCGCTTGAGCCCGAGATGGCTGGCCGCCACGGTCGTGACCGTCCCCGAGGTCCCGACGATCTGGAATTTCTCGGTCGGCTGGGAATTGTGATAGGGGGTGAAGTCGTTGAGATTTTCCTCGAAGAACCAGCTCATCAGCGCGAAGCGGGCCGAATCGTCCTCGACGTCGGCGAACTGGTCGCGCAGCGTCGCCACCCCGAGCGGCACCGATATCCAGTCGACGACCCGGGCCGACGGAACATCCGGGCGGGCGGCGTGAAAGCCGTTCTGAAGGCGCATGATGGCGCGGGCCCGGTCGTCCTTGGGCACGGCGGAGAGGTCGATCCACACCAGCTCGGTAGAGCCGCCGCCGATATCGACCACCAGCAGGTTCTCGGTCTTGCGGTTGACCAGCGGGGCGCAGGAGATGACGGCGAGCTGCGCCTCTTCCTCGGGCTTGATGATGTCGAGCCGAAGCCCTGTCTCGTTCTTGACGCGCTGCAGGAACTCGTCCGCGTTCAGGGCCCGGCGGCAGGCCTCGGTCGCCACCAGCCGCATCTTGCGCACCTTGTTGCGCCTCAGCTTCTGCTGGCAGATCCGCAGCGCCTGCACCGTGCGCGCCATCGATCCGCGCGACAGGCGGCCGGTATGTTCAAGCCCGGCGCCGAGCTGGACGGATTTGGAGAAACTGTCGACCACGTGAAAGCCGCGCCCGCGGGGACGGGCGATCAGCATGCGGCAACTGTTTGTGCCCAGATCGAGGGCGGCATAAAGCTCGCCTCCGTCTGACGGGACTGGCGCGGGACTCAGATCCGCCCTGGTTTCGAGTGCGCCCGCACCATCGGGACGCTTTGGCGCCATCTGTCGCGCCTTTCATTTCGAGTTGCCCCAAAGCTATGCACTTGAACGCGCATGCGCAATAGGCCCCGGCTTGGCGCCCCCGCAACCTTCGACGCCCCTCATAATGGTCATGGCGATTTCGGGTATGACCACGGGTCGCGGACCGGGCGCGAACGGGGTAGAGTGCCTGCGCGTCGCTCAAGATGCGTGTTCAGTCGAAATCCGGCGCAGAAGGCACGTCACGAGCGCGTATTGAATGCGCCAAAGCGGAGTGAGTCGCAGATGCCCGAAGTCACCATCGTCTACTGGCGCGATATCCCGGCCCAGGTCATCGTGGGCAAGGGCCGTCGCGGCTCCAAGCGGCAGCTGCCGGAGCGTTTCGAGCAGGCGATCGACCGGGCCGCGATGAAGGTGGGAGCGGACGGAACGGACGACTATCTTGCCGAATGGCGCAAGGCGCCACCTTTCGAGATGGAGGGCGACCCCGAAGCCATCGCCGAGGCCGAGGCGGCGCGGCTCGATGCGGAATACGACCGGGAGCGGATCAAGACGCTCATCGCCAACGACGGCTGGGCCTGACCCTGTCGATCATCGACTTCACCGCCCTCCTGGCCCGAAAGGAACGCCTCATGGCCCTGCTGAACTTCAAGCGCAAGGATGATGCATCGACACCGCCCACGCCCACACCGGCGGTCGAGGCCTTCCTGAAGGACTTTTCCATCGAGGTGATGCCGCGCACCGCCGAGAAGGTCGACAGCTTTCGCGAGCTGCTGCCCGCCGGAACGCGCGTCTACATCGCCCATATCGAAGGCACGCCGATCGCGGACATGGTGGCGACGGCGAAACGGATCCATGCCGAGGGTTATCCGGTCATGCCGCATTTCCCGGCGCGCATCATCAAGGACAAGGCGACCTTGGCCGACTGGATCGCGCGCTACCAGGGTGAGGCGGATGTGAAGCAGGCGCTGCTGCTTGCCGGGGGCGTGGCGACGCCGGCCGGAGAGTTCGACAGCTCCATGCAGCTGATGGAGACGGGCCTGTTCGACAAGGCCGGTTTTCGGCGCCTGCACGTGGCCGGCCATCCGGAAGGCAACCGCGACATCGATCCGAAAGGCGGAACGACCAACGTGACGGCGGCGATGAAATGGAAGAACGCCTTCCAGTCGCGCACCGATGCGAAGATGGCCATCGCGACCCAGTTCGCCTTCGAGGCGAAACCGATCATCGACTGGGCCGAGGCGCTCAAGGCCGAGGGCATCACCCTGCCGATCCATATCGGCATCGCCGGGCCCGCGAAGCTCCAGACCCTGATCAAGTTCGCCGTCGCCTGCGGTGTCGGGCCTTCGCTCAAGGTGTTGCAGAAGCGCGCCATGGACGTGACCAAGCTGCTGCTGCCCTATGAGCCGACCGAGATCGTCGCAGAGCTCGCCGCCTACAGGGCCGCCCACCCGGACTTCAACATCACGAATGTCCATTTCTTCCCCCTTGGCGGGATCAGGACCAATGCCGTCTGGACCATCGAGAACGGGGGCGCGTCAGCGGTTCCCGCGGCTGCAACGGTTTGATGCCTGCACTGCTCTTCGATCTGGACGGCACGATGCTCGATACCGATGCGATCCACCGGCAGGTCTTTGTCGACATGCTGGGACCGCGCGGGATCGAGGTGACCGAGGATTTCTACCGCGATCACATACACGGGCGCCTCAACGCCGATTTCTTCGCCGAATGGCTGCCCGACGAGCCAGACCCGATACGCCTCAGCGACGAGAAGGAAGCCGAGTTCCGGCGCCGTCTGCCCCGCCCCTACCCGGCCATGCCCGGTGTGGTGGCGCTGGTCGAACGGGCGACCGAAGCAGGCTGGCCGATGGCTGTCGTGACGAATGCCATGCGTCCCAATGCCGAGGCGATGCTCGAGGCGATCGGCCTGCGCGCGCATTTCGACCTTCTGGTGATCGGAGAGGAATGCCCGCGCGGCAAACCCGATCCCTATCCCTACGTCCACGCGATGGAGCAGCTCGGCGTGACGCCGCAGACCGCCATCGCGTTCGAGGACAGCCCCTCCGGCATCCGCGCCGCCGTCGGGTCGGGCGCGCGCACCGTCGCCGTAAGGTCAGCGCTGACCCGGGAAGCCGCCCTTGCCGAAGGCGCCCACGCCTCGATCCAGGATTTCACAGACCCCGCGCTGGAGGATGAACTCCGGCGTCTCAAAGGAGTGCCCACATGACCCGTACCATCGTAGAATCGAAATCGAAGACCGCGATCATCGGCTTCGACCAGCCTTTCTGCGTGATCGGCGAGCGGATCAATCCCACCGGGCGCAAGAAGCTCGCGGCCGAGCTCGAGGCAGGCGATTTCTCGACCGTGGAAGCCGACGCCCTCGCGCAGGTGGAAGCCGGCGCCACCGTGCTCGACATCAATTCGGGGGCGGTGTTCACCAACAGGATGGCCGAAGATCCGCGCTATGCCGACAACAACTTCGTCGAGCCGCCGTTGATGCGCGAACTGATAAGCCGCGTGCAGGCCATCACGGACGTGCCGCTGTGCATCGACAGCTCGGTGCCCGGAGCGCTTCAGGCCGGGCTCGAGGCCTGCGAGGGACGCCCGCTGCTGAATTCGGTGACCGGAGAGGAAGAGCGCCTCGAGATCGTCCTGCCGCTGGTCAAGAAGTTCAATGTCCCCGTGGTCGCCATCTCCAACGACGATACCGGCATATCCGAGGACCCCGACGTGCGCTTCGCTGTGGCCAAGAAGATCGTCGAGCGCGCAGCGGATTTCGGCATTCCGGCCCATGACATTGTCGTCGATCCGCTTGTCATGCCTATCGGGGCCATGGCTACGGCCGGCCTTCAGGTCTTCGCGCTGGTGCGCCGCCTGCGCGAGGAGCTGGGCGTGAACACCACCTGCGGCGCTTCGAATATTTCCTTCGGCCTGCCCAACCGGCACGGGATCAACAACGCCTTCCTTCCGATGGCGATGACCGCTGGGATGACATCGGCCATCATGAACCCCATCGCCCTGCCGGTGCCGGCCTCGAAGATCGAGGAACGCAAGCAGGAACTGCTGGAAGCCGGCATCGTCATCCCCGACGACATGGATCCCGAGACGTTTTGCCGTCTGACGGGCCTCGGGTCCACCCGGGCTCGTGCCGGCAAGGAGATGGAGGCGATCCGTGCGGCGAATTTCCTGACCAACAACGATCCCCATGGCACCGCCTGGATCATGTTCAACAAGGAAGCCCCGAAAAAGGGGCAGGAAGGGCGCGGACGTGATGCCCGTGCCGGTGGACGCCGCCGCCGCGGCTAGCACTCCGCCCGACTTCGCGCGTCCTTGCCCCGCCGGTCCGTCCGGCGGGGCTTTTTCGTCATGCAACGCAACTTTCTGCCTTCGAAGTGCTGAATCGGTCGCGAGGTAACGCGGTCTTAACGGACCGCGCTCTAAAACGAACCTCATCCGAGGGAGCGCCGAGATGGAGATTGCAATGCCGACATTCGAACCCGTTTCTAGCGGCGTGGCGCGATGACAGAGCCTGTTGTGCTTGCGCCGCGGCTTGATCTTCCAGCGGCTTCGACGCTGATGGAAACGCTCAAGGATCACGACCGCGACATCACTCTGGATCTGTCCAAGGTGACATATTTCGGCGCGCTCTGCCTTCAGGTGGTGATCGCGGCAGCCACTGCGGTGCGCGCCGCCGGGCACAACGTGTCGCTGGTGAATGCCAGCGACCGGGTGGTCGAACAACTCAGGGTCATGGGCCAATCGCCCGAATCCATCGCGGAGGGGCAAAATGTCGCTTGAGATTCTCGCCGTCGATGACAGCCGCACCATGCGCGACATGATCCGCCTCGCCCTGCTGCCGGCCGGCTTCACGGTTCATACCGCCGATGACGGCGTCCACGGGATCGAGGTCCTCGGCGGTATCCAGCCAGATGCGATCATCACGGACATCAACATGCCGCGGATGGACGGTTTCGGTTTCATCGATGCGGTCCGCAGCCAGGACAAGCATCGCGCCACACCCATCCTGGTGCTCACGACCGAGGCGGCTCCCGAGCTGAAGGCGCGGGCGCGCGAAGCCGGCGCCACGGGATGGATCGTCAAGCCCTTCGACCCGGAAAAGCTGGTCAGGGCGTTGCAGATGGTTGCAGGTTAGGGGAAAAAAGGCATGGCTCAGAATGATCCTATGGCCGAAATCCGCGCCTCGTTCTTCATCGAATGCGAAGAACTGCTCGAGGCGCTGCAGGACGGCCTGCAATCAATGGAGGAGGAGGGCGGCGAGGAGTCCGAGACGATCAACGTCGTCTTTCGCGCGGTCCATTCCATCAAGGGCGGTGCCGGTGCCTTCGGCCTCGAGGCGCTGGTAAGGTTTGCCCATCGCTTCGAAACCGTGCTCGACGAGGTTCGTGCCGGACGCATGTCTCCGGACGCCGACGCGATCAGGCTTTTCTTCCAGTGCGCCGACCATCTGTCCGACCTGGTGCGCATAAGCCGGGACGCCGGAGAGCTTCCGACAGCGGAAACCGCCTCCCTTCTCGCGGCGCTCGATGCGCTTCTCGGTGAAGAAGGCGCTTCCGAGCGTGAACCCGAGCCGGAGGAGGAAATCGATTTCCAGCCGGCCGGGTTGTCACTGGATCTGGATTTCGGTGGCGGCGATCTGCCACCTCTGATTTCCGCAATGCCGCGCTTCCGGATCGAGTTCACCCCCGAAAACGAGCTTTTTGAGACGGGCAACGAACCTTTCCTCATGCTTCGCGCTCTCGATGCTATGGGCCAGTGCCAGGTCACCTGTCACACTGAGAGGCTCCCCGATTTTGCTTCGCTCGCGCCCGAGACAAGTTATCTGTCCTGGACCATTGAACTTGAGGCCGATGTTCAGGAGGCCGAGATCGCATCGGTATTCGAATTCGTCGAAGGTCTTTGCACGCTCAATATAACCCGCATCGAAGATGAAACCGCCGGGACCTCATCGACGGCGGAAGAGGTGACCGACATGCAGACGGGAACTGATACCTCGGATACGACCGATCCGCTGGCGCCACCGGCAAAGCCTGCAGAGGCAGATCCGGGCCCTTTGGTCCAACCGCTGGTGGATAAGGCAAGCGCCCCGCCAGCGGCAAAAGCCCCGGCGGCACCTGCATCTGCAGGATCGGGCGGCAGTGCAGACAATTCAGGCGAGCAGAAGGGCGCTAGCGCGGCTGCTGCGGCCAAATCAGTCGTCCGGGTCGACATCGACCGCATCGAACGCCTCGTGAACCTGGTCGGCGAACTGGTGATCAACCAGGCGATGCTTGCGCAGAGCCTCGAGGAGTCCGGTCTTTCACCGCACTCGGACGCCATGAACGGTCTCGAAGAGTTCCAGCGCCTGACCCGTGACATTCAGGACAGTGTCATGATGATCCGGGCACAGCCCGTGAAATCGCTGTTCCAGCGCATGTCGCGTATCGTGCGCGAGGCGTCCGCGGCCGTCGGCAAGGACGTGCGTCTCCATACCGTCGGAGAAAGCACCGAGGTCGACAAGACAGTCATCGAGCGCCTTGCCGATCCGCTGACCCACATGATCCGGAACGCTGTCGATCACGGCCTTGAATCCGCCGAAAAACGGGTGGCGGCCGGCAAGCCGGCACAGGGGCGCGTGAATCTCACTGCCGCGCACCGCTCTGGCCGCGTGGTGATCGAGGTTTCCGACGACGGTGGTGGCATCAACCGCAAGCGTGTGCTCGAGATCGCCATTGAAAAGGGTCTGGTACCGGCGGAGGCCCAGCTTTCGGATACCGAGATCGACAACCTGCTTTTCCTGCCGGGGTTCTCGACTGCAAGCGTAATCTCCGATCTGTCCGGACGGGGAGTCGGCATGGATGTCGTGCGAACCTCGATCCAGTCGCTGGGCGGACGTATCTCCATCTCGTCAACGCCTGGCGTCGGCACGACGTTCTCGATTTCGCTGCCTCTGACCCTAGCCGTTCTCGACGGGATGGTGGTCCAGGTCGCGGACGAGACGCTCGTGCTGCCACTAAGCGTCGTCGTCGAAACGCTGACGCTGGCGTCGAAAGACGTCGAGATGGTACGCCCCGGTGCCTATGTTGTGCGTGTCCGCAGCGGTTTTGTGCCTCTCTTCGACCTGGGTAAGGAACTCGGATACCGACAGCCGATCACAGATTATGACGGCACCGTCGTGCTGCTGATCGCGCAGGAAGACGGCAGCAACGCGGCACTCGTCATCGACAGCATCCAGGATCAGCGCCAGGTGGTGATCAAGGGGCTGGACGACAGTTTCTACCGCGCGCCGGGCATCGCCGCCGCGACGATCCTGGGTGACGGCCAGATCGCCCTGATCGTCGACACGTCCGACATCATCAGCAACGCCATCGGCAGCCACGGCGCGGCTGCCACTCCTTCACTGACAGGACTTTCCGCATGAGCGACAAGGACACATCAGCCACGATCGAACTCCTGACCTTCCGGCTTGGGGATCAGGAATATTCACTCGACATCATGTCGGTGCGCGAAATACGTGGCTGGACCAGAGCCACTCCCCTGCCGCATGCGCCCGGTTACATGAAGGGCGTCATCAACCTGCGCGGCACGGTACTGCCGGTGATGGATCTCGCTCTCAGGCTCGGCCTGACCCCGCGCGAGCACACCGACCGAAACGTCATCATCGTGGTCAAGCACGAAGATGCGATGACCGGTTTGCTTGTGGATGCCGTCTCCGACATCATCGCGCTTACGGCTGACGATCTTCAGCCGCCGCCTGACATGCAGACAAGCGCCATCCCGAACGTCGTGAGCGCGCTGACCCTCATCGACGAGCGGATGATCCGCGTGCTCGATCTTGGCTCTATCGTCAACTCTACCCAATCCGCAGCCGCGTGATGGCAGGAACCTCACAAGGCGGCACGATGGAGGGTGCGCTCGATCCGCAGAGCTTCCATAAGCTCGCCGATCTGGCGTATCGAGAAAGCGGGCTGCAGCTCGTGATCGAGAAGACGTCCATGATCCAGTCGCGGCTTCGGCCCCGGCTGCGTGCGATGGGAACCAGCGACTTCAAGAGCTATGCGGATTTCGTCTGCTCGGATGCAGGGGTCGAGGAACGGCGGCAGATGATATCTGCGCTCACCACGAACGTTTCGCATTTCTTCCGCGAGGAGCACCATTTCGACATTCTCAAGGAAAAGATAGTGCCCGAGCTGATCCGCAAGCTGCGCGCGGGCGGAAAGGTGCGCCTGTGGTCGGCCGGCAGTTCGAACGGTCAGGAAGCCTGTTCCATCGCAATGTGCCTGCTGGAAAAGATACCCGATATCGCTTCTGCCGACGTCAGGATCCTGGGCACGGACATCGATCCGAAGGTGGTCGCATTCGCCAGCGCCGCCATCTATCCGCAGCAGATGGTGTCGGGAATCCCCGAGCCGCTGCTGAAGAAATACTTCGAGCCGCGTCCAGCTGGCAGCGAGACCGAGTACGTCGCATGTCCCCAACTGCGCAAGCTCGTGCTCTTCCGCGAACTGAATCTCCTCGGAGACTGGCCGTTGCGCCAGAAGATGGACACGATCTTCTGCCGCAACGTCGTCATCTATTTCGACCAGAAGACCCAGAACACGCTCTGGCCGCGCTTCCGCGCCCAACTCGGCGAGGACGGCTACCTTTTCCTGGGTCACTCCGAACGTATCGTCAGCCCCGAAAGTATGGGCTTTTGTAATGCCGGCCCAACCGCCTACCGTCCAGTCGGCTCCAACCGGTCCGCTTCTGCGGGCAATTGAAGGAATCCGCCCATGTCCTTGCGCGACCAAATACGCATCATGGTGGTTGACGACATGTCGACCAGCCGCGGACTGATCACTCAGGCACTCGATGCCTTCGGCGTCCGCAACGTCTCAACCGCCGATAACGGCATGGACGCGATCAAGACGCTGTCCAGCCATCCGGTTCATCTGGTCATTTCGGACTACAACATGCCCCAGATGGACGGCCTGCAACTGCTGCACCACCTGCGCAGCGACCCAAAGACCAAGGGGGTCGGGTTCATATTGATCACGGGACGGGCTGAGCAGCAGATCATCGATCACGGCAAGAAGCTGGGCATGAACAACTACCTGAAAAAGCCATTCGAACAGGCGGGCTTGCGAAACTGCATCGAGGCTGTGGTCGGTCGTCTGTGATGCAGGACGCATACCCTGGACAATCCGAGTGCGAGAGCGGCGGACTCGCACATATCCTTTCGCGCGTGTCCCGGCATCTCGATGCGATGGCGGGACAGGTTTTTTCGCTGGAGGAGGCTGTCGGACGCAGCCTTCCCGAGGCGTCGAACACCGAAAACTCGATTATCCGCGAATTGCAGACGCTTGATCTGCTGCGTCAGTCGCTGGAGGATCTCGCCCTTCTGGCCCATCATCTGCACCTGCATTCCGAGCATCTCGGCGGCGACTTGCTGCCCGTATCGCAGATCGGCCAGAAGCTCCGGCTTGACAGCACCCGGACGCTTCTTCACGGGCAGACGACCTTCAGCTTCGAGCGCGAGGACGAGACCCTGGGCGACCTCGACCTTTTCTAGGTCTTAACGGCCCGGGTCGGAGCCGCAGTCGCTGGCAGATGGACTTGCCCGGAAAAGTGGAGAGCGCCACCAGCGGAACCGGCAGGTGTTCCATGTCCCACGGAAAACGACCGACGCCGGGACCTGCGCGCATCCAGAGACGAGCCGTCAGACCCGCCCGCCAGACATCCGTCAGACCCGGCCGTCAGGCAAGATGGCCGGGCGCCGCCGGAAAGCGCCTACGGAAACCGGCGCGAGCGATGCGCATCGGGTCGACATCAACGCATTTCTGAAGGGGCACATCCGGGCGGGTCGTGCAATACCCGCCCATCAGGCTGCAAGTTGGACGGAAAACCGGGCTTGGGATGGCGGGTTGCCATCTGCCCCATGACACCCGCCCTTTGGTGTGAGGCCGCCTTTCGGGACCACCGGATTCATGCGGAGCGCCGGGATGATACGGGGACGCAGATAAGCTCCCCGGCGCCCTGCCGCGGGCTGCACCCGTTCAGCACGCGCCCCTCGAACGCGCGTCGCGCGCCCTGCCGCGGCCCGAGGTCCGAACTGCACGAACCGTTCACGGTGCCGCGCCTTGGCAAGACCCCAGGAAGTCCAGTGGCAAGCCCCCATCACGACCCGCGCTTGACAAACCCGGTCCGACCCCATCATGACAGGTCTGCTGGTTCCTGTCGAAGGACAGGTGAAGAGGGAATGCGCAGCCGGGAAGCCGGTGAAACGCAGCCGCCCCCGCGACCGTGACCGGAGAGGTGCCCAAGGCCACTGGCGCAAGCGCTGGGAAGGCCGGGTGACCGACGGGGCCGAGGCCCCGAGATCCGCAAGCCGGGAGACCTGCCAGCGCGAATGACGTGACCGGACGGGGTGCGCCGGTGTCGGGAGGGTCGTGCTCGCCCGTCATCATGCCCGCGTTCCCTGAGGAGATGCGTACAGATGACCATTCCAGCCAGAGCGTGCCGATGAGAGACGCGAGCGTCGACCCCTGCCCCGGCGATCTCGACGACGCCGGCCCCCGCCCCGCCGAATTGCTGGTCTGCGTGACCTGCCGGCGCGGCCTCGCGGTGCCCGACGGCGGCGTGCGGCCGGGTGCGAGGCTGTTCGAAGGGCTTTGCACGGCAGATCTGCCCGCCGGGCTGACGGTAACGGCCGCGGAATGCCTCCAGAATTGCGAGGGCGGCTGTACGGTCGCGCTGCGCGGAAAGGGGCGCTGGACCTACGTCTTCGGCAACATCCACGAAACCGACGATCTGGATATGCTCCTCGACGGCGCGGCACGCTATCAACGCACCGGCGACGGCCTCATCCCATGGCGCGAGCGCCCCGTCCATTTCCGCAAGAACTGCGTCGCCAGAATTCCCCCACTGGAGCAAGAACATGACTGATCTCGTAAAGCTGCCCGTCACCGTCATCACCGGTTTTCTCGGCTCGGGTAAAACGACGCTCGTGCGTCACCTGATGCAGAACCCCCAGGGCCGGCGCCTCGCCGTGATCGTCAACGAATTCGGGGACGTCGGCGTGGACGGCGAAATCCTCAGGGGCTGCGCGATCCCCGACTGCCCCGAGGAGAACATCGTCGAGCTGGCAAACGGGTGCATCTGCTGCACGGTGGCCGACGACTTCGTGCCGACCATCGAGGCACTCATGGCGCTCGATCCCCGTCCGGAACATATCCTGATCGAGACGTCGGGCCTCGCGCTGCCCAAGCCGCTGCTGAAGGCGTTCGACTGGCCCTCCATCCGCTCGCGCATCACCGTCGACGGCGTGATCGCTCTTGCCGATGCCGAGGCGGTCGCCGCCGGGCGGTTCGCGCCCGATGTCGCCGCCGTCGATGCGCAACGGCGCGCGGATGACTCGCTGGACCACGAGACGCCGCTCTCGGAAGTCTTCGAGGACCAGATCGCCTGCGCCGATGTCGTGCTGCTGACCAAGCCCGATCTCGCCGGCCCGGACGGCGTCGCCCGCGCGCGCGAGATCATCGCGGCGGAGGCACCGCGCCCGCTGCCCGTGATCGAGGTGGCCGAAGGCGCGGTGGATCCGCGCATCGTGCTCGGCCTCGGCGCGGCCGCGGAGAACGATCTGGATGCGCGCCCCAGCCACCACGACGGGGCGGAAGACCACGACCACGAGGACTTCGAGAGCATGGTGGTCGATCTGCCCGCCTTTCAGAGCCCCGAGGATCTCGTGTCGCGGATCGAACTGCTTGCGCGGCAACGCAACATCCTTCGGGTCAAGGGCTATGCCGTGATCGAGGGCAAGCCCATGCGCTTGCTGGTGCAGGCGGTCGGCGCGCGGGTCCGCTGGCAGTTCGACCGGCCCTGGGCATCCGATGAGACACGCGCAGGCAGGCTCGTGGTGATCGCCGAACATGACGATGTCGACCCTCGGGCGATCCGCGAAGCGCTCGAGCCTGCGCCGCAGGCCGCCGAGTAGGCGGGGCGGAACCAGCCGATGCACGTCGTCTTCCGGGAAAGCCATGGGCTCGAAGAGACCGAGACCCCCACCGATCTGGGCCAGAGCCCGGCGGATCTGGTGGTGCTCTCCTTCTCGGACAGCGACCTTGGGGCCTTTGCGGCGGGATGGCATCGCGGCGGCGGCGTGTCCGGCAGGCTGCCCACGCTGAGGCTTGCCAACCTGTCGGCGCTGCGCCATCCGCTGTCGGTGGACGCCTATGTCGAGGGCACGCTTGCGGGTGCCAAGGGCATTCTCGTGCGGCTGATCGGCGGCCGGGCCTACTGGCCCTATGGCCTGAGCCAGATCGAGGCGCTGGCACGCGAAAGAGGCCTGGCTCTGGCGGTGCTGCCCGGCGACGGCCGCCACGACGAGACCCTGGACCGGATCTCGACCCTGCCGGTGTCGACATTGCGGCGACTGGCGCATCATTGCGATGCGGGCGGAGCGGTCGCGGCGCAGGCTGCGCTGGCCCAACTGGCGCTGGCAGCGGGTCTCTATGCCGGGCCGGTGACGGGCCAGAAACATCTGCCCCCCGTCGGTGCATGGGCGCCGCATCTGGGACCCTGTTGCCCGCTGGCTCTGGAACCCGCGCTGCGTCCGCGTGTCGTCGTGACCTTTTATCGCGCGTATCTGAGCGCAGCGGATACCGAACCCCTCGAGGCGCTGTTCCGTGCGCTTGACGAAGCGGGCTTCGATACGATCGGCCTTTTCGTGCCATCCCTGAAAGCGCCCGAGGCGGCGCGCTGGCTTGCGCGGCAGGTCGCGGGCCTCGCGCCCTGTGCGATCCTCAATGCCACGGCCTTCAGCGGCAAGGGCGCGGACGGAAGCTCTCCCCTCGATGCTGCGGGGGTGCCGGTGTTTCAGGTGGCGCTGGCCACCTCGTCGCACGAGGCCTGGGAAAAGGCCGAGCGCGGCATGTCGCCGGCCGATCTGGCGATGCATGTGGTGCTGCCCGAAATCGACGGCCGCCTTTTCGCCGGGGCCATATCGTTCAAACAGACGGAAACGGCGGATCCGCATCTGCAGTCCGCGCTTCAGAGGCACAAGTCCGAGCCGTCGCTGGTCAAAGCTGCGGTGTCCCGGCTGAAAGGCTGGACCGACCTTGCGGCGCGAGCACCCGATGCCCGCCGGCCCGCGCTGGTGCTTTCGACCTATCCCGGCAAGGACTGGAACATGGCCCATGCGGTCGGCCTCGACGCGCTTGCCTCGGCCGAGGCGATCCTCGAGGACCTCACCGAGGGCGGGCACAATGTGCAGACCGCAACGCCGCTGGCCGGGGCGCTCATGTCCGGGACCGAGCACTGGCCGCTTGCCGACTACCTCGAGGCACTGGCGGAACTGCCGGTCTCGCTACAGCATGCGCTGAGCGAAGCCTGGGGTGCCCCCGAAGACGATCCGGCCTGCCGGGACGGTTCCTTCCGCTTTGCGGCGATCCGGCGCGGTGCGGCGCTGGTTGCGCTGCAACCCGAACGGGGCGAGCCCGAGCGGCGTGCCGAAATCTACCATGACCTCGCGCGCGTGCCCCGCCACGGCTATGTGGCCTTCTATCTCTGGCTTCAGCGCGAGGCGGACGCACTGATCCATATCGGAGCGCATGGCACGCTGGAATGGCTGCCTGGCAAGTCCGTGGCCCTGGGGCCCGAGTGCTGGCCGCAGGCGCTGACAGGATCCCTGCCCGTCCTCTATCCCTTCATCGTCAATGATCCCGGCGAGGCGGCGCAGGCGAAGCGGCGCATCGGAGCGCTGACCCTGGGCCACCTGCCCCCGCCGATGAAGCAGAGCGCGACGCCGGACAGGCTGCTGCGGCTCGAGGCGCTGCTGGACGAGTTTTCCAATGCCGACGGGCTCGACCCGAAGCGGCGCGACCGGCTGCAGGGCGACATCCGCGACGAGGCGCGCGCCCTTGGGGTCGAAGCCGATCTGGGCCTCGGTGAGGCGACCTCCCTGGCCGAGGCGATCACGCGGATCGACCGCTTCGTCTGCGACGTCAAGGAAAGCCAGTTCGGCGACGGTCTTCACGTCTGGGGACGCCCCCCGCGCGCGGGCGGCAACGATCTTGCGACGTCCGTGGCAGGCGAACGGCAGTCGCTGCGCGATGCGCTTTCGGGGCGACGCATCGCCGCCGGGCCGTCCGGCTCGCCCTTCCGGGGACGGCGCGACGTTTTGCCCACGGGGCGAAACCTGTTCACCACCGATCCGCGCGCAGTGCCGACACGCGCGGCCCATGCGCAGGGCGTGAAGCTGGCCGAAGAGCTGGTCCGGCGTCACCTGCAGGACCATGGCGACTGGCCGCGGGGGCTGATCGTGGATCTCTGGGGGTCGGCCACGCTGCGCACCGCCGGCGAGGAATTCGCCATGGCGCTCCACCTGCTGGGCGTCCGGCCTGTCTGGGACAAGGGCAGCGAAAGGGTGTCGGGACTCGAGGTACTGCCGATCACCGATCTCGAACGGCCCCGGCTGGACGTCACGCTGCGGGTTTCCGGGCTTTTCCGGGACATGTTCCCGACCCTCACCGCCCTTTTCGCGCAGGCCGTCAGGGTGCTGGCGCAGCGCGACGAGGCGACGGACTGGAACCCCTACGCCGGTCAATCCGTCCGCGCGGCGGTATATGGTCCCGCTCCCGGCAGCTTCGGGCTCGGCATGGGGGCCGAGGCCGAGGACTACACCCCCGGGGGGCGCGAACGCGCGGGCGCCGCCTGGCTCGAGGCAAGCGCGTGGGCGCATGACGGAGACGACATCAGACGCGATCCCGACGGCATCCGGGACCGGGTGGCCGGCACGGATGTCTTCGTGCACCTGCAGGATCTACCCGAAACCGACCTGCTTCTGGCTCAGGACTATGCGCTGCACGAGGCCGGTTTCGCGGCGGCTCAATCTGTGGCGGGCGGTGCGGCGGCGCTGTATCACCTCGACAACACCGATCCGGCGAGGCCGCGGGCCCGGGCGCTTTCCGAAGAGATCGCGCGCGTCGTGCAGGCCCGCGCGATAAATCCCGGCTGGCTTGCAGGGATGATGCGCCACGGATTTCGCGGAGGCGCCGAGATCGCGGCCACGCTCGAACATATGGCCGCATTCGCGCATCTCGCCGACGCGGTCGCGTCCCATCTGTTCGACCTCTACTATGACGCGACACTCGGCAATCAGGCGGTCGTGCACTTCCTCGAAGAGGCGAACCCGGGCGCGCTCGAAGCCATGCGGGCCCGTTTCGCAGCTCTTCACGACGCGGGGTTGTGGTCCTCGCGCCGCAATTCGATCCGCGCGGATCTGGAGTCGATCGCATGAGAGGCGCCGGCGAGGTCAGGGGCTGGTGCCCCGGCGCGCTGCGCCCCATGCAAAGCGGCGACGGTCTGGTGGTGCGCATCAGGCCGTGGCTGGGGCGCCTGTCGCGTGATCAGGCGCTGGGTCTGTGCGACCTTGCGCTCGGTCACGGCAGCGGGTTCATCGACCTTACCAGCCGGGCCAATCTGCAGATCCGGGGCGTGACGCAGGCGGCCTATCCGGCGCTGATGGAGGGGTTGGGCAAGCTCGGCCTGCTTGACCCGGATCCCGAGTCCGAGGCGCGGCGCAACATCACCGTGGCCCCGTTCTGGCAGGCCGGAGACCGCAGTTACCGGCTGGCCCGCGAACTTGGGGCGCGCCTTGACGAACTGCCGCTGCTGCCCGGGAAATTCGGCTTCGCCATCGATCTTGGGCCTGCCGCCATGCTCGCGAACACTCCCGCCGACATCCGGCTCGAGACCGGGCCGCGGGACTCGATCCAGCTGCGGGCGGACAGTTGCGATACCGGCGTCGAGCTGGCAGAGCGTGACGCCATTACCCGGGCGATCGCCCTTGCCCGCTGGTTCTCGGGGCGCATGACACCGGATGCAAGGCGGATGAGAAAGGTCGTGCAATACTTTGATCTCCCGAAAGAGTTCATCGGAACATCGACTGCGGTTTCGGCACCACGTCCCGATCCGGGACCGGTCCCCGGAGGAACGCTGATCGGTGTCCCCTTCGGACAGGCAGACGCCGCCGCCCTTGCCGCTGCCATCCGGTCCTCTGGCGCGCAGGCGATATCCGTGACGCCCTGGCGGATGCTGCGCCTCGACGGGGCCAGGGCTCCGGCAGGCGACGCCTTCATCGTCAGACCCGCCGATCCGCTGCTGGATGTGGACGCCTGCCCGGGCGCGCCCTTCTGCGCGTCGGCGAGCGTCGAGACCCGCAGCCTGGCACGCCGCCTCGCCGCCCGGTCCGCCGGCGCTCTGCATGTATCGGGCTGCGCGAAGGGTTGCGCCCGCGCCCGCCCCGCGCCGCTCACCCTCGTGGGCCGCGATGGCGCCTTTGACCTTGTCGAGAACGGCACGGCATGGGATGAGCCCCGTCAACGCGGGCTCGACCCCGAGACAATCCTGAAGAGCTTCGCCTGACGCCCATGCCATACCAGTACGAGACCGACGGCGCCGCCATCTACCTGCAAAGCTTCGCCACCATCCGGGCCGAAGCCGACCTGGCCTGCTTCACCGCCGAGGAAGAGCAGGTCGCGGTGCGCATGATCCACGCGGCGGGAATGGTCGGCCTCGAACGCCACATCCGCTTCTCCGCCGGTTTCGCCGTGACCGCCCGCGCGGCCCTCGAGGCGGGCGCCCCCATCCTGTGCGACGCGCGCATGGTCTCCGAGGGCATCACCCGCGCGCGCCTTCCAGCCGCGAACCCGGTCATCTGCACCCTGCACGATCCCAGGGTGCCCGGCCTTGCCGAGGAGATGTCGAATACCCGCTCGGCCGCGGCTCTCGAGCTCTGGCGGCCAGATCTGGCGGGCGCCGTCGTCGCGATCGGCAACGCGCCCACGGCGCTCTTCCATCTGCTGAACATGCTCGAGGACCCCGCCTGCCCGCGCCCCGCGGCCATCATCGGCTGCCCGGTGGGCTTCGTGGGCGCCATGGAAAGCAAGGCGGCACTCTGGGAAGCGCAGCCCGCGCCCTGCGCCATCGTCGAAGGCCGCCTCGGGGGAAGCGCCATTACCGTGGCGGCCGTCAACGCGCTGGCGAGCCGCCGGGAATGAGCGGCGGGACGATCTTCGGTGTCGGGCTCGGGCCAGGTGATCCGGATCTGATGAGCGTGCGTGCCGACCGCCTGATCCGCTCAGCGGGCCATGTGGCCTATTTCCGCAAGGCCGGGCGTTCCGGGCAGGCCCGAGCGATCGTCGAAGGCATGATGCGCGCCGATGCCTGCGAAATCGCGATGGAATATCCCGTCACGACGGAAATCCCGCTCGACGATCCGCGCTATGGCGATACGCTGGCAACCTTTTACGCGGAATGCGCGGCGCGCCTGCGGGCGCTGAGCGCCGACGGGGCGGACGTGGTCGTGCTCTGCGAGGGCGACCCGTTCTTCTACGGCTCCTTCATGCATCTCTACACGCGCCTGCGCGACGAGATGCGGGTAGAGGTCGTGCCCGCGATCACCGGCATGTCCGGGGCCTGGACGGCTACGGGCGAACCGATCACCTGGGGCGACGACGTTCTGACGGTCCTGACCGGGACGATGGCAGAGGCGGACCTCACCCGGCACATGCAGGCAGCCGACGCGCTGGTGGTGATGAAGGTGGGGCGCAACATCGGCAAGATCCGCAACGCCCTGCGCAGCGCGGGCCGCTACGATGACGCCTGGCTGATCGAATATGCGACCATGCCGCAGCAGAGCGTCACGCGACTGCGCGACGCCGGCGAACGACCGACACCCTATTTCTCGATCGTCATCGTCCACGGTCAGGGGCGGCGGCCATGACCGGCTGGCTTGCCATTGCGGGGCTCGGCCCGGGGGCGGATGCGCTGGTGACGCCGGAAGTGACTGCGGCTCTGGCCGAGGCGACCGATGTGGTGGGCTATATTCCCTATGTGCGCCGCGTCGCCGGGCGGCCCGGCCTGACCCTGCACCCTTCGGACAACCGCGTCGAGCTCGACCGCGCCAGGCACGCGCTGGAGATGGCCGCCGACGGACGCAGGGTCGTGGTGGTCTCATCGGGCGATCCGGGAGTCTTCGCGATGGCCTCGGCCGTCTTCGAGGCGCTTGAGGACGGCGATCCCGCATGGTGCGCGCTCGACATAAGGGTGCTGCCGGGCATCACCGCGATGCTTGCCGCCGCGGCGCGGGCGGGTGCGCCGCTGGGCCACGACTTCTGCGTCCTGAACCTCAGCGACAACCTGAAGCCATGGGCGCTGATCGAGAAGCGCCTGCGGCTCGCCGCCGAGGCCGATTTCGCCATGGCCTTCTACAATCCCCGCTCGAAGTCGCGCCCCGATGGCTTTGCCAGGGCGCTCGACATCCTGCGGGAGACCTGCGAACCGGGCCGCACTGTGATCTTCGCGCGCGCGGTCTCGCGCGAGGACGAACGCATCCTGACCGTGGCGCTGCGGGACGCGACGCCCGAGATGGCCGACATGAGCACGATCGTCATCGTGGGCTCTTCCGCCACCCGCGTCATCGCCCGGGCGCGCCGGCCCATCGTCTACACGCCAAGATCGGCCCCGGCATGACCGAGCCAGTCGAAAACCTGCCCGATGTCCTGAACCTCCGTGCGGGCCGGCACCGCGGGACGGTCGATCATCAGCACCGGCAGGCCCAGCCTGCGCGCCGCCGCGATCTTGGCATGGGCGCCGTTGCCGCCGGAATTCTTCGAGACGACAAGGTCGATGCGATGATCCGTCATGAGACGCAGGTCGTCCTCCTCGGTAAACGGCCCGCGCGATACGAGCACGGTGTGATCGGGGAAGGGAGGCGCGTGTTCCGGAGCGTCCACGAGACGGAGCAGGTAGTAATGCTGGGGATTGGCGGCAAATTCCGGAAGGTGCATCCGTCCGACGGCGAGCATGACACGCAGCGGCGCGCCCGAAAGGGCTGCGACGGCCGCGGAAATGCTCTCGACTCGCTGCCACCTGTCCCCCGGCACCGGCGTCCAGGCGGGCCGCGTGAGGGCGAGAAGCGGCACCCCGGTCTCGGCGCAGGCGGCCACGGCGTTCGCGCTCATCCTCGCGGCGAAGGGATGGGTGACGTCCACCAGATGGCTGACCCTTTCCCGGCGCATGAATTCCGCCAGCCCTTCCGCGCCGCCGAAGCCGCCGATGCGCATCGGCAGGGGTTGGCGCACAGGGCGTTCGACCCGTCCGGCAAGCGATACCTGCCCGCGCAGACCCCTCTCGGCGATCGCGCGGGCGAGTGCGGTGGCCTCCGTCGTGCCGCCGAGGATCAGGATGTTCGGTGTCATGGCTGAATTCCCCTGGCTCACCATTGTCGGGCTGGGCGAGAATGGCCCGGCGGGGCTTGCACCCGCAAGCCTCGCGGCACTCGACGCTGCGGAAATCATCCTGGGTCCGCCGCGTCACCTGCACCTTCTGGGCGATGTTTCTCGGGAGACCCGCGAATGGCCCGTGCCCTTCTCGGCGGGGCTGCCCATGCTGATGGAGCTGCGCGGCCGCAAGGTGGCGGTGCTGGTCTCGGGCGATCCCTTCTGGTTCGGCGCCGCCAGCATCCTCACGCGGGAACTTGGTGCGGACGAATGGCGCGCCCTGCCCGCGCCCGGCTGCTTCTCGCTTGCCGCCGCGCGGACCGGGTTCGCCCTGCAGGACACCGTCTGCATCGCGCTCCATGCGGCCCCGATGAGCCGGTTGCGCCCGCATCTTGCGCCCGGCAGGCCGATCATCGCGACGCTGCGCGACGGCGCGGCGGTGCCTGCACTCGCGGCCTATCTCGCCGAGGCGGGGTTCGGGGACAGCCGGATAACGGTGCTCGAAGCACTTGGCGGTCCGCGGGAGCGGATCGAGGTGATCCGTGCACGAGATGGCGCAGCAGCAGCGTTCGGCCATCCGGTCTGCGCCGCCATCGAGGTCATCGGAGACGGATCGGTCCTGCCGGTCATTTCCGGCATAGACGACAGTTTCTTCGACAACGACGGTCAGATATCCAGACGTCCGGTCCGCGCCCTCACCCTCTCGGCACTTGCGCCGCGTCCCGGTGAGCTTCTGTGGGATATCGGGGGCGGCTCCGGGTCGATCGCCATCGAATGGCTTCTGGCCGATCCGTCGATGCAGGCGATCAGCATCGAGCGGCGCGCGGATCGTGCGGCACGGATTGCCGCGAATGCCGTCCGGCTGGGCGTCGACCGGTTGCGGGTGGTGGAAGGTGTCGCGCCGGACTCCCTCGAGGGCCTCGAGGCGCCGCAGGCGGTCTTCATCGGCGGCGGGTTGTCGGACCGTCTGCTCGAAACGCTGGCCGAAAGGCTTCCGGGGGGCACAAGGCTCGTCGCCAATGCGGTGACGCTCGAGTCCGAGGCGTTGCTGGCGGGCTGGCAGGCGCGCATGGGGGGCAGCCTGCTGCGGATCGATCTGTCGGAGGCCGCGCCGCTGGGCTCGCTGCGCGGCTGGCGCGCGGCCTACCCTGTCGTGCAATGGAGCGTGACGCTGTGATCGTCGCGGGGTTCGGATATCGCGGCGGCGCGACCTGCGAGAGCCTGCGCTCGGCCCTTGAAAAGGCGGGCGGTGACTGCCGCCCGCACCTGCTTGCCACCCTCGACTCGAAGGCGCGGCTTCTCGAGCGCCTCGCATCCGTCCTGTCATTGCCGCTGGCGGCCGTCACGCCCGAGGACATCGCCGGTCGCCCCACGCTGACATGTTCCGCCGCCAGCCTGTCGGCCCATGGCACCGGCAGCGTTGCCGAGGCCGTGGCACTTGCGGCGGCGGGCGCGAATGCCCGCCTGCTGGCGCCGCGCGTCGTCTCCGAGGACCGCATGGCCACCTGCGCGCTGGCAGAAGGAGAAGACCCATGACCGTTCATTTCATCGGCGCCGGTCCCGGCGCGCCCGACCTGCTGACCTTGCGCGGGCGCAACCTGATCGCGGCCAGCCCGGTCTGCCTCTATGCCGGTTCGCTGGTTCCCGAGGCGGTGCTGGCGCATTGTCCCGAGGGCGCGCGGATCGTGAACACCGCAGCCATGGACCTCGACGCCATCATCGCCGAGATCCGGACCGCCCATGACGCGGGCAGCGACGTCGCGCGCCTGCACTCGGGCGACCTGTCTGTCTGGTCCGCGATGGGCGAACAGGTGCGCAGGCTGCGGGATGCGGGCATCCCCTTCGACGTCACACCGGGCGTGCCCTCGTTCTCTGCCGCCGCCGCAGCGCTAGGTGTCGAGCTGACCCTTCCCGGCATCGCCCAGTCCGTCGTTCTGACCCGCACACCCGGGCGGGCTTCGGCCATGCCGGAGGGCGAGACTCTGGCCAATTTTGCCGCCACCGGCGCGACCCTGGCGATCCATCTCTCGGTGCAGAACCTTCGCGGTGTCGCGGAGGGCCTTGCCCCGGCATACGGGCCGGAGTGCCCCGTCGCGGTCGTCTACCGGGCAAGCTGGCCCGACGAGCGGATCATCCGGGGCACGCTTTCCGACATCTCCGACGCCGTGGGCGCCGAGATCTCGCGCACCGCGCTCATCCTCGTGGGGCCGGCGCTGGCAGCCGATGGCTTCGACGAAAGCCGGCTTTACGCCCCCGATTACGACCGCCGCTATCGCCCGCAATCCGCGGACAGCCGGTGGGCAGGCTGGACCCCCGGCGATGACTAGCCTTCCCGGACTGATGATATCCGCCCCGTCCTCGGGGACCGGCAAGACCACGGTCATGCTGGGGCTGCTGCGCGCGCTCACCGAGAACGGACTCGCGGTCCAACCCTTCAAGAGCGGCCCCGACTATATCGACCCGGCCTTCCATCTCGCCGCCGCGGGCCGCCTGTCGTTCAACATGGACAGCTGGGCGATGGACCCGACGCTGCTCGATGCTGTGGCAAGCCAGGCGCGGGGGGCCGACATCGTCATCGCCGAGGGGTCGATGGGGCTTTACGACGGCGTGGCCACGCGCGGGCGCACCGGTTTCGGATCAAGCGCCGAAACGGCGATCCGCATGGGATGGCCGGTGGTGCTGGTGATCGACGTCGGCGGCCAGGCGCAGTCCGCGGCAGCCACGGCGATGGGGTTTCGCGACTACGAGCCGGGTCTGACATTGGCGGGCGTGATCCTCAATCGCGTCGCCAGTCCGCGCCACGAGCGGCTTGCGCGTCTCGGGATGGATCGGGCGGGCATTCCGGTGCTGGGCGCCCTGCCCCGGCGCGGCGATCTTGTGCTGCCCGAACGCCATCTCGGGCTGATACAGGCGATCGAGCATCCCGATGTGGAAAGCGCCATAACGCGATACGCGGCATTCCTGCGCGATCATGTGGATCTCGAGGCTGTCGTCGCGGCGGCAGCGACCGGCCCCGGGACGTCGTCGGCGGCGCTTCCGCAACCACCCGCGCAGCGGATCGCGCTGGCCCGGGATGCGGCGTTCTCGTTCACCTATCCGCATCTGCTGGAAGGCTGGAGAACCGCGGGCGCCGAGATCCTGCCCTTCTCGCCGCTGGCGGACCAGCCGCCCGATCCGGGGGCCGATCTTGTCTGGCTGCCGGGGGGCTATCCCGAACTTCACGCAGGCACGATCGCCGCGGCGGAACGCTTCCGCGACGGCCTCGCGCGTCATGCACGCGACCGCCCCGTGCATGGCGAATGCGGGGGGTACATGGCGCTTGGGGCCGGCCTGATCGACAAGCAGGGCGTGCGTCACCGCATGGCGGGTCTTCTGGGCCTCGTGACCAGCTACGAAACGCGCAAGTTCCATCTGGGCTACCGGCGTGCGATCCTGCGCCTGCCGATGCCGGGCTTCGGCCCCGGTAGCGCGCTGCGCGGGCACGAGTTCCATTATTCGACCATCGTCGAGGCACCGGACGCCCCGCTGGCGGATGTCTACGACGCCGATGGGGCAGCCGTGCCAGAGACCGGATCCCGACGCGGCAATGTCACGGGATCCTTCTTCCACATGATTTCGGCAGAGACGCCATGAGCGGCCTTGTCAGTTTCGTGGGGTCGGGCCCCGGCGATCCCGAACTTCTGACGCTGAAGGCCGTCGACCGGATCCGGCGCGCCGATGCGATCCTTTTCGATGACCTTTCCGCCGGGCCGATCCTGAGCCATGCGCGCCCCGGTGCCGATCTCGTGGCGGTGGGCAAGCGCGCGGGCAGGCCCTCTCCGGTGCAGGCCCATGTCAGCCGGCTGCTGGTGGATTATGCGCAGACCGGCCAGCGCATCGTGCGGCTGAAGTCCGGTGATCCGGGCCTTTTCGGACGGCTCGAGGAAGAGATCGTCGCCCTGCGCGCCGCGGGTATCGGCTTTGAGATCGTGCCGGGTGTGCCCTCGGCGATCGCCGCCGCGGCTGCTGCCGGCATCCCGCTCACGCGGCGCCTGACGGCGCGGCGGGTGCAGTTCGTCACGGGGCACGACGCGCGCGGTGAACTGCCCGCGGACATCGACCTTGCGGCCCTGGCGGATCCGGGCGCGACCACCGTGGTCTTCATGGGCAAGCGGACATTTCCGCGTCTGGCCGAAGCGCTGGTCGCGCGGGGCCTGCCCGCGACGACACCGGCGCTTCTGGCCGAGAACGTCAGCCGCCCCGACCAGCGCGTCACGCGGCACACGCTCGCCGCTCTGGCCGACCGGCTGTCCCGGGAGACGGGCAGCGCCCCGGCGCTGATCCTCTACGGCCCGCTTGCGGAGACCGCCGATGACTGAGCTGGTGCTGATCGGGATCGGGACGGGCAATCCGGACCACCTGACCGGCGAGGGCCGCAAGGCCCTGCGGGAGGCCGATCTGATCCTGATCCCGCGCAAGGGTCCGGACAAGGCGGATCTCGCGGATCTGCGCCGCGACATCGTGGCCGGGGTCGCAGGCGACGCAAATGCCCGGATCGCCGAATTCGACCTGCCGACGCGGGCGACGGACATCGCCTATCTCGACGCGGTGGAACGCTGGCACGACGCGATCGCCGAGGTCTGGGCGCGCCTGATGGCAACCCATGCGGGCGCTGGAAAGGTTGCGCTGCTGGTCTGGGGCGACCCGTCGCTTTATGACAGCACGCTGCGGATCGCCGCACGGCTCGATCCGGTGCCGGTCCTGCGGGTGATCCCCGGCATCACGTCGCTTCAGGCGCTCACGGCGGCCCATGCCATCCCGCTCAACACGCTCGGCGGCTCGGTGCTGGTGACCACGGGGCGCAGGCTGCTCTCGGAAGGCTGGCCGGAGAATGCCGATACGGTCGCCGTGATGCTGGACGGAGGCTGTGCCTTCCAGAGCCTCGATCCGCAGGGGCTCGAGATCTGGTGGGGGGCGTTCCTCGGCATGCCCGAGCAGATTCTCGTCAACGGACCGCTCGAGCTTGTGGCGCGGCGCATCGTCGAACAGCGCGCAGAGGCCCGCGCCGCCCATGGCTGGATCATGGACACCTATCTGCTGCGCAGGACACGGGCCCCCCGGTAGGCGCCCGGTCGACAGGGACCGCGCGCGCCCTTTCAGTCCCTGGGAAAGACGCGACCGTCCATAAGCTTCCGCGCCGTGCGGATCGTCCCGGCACCGATGACGTCGCCGTTGCCATCGGTTTCGATCAGCACTTCGGCCGCGCCCGAGGGATGCTCGATCACGAATCGGCCATCCTGCGGCAACCGGGCCATATCGGCGGCCGGCGATCCCGTGAGGGTCGCGGCAGTGGCGACCGAGACGGCTGCGAATACGCCGATGGACGCATGACAGCGATGCGGGATGAAGCTGCGGGTGGACAGGGTTCCGCCGGCCCGGGGGGGCGACACCAGTGTCATCTTCGGCACGGATTTATCGGCCACATCGCCGAGGTTCATCATCGGCCCGGCCCTCAGGCGTATGGCCTCGATCCGGGACCTGAGGTCCTCGTCTGCCTCGAGCGCCTCGCGGGACTCGTCACCGCGCACCCCGACATCGGCGGCGCGGATGACGACAATCGGCATTCCGTTGTCGATCAGCGTGCAATCGACGCCCTGGACGGTATCGACGGCCCTGCCCGTCGGCAGCAGCGCCCCGGTCATCGACCCGGCGATGCCGGAAAACATCAAGGCCACCGGCGCCGCGCTGCCTGGCACGCCGTCGATCGCGGCAGCGCCGGAATAGCACACGCGGCCACCGGGAGTCGCGACGCGCGCGACCGCCACTTCGCCCGTGTTGAGCATGTGGATCCGCAGCTCCGTCTCGCCTTCCCCGGCAGGCACGAGCCCGCGCTCGATGGCCGCAGGTCCGACCGCCGCCAGGATATTGCCGCAGCCCTGCGCGTCCGAAACCACCGGCCGGTCGGGAAAGACCTGGAGGAAGAGATAGTCGACGTCAGCGTCCTGTCTGGTGGAACGAGACAGGATCGCCACCTTCGAGGTCAGCGGATCGGCCCCCCCGATCCCGTCGATCTGGCGCGGATCCGGCGAGCCCATGATCCGCAGCAGGAGCGCATCGCGCGCATCAGGATCACCGGGCAGATCGCAGGCAAGGAAAACCGCGCCCTTCGAGGTCCCTCCGCGCATCCAGAGGCAGGGAATGCCATCCGCGTCAGACATATTTGAGGCCCTTCTCGGCCAGCCGCCCGCGCATTTCGTAGAGGTCGAGACCAAGCTCCCCGGCGGCGAGCCGGGCGCGCTTTGCGTCTTCGGCTGCCAGACGTCTGTCTGCCGCCTCGGCCACGCCCCGGGCCTGTGCGCGCGCCACGACGACGACGCCATCGTCATCGGCCACGATCACATCGCCGGGCTGGATTGCCTGTCCGGCACAGACGATCGGAACGTTGACCGATCCCAGCGTCTCTTTCACCGTTCCCTGCGCAGAGATCGCCTTCGACCAGACCGGGAAGCCCATGTCGGCAAGATCTCGGACATCGCGCACGCCCGCTTCGATCACCAGTCCCCGGCAACCCCGCGCCATGGCCGACGTGGCCAGAAGATCGCCGAAATAGCCATCCTCGCAGGGCGAGGTCGGGGCGAGCACGAGGATGTCGCCTGGCCGAAGCTGTTCGATCGCGACATGCACCATCCAGTTGTCGCCCGGAGGCGCGCTGATGGTGACTGCCGATCCCGCGATGCGCGCGCCGGCATAGATCGGGCGCATGAACGCCGCAAGGCACCCCCTGCGGCCCTGTGCCTCGTGGACCGTGGCCGCCCCTGCCCGCCCGAGCCTGCCGATCACATCCGGGGCTGCGCGTTCGATGTTCTGGACGACCACATTCATGCCTCTCTCCTCAATCCTTCACCGGCGGTGTTCCATGGGTATGGAAGCTTTCGATGGTCTTCAGCCCCCAGGCCTGGCCCTTCCTGCGGTCGGCCTCGGTCCACCTGATCGGTTGCCAGTCCGGCGCCAGCATCAGCCGTGCGCCCGCATTCGCAAGTTCGACGCGGTTGCCCGCCGGCTCCCAGACATAGAGGAAAAACGAGCCCTGGATCGCGTGCTTGTGCGGGCCCGTCTCGATATGCACGCCGTTCTGCAGGAAGATGTCGGCCGCCCGCAGGATGTCCTCGCGCTGGTCGGTGGCGAAGGTCACGTGATGCAGACGACCATGGCCCCTGCCCCTTTCTTCCGTGCAGACAAGGTCGTAGGTCTTGTTGTTGCAGGAGAACCAGACGCCGCCGAGACGACCGCTGTCGAGTTCGATATATTCGGTCACGCGGCTGCCGAGGCAGGTCTCGGCGAAATCCCGGAAGCTGCTTACGTCCTCGCCCAGCAGGTTCACATGGTCGATCCGGCGCGGCGCCGCCCCGGTGAAGGCGCTGGCGGTGTTCTTGAGCGCGGCGCGGTCTGCGACGTCGGGCGCTTCGTACCAGTTCGTATCGTAGTAAAGCTCGAATGCATGCCCGAACGGGTCTTCGAAACGGAAGGCCCGCCCGTGGCCGAGGTCGCCCTCGCTCCAGCCCAGGACGGGATAGCCCGAGGCCTCGACCGCAGCGACCCGGCGCGCCAGCGCCTCGGGAGAGGCGCAGCGGTAGCCGACATGCCCGATGCCGGTGGTCTCTGCCTTGGTGAGCTTGAGCGAATGGACTTCGTAGTCGTCCCAGGCGCGAAGATACGCGGAGCGCTCGTCCTGTGCGGCCAGCTTCAGCCCGAAGACGCGGGTGAAGAAATCGAGGCTCTCGTCGAACCGGTCCGTCAGCATCTCCACATGGCCCAGATGGGCAACGTCGAAGCTGGGATGGGTGGGTTCGGGCATTGGGATCTCCGCCGGTCAGGTCTTTTTGGCCATCACATGGGCGACAATGGCATTGGCATGGCCATGGCCCATCCCGTGTTCGGACTTCAGCCAGGCGACTCGCTGCATGTGGGTGTCATCATCACGTCCTGCGACGAGATCGAGCCATTCCTTGATCGGGCGGCCGTATTTCTTTTCGATCGAGGGGAAGTAGGAGGCGGGGCCTTTTGCGGGCGCGTCAGTCATGGAAACGATCCTTCCAGGCTCAGAGACAATCGACCGTTCGAGGAAACACCGACTGGAAGCCTTCCGCAAACTGACAATCGCGACCACCGGCCTGGCCGCCGGAATTCCGCTTGAAATGGTTGGCGCGCTGCTGGGCGACGCGGGTGTAGTATTCCCACAGGTGCGGCTGCCCCTCCATGTGCTCCATCGCCGCGCGCTTGAGATCCCACACCGGCGTGATGTCAAGGAAAACGTCCGGCTTCCAGCCCATCTGTTCGGTCTGGTGCGGCTCGAAGAGATAGAGCTGGGGCGCGCCGAGGACCTTCTCGCCGGGGTTGTGTCCCCAGGCCTGCGCCACCATGCGCGCCTCGAGCGCGACCTGGGTCATGTACATGTGGTCGGTATTGTAGGGATCATATTGCGAATGGCTGAGCATGAAGGCAGGCTGGACGGCGCGGATCAGGTCCACCAGCCGGAACTTGTCCTCCCGCTCGAGGTGCAGCGGGTAGTCGCCCAGATCGAAGCATTCCAGCCGGTGAACGCCCAGCACCTCTGCCGCCGCCTCGGCCTCCGCGCGGCGGATCGACTTGACCTCTTCGAGCGTTTTACCCTCTTTCCAGAGCTTTGCGCTTTCGCCGCGCTCCCCGAAGGACATACAGGCCACCGTGACCTCGTAGCCCTTCTGCGCATGAAGCGCGATTGCTCCGCCGCAGCGCCAGACGAAATCGGCGGCATGTGCCGACAGGACAAGTGCGGTCTTCGCGCTCATGGGGTTCCTCCACTCTCCGGACCCATCTGTTGCATGGCTGTGGCATGTCGCGCAATTTCCACGATCACCGGGCGCGTCGAAAAACCGGGGTGCGGGGCGTATGGCGCTTGCGTGTCGCTCGTGGCAGATTCCCGAAGTCACCTGCACAGAGCATTGCCATGCCCCACTCGCCCCGATCCTTTCCCCGCCTCGCTTTCATCGGCTTTGGCGAGGCCGCGCAGGCATTTCTGGCGGGTTGGGCACCCGACGACCCGGCGCAGGTCTCCGCCTATGACATCCTGAGCGAGGATCCAGGCACCCGCGACCTGATCCAGTCCCGATATGCGGCCTGCGGTGTGTCGGGCCATCGGACGCCCGCGCAGGCTCTGGCTGGTGTCGGGATCGTCTTTTCCCTCGTCACGCCGGATCAGGCGCTGGCAGCCGCCACAACTGGTGCCAGCGCGCTTGAGCCCGGAACGCTCTGGCTCGACTGCAACTACTGTGCACCCGGCACGAAGCGGCAGGCGGCGCAGGTCATCGCGGCGGCAGGCGGCTGCTATGTCGATGTGGCGGTGATGGCCCCGGTACATCCGAAAAGGCACCTCGTTCCCCTGCTCGTTTCGGGACCTCATGCGGAACGTGCCGTCGAGGCGTTGCGGGGACTGGAGATGACTCCCGAGATCGCCGGGGACAAGATCGGCCAGGCCTCGTCGGTCAAGATGCTGCGGTCGGTGATGATCAAGGGCATGGAGGCGCTGACTGCGGAATGTTTCCTGGCCGCCCGCCGCGCGGGTATCGACAAGGCGGTGATCGCCTCGCTCGAGGCTTCCGATCCGGACATCGACTGGCGCGCCCGCGGGGCATACGGCCTCGAGCGCATGTTGGTCCACGGCGCGCGGCGGGCGGCGGAAATGCGCGAGGTCAGCCGGACAGTCGCGGATCTCGGGCTTTCCGGAGCGATGGCGGCGGCGGCTTCGGTCTGGCAGGATCGCGTCGCGGCCTGTGCCCTCGCGTCGGGTCCCGATGAACTCGAGGCGCGTCTGGACGCACTGCTGTCCCGGCTCTGACCGCCTGCCCGGCGCAGCTGCATCGCCCCGGATCGCCGCGCGCCGGATCTTCAGCCGCCGAAAAGCCTGTCTGCGAAGAACAGCGCGCCGGCGGCCGAGAGCAGAAGCAGGTAGCCCCCGGCGACGACATAGCCGTCGCGGGCCAGGATACCGAAGGCGAAGACGGCGATGGGCAAACCGACGATGGGTGCCGCCACGGGAATCGCGCCGAGCACAAGCATGGATCCACCGCTCAGCATCAGCAGGAGCGCGATGATCGTGAGCGACACGCGCCCTCGCGCCAGGGTCTCGAGCCTGATCCTCAGGCGTCGGCGCAACCACGCCGCGACGGGACGGATTCTTTCGGCGGCTGCCCTGATCTTCTCTGCCGGAAGCTCGCGCCGCGCCATGAAGGGCGGTATCCAGATGCCACGCTGGCCGCGCAGCATCTGAAGGCCCGCCGCCGCGATGACGATCCCGAGAGCGCCCCCGACGCCCGGAACCATTCCGATGGGCATGATGAGGAAGATGGCGGCCACCAGCAGCAGGGGCGCATGGCCCTGCGCGCCGATGCGCCTCGTCAATTCGTCGATGCGGATGCTCTCGCGTCCGTCGGCAAGATCATGGAGCCTGTCGACGATGCCGGTCATCGCCTGCGGACCGGGGCCCGCTTCTTTCTCGATGCCGTGGGGAACTGTGCCTGCCTGTGCCATTCTGCAGAACGTCCGTCAACACGCCCGGGTTCCTCGGCGTGAAGGTATGCAAGTCGGAATGTTACCGAAAACGTGGAACGCTGGTAATCTGTAACTATTCACTTGAGCGAATCCCCGATCGCTGCTACCCCGACCATACGGTCGATTAAAGGGAGGATACCGTGGAGGCATTCATCTGCGATGGCGTCAGGACGCCCATCGGACGCTATGGCGGTGCGCTTTCCGGGATACGGGCCGACGACCTGGCGGCAATTCCGATCGCGGCGCTGATGGAGCGCAATCCGACGGTCGACTGGTCGCAAGTGGATGAAGTCATCCTGGGCGACGCGAACCAGGCCGGAGAGGACAACCGGAACGTCGCGCGCATGGCGGCGCTGCTGGCGGGTCTGCCCGAAACGGTGCCGGGCGCCACCATCAACCGGCTGTGCGCCAGCGGCATGGATGCCGTGGGCTTCGCGGCGCGGGGCATAAAGGCCGGTGACTATGCCCTGACAATCGCCGGCGGGATCGAAAGCATGAGCCGCGCGCCCTTCGTGATGCCGAAGGCGGACACCGCGTTTTCGCGCGGCAACGCGGTATATGACACGACCATCGGCTGGCGCTTCGTGAACCCGAAGATGAAGGCCCAATACGGCATCGATTCCATGCCCCAGACCGCGGACAATGTCGCCGCCGACTGGGAGGTCAGCCGGGCCGACCAGGACGCCTTTGCCGCGCGCAGCCAGGCGCGCTGGGACGCGGCGCACAAGGCCGGCGTCTTCGCGGACGAGATCGTCTCGGTCAACATCCCGCAGCGCAAAGGCGATCCCATCGTCTTCGATACCGATGAACACCCCCGCCCCGGGACCGACGTTGAAAAGCTGGCGGGGCTCAAGGGCGTGAACGGGCCTGACCTCAGCGTGACCGCGGGCAACGCCTCCGGTGTCAACGACGGGGCGGCGGCGCTTCTCATCGCGTCCGAAGCCTCGGCCGACGAGAATGGCCTGACACGGATCGCGCGCGTGGTGGGCATGGCCTCTGCCGGTGTCGCGCCGCGCGTGATGGGGATTGGCCCCGTGCCCGCCAGCCGCAAGCTGCTGGAGCGATATGGGCTGAGCATCGGGCAGATGGATGTGATAGAGTTGAACGAGGCATTCGCCGCTCAGGGCCTTGCAACGTTGCGTGAACTGGGCGTCGCGGATGACGATCCGCGCGTCAACCCGAACGGGGGCGCCATCGCGCTTGGCCATCCGCTCGGCATGTCGGGCGCGCGGCTGGTGCTCACGGCGGCCCGGCAGTTGCAGCGCACGGGCGGGCGCTATGCGCTCTGCACCATGTGCGTGGGCGTTGGTCAGGGTGCCGCCCTGATCCTGGAACGTGTCTGAGGGAGAGGACCCGAGATGTACGCACAGATGGTCAAGTCCGAGGCGACGCAGGAAGATCCCGAACGGCTTGCCGCCTTTCAGGCCCGCATCGACGCGGGCGAGAAGATCGAACCGAAGGACTGGATGCCGGCGGGCTATCGCAAGACGCTGATCCGCCAGATCGGCCAGCACGCCCATTCCGAAATCGTCGGCCAGCTGCCCGAGGGCAACTGGATCACCCGTGCGCCCACGCTCGAGCGCAAGGCGATCCTGCTGGCCAAGGTCCAGGACGAGGCCGGGCACGGGTTGTATCTCTATTGCGCCGCCGAGACGCTTGGCGTCAGCCGGGACGAGCTGACCGAAATGCTGCTGGACGGGCGGATGAAATATTCGTCCATCTTCAACTACCCCACACTCACCTGGGCCGACATGGGCGCGGTGGGCTGGCTTGTCGACGGGGCCGCGATCATGAATCAGGTGCCGCTGCAGCGGACCTCTTTCGGACCCTATTCCCGCGCGATGATCCGCATCTGCAAGGAAGAGAGCTTTCACCAGCGCCAGGGCTACGACATCATGATGAAGATGGCGAAGGGCTCGGCCGCGCAGAAGGCGATGGCGCAGGATGCGCTCAACCGCTTCTGGTATCCCTCGCTGATGATGTTCGGGCCGTCGGACAAGGAATCCGTCCATTCGGCCCAGTCGATGGCCTGGAAGATCAAGATGAACACCAACGACGAGCTGCGCCAGAAGTTCGTCGACCAGACCGTACCCCAGGCCGAATACCTCGGTCTCACGGTGCCCGACCCGGACCTGAAGTGGAACGAGGAGACAGGGCATTACGATTTCTCGGAGCCCGACTGGTCCGAGTTCTACGAGGTGCTGAAGGGCAACGGGCCCTGCAACGCCGAACGGCTTGCCGACCGCAACCGCGCTTGGGACGAAGGCGCTTGGGTGCGCGATGGCTTGCTCGCACATGCCGAGAAGAAGGCGGCCCGAAAGGTGGCGGCGGAATGAGCTCGGTCGGCAACGAATACCCCCAGACGGGAAGCGAAAAACCCAGGCGCCATGAATGGCCCCTCTGGGAAGTCTTCATCCGCGGCCAGCACGGCATGAGCCACCGCCATGTGGGATCGCTCCATGCCCCTGACGCCGAGCTGGCGATGAAGAACGCCCGCGACGTCTACACGCGGCGCAACGAGGGCGTGTCGATCTGGGTGGTCGAGGCGCGTCATATCGCGGCCTCTTCCCCTTCTGACAAGGGGCCGCTCTACGAGCCGTCGCAATCCAAGGTCTACCGCCACCCGACCTTCTTCGACATTCCCGACGAAGTGGGGGCGATGTGATGGCGGATGCGGCCTATGTCGAATTCCTCTGCCGCATGGGCGACAACACGCTGGTGCTTGGGCACCGGCTTTCGGAATGTTGCGGCCATGCGCCGGTTCTCGAAGAGGACATCGCGGTCGCCAATACCGCGCTCGACCTGATCGGGCAGACGCAGATGTGGCTCGGGCTTGCGGCCGAGGCCGAGGGAAAGGGGCGCACCGCGGACGATCTGGCGATGCTGCGCGACGTCTGGGATTTCCGCAACGTCCTGCTGGTCGAGCAGCCGAACGGCGATTTCGGCCAGACCCTGATGCGCCAGTATCTCTTCGACGCCTGGCATCTGCCGATGCTGCAGGGCCTGTCGCAGTCGTGCGAGCCGCGCGTGGCCGAGATTGCGGCGAAGGCTGTCCGCGAGGTCCAGTATCACGTCGAGCGCTCCGCCGATGTCGTTATCGGCCTCGGTGACGGCACGGGCGAAAGCCATCGCCGGATGCAAAGGGCCCTGGATCTTCTGTGGCCCTATGTCGGCGAGATGTTCGAGACGGATCCGGTGGATGCGGCGATGGCCGAAAAGGGGATCGCTCCGGACCCTTCCAGCCTGCGCGAGGCGTATGATCGCACTGTCGCGGCGGTGATGGAGCAGGCGACGCTGCAGATTCCGGAAAGCCGTTTCGCCCACAAGGGCGGCAAGACCGGTTTCCGCCATTCCGAGCACCTGGGCCACATGCTCACACAGATGCAATGGCTTCAGCGGGCCTATCCCGGGGCGACGTGGTGAGATGAAACCGGCTGTGGCCGAGATCTGGGACTGGCTCGACCATGTTCCGGATCCCGAAATCCCGGTGATCTCGGTCGTGGACCTCGGCATCGTGCGCGACGTGTCCTGGGACGGCGACACGCTGGAGGTGGCGGTGACGCCGACCTATTCGGGCTGTCCCGCGACCCGGGTGATATCGCTCGATATCGAGACGGCGCTGCGCGATCACGGGGTCGAGGATATCCGCATCCGCACGCGGCTCGCGCCGCCCTGGACGACCGACTGGCTGTCCGACAAGGGGCGTGCCCAGCTCGAGGCATACGGGATCGCCCCGCCCCGCCCCGCCGGCGGGCCGGAAAGGTGCCCGCGCTGCGCCGGCACGCAGCTGAGCCGGATCAGCCAGTTCGGATCCACGCCCTGCAAGGCGCAGTGGCGATGCGACGACTGCCTCGAACCCTTCGACTATTTCAAGTGCATCTGAGGACCCGGCGATGGCCCAATTCCACCCCCTGACGGTCACGGATGTGCGCAAGACGATCCGCGACGCCGTCGTGGTGACGCTTGCCCCGCAGAACGGGGCCGATTTCAGCTTCACACAGGGCCAGTACCTGACCTTCCGGCGAGACTTCGACGGAACCGAACTGCGCAGGTCCTATTCGGTCTGCGCGGGCCGGGGCGAAGGCGTGTTGCAGGTCGGGATCAAGAAGGTCGAGGGCGGCGCGTTCTCGACCTGGGCCAATGAGGAGCTGCAGCCCGGCATGGTGATCGAGGCCATGCAGCCGATGGGCAGCTTTCATGCGCCCCTCGATGCGGCCGCCGCGCGCAACTACCTCGGCTTCGCCGGCGGGTCGGGCATCACGCCCGTGCTTTCCATCCTCAAGACGGTCCTGGCCGAAGAGCCGCGATCGACCTTCACGCTGGTCTACGCGAACCGGGGCGTGAACACGATCATGTTCCGCGAGGATCTGGAGGACCTGAAGAACCTCTACATGGGACGGCTCAACGTCATCCATGTGCTCGAGAGCGACGCGCTCGAGATCGAGCTGTTCCAGGGCCGGGTGGACGAAGAAAAATGCGCGGCACTGTTTGACCATTGGATCGACATCGACAACGTCGACGTGGCTTTCATTTGCGGGCCCGAGCCGATGATGCTGGGCATCGCCTCGGCGCTGCGCGGGCATGGGCTGAGCGACGAACAGATCAAGTTCGAACTTTTCGCGAGCGCCCAGCCCGGCCGGGCGAAGCGGCGCCAGAGCGCGACAGGCAGCGCCTCGAGCGAGAAGGCGACCGAGGCCACCGTGACGCTCGACGGCTCGGCCCGCAGCTTCCGGATGGAGAAGGACCAGTCGATCCTGGACGGGGCGCTGGAGAACGCGCTCGACGCGCCCTATGCCTGCAAGGCAGGTGTCTGTTCGACCTGCAAATGCAAAGTGCTCGAGGGCGAGGTCGAGATGATCGCGAACCACGCGCTGGAGGATTACGAGGTCGAACGCGGCTATGTGCTGTCCTGCCAGGCCTATCCGCTGACCGACCGCGTCGTGGTCGACTACGACCAGTAGAGGAACAAGCCCATGTCCGACGAGATGAACATCGCCGACTACCTCGCAAAGGGCGGGCGTCTGACAAACCCCGCCAACGTGCCGCCGCGCTACCGGGCGGAACTGATGAAGATGATGGCGACTTTCGTGGACAGCGAACTTGCGGGCGCCGCGGGTTTTGCCGACGTGATCAACGAAGGCCCCGGCATCAAGGAACGCATCGCGGCGGCACGGATCGTGCTGGAAAAGACCGATCATGCCGGGAAGGTCTTGCGTCTGATGGGCGAGTTTGGGGCCAATACCGACCGCTACGCCGATCATCACCCCTGGAAGGACCGGGCGCCGCGCGACACCTTGCCCGGCAGTCAGCGCAGCAAACACGATCTGCGCCTTTCCGTGCTGAACTATCCGCTTGCGGGCTGGACCGACGCGGTCGCGATGAACCTCTGCATGGGGCTCGCCGTGAACGTTCATCTCGAGGAGATGAGCCGCGTATCCTATCAGCCATTGGCCGAGGCGATCCGTTCGGCCGCACCTGTCGAGGCGCATCATGCCGAGCTGGCCGAGGAAGGGCTCGCGCGGCTGCGCGACCAGGGCAAGCAGGACAAGATCGCTGACAGCCTCGCCTACTGGCAGCCCCGTGTCGCGGCGATATTTGGCGATGCGGGCGAGGACCGGATGGCGCAGCTTAAGGCCTGGGGCCTGCGGCACCGGACGGCATCGGAGATGCGGGCGGATTGGGAAAAGCGTCTTGCAGCAGCGCTCGGACGTCTCGGGCTCAGGAATGCTGCCTGAGCCTCAGAGCGCGGCTATCCCGTTCAGCGTGAGGGTAGCGACCAGCTCGGCATAGTCGAGGCGCGCCTGCCGATCTGCGCCGCAGTTCCACATGTAGAACCAGTTGAGCATCCCGAAGACCGACATGGTAGTCGCTTTCAGCTTCGCCGCGTCGTCATTGAAGCTCTCGGGTGCGATCTCCCTCAGGATCGCCCCCATGAGGCGCACCATGTCGCGTTGATAGCCCTTCAGCACCTCCTGCTGCGGGGGCGGCAGAAGGGCGATGCCCTCGGTCTGGATCTTGTGTTCGTGATCCATGCCCTCATAGGCAAGCAGCGTCTCGCACACCACGCGGCGCAGCTTTTCCTCGGGGCGCAGGCCCTCGAGGTCCAGCGCGCAAACCCGCGCGTGCAGGGTGCTGAGGTAGGTGTCCAGAATGTCGAAAAGCAGCGCATCCTTGCTGCCGTAGTAGTGATAGATATTGGCCTTCGAGATCTCGCAGGCCCTCGCGACCTGCGCCATCGACGCGCGGGCGAAACCCTCTTCGGCGAATACCCGCGCCGCTGTCCTGAGAAGATGGGCGCGCTTCTGGTCGTGGTCCTTTGCGATCTGGCGGGCCAAACGCTACTCCTTCGGCCTGTTGTCGACCACCCGCCGGGCCTTGCCCTGGCTGCGTTCGACCTGACCCGGATCGTGCACCACGACCTCGCAGGACACACCAACGATGTCCTTGATCTTCTTCACGAGCACCTTCTGCGCTCTCGCCCGCGTCTCGCCGTCCGCCCGGGCCGCAAGCGCCTCGACGTTGACGCACATGGCATCCATCTTGCCCTGCCGCTTCAGCTCGATCTGAAAATAGGGCGCGATGCCCTCGGTCGCGAGCACCTGCTCCTCGACCTGTGTCGGAAAGATGTTGACGCCGCGCAGGATGATCATGTCGTCCGATCGCCCGGTGATCTTGTCCATCCGCCGCATCATGCGCGCCGTGCCGGGGCGCAGCGTGGTAAGGTCGCGCGTGCGGTAGCGGATCATCGGCAGGCCTTCCTTGGTGAGCGTGGTGAAGACCAGCTCCCCCTCCTGCCCGTCCTCGACCACCTCGCCCGTCTCCGGGTTGATGATTTCCGGGTAGAAGTGGTCTTCCCAGATGTGCAGCCCGTCCTTCGTCTCGACGCATTCGTTGGCCACGCCCGGCCCCATGATTTCCGACAGCCCGTAGATGTCGACCGCATGCATGTCGAATGCCTGCTCGATCTCGAGCCGCATGGCGTTGGTCCAGGGTTCGGCGCCGAAGATCGCCGTCTCGAGCGAGCAGTCCCGCGGCTCGAGGCCCTGGCGCTGAAATTCCTCGAGGATGTTGAGCATGTAGGACGGCGTCACCATGATCGCCTTGGGACGGAAATCGGTGATCAGCTGCACCTGCTTCGCCGTTTGCCCGCCCGACATGGGGATCACCGTCGCGCCAAGCCGCTCGATCCCGTAATGCGCGCCCAGTCCGCCCGTGAAGAGACCGTAACCGTAGGCATTGTGGACCATGTCGCCCCGCCTGACGCCGGATGCGCGCAGGCAGCGGGCGACGAGGTCGGCCCAATTCGAGATATCCCTTTCGGTATAGCCCACGACGGTCGGCTTGCCGGTGGTGCCGGAAGAAGCATGGATGCGCACGATCCGCTCACGCGGGACGGCGAACAGGCCGAAGGGATAATTGTCGCGCAGATCGGCCTTGGTGGTGAAAGGGAATTTCGCCAGATCGCCAAGGTCGGTCACGTCGTCGGGATGAACGCCCGCCGCATCGAAGCGCTCGCGGTACATCGGAACGTTGTCATAGGCATGTCGCAGCGACCATTTCAGCCGCTCGAGCTGCAGCGCGCCGATCTCGTCGCGGCTGGCAATCTCGATCGGCTCGAGGTCGGCCTCGGCTGGCGTCAGGTCCTTCATTCTCTCCCCCTCATTCCTCGAAGAGCTGCCCACGGATCGCGCGCGACATCCCCCTGAAAATCGCGATGATCTCGCCGTTTTGGCGGCTTACCGACACGTCATAGACCCCGCTGCGCCCCCTTAGCGAGACCTCGCGCGCCTCGGCCGTCAGCTTGTCCCCGGCCTTGCCGGGCGCAAGGAAAGTGATCGAATTGTGCTGGGCCACGGTGATCTGGTTGCGGCTGTTGCACGCGAAGGCGAAGGCGCTGTCGGCAAGCGCGAATATCACGCCCCCATGGCAGATCAGATGGCCGTTGCAATGATGCGCCGCGACCTCCAACTCCATCCGCGCCCAGCCCTCGCCCACATCGGCGAGCTTCATTCCGAACCATTTCGACGCCTCGTCCGTCGACCACATCGCCTGCGCCGATCGCCGCGCGCGTTCCTGCGGTGTCATCGTCATCTGCCCGAGAACCTCGGCGCGCGCTTTTCGAGAAAGGCGCTGACGCCCTCGGCATAATCCGCGCTTTCGCCGCAGCGTTTCATCATGTCGGCTTCAAGCTCGAGATGATCGCTCAGGCTGTCCGTCGCCGCTGACTGTATCGCCATCTTGGTCAGCCCCAGCCCCAGCGTCGGGCCATTGGCCAGCGTCCCGGCCAGCCCGCGCGCATGAGGCATCAGTTCCGCGTCCGGCAAGGCTTTCCAGATCAAGCCCCAGTCGGCGGCCATATCGGCCGGCAAAGGCTCGGCGGTCAGAGCCAGCCCCTTGGCGCGCGCCTCGCCCAGCAGGTGCGGCAGGTGCCAGGATCCGCCTGTGTCGGGAATCAGACCGACCTTGGAAAACGACTGGATGAACTTCGCGCTGCTGGCCGCGAGCACGATATCGCAGGCCAATGCCAGGTTCGCGCCCGCCCCCGCAGCCACGCCATTGACCGCGCAGATAACCGGGAATTCCAGCGCCCGGATCAGGTTCACGAGCGGCGCATAGAAGGTCCGCACCGTTTCCCCGAGGTCCGGCGGGCCGTCCATCTTCGAGGGATCGCGGTCGCCAAGATCCTGTCCGGCGCAAAAGCCCCTTCCCGCGCCGGTCAACAGCACGGCGCGTTTGCCGTCATCCCGGGCGGCTTCAAGCGCGGCCCGCAAGGCGAGATGCATTTCCTCGGTGAAACTGTTGAGCCTGTCAGGCCGGTTCAGGGTAATCTCGACCCACGCGCCGTTGTCCGCGACCAGAACCGTTTCGCTCATTGCATTCCTCCCCCGAAGATGAATCGAAACTTGCATAAACCGACCGTTCGGTCAATAATTTGGTGAGGAGATCTCCGCGCGCCCGGAGGGCGTGGACGTCGATCGCCAAGGGAGAGGATCGCGCCATGAGCCTGCTGGACGTCAAGAGCTTTGCTGTCGGGAACTGGATCAGCCCCGATGGATCCGCCCGCAACATCGAGAATGCAATAGACGGTTCGCTGCTGGGCCGAGCCGGGACGCAAGCGCTCGATATCTCCGGGATGCTCGACTACGCCCGCGACAAGGGCGGCCCTGCCCTGCGGGCGATGACATTCCATGACCGCGCCCGGATGCTCAAGGCGCTGGCAATGGTGCTGAACGAGAAGAAGCAGGCGCTTTACGACATCTCCTTCACCACCGGCGCGACGCAGCGCGACCACCTGATCGACATCGACGGCGGCATCGGCACGATGTTCGTCTTCGCCTCGAAGGGCCGGCGCGAGATGCCGGACGGGCAGGTCTACCTCGATGGAGACATCGAGCAGCTTTCCCGCTCGGGCAGCTTTCTCGGCCAGCATGTCTGCACCTCCCTGCCCGGCGTGGCCGTGCATATCAACGCCTTCAACTTCCCCGTCTGGGGGATGCTCGAAAAGCTTGCGCCGACGCTTCTCGCGGGGATGCCGGCCATCGTGAAACCGGCAACGGCGACCTGCTATGTCACTGAACTTGCCGTGCGGATCATGCTTGAAAGCGCGATCCTGCCCGAAGGCGCGCTGCAACTGGTGAGCGGCGGGCTCGGCGATATGCTGGACCGGCTGACCCCGCAGGACGTGGTCAGCTTCACGGGTTCCGCCGACACCGCACTCAAGCTGCGCTCGTCGCCGCATATCCTTGAGAACGCGATACGCTTCACCGCCGAGCAGGACAGCCTGAACGCCTCCATCCTCGGACCGGATGCGACCGCGGGTTCGCCGGAGTTCGATCTCTTCATCAAGGAAGTGCAGCGCGAGATGACCGCCAAGGCGGGTCAGAAATGCACCGCCATCCGCCGTATTCTTGCCCCTCGCGCACATGTGGACGCCGTGATCGCGGCCTTGTCGGCGGGGCTCTCGAAGACGGTGATCGGCGATCCGAGGTCCGAGGCCACGCGGATGGGCGCGCTGGTCTCGAACGCGCAGAAACGCGACGTGCTGGAAAAGGCCGAGATCATCGGGCGCGAGGCCGAACGCGTGCTGGGCGATCCCGGCGACTTCGCGGTCGAGGGCGCGGATCGCGACAAGGGTGCTTTCCTGCCGCCGATGCTCTTTCACTGCGCCGACCCGGACGGCGCCGCGCGCATCCACGACACCGAAGCCTTCGGGCCGGTTTCGACCGTCATGGGATACCGCGACCTCGGGCATGCCATCGCGCTTGCCAACCGGGGTCAGGGGTCGCTTGTGGCCTCCGTCATCACCGCCGATCCGGATGTGGCCCGCGAGGTCGTGCTTGGCGCGGGTGCGTTTCACGGCCGGCTCTATTTCAACAACCGCAGGTCGATGAAGGAAAGCACAGGTCACGGATCGCCCATGCCCCACATGGTTCATGGCGGCCCCGGACGCGCAGGAGGCGGCGAGGAGCTGGGCGGCGTGCGCGCGGTGATGCACTACATGCAGCGCACCGCGGTGCAGGGCGACCCGGACATCCTGACGGCGATCGGCGGACGATGGGTGCAAGGCGCGGCGCGAAAGAAAGGCGCGACGCATCCCTTCCGGCGCGGCTTCGAGGCGCTCGAGATCGGAGAGACGATCGAGACGGGCCCGCGCGAGATCACCCTCGCCGACATCGAGCATTTCGCCGAGTTCACCGGCGATACCTTCTATGCGCACATGGATGACGAGGCCGCCCGGCGCAATCCGTTCTTCCCGGGCCGCGTCGCGCACGGCTATCTGCTGCTCTCATTCGCCGCGGGCCTGTTCGTCGACCCCGATGAAGGGCCCGTTCTCGCCAATACCGGTCTCGACAACCTGCGCTTCATGAAGCCGGTGGTTCCCGGGGACAGGATCAGCGTGCGACTGACCGTCAAGGCCCGGACACCTCGCAACGAGGAATATGGCGAGGTGCGCTGGCAGGTGACAATCCTCAATCAGGACGGCGAGACTGCGGCTGAATACGAGCTTCTGACGATGAATGCCCGAAGCGCCTGACCTTGGCAGGGCTGGCGGCGGGCGGTAGAGATCGTTTCATGTCCGCCCCGCCCTTCAGCGAACTCGTCTCGACCATCACCGGCGATCAGCCGCCACGGGTCTGGTCGCTGCTCGTCACCGTCTTCGGGGATCTGGCGCGGCAGGAAAAGGCGCGCATCGGCGGTCCGGTGATCACCCAGCTCACCGAACTCATGGGCATAAAACCCGAGGCGACGCGGGTGGCGCTGCACCGCCTGCGCAAGGATGGCTGGATCGAAAGCCGGCGGAACGGGCGCTCGAGCGGGTACCGGCTGACCCCGCTCGGGCGGGAACAGTCGGACGCGGCCAGTCCGCGCATCTATGGCACCGAACCGCCGGTTTCGCGGGCATGGATGATCATCACCGACCCGCGCGAGGCTGCCGGGATCGCCGGCGTTCAGATCGCGCCGGCGGTCTGGATGGCAGCGATGCTGCCCGCGGCGGGCGATACCCTCACCGCCGAGATCGACTCCTGCACCGAATTGCCAGGCTGGATCCGCGCACGGCTCTGCAATGACGATCTCTGCGCACAATCCATAGAGATTTCAGTTCGTTGCGAGGCTCTCTTGAACAAGCTCGCGATGTCGGACGTTCCTGGCGCGCTGGAAGTCGCCGCGCTGCGCGTGCTGATCGTGCATGGCTGGCGCAGGCTCGCGCTGAGAACCCCCGTACTGCCCGATTTCGTCTTTCCCGAAACGTGGCGCGGGGTGGAATGCCGGCAACTGGTGGCACAACTGCTTGCCGCCCTGCCTGCCCCGCCGCTCGATGCGCTGGAACGTGCGGTCGCCGCGCGCCAGGCGGGCTGAACGTCAGATCCGCTGTTGCAGGTGATCGGCGAGGCGAAGGGTCATCTGTATGATCGTGTAGGTCGGGTTCGACTGTCCGCCGGTCGCAAAGACGCTCGATCCGCCGATATAGAGGTTCTCGATGCCATGCACGCGGCAGTCGGCATCGACTACGCCTTCCGCGGGATCTTCCGACATGCGTGTGGTGCACATGTGATGCTTTCCGCCGACTTCGTCCATGTCGACCCCAGGCAGCAGCGTCCTCTCCGCCAGCAGCCAGTCGCGCAGGCGCAGGCGGCCCCGGTTTTGTTCGGCCAGATGGGTGCCAAAGGCGATGGCGGCGGTGCGCATGGTGTGGATGTCGAGGCCGGTCAGCGCCCAGTGCAGGTCGCAACGCCTGAGCCCCAGCGCGTCGCGCCCGGCGGCAAGGCGCACCCGGCTTTCGGGGTTGAGGCACTGCTCGGAGGCGATGCGCAGGGTCGCTGTCGGACAGGAGGACGCCTCGGCCCGGTCAAGGAAGTCGCGCAGCGCGGGGGACGGCTTGGAGCCGAGTGCCGCCACAAGATCCTCCGGCAGCGGCGCGGCGCAGGAACCGACGGCCGCGCGTGGCGGCGCACCGGGGGGGTTGAAGCGTTCGGGCTCGAGCCTCAGGCCGAAATTCAGCGTTTGTCCGGCCTGCGCGAAGGCCTCGGTCGGGCGGTAGAATTCGAGGTCCTCAAGTGCCGACTCCATCAGCACGTCGGCGACCACGAAATGCGGATGCTCGCAGAAATGCCGGCCCACCTGCCCGGTCATATTGCCGATACCGCCGCGCATCTGGCGGTCGAAATTCAGCAGCAGGCGGGCGTTCTCGATGCCGCCGGTGGCAAGACAGAAGAATGCCGCGCGGACATCGAAACCCCGATCGTCCGGGTCGAGGCTCCGGAAGCGGCCCGAAACGACCCGACCCAGCCCTGCGTCCAGTTGAAGATCGACCAGGTTCGCGTTGAAGAAGCATGAAATTTCTTCTGACCTGGCGATCTCGTCGCCGTATTTCTCGCCAAAGCGCACAGGCGGGCTGAAGCGCATCTGGAAGCGTCGGAACCGGTCCTCCGTCTGCGTCAGAGGGGGCAGTTCGACCCGCTCGGGAAGTTCGAGAATTGCGTCGGTCTCGCCCGCATAGGGATCGAGGTCCGATCTGTCGATGGGCCAGCCGCTGAGCGGGACATGGGCGCGGGCGGCGAAATCCATATGGTCGAGCGGCCGGCTCCATCCCGCCCAGTGGTTCGAGCTGCCGCCGAAATAGCGCAGCCGCGGAAGTTCGAGGGGCCAGTAGTCGAGCCCGCTGACCTTTCCCTCGTAGAGCGACTGGGAGGCATCGTCATATTCGGGGCCGCCCGCCTCCATCAGCGCGACCCGCAGACCCTGCGCGCCGAGCTTGCGGGCCAGGGTGATGCCTGCGGGACCCGCGCCGATGATGCAGATGTCGAAGTCCCGGCCTGCCGCGCCGCGGTCGGTCAGGGCGTCAAGCAGCATCGCCGCGATCGCCGGCCAGCAGGATCCAGCCCCCGACTATAGACGCGCCGGACTGTTCGGCCGCGGGACCCGGCAACGCGGCGATGGGCAATGCGCAAAACAGCGCCAGCGCATCGCGCCGGGTGGGCTTCGCGGACAGTGTCTTCATTCAGCCTCTCCCGGCGCATTGTAGGACATGAACGCGAAGGAACGCCCGTCGGGTGCCCAGCACGGCACGTTGATGGTGCCCTGCCCGCCCAGCAGGTTCAACAGGGTTCGCGGCGCGCCGCCCGCCGCGGGCATGAGGCGCAGTTCTACCGGGATATCCCGGGGATGCTGCTGCGTCCCGGGCGGATACGAGACGTAAAGCACATGCGCCCCGTCGGGCGACGGATGCGGAAACCAGTTGACCCTGTCGTCCTGCGTCATCCGTTCGGCGTCCCGACCGTCCGGCCGGATGCGCCAGAGCTGGGCATGGCCCGTCCCATCCGCGTTGAACCAGATCCATTCGCCATCGGGCGTGTAGTCCGGACCGTCGCAATGGCCGAGATCGCGCGTGATCCGGGTTTCCTCACCGCCTGCCAGCGCCTGGGTATAGACGTCGAAACGGCCCTCCCGCCGTGCGGTATAGGCGACACGGCTGCCGTCGGGCGACCAGCCATGCCACCATGACGGCACCCTCTCGGTCAGGCGGCGGGGTGTGCCGCCCTCGAGCGGGAGCGTGTAGATGCAGGACAGTCCCGCGGTCCGGGACTTGTCGGAGATGGCCAGTGTCCGGCCATCGGGAGAGACGCCGTGATCGTTGTTGCAGGCGGTGGCGAACCCCGTCTCGAGCGCCACGAGCCGAGGCGCGTCCATCGGCACCGAATAGATCCGCCCGTCGCCGTTCACGATGAGCCTTCCCCCACAGGTCCAGTTCGGCGCCTCGATCAGGCGCTCGGTCTCGAACACGGTGCGCGTGCTGTCGGTTTCGAGGTCGTAGATGCGCAGGATGCTGCGGATCATTCGGTGCCAGGCAGGTAGTCGAAACGCCGGAAATCGGCTGGAAGGGCTGCCCCGGAGGTATCGAAGGCCAGCATACCCGTGAAGGCTCCGGTGAAGGATCCATGTTCGCCACGTCCGCCCTCATCCGAGATGGCGCTGGCGTCCAGCACCGGGCCGACCTGCTCCCAGCCGTCCGGTCCGCGCCAGAAGAACCGCAGCTCTGGCCCGTCCACCTCCATGGCCAGCGCGACGGGGCCGCTGGCGGGAAGGGCGACAGGCTCGGCAAGCGGAAACTGCAGGCGTCCGTCGGGCCAGTCCCCCGGACAGGACAGGATGGTGAGACAGCGCCCCGCCTCTTCATGCCAGGTGACGCAGAATGCGTGGAACTTGTGGCGGTTGTAGTAATGGGTGATGCCGGCGGCCTGCTGGTATGTCGCTGGACTGAATTCGACGAGTGTTTCCGCGCGGAAGGCGAAATGCTCCTGCCGCCGGGCCACCAGAGCCTGCTCGAACCAGCTGCCCGGGGACTCGCGGCCCACCAGACGCAGGGAATTGCCGGTCAGCGAGAAGATCCGCTCCGGCTCGGGCGTGCGCAGCCACTGGAACTCGGGCGGAAGACTGTCGCCCTTGAAGCAGCGCAGAACCGGCTTCTGCGGTCGCCGCTCGACATCCGGCGAGACGGGTACATCGACCTTCGGGACGGGTCCGCAATCCTCGAGGTAAAGCCAGTCGTCCTGCCCCCAGACGCATTTCTGCAAGGCTGTCTCGCGGCCAAGCGGAGATCGGCGTGTGCCTGGAAGCGGGCGCGAACAGAGATGGGTGTGATAGACCTCTCCCTCGGGCGTCTCGACGATCTGGCCGTGGCCCGCCCGCTGCAACGGGGCGTCGGGATGGTCCTTGGCGGTGATCAGGTGCGTGTCCGGATGCATTTCGTAGGGACCGCGTATATCGCGCGACCTGGCCATCGTGACGGCATGGCTGTAGCCAGTGCCGCCTTCGGCGACCGTGAGGTAGTACCATCCGTTGCGCTTGTGCAGATGCGGCCCCTCGACAAGTCCCAGGGCGCTGCCGGGAAAGATGTTCTGGGCCTTGCCGAGAAGTCCCCTGACAGGGTGCCATTCCTGCATGAGGATCCCGTCGAATGCCGGGCTCTTGGGATTGCCGCCGTAACTTTCGGTCCGGTAGTTCCAGCGCATGTTCAGGAAGTATTTCCGCCCGTCGGTGTCGTGGTAGAGCGACGGGTCGAAACCGGAGGAGTTGACGTAGATCCGTTCGGACCATGGCCCGGTGATTTCAGGCGCCGTCACGATATAGTTGTGGGCATCCTTGAAATTGCCGTCGTAGCGCTTGACGTCCGTGTAGACCAGCCAGAATTGATCGTCCGCATGGCTGAGGCAGGGCGCCCAGATGCCGCAGCTGTCGGGGTTGCCACGCATGTCAAGCTGGCAGGAGCGGTCCAGGGGACGGCATACCAGGTCCCAGTTCACCAGATCGCGGGAATGGTGGATCTGCACGCCGGGAAACCATTCGAAGGTCGAGGTGGCGATATAGTAATCTTCTCCCACCCTGCAGATCGAGGGGTCCGGGTTGAAGCCGGGAAGGATCGGGTTGCGGATCATGCTGGCATGCCGTCGAAGCTGTGCAGATCGCGCCCTCCGGTATCCCAGGGTTGCCGTTCCCGTGCGTTGATGGCGGCGGATGGCTGGAAAACCGACGGATCGTCGAGGCTGCCCACGTAGAGCGTCGCGAGATCTGGATCGGAGTCGGAGGTGCCAAACAGCGTGCTGCCGCAGCCCGGGCAGAAATGGCGGTGCGTCTGCATGCCGCTCCCGCCGGCCATGCTGTGGCGCGCCGGATCTCCGCTGACCGACATGCCCGAAGTTGCGACGCCCATGACCGGCAGATGCCCGCCGCCCGACACGCGCTGACAGCTGCGGCAGTGGCACAACCCTCCAAACAGCGCCGGACCCGCCGCCTCGTAGCGTACCCGGCCGCAGAGGCAGCCGCCCGCGAATATACCTGTCATCGTTGCGCGGCTCCTTCCGTGGTGCCTGAGGACAATGCCCAGAGGTTGATCTTCTCCTCATCCGCGTGGCGGTCGATTTCGGCCAGTTCCTCTGCCGTGAACTCGAGGTTGGTGGTGGCGCCGACGCAATCCACCACCTGCTCGGGCCGGCTCGCCCCGATCAGCGCCGTGGTTATCCCGCCGTCGCGCAGGACCCAGGCGATCGCCATCTGTGCAAGCGTCTGGCCGCGCCGTCCGGCGATCTCGTTGAGCTTTTGGATGTTGGAGATTGCCTGATCGGACAGGAATTCGGGCTTGAGGGACTTTGCCTGCGCGGCCCGGCTGCCCTGCGGCACGCCGCCGAGATACTTGTTCGTCAACATCCCCTGCGCCAAGGGCGTGAATGCGATCGAGCCGATGCCGAGCTCCTTCAGGGTATCCTTCAGCCCGTCCTTCTCGACCCATCGGTTCAGCATGTTGTAGCTTGGCTGGTGGATCACGCAGGGGGTGCCCAGATCCTTGAGGATGGCCGCCGCCTCGCGCGTCTTCTCGGAGTTGTAGGAGGAGATCCCGGCATAAAGCGCCTTGCCCGACCGCACGATCCGGTCGAGCGCACCCATGGTTTCTTCCAGCGGCGTGTCGGGATCGAAACGATGGGAATAGAAGATGTCGACATAGTCGAGCCCGAGCCGCCTGAGCGACTGGTCGCAGGAGGAAATGAGATATTTCCGGCTGCCCCATTCGCCGTAAGGCCCCGGCCACATCAGGTAGCCGGCTTTGGACGATATGATCATCTCGTCCCTGTATCCGGCGAAATCGGTCTTCAGGATCTCCCCGAAGGCTTCCTCGGCCGAACCCGGCGGCGGGCCGTAGTTGTTAGCGAGGTCGAAATGCGTGATCCCGTGATCGAATGCCGTCCGGCAGATGTCACGGGCCGTGTCCTGCCGCGCGTCATGGCCGAAGTTGTGCCAAAGCCCGAGCGAGATCGCGGGCAGCCTGAGACCGCTGGCCCCGCACCGGCGGTAAACCATGCTGTCATATCGATTTTCGGCGGGCCGGTAATTCATGCCCGGCCTTTCGCCGCCGCGACCTTTTCGGGGTCCATCAGGGCCGCCGCCGCCGCCGCGTCAAGCGCTTCGGGGCGCGTGCAGGTCGTGGTCATCTCGACGAACTGACCAGTCTCACCGGACTTCAGGATGCCGGTCATCACCTCCAGTCCGTGCAATGTCCTGTCAAGCGAACAGCGGTGATCGCGCCCTTCCGCGATCGCCTGCGCCATGTCGGCAAGCCCCGCGGTTCGGTAGTTCGCGCGCGGCGTCTCTCCGTTGAACTGGTTCGCTGCTCCGAAGGGATGCGCCCAAGGCGCTACCTCGGCGATCTCGCCATCGTTGCCGGCCGCTTCGAGCTTGCCGCCGAAAAAATTCGGATCCGGCACGAAAAGCGAGCCCTCGGTGCCGTAGAGCTCCATATTGGCGTGCCGGTGCGCCCAGATGTCCCAGCTTGCCGACAGCGTGATGGTGGCCCCGCTTTCGAAATCCAGCAGCGCGTGGATGTTCGTGGGCGTCCTGACCGGGATCTTCTCGCCCTTGCGCGGTTCCGACGCAATCGTGCGCTCTGGACTGGCCGAGGAGGCAAGCGCCGCGACGCGCTTTACCGGGCCGAGGAAGTTGATCAGGTTGGCCACATAGTAGGGCCCCACATCAAGCACAGGACCGGCGCCGGGCAGGAAGAAGAAGTCGGGGTTCGGGTGCCAGTGCTCCATCCCGTGGGACATGACATGCGCCGTGCCCGCGGTGACGGTGCCGATGCGGCCCTCGTCGATCATCGCCCGCGCCTGCTGGTGGGCGCCGCCGAGGAAAGTGTCGGGCGCGCAGCCGACCCGCAACCCCTTCGCCTCGGCCAGATCGCGCAGGGCCTTGCCGTCCTCGAGCGTCAGCGCGAGAGGCTTCTCGGAATAGACATGCTTTCCTGCCTCCAGGATCGACTTCGACACCGGGAAATGGGCATCGGGGATGGTCAGGTTCACGACCACTTCGATCTCCGGATTGGCAAGCAGGTCCTCCACCGACTGCGAGCGCACCCCGAACTTCTCGGCCTGCGCGTCTGCCAGCTCGGTCTTCATGTCCGCGACCGCGCGCACCTCGATGTTTCGAAACAGCGGCGCAAGTGTCAGGTAGGCGGTCGAGATGTTGCCGCATCCGATGATGCCGACACCCAGTATCTTGTCGCTCATGCTGCACCTTTCAGGGATTGGGCCGCTTCCAGCGAGCGGCGGGCAAAGCGCTCGGGATCGTTGGGATTGTCATGCTCCATGACGAAATAGTCGGCTGCGGTTCCCTTGAGCGCGGTGAAAAGCGCCTTCCAGTCCACGGTCCCCTGCCCCACGTCGGCCCAGCCGTCCTCATCCGCGCATTCACCCTCGGGCGCGATGTCCTTGACATGGACGGCCTTGATCCTGTCGCCATGCCGCTCGATCCACTCGAAAGGATCGCCGCCCCCTTTGATGATCCAGGCGATATCGGCCTCCCAGTCCAGATCCGGCGCGCCCTTCAGGATCGCCTCCATCGGGATGACGCCATGCTTGGTCGGGTGGAACTCGAAATCGTGGTTGTGCCAGCCGAAACCCAGACCGGCCGCGCGATAGGGCTCACCGATTTCGGCCAGCTTTGCACCGAAATCCTGCCAGCCCGTCGCGCTGTCGGGGCGCAGCTCGGGTCCGATATGGGGACAGAAAATGGTCCTGAGCCCGACGGCCTCGGCAATACCCAGGACCTTGTCCTTTTCGCCCGCGAGCATGTCGAGCGAGAAATGCGCGGTGGGCATATAGAGCCCGAGCTTTGACAGGTTGTCGGTGAGCGCCGCGACCAGCGCCTCGTCGGCATAGAGCGCGCCGTAGCCTTCGACCTGGGTATAGCCGAGATCGGCGAGCATCGAGAGCGTCTCGGCGAGGTCGGGGTTCTTGCGGGAACTGTAGAGCTGGTAGGAAAAATCCGTCATGTCGTGTCCGTGGTTTGAGGCGACCTGACGGGCAGAGCCCGAGGGCCGCGGGGTGTAAGGTGGCGGCGTCGCAAGCGCGCCGCCGGGGTGCGCTCAGAAGCGCATTTCGCTGGACTTGTCGAAGATCGAGGCCTTGGAGATGTCAAACCCCAGCCGCACCGGGCTGCCCCGCCGGGGGGCCTTGTCGGCGGGAACACGGATCGACAGGGGCTGTCCGGCGAGACTGGTCCAAACGAGGCTGTCCGAACCCATCGGCTCTTCGATCTCGATGGTCGCGGGTATGCCTTCCGCGTCCTCCGGCAGGATCGCGATGTGTTCGGGGCGCACGCCGAGGATGGCCTCACGGTCGGCGTTCGGGATCTCGCCGTCATAACCGTCAAGCGCGATCGTCAGATCCCCGATGCGAAATCTCGGAATGCCCCGCCCCTGCTCGATGCGACCGTCCAGAAAGCTCATCATCGGAGACCCGATGAAGCCCGCAACGAACAGGTTGCAGGGCTTGTTGTAGATGGTCGCCGGGTCGTCGAGCTGCTGGATGATGCCGCCCCGCATGACCGCGATGCGATCCGCAAGCGTCAGCGCCTCGATCTGGTCATGGGTCACATAGACCATCGTGTTGTTGTCGAGCTTCGCGTGCAGCCGCTTGATCTCGACCCGAAGTTCCGAGCGCAGCTTGGCGTCGAGGTTCGAGAGCGGCTCGTCGAAGAGAAACACCTCCACGTCGCGCACCAGCGCCCGGCCGATGGCCACCCGCTGGCGCTGCCCGCCCGACAGCGCGGCGGGCTTGCGGTCGAGCAGCGGTCCGATCTGGAGGATTTCCGCCGCGCGCCCGACACGCTCGTCGATCTCGGCTTTCGGCATACGCTGGTTCTTCAGCCCGAAGGAGAGGTTCCCGCGCACCGTCATCTGCGGGTAAAGCGCATAGGACTGGAACACCATGCCGATGCCCCGGTCCTTCGGCTCTTCCCAGGTCACGTTGCGCCCGCCGATGAAGATCTGTCCGTCGGTGATATCGAGCAGCCCCGCGATGCAGTTGAGAAGGGTCGACTTGCCGCAGCCCGACGGGCCCAGCAGCACGATGAACTCGCCCTCGTGGATATCGAGGTTGAGATGGTCGAACACGCTGACCGCGCCGAAGTTGAGCTTGAGATCGCGTATCTCGATATTGGCCATGTGCCCCCTACCCCTTCACCGCGCCCGCGGCGATGCCGCGCACGAACAGCTTGCCCGATACGAAATAGACCAGCAGCGGGACCAGCCCGGTGAGGATCGTCGCGGCCATGTTGACATTGTATTCCTTCACGCCCTGCACCGAGTTGACGATGTTGTTGAGCTGCACGGTCATCGGGTAGAGGTCCGGCTTGGTGTAGATCACCCCGAAGAGGAAATCGTTCCAGATCCCCGTCACCTGGATGATGACGCCGACGACGAATATCGGCAGGCTCATCGGCATCATGATCCGGAAATAGATCCCCCAGAACCCCGCCCCGTCGACGCGCGCGGCCTTGAAAAGCTCTTCGGGCACCGAGGCGAAGTAGTTGCGGAACAGCAGCGTCAGGATCGGCATTCCGAAAACCGTGTGGACGATCACCAGCCCCCAGAGCGTGCCGTAAAGGCCGATCTCGCGCAGGACGATCACGATGGGATAGATCATCACCTGATACGGGATGAATGCGCCCACGATCAGGATCGTGAAGAAGACCTCGGACCCCTTGAAGCGCCAGTTCGCCAGCGCGTAGCCGTTGACCGAAGCGATGGCGATGGAGGCGATCACCGACGGGATCAGGATGCGTACCGAGTTCCAGAAGCCGCGGCTCAGACCGTCGCAATTCAGGCCCGTGCAGGCTTCGGACCAGGCCTTGACCCAGGGCTGAAAGGTGATCTCGACCGGCGGGGAGAAGATGTTGCCGAGCCGGATCTCGGGCATGCCCTTCAGCGACGTGACCACCATCACGTAGAGCGGCAGCAAGTAGTAGAGCGATACGACGAAGAGCGTGCCGTAGATGAAGACATTGCGCCGCGAAAGCCTGCTGCGCGGACGCGCGCCCGATGGTCCCTCGATCAGTCCGCGCACGGCATCGGCCCCGGCGGCGGTCGCGGCGAGGGTTCCGGGATTAGCCATGTTTCCTGCTCCCGAATTCCAGATAGGCCCAGGGGATGATGATGATCGAGACCGTCAGCAGCATGATGGTCGAGGCCGCGAAGCCCTGACCGAGGTTCTGCGACAGGAACATGACGTCATAGACATACTTGGCCGGAACCTCCGAGGCGATGCCCGGCCCGCCTCCGGTCTGCGCAACGACAAGGTCGTAGACCCGCACGATGCCGCTGGCGATGATGACGACGGTAGTCACGAGAACCGGGCGCATCATCGGTATGATGACAAGCAGATAGGTCTTCCATGTGGGGATTCCGTCGATCCGGGCCGCCTTCCAGATGTCCTCGTCGATGCCGCGCAGCCCGGCGAGCATCAGGCACATGACAAGCCCGGTGCCCTGCCAGAGGGCGGCGATCAGCAGGCCGTAGATGACGATATCGGCGTTATAGAGCGGGTCGAAGGTGAAGCTCTCGAAGCCCATGGCGCGCACGATCGACTGGACGCCGAATTCGGGGTTCAGGATCCACTGCCAGACCAGCCCGGTGACGATGAAGCTGAGTGCGAAGGGATAAAGCAGGATTGTCCGGAAGGTGTCCTCGAAGCGGATCTTCTGGTCGAGCAGCACGGCAAGCAGAAAGCCGATCAGCAGCTGGAAGAGCAGGCTGAGCGAGCCGAAGATCGCCAGGTTCTCGATCGAGATCAGCCATTTGCGCGATCCCCAGAGCCGGTCGTACTGGAACAGCCCGGCCCAGGTGGGATCGGGCAGAAGCTTGGAGCGCGTGAAGGAATGATAGACGGTCCAGAGCGAACAGCCCACGAAGATCACCAGCGCCGTCGCGATCATCGGAAGCGCGGCGAACTTCGCGTTCAGGTTTCGAAACAGCCCGGACGGGCGGGTCGCTGCCATTGCGGGACCTTCTGGTCTTCTGGGGAAGGAGGGGACGGCCGCGCATGGCCGCCCCCGGAGTGATTACGAGATCAGCTGGCCTGGCCGATGAGATCCGCGAACGTCTCCTGCGCCTGTGCCGGCGTCATCGAGGGATCGTTGAAGAACTCGGTGAACAGGTCGTTGATCCGGGTCAGCGTGTCGGGATCGACAAGCTGGTCGGGCGACTGGATGATATTGCCGCTGTCGAGGATCTCGAGCCCCTGCTTCATGCAGTCGTTGGCCGCGTTGATGTCCACGTCAGACCGCACGGGCAGCGAGCCCTTCTTGAGGTTGAAGGCAACCTGCGTCTCGGGGCTGAGCATCAGCGAGGCAAGCTCTTCCTGGGCCTTGGACTTTTCGGGATCGTCGAGCTTGGGGAAATAGAACGCGTCGCCGCCGGTCATGATGATCTTGTTGACACCAAGACCCGGCAGGCAGGTGTAATCCTCGCCCGCGACCTGGCCCGCATAGGCAAATTCGCCCTGCGCCCAGTCCCCCATGATCTGCCCGCCGGCCTTGCCGGTGAGGACGAGGTTGGTCGCCTGGTTCCAGTCCTGGACGTTCGACCCCTGCGACATCTCGCGGGCGATGGCGGCCTGCTCGAACACCGGGGTCATCGCTTCCGAGGCCGCATATTCCGCGTCATGCTCGCCGAACGTCTTCTCGTAGGCTTCCTTGCCCGCGATGGCGACCATGATCGTCTGGAAAGCCAATGTCGTCTGCCAGGGCTGCTGGCCAACGGCGAGCGGCAGGATCCCCGCCTCCCTCAGCTTCGGCGCTGCGGCGACAAATTCATCCCAGTTCGTCGGAACCGGAACGCCGATCTGCTCGAATGCCGCGTTCGAGAGCCAGAGCCACTGCTGCGAATGGATATTCACCGGCACGCAGTAGATCTTGCCGTCGAGCGTGCAGCTCTCGAGAAGCGAGGCCGGACGCACGATGTCCTTCCATTTCTCCGCTTCGGCGATGTCCGAAAGGTCGCGCATCATCCCCGATGCGACCAGTTCTTCCGCCTGCTTGCCGTGATTGAACTGCGTGGCACCCATCGGGTCGCCTCCGAGGATCCTGCTGATCATGATCGGACGCGCGGTGCCGCCGGAGCCGGCGATGGCACCGTCAACCCATTTGTTTCCGCTGGCGTCGAACGCCTTGGCGAATTCGGAGACCGCCGCTGCCTCTCCGCCGGATGTCCACCAGTGTGTTACTTCCAGATCCGTGGCGGCAGCGACGCCGGGAAGCGCGGCAGATGCCACCAGCGCGCCGACGCGAGAAAGTTTCAGCATGGGATCCTCCCTGATCCTATATCGTTGTAGGATCACGCTAAGCGACAGGCCTCAAAAACGCAACGATTCAATCATTGCGCGATCCGCCCCGTTTTCCGCAGCGCAGAAGAACGATACTTATTATTGATAAATAACGATATTTTATCCGATTAATGAAGATTGACACGCCCATATCGTGCAGCTGCGGCGGAAGAACGATCTTGCCTGACAGCTACTGAAACGATTTAGTTCATCTCGCCGGGGTCGAAGATTCGGCTTGCAGATGGCATATGATCCTCTGCATGAACCGGCGCATGAAGTGGCCGACATGACACGCGATCCCACCCGCACCACAGAGCGCCCGACGCTGAAGACGATCGCCTACATGACCGGTCTCGGCGTGGCGACGGTTTCGCGTGCGCTGGCCGACGCGCCCGATATCAGCCAGTCGACGAAGGAACGGGTCCGTCTCGTCGCGCGCCAGATCGGGTACCGTCCGAACCGCGCGGGTGTGAGGCTTCGGACCGGCAAGACCAATGTCATCAGCCTGATCCTCTCGGTCGAGACCGAGGTGCTGGGCCTGAGCTCGCATCTGGTCTACGGGCTGTCGGATCGGTTGCGCGCCACCCCCTACCATCTGGTGGTGACCCCCTATTCGACGAACGACGATCCGCTGGAGCCCGTCCGCTACGTGGTCGAGACGGGCTCGGCCGACGGGGTCGTGTTTTCCCGGATCGAACTGCGGGATCCCCGCGTCCAGTACCTTCATGACCGCAATTTCCCGTTCGCGACGCATGGCCGTACGAGCATGGGACTGGAACATGCCTTCTACGACTACGACAATCATGCCTATGCGGAGACGGCCGTCACCAGCCTTGCCGCGCGCGGACGCCGCAGGCTTGCCCTGCTGCCGCCGCCCGCGCATCTGACCTATGGAACCCACATGCTTCTGGGCTTCACCGCCGGCATCGCGCGCCACGACCTTGTCGAGGTGCCCGTGCATCAGGTGACGTCGGATTCCCCGCCGGACAGGATCATCGACCATATCACCGGGATGATGGCCGCGTCGAACCGGCCGGACGGCTTCGTCTGCGCCAGTGCGGCCGCCGCCATCGCGGTCATCAGCGCCGCGGAAGAGGCGGGCCTTGTCATCGGGCGGGACTTCGACGTCGCGGTGAAGGAATCCTTCAACATGATGCGAAAATTCCGCCGCGAGGTGATCGTGCTGCACGAGGATTTCCGTGCCGCCGGTGTCGGCCTTGCGGATGCGGTGGTGAAACTGATCGACGGGGAAGATCCGCGCGCCCTGCAGGTGATACAGGCGCCGCGCCTCGACTGAAGGTTGCCATGACCTCGGCGCGTGTGATCTACATCCGGCGAGGTTGGGGAAAGAATTTCATGGGGGAGAAGGAAATCCGGATGCGAACCCAGGTTGTCATCATAGGAGGAGGTCCGTCCGGCCTGCTTCTGGCGCAGCTTCTGCATCGCGCCGGCATCGACAACGTTGTGCTCGAACGCCAGTCGCGCGAGCACGTCCTTGGCCGCATCCGCGCCGGTGTGCTCGAGCAGGGGCTGGTCAAGCTCATGGGCGAAGCCGGATGCGACACGCGCCTGCACGCGGAAGGACATCCCCATGAGGGATGCGAGATCACCGGACCCGGAGGCACGAGGACCCGCATCGACTTTGCCCGGCTCACCGGCATGTCGGTGGTGGTCTACGGCCAGACCGAGGTGACGCGCGACCTTTACGATGCGCGCGAGGCTGCGGGGGGCAAGGTTTTCAACGAGGCGAGCGATGTCGCGATCCACGATGTCGACGGTGACAGGCCCTATGTCACCTATCGCAGGGACGGGCGGGACGAGCGGATCGACTGTGATTTTGTCGCCGGCTGCGACGGCTTTCACGGGGTCAGCCGGCAGACGATCCCCTCGTCGGTCCGGCGCGAATACGAAAAGGTCTATCCCTTCGGCTGGCTCGGCATCCTGTCCGAGACCCCGCCCGCCAGCGACGAACTGGTTTATGCGAACTCCGAGCGCGGCTTCGCGCTCTGTTCGATGCGAAATCCGATGCTCAGCCGCTACTACGTGCAGTGCAGCCTCGAGGACAAACCCGAGGCGTGGGGCGACGAGGCTTTCTGGGACGAGCTGCGCCGCCGCATTCCGCCCGACCTAGCCGAGTCGATGGTGACCGGGCCGTCCATCGAGAAATCCGTCGCGCGCCTGCGCAGTTTCGTTTCCGAACCGATGCGCTGGGGCAGGCTTTTCCTGTGTGGCGACGCCGCCCACATCGTTCCGCCGACCGGCGCCAAGGGTCTGAACGCGGCAGCGGCGGACGTGCATTACCTTCATGTCGCACTTCGGGAGTTCTACGAGCACAACGACGAGTCCGGAATTGATAATTACTCGGAACGGGCGCTGAAGCGGGTCTGGAAGGCCGAGCAGTTCAGCTGGTGGATGACGCGCTTGCTGCACCGTTTCCCGGATCAGAGCGAGTTCGACCTGCGCATGCAGACCGCCGAACTCGGCCTGATCTCCGAAAGCAAGGCGGCGCAGACGGCTTTGGCCGAGAATTACGTCGGCATGCCGTATTGAACAGGCGGAACCAGGGATGAGCGAACGTTACGAGACGGGCATGAAGGTGCGCCGGTCGGTTTTGGGGGATGCGCACGTCGACAGGGCCGAAGCGGCCAGAACCGATTTCGACACGCCTTTCCAGACGATGATCACCGAAGGCGCCTGGGGCACGGTATGGGCGGATGACACGATCAGCCGGCGGGAGCGCTCGATGCTGACGCTTGCGCTGCTGGCGGCTACCGGCAACTTCGAGGAAATCCCCATGCATGTCAGGGCCACGGCCAATACCGGAGCCACGCCGTCCGACATCCTTCAGGCTTTCCTGCATGTGGCCGTCTATGCCGGTGTGCCAAAGGCCAACCACGCGATCAAGCTGGCGAAAGCGACCCTGGCGGAGATGGACAAAGATGGCTGAGATCAAACCGACAGGCTACGTGGCGCGCGATATGTCTTGGCATCCCCCCGCCCTTTATCCGCCCTACAAGACCAGCGTGAAGCGCTCGCCCCAGGCGGCGCTGATTTCCTTTCCCACGTCCATAGGCGAAGAGAGCGGCCCGGTCTTCGGCCATGACATCCTCGGCCCGCTCGACAGCGACCTGATTCACAATTTCGCAGCGGACGACCAGTCCGCCATCGGGCCCCGCATCGTCGTCCACGGCCGCGTGACAGATCAGTTCGAGCGTCCCGTCGCCGGGGCACTGATCGAGGTCTGGCAGGCCAACGCGGGCGGACGCTACCGGCACAAGAAGGAAGGCTATCTCGCCCCGCTCGATCCGAATTTCGGCGGCTGCGGCCGCTGCATCACCGACGAGAACGGGCGCTATGAGTTCCGCACCGTCCAGCCCGGGCCCTACCCCTGGCCCAACGGCGTGAACGACTGGCGTCCGGCGCATATCCATTTCAGCATCTTCGGGCACGGCTTCGCGCAGCGCCTGATCTCGCAGATGTACTTCGAAGGCGATCCGATGATCTGGAACTGCCCCATCGTGGCCTCCATCCCCTCGAAGGAAGCCATCCAGCAGTTGGTGGCGCGTCTCGACATGGCACGCACCATCCCGATGGATGCGCGGGCATATGAATTCGACATCGTGCTGCGCGGCAGGCGCCAGACGATGTTCGAGAACCGCATGGAGGGGCTCTGAGATGGCATTGAAGGAAACGCCAAGCCAGACCGCCGGCCCTTATGTCCATATCGGCTGCACGCCGAATTTCAGCGGGATCAAGGGGATCTATCCCGACGATCTCGGGACCCGCATGATCACGGGCCCCGTCAGAGGCGAGAAGATTACCGTGACGGGGACGGTCTATGACGGCTTCGGCCAAGCGCTGAAGGACGCGCTCGTCGAGATCTGGCAAGCCGATGCCGAGGGGCTTTTCCGCTCGCCGCTGGAAACGCGCGGCACGGCGGATCCGAACTTTACCGGCTGGGGCCGGTCGGCGGGTGACATGGACACCGGCGCCTTCACGTTCGAGACGGTCAGGCCCGGCGCGGTGCCCTGCGCGGACGGCCGGATGCAGGCGCCGCATATCTCCTTCTGGATCGTGGCGCGCGGGATCAACACGGGGCTCCAGACCCGGATGTATTTCGAGGACGAGGCCGAGGCGAACGCAGCCGATCCGCTGCTGTCGCGGCTGGAACATCGCGACCGCGTTAAGACGCTGATCGCGAAGGCGGATGGCCCCGGGCGACACCGCTTCGACATCCACCTGCAAGGGCCGCAAGAAACCGTATTTCTGGACATCTGAGGAAATTTCGATGGGCGAACCCTGCATCATCTGCGTCGCGATCACAGGGTCGGTGCCGACCAAGGCCGACAACCCCGCCGTCCCCGTGACGATCACCGAACAGGTTGAAAGCACCCAGGAAGCTTTCGAGGCGGGGGCGAGCATCGCCCATTGCCACGTGCGCGACGACGAGGGCAAGCCGACCTCGGATCCCGAGCGGTTTGCACGTCTCAAGGAAGGCATCGAAGCCCATTGCCCGGGCATGATCGTGCAGTTGTCGACGGGCGGCCGGTCGGGCGCGGGTCAGGCGCGCGGCGGAATGTTGTCGCTGCGGCCGGACATGGCCTCGCTGTCCGTGGGGTCGAACAATTTTCCCAGCCGCGTCTACGAGAATCCGCCCGATCTCGTAGACTGGCTGGCCTCGGAAATGTTGAAGCATGACGTGAAGCCCGAGATAGAAGCCTTTGACCTAAGCCATATTTTTCAGGCGGCGAAGCTTCATTCGGATGGCAGGATCCGGGACATTCCCTATGTCCAGTTCGTGATGGGCGTTAAGAACGCCATGCCCGTCGACCGCGAGGTATTCGACTTCTACCGTCGCACGGTGGCGCGGCTGTTTCCGGGCGCGCCCTGGTGCGCTGCGGGGATCGGACAGAACCAGATCGTGATCAACGACTGGGCGATCTCGACGGGCGGACATGCCCGCACCGGTCTGGAGGACAACATCCGCCTTGACCGCGAAACGCTGGCGCCCTCGAACGCGGCCCTGGTAAAGCGGACGGTGGCGCTTTGCGAGAAATACGAACGCCCGGTTGCGACGGCCAAGCAGGCACGGGATATCCTTGGACTGCGGGCCGCCTGATCCCGGCCCGGGACCCGATTTTCCGCATCACAAGGCTGAAATTTACAGCCAAATCTCTGAATCCCATTGAAAATACGCCCCTTGCCGCCGAAACGTTTACTACCGGGGCGCTTCGACGGAAAAACATCCACTGAGAAGTCCCTGAACATCTGCGTCTTGTTCCAATCCCGTCAAAGCCCGCTATGATCGCCGGCAGGGGGAAGACGCGGCGACGGCGACAGGATGTGGCTGCCTGCGAACCCGATTCATTCGAAAGGCCAGAGGGAGGAGCCTGACATGCCCGACACCCATCACCCCGCACGGGTCTACCCGGTCGCCGAAGGCTTTGCCCGGACGGCGCATGTGGATGCCGACACCTATGAGCGCATGTATGCGCAATCCATTTCGGACAGCGACGCGTTCTGGCGCGAACAGGCGAAAAGGGTGGACTGGATCCGGCCGTTCACCAAGGTGGAAGACTCCAGCTTCGATCTGGGCAACGTCCATATCAAGTGGTTCGAGGATGGAACGCTGAACGTGTCGGCCAATTGCGTCGACCGCCATCTCGAGACCCGGGGCGATCAGACCGCGATCATCTGGGAACCCGACGATCCGGAGGCCCAGGCAAAGCATATCTCTTATCGCGAGCTGCACGAAAACGTGTGCCGCATGTCCAATGTCCTTAAAGGCATGGGCGTCGGCAAGGGCGACAGGGTCATCATCTACCTGCCGATGATCGCGGAGGCGGCCTATGCCATGCTCGCCTGCACCCGGATCGGGGCGATCCATTCCATCGTCTTCGCGGGCTTCTCTCCCGATGCGCTCGCCGCGCGGGTCAACGGCTGCGACGCCAAGGTGGTGATCACCGCCGACCATGCGCCGCGCGGGGGGAAGGCCACACCGCTCAAGACCAACGCCGACAAGGCGCTGCTGCATTGTTCGGACAGCGTCAAGCTGCTGGTGGTCAAGCATACCGGCGGCCAGACAACCTGGACCGAGGACCGCGATTTCGACTATCACGCGCTGGCCGCCGAGGCCTCGACCGACTGCGCTCCGGAAGAGATGGGCGCCGAGGATCCGCTTTTCATCCTCTACACCTCCGGCTCGACCGGCCAGCCAAAGGGCGTGGTCCACACGACGGGCGGATATCTCGTCTACGCCGCGATGACGCACCAGATCACCTTCGACTACCATGACGGCGACGTCTTCTGGTGCACGGCGGATGTGGGCTGGGTCACGGGCCACAGCTATATCGTCTACGGGCCGCTGGCGAACGGCGCGACGACGCTGATGTTCGAGGGCGTCCCGACCTACCCGGACGCGTCCCGTTTCTGGCAAGTCTGCGAGAAGCACAAGGTGACCCAGTTCTACACCGCCCCCACGGCGATCCGGGCACTGATGGGACAGGGAAACCGCTTCGTCGAGGGCGCGGACCTGTCGTCGGTCAGGCTGCTGGGCACCGTGGGCGAGCCGATCAACCCGGAGGCCTGGAATTGGTATCACGACGTCGTCGGCAAGGGGAAATGCCCCATCGTCGATACCTGGTGGCAGACCGAGACCGGCGGGCATCTGATGACTCCCCTGCCCGGCGCGCATTCGATGAAGCCCGGGGCGGCGATGAAGCCTTTCTTCGGGATTAGGCCCGTGGTGCTGGAACCGACGTCGGGCGAGGTGATCGAGGGCGACGGCGTCGAGGGCGTGCTGTGCATTTCCGACAGCTGGCCGGGACAGATGCGCACCGTCTGGGGCGATCACGAGCGGTTCGAGAAGACCTATTTCTCGGACTACAAGGGCTATTACTTCACCGGCGACGGCTGCCGTCGCGACGCTGACGGCGACTACTGGATCACCGGGCGCGTGGATGACGTCATCAACGTGTCGGGCCACAGGATGGGCACGGCCGAGGTCGAAAGCGCTCTGGTGGCCCATGAGAAGGTGGCCGAAGCGGCCGTCGTGGGCTATCCGCACAAGATCAAGGGACAGGGCATCTATTGCTATGTCACGCTGATGAACGGTCAGGAACCCTCGGAGGAGCTGCGCAAGGAACTGCGCGGCTGGGTGCGCGAGGAAATCGGGCCGATTGCCAGCCCGGACCTGATCCAGTGGGCGCCCGGACTGCCGAAGACCCGGTCGGGCAAGATCATGCGCCGCATCCTGCGCAAGATTGCCGAAAACGACTACGGCGCGCTTGGCGATACCTCGACGCTGGCGGATCCATCGGTGGTGGACGATCTGATCGAGAACCGGATGAACCGGGACTGAGACAGAAAAAAGGGCGCCACGAGGGCGCCCTTACTCTTTACCCGAAACCCTCTCAGCCCGGGACGCGGGTCAGTTCGATCTCGCCCACGCCGATGGCGAGATTTATGCCCTGCTGGGTGTTGAGGCTGACCGGCTGCAGCGCGAGGGTATCTTCGGACCCGCCGACCATCGCATTCGCGCCAAGTCCAACGCCCAGGGTCGCCTCTGCGGAGACGCCCTTGTAGCTGCCGTCAAGGCCGCCTTCCTGCCATTCCGCTTCCGTCGGAGCGAAGACCAGCCATGTCATCGCGCCATTCACCGTCTTGCCGACGTCGAGCCCGTAGCGCTTGATCTCGCCTACATAGACCTCATCCGCGGCACCGTCCTTCGTGGGATTGAACACGCAGGTCAGCTCGCGGGTCGAACCGAAGACGTACCCCGTGCCCTCGCCCACATCGCAGTTCAGCGCGCCGACCTCGACGTGATCGACCGTTTCGTTGTCGTCGGCCATTGCGACCGAAGCGCCACCGGCCGCAGAGAGAACCGCAAGGGCGATGGCTGCGGGGCGAAGGGATGTGGTGAAGGTCATCTCGTTACTCCTGTTTCACATTCCGGCCATGCCGGGCATCTTGCCCGGGCGTCGGCCGGTGTGACAGAGAACGAGGCGAAGACGCAGAACGTTCCGCTGAAAACGGTCCGATCCTGCGTTTTCGGCTGATGACGTCGCGGCAGCATGCGCCGACGCGTCAATAGTCCTTTTCGAAGAATATCCCGAGGCCCGTATTGCCTTCGGCATCGACCGTGGCCTTGGTCGTGAGGGACTTCGTGAGATCGAAATTGAGCGAGACCTCGGTGTCGGATCCTGTCGACGTAACGGTGGAATAGACCTGGTCTGTGATGTACTTGCCCGCGCTGATCTGGGTATCGCCCTCTGCGTTGGTGCCGACGTCGAAGTCATCCAGTCCGAAACTGTCGCGCAACCGGCCGATCATGCTTACCCCGCCACGCCCGGCAAGGACCGCCACCGCGTTGGCAAGTTGCAATGCCTGCAGCGCCGAGATCTCGTCGATCCTCTTGCCGAAGAGAAGCTGTGCCACGACTTCGTCCTGCGGCAGCGAGGGATTGGAGGTGAAGCTGACATCCGGCGCGTCGGCGGGCCCGTCGAGCGTGATCGACGCGGTTCCCTCGCCCGTCGTGGTTGTGGTGACGAAGTAGAGATAGGGGGTCAGGTCGCCCTGGAATTCGATCCGGCCCTCCTCGAGCTCGAAACGCTTGCCCAGGATGTCGATCCTGCCGCGTCTGAGTTCGAACGACCCGATCGAGATCACCCGCGCCGTCGTGCCGCCGAGTTGCAGCGACCCGCCAAGCTCGGCGTCAAGCCCGCGACCGCGCACGAAGATCCTGCCGGGCGCGCTGATGAAGACATCGAGCGCATAGCCCGGCCCCGACGCGGATTGAGCGGCGGCGGGATCCTCGACTTCCAGCACACCGGCGCGGGCGCGTGTGATGCGTTGCGGCCGGGTCTCGCCCAGATGCCGGATCGGGGGAATGTCGCCGATGCTGGTCAGTCCCGTGTTGGGAACGGTCAGCAATGTCTCGCCCACATCGATGCGCCCGGCGATGCGCGCCCCGCCCGTGAGCGGTCCGCTGATGGTGATGCTGCCGTCCAGAATGGTGCGGTAGAGACGCGGGTCGATGACCTCGGCCTGCACCAGATCCACCCGCAGATCCGCTGCCAGCGTGTCAAGCCCGATGCCGCCGGACACGCGGACCTGACCGCTTGAAGTGAGGTTCGCCGTTGCGTCGATCTGGGCGCGTGCGCCACTTACCGCTATCGTGCCGCCGACGCCTGTCAGCGCCAGCCGCAGGTTCGGGTCCGTGAAATCGGCATCGGAAACACGGATGTTTCCGGAGACCGAACTCAGGGCCGGAGGGCCGTTGAGCGTGAGGTCGAAGGTCGCCTGCCCGGTGAGGCTGCGCGGCGCCAGGAAGGGCTGGGACAGGCCAAGCGGCGCATTGCCGTTGACGTGCAGGTCAAGCTGTCCGTCATCGCCGACGGTGCCGTTGATGGTGGCCTGCGTGCCGGCCGGACCGTCGAGGCTGGTGTCGACCTGCCAGCCGGGCGCGGTGCGGTTCGCCGTGCCGTTCAGCGCGAGCGGGCCGGAAAGCTGCGGCACCAGGGGTGCGATGTTGGGCATCCGCGCCGAGAATTCGAGCGCCGCATCGGGTCCTGTGGCCAGCCCGTCCGCACGCAACTCGGCGGCGTAGGGTCCGTTCGCATCCACGTCGACGCGCCAGCCTTCGGCGGATTGCCACGCGCGGCCCTCTGCCGTAAGCGCCCCCGGGATCTGCGGGGCGAAGGCCGCGACGCTGGCGAGGTCAAGCGAGAACCGGACGTCCGCTTCCGGGCCGGTTGCGATACCCGTGACGCTGGCGCTGCTTTGCTGCGGACCGGTCGCGCTTGCCTCGACCATCAGACCCTTGTCGGTCTGGCTGAGCTGCGCTCGTGCCGTCACCGCCCCGGGAAACTGAGGGGCCAGCGGCGCGATGTCATCGATCGCGAGATCGACGTCGAACGCGGTCTGGGGGCCCGTGGCCGTGCCCGTCGCGCTCAGCCGTGCCCCCATCGGCCCGGTCGCGCGCATGTCGACCTCGAGCCCTGTCTCGCGGGGCCGCAGGTTGCCCTGTGCGGATACGGCGCCGCTGAGCTGTGCGACAAGCGGCTGGATGTCCGGCAAGGACAGATCGAAGGCGATATCCGATTGAGGACCGGTCGCAAGACCTTCGAGCGCGAGCTTCGCGGCATAGGGTCCATCGGCATCCAGATCGACACGCCAGCCCTGCGGCGTCATGCGCGCCGTCCCGTCCGCCGTCAGCGCACCTTCCAGCGACGGGACCAGCGGCTGCAGGTCGGGGACCGAGACCGTCAGGTCCAGCGCCGCATCTGGGCCTGTGGCAAGTCCGTTGAACGTCAGCGCGGCGTCGTAGGGCGCGTCGACGTCCAGATCGACACGCCAGCCTTGAGGATCCTGCCGGGCGTTCCCGCGTATCGAAAGCGGTCCCGTCACGCCCGGTGCCAGAGGCTCGAGGTTCGGCACCGAGATGTCGAGATCGAGATCCGCCTCGGGACCGCTTACCAGTCCGTCAAGCGCAAGCGTGGCCTCGTAGGGCCCCTCGCCTGACAGGTCCACCTGCCAGCCTTCCGGCGAATTGAATGCCCTGCCCCGTGCGCTCAGCGCCCCGTCGATCCCTTCCGCGAAATCCGACACCCGCGGGATCGCGAGATCGAAGTTGAGATCGGCGTCCGGACCGGTGGCACGTCCCGAAAGCTGCATCCGCGCATCATGCGGGGCCTGCACCTCGGCGTCGACGGCCCAGCCCTGCCCTTCGTCGGTACCTTCCGCCTTGACGCGCACGGGGCCCTCCAGCTGCGGGGCCAGCGCGCGGCCATCGAAGATCTCGAAATCGAGCGACGCCTCGCTTTTCTCCGGGCGCAGGAAGGCCGATGCGGTAAGACGCAAGGCGTCGTTGTCGAGCGTCGCGTCCCGCAGGAAGGAGCCCGTATCGTTGCGCTCGGCGATGATGGAAAGCACCGACCGGCCTTGCATCAGCGCATCCGCCTGATCGACGCCCACGGCAAGATCCGTCGAGGTTCCGTCTATCGCGAGATCGAAGAAACCGGCAAGTGGCGTGACATTGCCGGAAATCGTCAGATCTGCCGCGCCGGACAGCGGCCTTCCGGCCAGCCCGCCAAAACGTTCCAGATCCGCTGCGGAAAGGGCGAGGCTGAGGCGTGTCGGAAAGCCTTCGACGACAGTGCCGATGATCGCCTGTCCGTCGAAACTGTAGTCATCGCCGGTCAGGGACAGCCCGGTTATCCGGATCGGCTGTTCCTCGATATAGTTGATGTTTGCCTTTCCGTTGATGGCGCTGCCGAGCGCCTTGCCGGCACTCTCGTCCACCACGCCGAGACCGCGGGCGTTGAAGGTCAGATCGGCAAGCAGTTGACCCACCGACCCCGCGGAACCCTGCATGGTGCCGTCCAGAGCCAGCCGGGCCTGCGCGACGGTCGCTGCGTCATGAACGAGGTTGGCGATGTCGAAGCTGCCGGTCAGCGTCTCCCCGTTCGCTGCGTCGTAGTCCACGGCAAGGTCGACCCTGTCCACCAGCACGCCGCCAACCGGCAGCAGGACCGCGTCGCCATCGTCGTCCACGATCACGCCCGTGACGTCGATGAAACTCGGCCACATCGCATCGTTGACCCGCACCTGACCCGAAAGGTCCAGCGACCGCGCGGCAAGGCGGAATTCGCTCACGTCGGTCGAACCGTCCGGGCGGCGCAAGGCGTCGAGCTGCAGGCGCACATCGGGCCCGAAGAAGTCGTGATACTGCGGCAGCACCAGGGCGGTGACGTCGCCGCCGATGTTTGCCTCGATACGCTTTACCTGCCCGTCCGGGCCGTCCTCGTCCCGCAGTCCGACCCGGCCAGCGATCCGTTCCACGCCATCGGTCGACAGCGCGACGTCTGCCGTGAAATCCGAAAGCGGACCGGACCCTGCGACGACAAGATCGACGGAGGGAGTGCCGGGAAGCCCAAGCGCGCGCGCAGCCAGGCCGCCCGTCGCCTCGTGCAGTTCAACATCGAGATCCAACGCGTTGCTTTGCCGACCGAAATTCACAGACAGGGTAAGGTCGCCCTGGCGACCGTCGGTCCGTCTGGCGGTCAGATCCGTCGTCAGGCCGTCGTCGTTCAGCCGGGCCGACGCGGTGACGCCCAGCTCTGCCGCTTCACCCAGAACCGGCGCGCCAAGTGCGATCTCCGGGACCTCGAACGCGTCGATATTGACACTGACCGGCAGATCAGGAAGCGAAAATCCCGAGGCCGCCGCGTCGGGAAGCTCGGTCGTATCGGCAGGCACTGGCAGACGCGGTATGTCGAGCCTGTCCGCCGACAGCCGCTCGACCTCCAGCCGCCCGCGCAGAAGCGACAGGCGGCTCCAGTCCAGCACGACATTCTCGAGCGTGAGCCACACGCCCTGATCGTCCTCGATCTCCAGACGCTCGATCGTGGCTTCCGAACTGAGCGCACCGGCAAAACCGAAGATCCGCACCGTCCGGCCCGGCCCGGAAAGCGCGTTCTCGAGCTGGCGCGCCAGAAAACCGCGATCCTCGTTTTCGTCCTGGGCGAGAAGCGGACCGGACAGGGCAAGGAAGCCCAGCAGGACAAGGAGGTGGCGAAGACCGCGCATCAGAATGACTGCCCTATGCCGATGTAGACCTGAACGCTCTTGCCCTTGTCCCTGCCTGAGACGGGCGCCGCCACGTCCAGCCGGATCGGACCGATCGGGGTGTCGTAGCGCAGACCGACGCCCGCCCCCGTGCCCCATTCGCCCGAACCGTCGGGGTATTCCTTTTCGCTGACATAGGCCGCGTCGGCGAAGACGACATAGCCAAGATTGCCGGCCGTCCGAAACCGCATCTCGGCCGAAACCGCCAGCAGCGAGCGCCCGCCGACGAGTTCGCCGTCGTCGAGCTCGATGCCGATCTCTTCATAGGGAAAGCCGCGCACCGTACCGCTGCCGCCGGCATAGAAAAGGAAGTCCGCCGGCGCCTCGTCGAGATCGGGGCCGACCACCGAGCCCACCTGCCCCCTGAGCGCAAAGGTCGTACGGTTCTCGCTGCCGAAACTCTTGTACCAGCGCAGATCGGCAGTGGTCAGCAGGCCGTTTTCCGTGCCGCTGATCGCCGCGAAGGGGGTCATGTCGACATTGGCGTAATAGCCCTTGCGCGCGTCCAGCTCCTTGTCGCGATAGTCGAAGGTCAGGCCGGCGGGCAGGGTCAGAATGGTATAGTCGCGCTCGCCGAAGGCGTCTTCGGTCTGTGCGGCCCGGAAGCCGACGCCCAGACGGTAGCTGCGGTTTTCGTCCGCGATCCGCTCGAAGCCGGTTTCCCCCGAGACCTGCCGCGTGAAGTAGTTGGGCTCATCGAGCTGCTGGATTTCGGCACCCGCGTAGAAATTTGTATCCTCGTTGAAGGTCGCCGGACGCTTGAAGAGCACCGACAGCAGGTAGTCCATTCCCCCGGTCGTCCCGCCGATGCCGCTGACCTCGGCATCGAAGCGCAGCGACTCTGCCCCGCCCAGAAGATTGCGGTGCAGCCAGTAGGCGCTGAGCGTCACGCCCTCGGTCGTGGCGACCTCTGCGCCGAAACCGAAGCGGCGGGGCAGCTGCTCGACCACCTGGAGCGTGACGGGAAGCGTGCCGTCGGGGCTCGCGGTCTCGGCCTCGATGAAGGCGACCGATGAAAACGCTCCGGTACGGCGCAACCGCGCTGCCGCATCGTCGAGTTCCTGGGGCGAGAAGACCGCGCCCGTGGGCATCTCCGCAATCTCGCGGATACGCTGCGTGCGCACATCGCGATTGCCGGTCACGATCAGAGGGCCGAAACGAAGCTGCCTTCCCGGATCGAGACCCAGGTCGACATTCACCAGCGCGTCGCGGTGATTGGCGGTTATGTCCTCGCGGGAAAGGCGCGCCTTTGCATAGCCGTGATCGCGCCACCCGTCGATCCCGGCGTCGACGGCAGCCTTCACGACCGAGATCCCCGCCGTTTCGCCGGCGCTGAAGCGATCGGGCAATTCGGTGTCAGGTGCGAGAGGCGCGATGGCCGCGCGGCCGAACTTGAATTTCACACCCTTCTCGATCGCGATATCGATCTGGCGGATCGTGTCCGGGGTGCTGACCAGGGGAATATCGGCGGCCTCGCGGCCGTCGACGCGGATGCTGATGACCGGCGCGAAATAGCCGTTGTCGTAGAGTACGGCGAGGAGGCGCTTGTAATCCGCCTGCGCGGCCGCGAGCACTTCCTGCGTGGAGGGTTCGTTCTCTTCCTGGCTCTTCAGTTCGACCACCAGCGAGGCGCCTTCCAGCGACTGCGCCAGGTCCTTGCTGAATTGTCCGCGCAGATAGACGTCCGCCGCGGATGCCGGCGCGCTGGCCGCCGCTGCAACACACAGCGCTGCGATAAGCCCGCTCTTGCGCATGCCTCGAACGCGGTGGCGCGGGGTCACCTTGTCGAACCTGTTGTTGCCGTCACCCTGCTCTCTCCCTCACGCGTCCGGGACTGCACTCAGTCTGCATATGTCCCGAGGCACGCCCTGCCTTGCATCATACCGGCCCCACCCCTTCATAGACCCGTGTCGGGGCGACTGTAAACTTTGCCGACACAATCCCCTCCGCGTCACGTCAGGACGGTATCATCGAAATGCAGCACCTCGATACTGCGCAGGATGTCGGTGTCGCCCTGGGACAGATCGACCACCTTCCAGTCCGACCCGCCGCGATGCGTCACGTCGAAATCCGAACGATCTCCGCGGAAATAGGCGTGGTCGCGCCCCTGCCCGCCGTCGAGCGTGTCGGAACCGAGATTGAACAGGAACGTGTCCGCGTCTCCCTGCCCCTTCAGCACGTCGTCTCCGCCGCGACCGTCGAGCGTGTCGTTCCCATGCCCGCCCTTGAGCAGGTTTCCGCCGCCGTCGCCGGTCAGACGATCTGCGTGCCGGGAACCCTCGACGCGCTCGAAGCCGGAAAAGCGGTCGCCTGCTGCATCGCCGCGGAAGCCTCGACCGCTGCCGAGGTTCACCGTAACGCCCTGTTGCGAACCGGAGTAGTCGAGCGTATCCGTCCCGTTCCCACCGAACATACGATCGCCGCCCTTGCCGCCGGAAATCTGGTCGTACCCGGCCGCACCCTTCAGAAGATCCGCCCCCTTGCCTCCGAACAGCTTGTTGGCGCCGCCGTCACCGATGAGCCGATCCGCCCGGGCCGAGCCGAATACGCCCTCGAAGTCCGCGATGCTGTCCCCCGAGGCATGACCTCCGCGGGCATTGTCGCGCTGAAGGTTGACGGTGACGCCCCCGTTCGAGCCGCGATAGTCCAGCATGTCGAAACCGGATCCTCCATCAAGGTCGTCATGCCCGGCCGCACCGCGCACGAGATCGTTGCCGCCCCGGCCGCGAATGACATCCGCTCCGCCCAGGCCGACCAGATCGTTGCCTTTGCCGCTGCCCAGAAGGCTGTCATGTCCGCCGGATCCCTGCACGTTCTCGAATCCCGAAAAGACATCCTTGGCCGCATCCCCGCCGGACGCACGGCGGCCGGCAAGGTCGATGGATACGCCATCGGACGACGCGGCATAATCCAGCCAGTCATCGCCGCGCCCGCCCCGCAGGGTGTCGGCTCCCTCTCCGCCGGCTATCCAGTCGTTTCCCCCCTGGCCCTGAAGCAGATCGTTACCCTCGTCACCGACAAGCCGGTCCGACCCGGCAAGCCCGGAGATGCGATCGTTCCCGCCCCGACCGTCGAGGCGGTTCGCGGCGCTGTTCCCGATGATGACGTCATTGCCCCACCCGCCGGTGGCGTTTTCGATAACGACCCCGTAGGCGATGGTATAGCCGCCGTGAATGCCCTTCGCACTTGACAGCATTCCGCCGGCGCGCATCCCGTCAGCCGGGTCCAGCGTCGCCGCGCGCAGATCGATACGGGCGTTGCCCGTACTCCAATGGATGATTTCGTCCGTGCCGCCGGCATCCCAGATCGCCTCGAAATGGGTTCCGCTGGCGTTCCGCGAGGGCAGAAAGTAAACCGTGTCGCCCGTCTCGTGGGACATGTTGGCCCCGTAGAGCATCTGAAGCATGGCGATGTCGAAGGCCCCGATCGTGGCGAAGCTGCGATCCACCGTGCTGTAGGTGTAGGGGTATCCCGTGGTGGTCTGTCCGTTTGCATCCACCTGCTGCACAAAGTTGTAGGACATGACGGTATAAAGCATCTGGTTGAGCGCCGCCCGGCCGGTATCATGCGCCGAGCTGACGCCGGGAAAGCGCGCGGTGCCGTCATGCGGGTGCTCGAGACCGAGGTTGTGCAGGATCTCGTGGATGACAGTGGCGTAGTTGATCCCGCCATAGGCCAACCCGTTTCGCGTCAGACCGTTCTTCTCGTAGACCGATGCGGCGTTGAAGAACGAACCGATTCCGCCGACGCCCCAGGAATAGCCCGCTACGGAACTGGGGTTGTCGTAGTAATACCAGTAGTCGATATCCGCGCCATCGCTTCCGACCCGCTGGTCCGCAACCTCGACGAACCGGATGCGGGACACCTCGGAGATGTCCTGATGCGCCAGACGGATCGCCCGGGTGAGCTCTGGCGTCCATGCCACAACGCCACTGTTGCCCGGACTCGGATCGTCGCGGTTGAGCGTGTAGGTGATTGTGAGACTGTCCCACTTCTCGAAGCGATTGCCATAGCGGCTGCCGAGCGCGGTCAGAAACGGGTTCGAGGCAATCTCGACCGATGCCTGATGGGATGTGAGCGAGGATCTGGCCATATCACAGCGAATCTTGAACAGGGGGTAAACAGCAACCAGGCGACGCTATTGGTTTCCCGGGGGAATGTGGAGGGCAAATAGTTCCCCGGCCCAATCACGTTAACTTCACTTGGCTCACCCGAAGCGGCCCGCCTTCATGCCGACCACAAGCTTGTCCTGCACCTTTCCGGCAGCCTCCGCCTTGGTGATGCGGCCATCGCGGTTCCTGTCGAGCCCCTTGTTCTGCTCGTAGGCGGTGGAGGGCCGCCGGAAAAGCACCTCGCTGTCGAGCATCCCCACCGCGGCGGGCCAGAGCACTGTCATGTAGACGTCCGGCAGCGAGACAAGCGGTCGTCCGCGGGAATTGCGTTTCATGTAGATCCGAACGAACTCGAGCTGCGCCAGCGCACTCATTTCCGCCAGCGCCTGCGTGGTCGTGCCGAGATCGCGAGCCGTCGCGGGCATGAACTGGATCAGTCCGGTGGCCCCCGAGCCTGCGGCGTTCTTCTGGGCGGGCGAAAAGCTTTCGCCGGTCTCGAAGGCCATCACCGCCATCAGGTGGTTCGGGTCGCAATGGAGCTCGTTGGAAATGGCGATGACACGTTCGTTGAAGATCTGCCCGTGCTTCTTGCGGGTGATCGCCCCGAAGGCGAGCCGGGTGCCCGCCTCCGTCGCGCCGAGGCCGGCGATGAGCGAGGCGGCCGCAGTGACCTCCGGAGAGGGGACGCCCGGCACCGCCGGGGCGGCCGGAACGCGCCCGACGGGGCCACGATGCCCCTGCCCTCCGGCGATCGCGTCGTCGAAGTCGAAGAGCGGAAGCTCCATTCCCAGCGCAGCGGCCGTCTCGGCGCCCACGATCCCGTCGTCCGCATCCGGCCCGAAAGCCCGGGTCTGGAAGTCGATGACCGCCTGAAAGGTGGCCGGTCCGAAGTCCCCGTCGACCTTCAGCGCCGAACGCCGGTTGGCGTTGAGCGCTTCCTGAAGCTGCGCGACCACCGCCCCCTGCGAGCCCATCCGAAGGATGACCGTCCGCCCCGCGAATTGCGTGCGGATCATCATCTGGGCTTCTTCCGCGGCGAAGAGGACGTATTCGGTCTCGGTCTGCCCGCCAAGCCGGTCCGCGAAGGGGGCGATGAAGGCGCGGAACGGCCCCTTTTCGGAACCGCGCTGCCCCTTGAGCACGGTTCCCGCAACGGTCTGGCACCCGGCAGAGGAGAACCTCGCATCCGCGACGTTTCCATCGACCCCCATGTGGAAGGCGCAGTGGATGTTGTCGCCCGCGATCCGGCCCACTTCCCAGCGGTCCGTGTTGTCGAACACCGTGTCATTCGCCGTGCGCTGGATCGTGATCGCGCAATCCTGCTGCAGGGCCCAGTGACCGGCACCTCCCTCCGAGCGCTTGTGCCAGCCGGCGGTGTACCTTTCGTAGCGTCCCCGGCCCATCTGGTTGACCCCCGCGCCGCCGGACGCGCGATGCCGCGCGACCGTGGCGCCGAACGGGACCGTCGATCCCGGAAAGACGGCGAGCCCCCTGCCCGGCTGCCAGTGCCCCAGAGTGCAGTTCATCGTCTCGTAATTCACCGGCGACATGGTGATTTCATGGCCCGGCCCCATCGCGGTGCCAGACACCATCACGGGGCGGCATCCGCGCAGCCCGAAGACGGTCACACGGTCGGCACGTATCGGAAAGAGCGAGCGTTTCCAGAGGCCGATCAGATGCGCCTCTGTCAGCACCAGCCGTCCCTGCGTGTCATCATCGGGTGGCGCGGCGACGATCGCGGGTGCCGGTTGCGGCGTGAAGGTCGCGACGGGCGCCTCCGAGAAGCCGGGCGCCGGCGAGGTCGGCGCGGACAGGTCTTCTTCGGCCTCGTCCGGGCCGGGATCCGTCGGAACGCCCGGGCCGGTCGCGGTCGCGTCGCCTGTATCGAGACTTTCGCGGATGATCCTGCGCAACCGGGAAAGCGAAACCCCGCCAAGATTCACCTCCACCAGATCGGCATTGGCATCGCCATCGATCGCCGCTCGGATCTCGGCCAGACTCGCCGCGACGTTGCTCAGCATGATGGTGTCGAGGTTCTCGCGCAGGTCGTCGATCTCATCACCGACAGCCTGCAGCCGCGCCATTTCGGAGCTGTCGCCTGCGGCCTTCGCGGCCTCGTAGGGGCCTTCGAGCTTTCGCTTCAACCGTCGCAGCTTGCGGCGTATCTCGGGCTGGTCCATCGCGGTACCGACAATCCTTCGGGCGTGTCGGCGGGACCGATCCGGATCCCGGAGCCGGCCCGCCTCGCGCTGCCAATAAGCTTTCAATCCAATGCACCCAGCATACCGCAATTGGTGTGTTTTGCGAAACAGTTACCCCGCAGGGCGCAATGCGGGCCTTTGAGCGGGTCCGAAGCAGTTCAATGCCAGCGTTCGGATCGGCCCCTCAGGTCGAGGATTTCTACAAGGAAGGCGGTAAAGAGACCGAAAACCAGCAGCCCGCTGGTCGCGGTCATGCCGGAAAGCAGCCGCCAGTCCTGCTCGAGGACGATGTCGCCGTAGCCAACCGTCGTGAACGAGACGATGGCGAAATAGAGCGCGGGCTCGACACCATCGAACAATCCCAGAAGAAGGTAGACCCCGGCCCAGGACCAGATCGAAACCGTCAGGACCGCGATGATCCAGCCAAGCGCGATCCCGACTTCGATGACCGGACGCTGGGGATGCCTGCGCAGGCGCGTTCGGTCGATGCGCCCCATCAGACGCGTGGCAAAGCCGAAGAGCAGCGCCGCGAGGCCCATCTGCAGGAAGATCATCACCGATCCCACCAGGACGGCGGCGATCATCGCGACCGCTCCGCGTGGAGCCCTGCCAGACCATGAAGCATCGCACCCTCCCTCCCGACCGTTCCAGCCTGGCATGATCTGCCATCGCGGCGCGTTGCGCCAGATCAATCCGGAACGCGCGGATACAGGACGGGCTTCGCAAACCTGCGCGTCATGCAAGGGCCAGCAAAGGAAATTGGCGCCCGGTGGGGTGCCGGGCGCCTGCTTCACTCACGGAACAATTATGAATTTCAGACGAAATACCACCGGGGTCTATTGAGGCACCCGGAGCGTCAGAACAAGAAAACGAAATCAGGATAGACGTTGCGTCACGCTCGGTGAATGCGTGTCATTACGCAGGTAGTTTTGCCTATTCCATGCGCGAGAGATCGCGGATTATCATTGGCGGGTTCAATGGGGCGGGGTCTGCCGATGCAGCGCCGAAGCATCAGCGGTGCGGCGCGTGTCCGACGCCGGAAGGCAATAGAAATCTGACGTGAAGACATCGCTCGGCGCCATACTCGCGATCGGACTTGCAGGACTGCAACTCGTCGCGGTGCTGATCGTGGTCTTCACGTCCTACATCAGCTCCGAGCTTACCCTCATCCACCATGCCCGCAATCTGCTGAGCGATGTCGGCAACAACACCATGGAACATTCGAAGGGCTTTCTGCAGCCCGCCCACGGCGCGGCGGTGCTTGCGGCAAAGCTGGCTCAGAACAAGGTCGTCGCGAGCGAGGATCAGGGTCTGCTCGAGCAGCTCTTCTTCCAGCAGCTCCAGCTTTCGCCGCAGTTTTCCGGTATCTTCTACGGAGATCGCGCGGGCAGATTCGTCTACGTCATGCGCAGCGACAGCCCCGGCCCCTACCGGACGAAATACATCACCAATGGCGCGGAAGGACGGAATACGCGCCTGGTCTGGCGCGACGAGGCGTTCCGGATCGTCTCGGAACGCCGCGATCCCGAAGACACCTACGATCCGCGCACCCGCCCCTGGTACACGAAGGCTCTGGCCGAGCGCTCGACGATCTGGACGGACCCCTACATCTTCTTTTCCTCCCAACGCCCCGGCATCACGCTTGCCGCTCCGGTGTTCGACGCGGGCGGCGATATCGCCGGAGTGATGGGCGTCGATATCGAGATCATAGATATCTCGCGCTTCCTGTCGCGGCTCAGCATCGGGTCGACCGGCAAGGCCCTGATCATCCATCGCAACGGAGACGTCATCGCGCATCCGGACCACAGCTTCATCAGCACGCCGGACGCGAACGGAGCGCTGCGCTTCGTGAAGATATGGGAACTTGCCGATCCCATCGCCCGCTCGGCCTTCAGCGGTCTCTTCGATCGCGGTGCACTCGATACGCCGCGCGAGCTGTCCTCGCAGTTCACATATGATGGCAGCAGTTATGTGTCGGTGGTCAAACCGGTGATCAGCAACGACCTGCCCTGGACGATTGCGGTCTATGCGCCCGAAGACGATTTCACCGCGATCATCAGGGGCAACCGCTACAGAAATCTCTGGATTGCCGTCGCCGTCACGGCGGTGACCGCGTTCATCGGGCTGCTGATGGCGAATTTCATCTACCGTCCGGTCAGAGCCTTCGCCGTCAGATCCGCGCTGGTCTCGCAGGGCGAACTCGACCCTTCGGCACCGCTGCCCAAGACCTACAAGGAACTCGAACGGGCGAATGCCGCGCTCATGCAGCAGATCGCAGCGCGCAAGCAGACAGAGTCCGAGTATGGGCAGACCTTCGAACGTGCGTCACGCGCGATTGCGCAGATCGAGCCGGCGGATGGCCGGTTCATCCGGGCCAATCCGAAATTCTGCGAACTGACCGGGTATGCGCGCGATGATCTGCTGCAGATGCGGATCGCCGATCTTGCCAGTCAGGTATCGCCGGACCCGTTCGCCGCGTTGAAGGACGAGCGGCGTCAGGATGTTCAGCTCGACGAGGAACTGCAGTGGGAGACAAAGGACGGACGAAACATCTGGGTCAAGTTCAACGCCTTTGTCGTGCGCGACGAGGATGGCAGGTCGCTTTATGCGGTGGCGACTGTCGACGACATCACCGAAGCCAAGGAAAAGGAAAAACAGATCGAGAAGCTGAACCGGGACCTGTCCGATCTGTCGAAGGGCCACGCCATGGGACGCATGGCGACCGGCCTCGCCCACGAGCTGAACCAGCCGCTCGCCGCCATCGCGCAGAACGCCGACGCCGCGCTGGTCGCGGCCACGCGCGGCGATCTGCAGGACGACGATCTCCGGATCATCCTCACCGAGATCGAACAGCAGGCGCTTCGGGCCGGGGACATCATCCGGGCCCTGCGCAGCTTCGTCACCGAGGACAATGCATCGCGCACGTCCTTCGACCTGGCGGAACTGGCCGAGCAGGCGGAACGGCTGGTGCTTGCCGAGGCGAAAGAGGCGGCCGTGAAGGTGGGTGTCGTCGTGGCGGACGGATTGCTGGTAGAGGCGAACCGGACCCAGGTGGCGCAGGTCATCGTCAATCTGCTGCGCAACGCCATCGAGGCCCTGGCGCAGACCGAGTTCACCGAGCGGCGCGTGACGCTGAGCGCCGTCCACACCGGCGACATGGTCCTTGTCAGCGTTGCCGACACGGGTCCGGGTATCGCGCCCGGGCTGAACCTGTTCACCGAGTTCGAGACGACCAAGCCGGAGGGGATGGGCCTTGGCCTATCCATCTGCCGCTCGATCGTCGAGGCGAACGACGGATCGCTCTGGTTCGATGGCGGACGCGGCCCCGGCGCCTGTTTCAGGTTCACCCTTCCCGCCGATACGCGCCTGACCGACAGGCGCGGAAGCGAGGTCGCATGACAGTCGATAAACCGGTGGTTTTCGTCGTCGACGACGACAGCGACATCCGCAAGTCGCTTGGCCGCGCGCTGCGCATGCGCGGATTCACGGTCGAGACGTTCGATTCCGCGCGCGCCTTTCTCGATCGCTACGACCCCAGCCGGATCGGCTGTCTCGTTCTTGACTACGGCATGCCGGGCATGTCGGGTCTGGAATTGCAGAGGCATCTCAACGAGGCCGGCAACCGACTGCCGATCATCTTCATCACCGGACATGGCGGCGTGCCGGAGTCGGTTCAGGCGATGAAGGCCGGCGCGGTCGATTTCCTGGAAAAACCCTTCCGGCTTCGGGTTCTGGCCGAGCGGATCACCGCGGCCTGCGACATGGCGCTCGAACGGGCGCGTCTGGCAGCGAGCGAACGCACCGCTGCGGACCGCTTCGGCCGCCTGACCATACGGGAACGCGAAATCGTCGATCTGATACTCGAGCAGCCAAGCGAGGCCACGAGCAAGGACATTGGTCGAATTCTCGGCATCAGCCCGCGGACCGTGGACCACCACCGGGCCCGGATCCTCGAGAAACTCGAGGTGCGCTCGCTGCTCGAACTGGTCGGGCTGGCTCAGGATACCCTGCGCTAGGATCGGACGTTCCGGATCGCGCGCCCAGGAAGGTTCGCGGATGCAGCCGCTTCGCTGCACCCGCGCGCTTTTACGAAGGCGTTTCCCCGCGCTTGCAGGCGTCAGTCGCCCTTGGGCAGGGCCCAGGCGATGACCTCATCGCCGACCGGCGTCTTCATGAAGTGATGGCCCATGGCCGTGACCATGACGTATTGACGCCCGTCGATCTCGTAGGTGATCGGATTGGCCTGCCCGCCCGCGGGCAGCACCGTCGACCAAAGCGTCTCGCCCGTTTCGATGTCGATGGCGCGAAACAGGTTATCCGTCGCCGCCGCGATGAAGACGAGCCCGCCCGCCGTGACCACCGATCCGCCGTTGTTCGGCGTGCCGATGTCGAAAGGCAGCATCGAGGGGATGCCGAACGGCCCGTTGCGCCGCGCCGTGCCGAGCGGCCGGTCCCAGAGCGTTTCGCCGGTCGCGAGGTCGATCGCACGGATCCCGCCATAGGGCGGCCTCGTGCAGGGCACGCCCGTCACGTCGTTCTGCCATCCTGCGTTCACGGAAATTCCGTAGGGAGCGCCTGCCTGCGGATCCGCGGCGCCTTCCGCCTTTGGTCCGCCCTTGCCGCCCGCCTTCTGCTCGTTGATGGGCTTGGACGTAACCTGATCACGCGGAACGAGCCGGTTGTAGTTGGGAACATCGTTGTAGTTCGCGACAATGATGCCGCGCCGGGTGTCGACGGCAACGGACCCCCAGTCGGACCCGCCGTTGTAGCCCGGATACTGGATCCATGGCTTGTCAGAGGATGGCGGCGTGTAGAACCCGTCGTAATTCGCGCGCCGGAACTGGATCCGGCACCAGAGCTGGTCGATGGGGGTGAAGCCCCACATGTCCTTTTCCTCGAGCGGTTCCTTGCGCAGCGTGTGCCATGTGCTGACAGGCTGACTTTCGGAGATGAAGTCCGGCTCGATCTCGCCTGTCGGAAGGCCGTCGAGTTCGCCGACCGGCGTCAGCGGCGCGCCGGTGGCCCGGTCCAGGATGTAGAGGTCGCCCTGCTTCGACGGCAGCAGGATCGCGGGCGTCCCCTTCCAGTCCAGCAGGGTCGCCTGGCTGCCCAGATCGTAATCCCAGACGTCATGCCTGACTGTCTGGAAGTGCCAGACCTCTTCGCCGGTGGTTGCATCGAGCGCGACAAGCGAGGTTGCATATTCGGCCTCCGCTTCCGAGCGGTTCGAGCCGTAGTAATCCACCGACGAGTTGCCCATCGGCAGATACACGTAGCCAAGTTCCTCGTCGGCGACGGCCATGGTCCACATGTTGGGCGTTCCACGGGTATAGACCTCGCCCTCGGCCGGCCCGTTGCGGTTCTGATCGGGCGCCCCCAGATCCCAGGCCCAGGCCAGCTGGCCCGTGATCGCGTCATATCCCCGGATCACGCCGGACGGCGCATCCTCGGCCTGACCGTCCTTGACCTGCGCCCCGGTGACGACGACGCCGCGCACGATGGCGGGCGGCGCTGTGACGGAGTACCAGCCGGGTACGCGCTCGCCGATGCCTTGCCAGAGATCCACCATCCCGTTCTCGCCGAAATCGACGCAGGGCTTGCCCGTGGCGGCGTCTACCGCGATCAGCCGCGCGTCGAGCGTTCCTTCGATCACCCGGACGGCGCAGGCGTCGCCCTCGGCGGCATCGGGGTTGCGGTAGACGGAAACGCCGCGGCAGGTGGCTCCGTAGGGGATCGCGTCATTGGAAACACCCGGATCGAAGCGCCAGTTCTCCTCTCCCGTCGCCGCATCGACCGAAATCAGGATGTTCATCGCCGAACACATCAGCAGGTCGTCGCCAAGTTTCAGCGGCGTGACCTCGGGCGAATACTTGCCTTCGGCATCTCCGGTGGGCAGATCGCCGGTGTGGAAGGTGAAGACCTCCTCAAGCTGGCTGACGTTCTCCGGGGTGATCTGCGCCAGCGGCGAATATCGCGTCGCCTGCGCGTCTCCTCCGTAATAGGGCCAGTCCGCCCCGACCGGCATAAGCGCGCCCGGCTGCCTCGCGCCGCTTTGGTCCGGTGATGTCGCGGCCGACGCCATGTCCGTCTCGGCCCCCGGCGCGGAGCTTGTCGTGCCGGCCGGAGACTCTGGCGAGAGGGGAGCGTCCTGAGCCATGATCGGCTGTGCGGTGGCAAGCAGAATGGCGAGGGTGATGTGCAGTCGTTTCATGGATGTCCTCCTCAGAATGTGTCTGTCTGCGGACGGCGCGACAGTGCCGGTATGCAGACAAGAACGAGGATCAGGATGATCGTCGGCGCGACGAGCCGCGGCACCTGGGCCCACCAGTCGTCGCCGACTTCCCACCAGGCCCAGGCGGCCGTTCCGACCCAAACGGCGAGGAAGAGCCAGACAGCTTCCATCTTGCCGTGGTTCAGCAGGATGCCGGTCCCGGCCAGTCCGAGACCGGCAAGACCGTAATACCAGCTTCCACCGAGGACGATGAGCCATGCACCTCCGGCAAGGATCACGAGGCCGAGCAGTATGCACAGCCAGCCGAGCAGCTTCACGGCCCAATGCGGGCTGGCGCCCGGCATGCTGCCGCTATGATTTGCATGAGATGTCATGGAGGCTCCTTTGATTGCGCGCGGACGCTTGGACACGCCTGTTTTCGAGCAAACCACCGAGCTAGCGCTCGGTTCCGGGAATGGAAGGTGAAGCCGCCCTGTCCTCACGTGACGGTGTAGCCGGCGTCGCGCCATGCGCCCACGCCGCGGCTAAGGTCTTGAACCCTCGGAATTCGCGCTAGTCGAGGACGATGATGCCGCTGTGCTTCGACTTGTGCTCGGGCTCGACGTGGATCGTCACGCGCGCGTCCGGGACCGCCTTCGCGATGCCGGCCTCGATCCTGTCGCAGATCTCGTGCGCGTCGAAGACGGTCATGTCACCCGGAACCACCAGGTGAAAGTCCACGAAGGTCGCCTTCCCCGCATGGCGGGTCCTGAGGTCATGTGCCTCGACCGCGCCATCGGCATCGGTCGAGATCACCTCTCTTATGCGGCTGAGCGTGACTTCGGGTACCGCCTCGTCCATCAGGCTGCTGAGCGAGTCCCGCACGACACGGGAACCCGACCAGAGGATGTTGACGGCCACAAGCGCCGCCATCAGTGGATCGAGGATCCACCAGCCCGTCGCGACGGCCAGCAGTATGCCAAGGGCGACGCCGCAGGACGTGAAGACATCGGTCCATAGATGTTTTCCGTCGGCAACCAGTGCCGGCGATTTCAGCTGGCGTCCCCGCCGCACCAAGACCACAGCCCAGGCCCCGTTCATCACCGTCGCAGCGCCATTGACGATGAGCCCGCCCACCGGCGCATCCAGGGCACGGGTCGCAAAGAAAGCCTGATAGGCCTCGTGCAGGATGAAGATCGCCGCGACGATGATCATCACACCTTCCAGAACCGCGCTGAAATACTCTGCCTTGTGATGGCCGTAAGGATGGCTCGCGTCGGCAGGCTGCGCCGCCACGCGGATCGCCACGAGCGCGGCGAATGCGGTGGCAAGGTTCACCGTGCTTTCAAGAGCGTCCGACAGCAGCGCGACGGACCCGGTCATCCGCCAGGCAAGCCCCTTCAGGGCAAGGACGACGAGGCCGACAAGAAGGCTTCCGATCGCCAGTTTGAAAGCTGCAGACATCATCCATCCCCTGGGGCGTGGCTGTGCAGGTAGCGAAGCGTCATCGATCTTTCAAGCCATTGAATTTGCAAATGATAATGCCTCGCAGTAGCTGATGGGCGCGGCCCGTTCCGGCTTGCGCCGCAGCGGGCGCCCTGGGGGCCGTCTATCACACGGCATTCTTTCCAAAACGCCCAACAACTGGACCTCGGGCAACAGATTTGTGCAAATGGCCTTGCCGAAACCGGTTTCGTAAATGATCCTGCGAGTCGGAAGGAGAAACCAATGCCCGGATCTGCGGAACAATCCGCCACGGTGCTGACGCGCAGCAGGGTCAGGATATCCGACCTGGCTGAATCGCTTGGGCTTACCAAGGGCACGGTCTCGCGTGCGCTCAACGATTATCCGGACATCTCGGAAGCCACACGCCTGAGGGTGCGCCGCAAGGCCGAGGCGATGGGTTATCGTCCCATGGCGCAGGCCCAGGCGATCCGCACGGGGCGCACCCGGGCGCTCGGGCTTGTGCTTCAGGCAGACGAGGACGGCTCGCAGCAGCCGTTCCTGTCGGATTTCCTCGAAGGCGTCACCCTTGCGGCCAGCGCCGAGAACTGGACCACCACGGTTGCCGCCGCCTCGCCCACGGAAGAGATGGAGGCGGTCCTCAACCGCCTCGTGGAAGAGCGCAAGGCGGACGGTTTCATCCTGCCGCGAACCCGGACCGTCGACCGGCGCGCCCTCCTTCTTCGCAAGCTCGACGTGCCCTTCGTCCTTTTCGGACGCGTTCAGGACAGCGACGGATGCGCCTGGTTCGACATCCTTGGCGAGGACGCGATGCGCGACGCGGTTCTGCGTCTCGCGCGGCAGGGACACCGCCGGATCGGATTCATCAACGGTTCGGCCTCCTACTTCTTCACGGTCCTGCGCGATCAGGGATTTCGCGCCGGCATGGCGCAGGCCGGGCTCGCGCTGGACGAAAGCCTGATCCTCAAGGACGCCATGTCGCGCGAGGCCGGCGCCTTGTGCACCGCGCGCCTGCTCAGCCATCCCGAACCGCCGACCGCCATCGTCTTTGCCGTCGACGGCGCGGCGCTGGGGGCCTACGACGCCACCGAGGAGGCGGGCCTGACCATCGGGCGGGATCTTTCGATCATCGGCTATGACGGCATCCCCGAGTCGCGCTGGATGCGTCCCGCCCTGACAAGCTTCGGCGTGGACCGTCGGATGGCGGGAGCGAGGCTCGCCGGTCTGCTGCTGCGCCGGATCCGTGGCGAGGCGCCGGAAACCCTGCGCGAAACGGCACCGGCATGCCTGCAGGTCGGCGGATCGGATGGTCCCCCAAGCCTGACAAGCGCTCAGATCGCGGCCCGCGTGGCAAGACACGAAACCCAGATATCTTCATGAAAACAGGGAGGAACAGAATGACTTCTGATCACGGCGACAGCATGGCACGGCTTCTGTCAACGGCAGCACTCGGGCTTGTTCTCAGTGCGGGCACGGCCTCGGCCGACATCCGTTTCTGGACAACGGAAGAACAGCCCGAGCGGCTTGCCAAGCAGGAAGAGATGGCGGCTGCCTTCGAGAAGGAAACCGGGATCGGCGTCGAGGTCATACCTGTGACGGAGACCGATCTCGGCACCCGCGCCACGGCGGCCTTTGCGGCGGGGGATCTGCCGGACGTGATCTACCACACCCTGCAATACGCGCTTCCCTGGGTCGATGCGGGCATTCTCGATGCCGAGGCGGCAACGGAGGTTGTCGAGGATCTCGGGCCGGAGACCTTCGCGCCGGGGGCGCTGGCGATGGCCAGCACGGGGGATGGCTGGGCGTCGGTGCCTGTCGACGGCTGGACGCAGATGATCGTCTACCGCAAGGACCTGTTCGACGAGGCCGGGCTCGAGCCGCCGACCACCTTCGCCTCGGTCCGCGCCGCGCTCGAGAAGCTGCACAATCCTCCCGAGATGTTCGGCTTCGTCGCCGCCACCAAGGTCGACGAGAACTTCATGAGCCAGGTTCTCGAGCATGTCTTCCTGGCGAACGGCGCGACGCCTGTCGGTCCGGACGGGTTCGCGGGCTTCGACGAGAAGAAGGCCGTCGAGGTTCTCGAGTTCTACAAGGCCATCGCCGAGGCCTCGCCCCCGGGCGAGCTGTACTGGGACCAGTCGCGCTCGCTCTATTTCTCGGGCAATGCCGCGATGATCATCTGGTCGCCCTTCATCCTCGATGAGCTCGCCGGCCTGCGCGACAGCGCGCCCCCGACCATCACCGACGACCCCACCAGCGCCGAGCTGGCCTCGAAGACCGGGATCGTGACCAATTTCGCGGGCCCCTCGAACCCCGAGGGCGCGGCCTGGGGCGATCTTCGCTATTTCGGCATCACGGCAGATGCCGATATCGACGAGGCGCAGCAGTTCATCGCCTTCTCGATGAACGAGGGCTATGCCCAGACGCTCTCGATCGCGCCGGAAGGCAAGTTTCCGGTCCGGCGCGGCACGGCGGAAGAGCCCACCTCCTTCGTCGATGCCTGGTCGAAGCTTGACGTGGGCGTGGATCGCAAGGCGCCGCTGTCGGATCTCTACGAGGCTTCGATGATCGAGGAGATCGTCGGCGGGCTCGATTCCGCGCAGCGCTGGGGCGTGAGCGAGGGACAACTCGCGCTCGCCTCGAAGATGATCAACAGCCAGGTCATCAACCGGGTGGTGCGGGAATATCTCGATGGCAGGATCGACGCGCCCGCAGCGGTCGCGAAGATGAACAGCGAACTCGCCGGCATCGAGTGATCGGACCCACGGGGCGGCCGCAGTCCGTGCGTCCGCCCGCCTCATTCGGCGGAGAGATAACATGACCACATCCGAGCCCCCCTCGGGGACGGGCCCGCTTCAGCGGCGCGAGGCGCGGCTGGCCTGGGGTCTGCTGTTCCCGACCGTTGCCGTCGTATCGGCGGTGGTCTTGCTGCCCCTGCTCGCGATCTTCTGGATCAGCTTCAAGCCCATCGGGCTGGCCGACCTCCGCCCGCCCGCGCCCGTCGTGCGCGAAGCCCTGCGTGGGTCGGGAGAAGAGATGCGCGTTCAATACCGGATCCGCAATTCGAGCCAGGACGAGGCCCTGTCGGCCGTCACGCTCGGTGATACCCTGCCCGACTCCGTCACGGTGCTGCGGGCCGACGAACGCTGCACCGTGGAGGGTGGGCGGCTTGACTGCGACATCGGCACCCTTGAGGGAGGCGGACGCGACGAGATCGAGATCTTCGTGACGCTCTCCGGAGACGCGGACACGGTGGAAGAGGCCATCGAGGCCTCCCTTCCGGCCATCACGGGGTCTGGCGACAACATCCTGACGAACCTCGATTTCACCTGGAACAACTTCACCCGGATCTTCAGCGGCGACGAATTCTGGTCGGTGCTGGGCGTGACGGTCTTCTACACCGTCTTCGGCACGGTCGGTGCGCTGGTGACGGGTCTCTTTGCCGCGATGCTGCTCAACAAGGAATTCAGGGGCCAGGGCATCCTGCGGGGCCTCTACCTCTTTCCGTATGTCGCCCCGGTGATCGCCGTGGCCTTTGCCTGGGTCATCCTCTTCGATCCCTTCTCGGGCTCAGCCAATGCGCTGCTGATCCAGATGGGCGTGACCGACGAGGCGATAAACTTCTTCGGCAGCCGCCCGCTTGCGCTGATCATGGTGACGGTGTTCGAGGTCTGGCGCTATTTCCCGCTTTCCTTCCTCTTCATCCTCGCCCGGATGCAGTCGATCGACACCGACATGTACGAGGCCGCCGACATGGATGGCGCCTCTCCGTTCCAGAAGTTCTGGTATCTCAGCCTGCCGCAGCTGCTGGGCATCCTCAGCGTGCTGTTCCTGCTGCGCTTCATCTGGACCTTCAACAAGTTCGACGACATCTTCCTGCTGACGGGCGGCAACGCCGGAACCCGGACGCTGACGGTGAATGTCTATGAACAGGCCTTCGCCGTCTCCGACATCGGCGCGGGCGCGGCGGTCGCGGTGGTCATCTTCTGCTGTCTGGTCCTCTTCTCGTTCCTCTTCTTCAGATATGTCAGCCAGGAGGAAGGCCTATGACCCGGCCCATCGCGGCGCGGCGCGGCGCACGCGTCGAGGGACGCAGCGCGGGCTTCTTCGCGCCGTTTCACCATGGCCTCGTCTGCGGACCGCTTCTCGGCGCGCTCTGGCTTCTGACCGCAGCCGTAACCGTGGCGGTGACGGCATCTTTCGCCAGCGGCATGCCCTTCGCCGTCTCGATCTGGCGCGCACTTCTGTGGGGCGCCGTTGCCGGCGCCGCGCTGGTCTGGCAACCCGGACGGGCGATGGCCGTGGTCGTGGCACTGGCGCTCGCGCTGATCTCGTCGCTGCCGGTCGGGCCGCTGCGGGTGGGCGCGGACGCGACGGCGGTGCATCGTGCCCTTGCCGCAGTGGGCCTTGCCGCCGCGACCGTGTGGCCGCTCTGGATCATGCTGAGGCCCCTGCCCTTCGGCCACTCCACCCGGCACGAGTTCGAGGATGCGGTCATCCGCTTCCTGACCGGCTTCGGCTATGTCTTCTTCAGCGCCATCGTCGCAATCCCCTTCTACGTGATGGTGATGACGAGCCTCAAGAACCAGTCCGAGCTGATCCAGAACCCGCTCGATTTCTCGATCGACCTCAGCCAGGGCTGGGACCTCTTCCGAAGCTATTCCGAGCTCTTCACCAACTTCGGTTTCGGCAGCTATCTCTGGACATCCTTCTACATCTCGGTCCTGACCGTCCTGCTGACGCTGGCCTTCAGCGTGCCCGGCGCCTATGCCGTCGCGCGGCTCAGGTTTCGCGGACGGGCGATGTTCTCGCGGTCGATCCTGCTGATCTACATGGTGCCGATGATCGTCCTCGCGCTGCCGATCTATATCGCCTTCTCGATGACGGGACTGCGCAACACCATCTTCGGCATCGTGATGATCTATCCCGTCACCACGATTCCCGTCGCGCTCTACATGCTGCAGGGCTATTTCCGCGGCCTGCCCGCCGAGATCGAGGAAGCGGGTCTGATGGACGGGCTGTCCCGGCTGGCCGTGATCTGGAAGATCACCCTGCCGCTGTCCCTGCCCGCGCTTGCCAGCGTTTCGCTATATGTCTTCATGATCGCCTGGAACGAATTCCTCCTGGCCTTCATGCTGCTCGATGACCCCTCGAAGTTCACGCTGACGCGGGGGATCGCCTCACTCAACTCGTCCGAGATACCGCGCCAGCACCTGATGGCCGGGGCCGTGATCGCGACCGTTCCGGTCATGGTCCTGTTTCTCGGGCTCGAACGTTTCATGACCAAGGGCCTGACCGCCGGGAGTGTCAAAGGATGACAGCTATGACAATCGACGCCGATACGGTGGACGGACGCGCGCGCGAGATCCTCAGGGAGAACGATCGCGGAGGCTACACGCTGCCGACCGCCGGGCTCTACCCCTACCAGTGGAACTGGGATTCCGCCTTCGCCGCCTGGGGGTTCTCGACCTTCGACATCGACCGCGCCTGGCAGGAAGTCGAGACGCTGTTCTCGGGCCAGTGGCCGTCGGGGATGGTGCCCCACATCCTCTTCCGCAGATCCGATCCGGGCTATTTCCCGGGTCCCGAGGTCTGGGGCACCGAGGGCAAGGGGCCGGTTCCCTCCTCCGGCATCACCCAGCCGCCCGTCGCCGCGACCTTCATCCGCGCGATCTGGGAGAAGGACCGCGACGCCGGCGAAGACCGTCTGAGAGCGCTGCTCCCGAAGCTCACTGCATGGCACCGCTGGTTCATGGACTGGCGCTGCGATGACGGGGCCATCTTCATCACGCATCCCTGGGAGTCGGGGCGCGACAACTGCCCCGACTGGGACAGCGCCATGGCCATGATCGATCCGGAAGGCGTGGGAGAATACACGCGGCGCGACACGTCCCATGTGGACCCGGCGATGCGGCCGACCAAGCAGGACTACGACCGCTACATCTGGCTGGTCCAGCGCGGCCGCAGGCTGGGCTGGGACGATGCCGAGATGGCCAGGGACGCCCCCTTCCGGGTGGCCGATCCCACCATGACATTCATCCTGCTGCGCGCCTGCCGCGATCTTGCCCACATGGCCGGCGCACTGGGCGAGGATCAGGGCGAGATAGACGGATGGACCGAACGGCTGGTTGCCGGCGCGGCGCGGCTGAAGAACCCCGCGACGGGCATCTTCGACGCCATCAACCTGCGGACGGATGCGCATACCGGCACGACCTCGTCGGCGTCGTTTCTCAACTGGTATGCGGGGATCGAGGACGCCGACATGACGCAGGCGCTCGAGGCCTGTTTCGAAAGCTGCCGCTATCCGGTGCCCAGCCACGCGGTCGGCGCGGCGGACTTCGATGCGCGGCGCTATTGGCGCGGTCCCACCTGGGCGGTTCTGAACACCCTGATCGCCATCGGTCTGCGCGACATGGACCATACCGCCCAGGCCGAGCGTCTGCGCAAGCTGACGGCGGAGCTGATCGAGCGACAGGGGTTCGCCGAGTATTTCAATCCGCTGACCGGCGAGCCGGCGGGCGGTGGAACCTTTACCTGGACGGCCGCCGTCTGGCTTGCCTGGGCATCGCCGAACGCGAGGAGCCTGTGATGGGTGCGATCACGCTGAAGGCAGTCGAGAAGTGGTTCGGTGATCTCCAGGTCATCAAGGGCATAGATCTCGAGATCCGCGAGGGGGAATTCATCGTCTTCGTCGGCCCGTCGGGCTGTGGCAAATCCACGCTGCTGCGGATGATCGGCGGGCTCGAGGAGATCAGCCGGGGCGCCCTGCTGATCGATGGAGAGGACAAGTCGGCCGAACCGCCGTCGCGGCGCGGCCTCACGATGGTGTTCCAGTCCTATGCGCTCTACCCGCACATGTCGGTGCGCGACAACATGGGCTTCTCCCTGAAGACCGCAGGCGCGCCCAGATCCGAGATAGACGCGAAGGTCGACGCGGCGGCGAAGGTGCTCAAGCTCGAGCCGTTCCTCGACCGCCGGCCCAAGGCGCTGTCCGGGGGTCAACGCCAGCGGGTCGCCATCGGTCGCTCGATCGTGCGCGATCCGACCGCGTTCCTCTTCGACGAGCCGCTCTCGAATCTCGATGCCGCCCTGCGGGTCGAGATGCGCTACGAGATCGCGAAGCTGCACCAGAATCTCAGTCGGACGATGATCTATGTCACCCATGACCAGGTCGAGGCGATGACTCTTGCTGACCGGATCGTGGTGCTCGAATACGGCCATATCGCCCAGGTCGGTCCGCCGCGCGAACTCTACGAGAGGCCCGCGAACCTCTTCGTGGCCCAGTTCATCGGCTCTCCGAAGATGAACGTCTTCGATTGCACCACCGACAATGGAGCGTTCTCGGTCACGGGGGGACGCGGCGGTGCGTACGAAGGAACGCGTCCGGCGCTAAAGCTTGGAATTCGTCCCGAGGACATCCGCATCGGCGAACCGGGACACGGGTTCGTCGACGGTGTCGTGGACGTTCTCGAATATCTCGGCGCCGACACCTTCCTGATCGTCGACTGCGGAGAGCTCGGCAAGCTCACTGTCCGGACAGACGGCAACACGACGCTTCGCCCCGGAGACCGCATCGGGTTGCTGGCCGAACAAGAGCGGATGCACTTCTTTGACGCAGACGGCAAGGCGGTAAGGAGCTAGGCGCGCCATCCACCGGATATCGGCTGTACCCGACAAACCAGTCAGCAGGCCCGCGACCACACAATCCACCGCGGCAAGACGGCGGGCCTACTACTCTTTCCAGAGCGGTCCCTGCTTTGGGGCGGACCCCTACCGGGCGTGAAGGAACCATCCGTTGGCAGGTCAGGAATTTCGGGCAGACACCGCGTCCATCGGAACGACGATCCGGCAGGAATAGCCCGAGGCGGCATAGGTCCGCTCGATGCTGCCGCCGAAAGCGGTCTCGATCAGCGCCGTGAGCAGCCTCGATCCGAAACCCTTGCGCTCGGATGCGACGGCGGACCGCCCCGACTCGACCCAGTCAAGAACGAGATTGCCAGCCATGGTGCGCCAATCGACATCCACCCTGCCCCCTTCCACCGACCACGCCCCATGCTTCATCGCATTCGTCGAGAGCTCATGGAAGATGAGCGCCAGCGACTGCCCTGCGGCCCGGTCCACGTCCAGCTTTTCCCCGCTCAGTCCCAGGCGCAGCGCGTCGTCGCCGACGAAGGGCAGCAGCTGGCTTTCGATCACGTCCTTCAGGGTAAGATGACCCCGCCGCGCGGACTCTGCCACGTCGATTGCCCGGCCAAGCGACGTCAGCCGCTGGTTCAGCTTGTCCTTCATCTCGGCGACGTCGTCCGAGCTGTTCGCCGTCAGGTTCACAAGGGATATCGCGAGGGTCATCTGGTTGCGTGCGCGATGCGCCGTCTCGTCCAGGATGATGGTTCGTTCCCGCTCGCGCTCGCTCTGGGCGTCCGCCGCCCGCTTGAGCGCCGTCCTGATCCCGTCGACCTCTCGGATGGCGCAGGGGCTGGCGACCACAGGCAGGCCGGCACCCAGCCCCGCGGCCATCTGCGCGGTCTGACGGATGGTCCCGGACAGGAATCGGCCCACGAAGACCGCCGCGATCAGCGCGACCGAGGACCAGGCAAGCACGACCGCAAGAAAGTTCCACGCCACATGGTCTCCTCCCACGAGGCTCCGGGTATCGGCCCAGGCGCAGACGGTCCAGTCGGCGGAGCGAAGCTGCTGCAGCAGGACCACCTCGCCGTCCTTTGCCGCCGTTTCCGCGATACAGGGGATGTCGTTTTCGGGTCTGTCCGCGAGAGGCCCGTCGAGAAGCGCGACGAGACCGCTCTGGTCGCGCAGTTCCACTGTCCAGCCCGCCGCTGCCGCACCTGCGAGGGCCGGTTTGAACGTATCGACGTTTCTGGCCAGTATCAGGACCCGCCGGCTACCGTCCGGCATGTTCACGACGCGGGTGACGTTGAAGACCAGGGCGTTCGCGATCTTGCCGTGGAAGAAGCCCGACACCTCGGGTCTGATCTCGCCCCGTGCCAGCGCCCTCGCGTCCTCGTCCGAGGACAGGCCAAGAGGTGTCCCGTAATCCACACGCGTGTTGACCAGCTGCATCCCCGTCTCGTCGAGAACCAGCAGGTTGAGATTCTGCCCGCTCAGGATGGAGCGGGCCCGCCTGTGCAGCGACTCGAGCGCGCCCTCCTGCAGCCAGCCGCTGCGCGCGAAGACCGCGAGCATGGTCGACTGGACCGCGATTTCGGCGTCGAGCCGGTCCACGATCTCGTCCACGCGCGCGCGCCCGTAGCTCTCGGCGGCGCGGACGCTCTGCTCCTGGAGATCGGACAGCACATAGGCGAGAAATGCCACCGCGGGCAGGATCAGGAGACCGCCGAAGAGCACCATCAGATGCCCGATCCGCAGTGACAGACGGCGGTTGTGGCTCAGCAGGTGGCGAAGCTCGAAAAGCCACGCCGACGTCCGGTTCACGATACGCTGGTCCACCGACGAACTCCAAAACGAATCGCGAGCCCAAGGTCTCCGATCCACCGCCACTATAGCCTATTTATCCGCGCGATGGCGTCTGACAAATGCAAACCACACAACCGCCATGATATGTGTCCGCAGTTGCAGGGGAGGTCCCCCCCTTGCAACCCCATCTCCGCCGCGTCACAAGAAATCCGGAGCAAGAGGGATCTGACAGCAATGCGCAATGGTGGACAGCTTCTTGTCGACTGCCTGATGGCACTCGGCGCCGAAAAGGGGTTCGGGGTCCCGGGCGAAAGCTATCTCGCGGTGCTGGACGCGCTGCATGACTGCCGGGGCAAGCTCGATTTCGTCATGTGCCGCAACGAGGGCGGCGCCGCCTTCATGGCCGCCGCCTGGGGCAAGCTGACCGGCGCGCCGGGGATCTGTTTCGTGACAAGAGGTCCCGGAGCGACCAACGCCTCGATCGGCATTCATACCGCGATGCAGGATTCCGCGCCGATGATCGTCTTCGTGGGTCAGGTCGGCACCGACATGAAAGGCCGCGAGGCTTTCCAGGAAATCGATTATCGCGCCGTCTTCGGCAGCATGGCGAAATGGGCGGTCGAGATCGACGATGTGACCCGCCTGCCCGAGATCGTCGGGCGGGCCTGGAAGACGGCCCTTGCCGGACGCCCGGGGCCGGTCGTCGTCGCCCTGCCCGAAGACATGCTGAGCGCCAGGACGGATACAAAGCCGCTCTCCGGCCCCGCCGAGATCTTCGAGCCGGCCCCGGCGCCGGAGGCGATGACGCGTCTGACGCATCTTCTCGAGACCGCACAGCGTCCGCTGATGCTGATCGGCGGCTGCAACTGGAGCGAAAGTGGACGCGAAAGTCTGCAGGCCTTTGCCGAAACCTCCGAAGTCCCCGTATTGGCCGCCTTCCGCTATCAGGACCGGTTCGACAATTTCTCGCCGGTCTTCTGCGGCGAGGCAGGTGTCGGGATGCCCGCGCATGCGCGCAGGCTTCTGACGCAAGCGGATCTGATCATCGCCGTGAACGTGCGCTTCGGCGAGATGACAACCGACGGATACACGCTGCTTGAGGTTCCCGAGCCGAAGCAGAAACTGGTTCACGTACATGCCTCGGACGGCGAGATCGGCAAGATCTACCGCCCGACGCTTGGGATGCAGGCCGGTCCCAACGCTTTCGCCGCGGCGCTTCGTCCGGTGTCGGGCGGCTGGCAGGCGTGGTGCGAGGAGGGCCGCGCCGAGTTCGAGGCGAGTTTCGACGCGCCCTCCCAACCCTCGCCCGTCGACATGGTCGCCGTCATGGCCGACCTGCGCGCGCGCCTGCCCGAGGACGCGATCCTGACCAACGGGGCGGGCAATTTCACCGTCTGGCCGAACAAGTTCTTCCGCTTCGGGCCGAAGGCACGCCTGCTCGCGCCGCAGTCGGGCGCCATGGGCTACGGTCTGCCCGCGGCCATCGCCGCGAAAGTCGCCTATCCCGAGCGATGCGTGGTCTGTTTCGCCGGGGACGGCGACTTCCAGATGAACTGCCAGGAACTTGCCACCGCCGCGCAGGCCGGGGCGCAACCGATCGTTCTGGTGCTCAACAACGGCATATACGGCACCATCCGCGCGCATCAGGAGCGCAACTTTCCGGCGCGCGTATCCGGAACCACCATGTCCGGCAACCCCGACTTCGCCGCCCTTGCCCGGTCCTACGGGTTTCACGGCGAACGCGTCGAGACAACCGGGGACTTCGCCGCCGCCTTCGAGCGCGCGCTGTCCTCGGGCACCGGCGCCGTGCTCGACCTCGCCATCTCGGCCGAGGCGCTGACCCCGCGCGTGACGCTTTCGCAGATGCGCGAACAGGCGCTGGCGCGCAGCAAGGCCGGCTGACGCGATGGTCCAGATCCTGAGCACGCTCGCGGATCTGGACCGCCTTCCCTTTGACCAGATCATCGACGTGCGCTCGCCTTCGGAATACGCCGAGGATCATGTGCCGGGCGCGATCAACCTGCCGGCGCTCTCCGATGTGCAAAGGGCGCAGGTCGGGACGGTCTACGTCAGGCAGGACCGGTTTCTGGCCCGCAAGATGGGTGCCGCGATGGTTGCGCGCAATGCAGCCGAGCATATCGAGGGCCCTCTCAGGGATCGCGACGGCGGCTGGCGTCCGCTGGTCTATTGCTGGCGCGGCGGGCAGCGGTCGGGATCCTTCACGACGATCCTGAAGCAGATCGGCTGGCGTGCCGATACCGTCGAGGGCGGTTACAAGTCCTACCGCCGTTGCGTCGCCGGCTTTCTCTACGACACACCCCTGGCCCCGGAGGTCGTCGTGATAGATGGCGGAACCGGCACCGCGAAAACCCGCCTCCTGCAGCATCTGGCGCGACAGGGCGGACAGATGGTGGACCTCGAGGCGCTGGCCGAGCATCGCGGCTCGCTCTTCGGGCCGACTGGCGACAGTCAGCCAAGCCAGAAGATGTTCGAAAGCCGGCTTGCGGACAGGTTGCGCCGCCTCGACCCCGGCCGGCCGGTCTTCGTCGAGGCGGAAAGCAGCAAGATCGGTGATCGCATCATCCCGAAGATGTTGTGGCAGGCCATGATCGCGGCCCGGCGCATCCGGATCTCCGCGCCGGTGACAGCCCGTGCCGCGCATCTGATCGAGGCCTATCCCGACATGATCGAGGATGCCGGCAGGCTCGATGCGGTGCTGGGCAAGCTCGTGCCCTACCATGGGCACGAACAGGTAGGATCCTGGCGCGCGCTGGCTGCCGCCAGAGCGTTCGGCGATCTCGCGGCCGAGCTGATCACGATGCACTACGACCCCCGCTATACCCGGATGTCGCAGTCACGATCCGTCGAAACGGTCGAGCTTTCCGATCTGGGCGAGGCGACCTTGTCGGCTGTCGCCCGGCGCATTCTCGAGGCCTGATCGCGCAGGTTTCAGAGCGCGGTGCAGGAAATCGCCGGCGCTCCTTCCGTCATCCGCCCGATGAGCGTCGCCCGATGTCCCGCGGCGCGCAGGCTATCGATCAGCGCCCCTGCCCGCTTCGGGTCCACCGCCGCCAGCAGCCCGCCGCTTGTCTGCGGATCGTGCAGCAGGACTCCGCGCGCGCCATGCGCCCCCGCGACGGGGGCGGCCTCGCGGTTGGCGCGCCAGATGGTCGAGCGCACACCGGCCTCTGCCAGCGCAAGCGCGCCATCGTAAAGCGGTATGGCGGCGGGGTCGATTTCCGCCGCGCATCCCGAGGCGCGGCAGAGGGACATCAGATGGCCCGCAAGCCCGAAGCCCGTGACATCCGTCATCGCATGGGCCTCCCTCAAGATGGCAGCCGCATCGCCCTGCGGCACCGCCATGGCCGCGAGAACGGCGGCCACGTCGCGCCCCTGCGCCTTGCGCCGCATCTCGCCCGCCAGCAGCGTGCCGGATCCGATGGGACGGCTGAGGATCAGCGCATCCCCCGCCAGCGCGCCCGCGTGGGTGATGGCGGCCGATTCCAGCAGGCCCGTCACCGAGAAACCGATCGTCATCTCGGCCCCCATGCTCGAATGGCCGCCCACGATCTCGGCCCCCGCGGCTGCGAAGACGTCTGCCGCTGCGTCCAGAACCTCGCGCATGGTGCGCGCCTGCAGGGTCTCGGACAGGCGCGGCAGGATCACCGATACCAGTGCCGCCTGCGGCGACGCACCCATGGACCAGATATCGCCGAGCGCGTGCACAGCCGCGATCCGCGCCATGAGCGCGGGATCCTCGGTGAAGGCGCGCAGGTGGTCCGTGGTCAGGACCTGCCGCCGCCCGCCGATCTCGAGCACCGCGGCATCGTCGCCCGGGCCGGTCAGAACGTCACCGCGTCCCGCCCGCTTCAGCCCGGCCAGAACCGGGGACAGAGCATCCGGCGCGACCTTGGAGCCGCATCCACCGCACAGCGGCGCCGCCGCCTCGCCCAGTTCCTCGCGAACCCCGGCGGCGAGACTGCCCGGCTGCTCCGTCCCGGCCATCTCCGGCAGATCCCGGAACTTCTTCATGAAGGTGCGGTCGATGTGATCCTTCCACCGCCACAGCAGCGGATGCGCGAGGCTCATCCCCCATTTGGAGGCGATGGCAGTCCTGCCACCGAGCGAAATCAGCTTGAGATAATGGGCCTGCGGGCGGAAGGCACGCGTCTTGCCACCCGAAAGAACGGCCCTGAGATTGTGCAGCAGCGGTCCGGCCGCTCGGACGGCGAACACACCGGCCTTGGGGCGCGGGCTCGCGACGAGATGGGCGCAATCGCCCACGGCAAAAAGCGCCTCCTGCCCCTCCACGCGCAGGTCGGGACCCACGCGGATGAAGCCATCGCCGGTGACCGGCAGACCGCCCGCCTTCGGCCAGCCATAGGCAAAGGCCCCTGCCGCCGCGACGGTGAGGCGGCTTGGCAGGCTGCGCCCGTCGGCCAGCAGCACATGGGTCGGTCCCACTTCGGCCACCTGCGCGCCGGTCACGCTGCCCACTCCCAGCCGATCCATCGCCGCGAGAAGCGGCGCGCGGGCCGAGGGCGTCCCGGAAAGCAGCTCGGGCTCCGCTTCGATCACCGTCACGACCGGCTTGTCCCTGTCGGCGTTCCGCAGGGCGTGGGCCATGGCCAGCGACAGTTCGGCCCCCGCGACGCCGCCCCCGATCACCGCAACTTCTGGCGCAAGCGCTCCGGTCGCGACCTCCGAGCGGAATTCGCGCCATCGCGCGGCAAATGCGTCAAGCGGTTTCGCGGCCACCGCATGTTCGGCGAACCCCGGGATCTGCGGCATAGCTCCGTGAATCCCTACGTCAATCGACGCGACGTCCCATGCAACGGCCCCTCGCCCCGCGACCGTCACCGTCCGCGCGTCCGTGTCGATCCCTGTCACGGCACCGAGGATCAGCCGCGCCCCGGCGAAGCGGGCCAGCTGGAAAAGATCGATGTCCAGATCCTCGCGCCGGTAATGTCCCGCCACATGACCCGGCAGCATCCCAGTATAGGGGGCCACCGGATTGGGATCTATCAGCGTGACCCGGACCCCCCGCATCGGGTCCATGCCCCACATGCGCAGCAACAGGGCATGCGCATGCCCGCCGCCGATCAGGACGAGGTCGCGGGTCAGCGGGATCTGGGACTGCATCACGGCACCCTTCCACGGCGTTCGACCCTCGATAGGCCAGGCACCGCCCCGTGGGCAAGGCCGCCTGCGATCAGGTCCGGGCCGGCAGCAGCCTGCCCGTGCAGGCGCCGAAGCCCACGCGGAAGCCATCGCCCTGCGCGGCGCCCCGCAGGGTCAGCGTATCGCCGTCCTCGATGAAGCTGCGTGTCGTGCCATCGGCAAGGGTGATGGGCTCCTTGCCGCCCCAGCTGAGTTCCAGCAGCGAGCCGCGGCTTGCCTTGTCCGCTCCCGAGATCGTTCCCGAGCCAAGCAGATCCCCCACCCGCATGGGACAACCGGAGCTGCTGTGGTGGCAGAGCTGCTGGGCGAAGGAATAGTAGAGCTCTCTCGCGTTCGTGCGTGAAAGGATCTCTTCGCTGCCACCCTCCGGCGTCAGGGCCACCTCGAGCGCGATGTCATAAAGCGACGGACCGTCCTCGCGAAGATAGTCGAGGAGCGGCCTTTCACGCTCGGGCGTATCGACGAGAAAGGGCTCTAGCGCCGCGGCGGTAACGATCCAGGGGCTGATCGTGGTGGCGGTCGCCTTGGCCTGGAACGGCCCAAGCGGCTGATATTCCCACGCCTGGATATCGCGCGCCGACCAATCGTTCAGCAGCACCACACCGAAGATGTTGGACGCCGCCCGGGCAATGTCGAGCGGGCCATCCGACGCCCTCCCGATCACGGCTCCAAGCTCGAGCTCGATGTCGAACCGCCTCGAGGGTCCGAAATGCGGCAGATCGGCATCGGGCGCCTTGATCTGGCCCATGGGACGACGGATGTCGGTACCCGAAACCACCACCGACGAGGCACGTCCATTGTAGCCGATCGGAATCGAAAGCCAGTTCGGCGGCAGCGCGTTTTCCGGTCCGCGGAACATGCTGCCCACGTTGAACGCGTGGTGCCTGCTGGCGTAGAAGTCGGTATATTCCGAGACCGCGAACGGCATCAGCATCCGCGCGCCGGCCATGCCGACCAGCGCGGCTTCGGTGCGCGCCCTCTCGGTCGTGTCCTCGCCCAGCATGTCTGTCAGCCGACCCCGCAGGTCGGCCCAGGCCGCGGGCCCGAGCGCCATGAAGGCGTTCCAGCTGCCGGTCTTCAGCGTTCCCGCGAAGGAAAGCGCGCCGGCCTCCTCGAGCGCTTCAAGATCGAGGATGCGGTCGCCGATGGCGACGCCGCAGCGTCCGGGCGCACCACCCTGCGAAAAGACGCCATAGGGAAGGTTATTGAGCGGAAATTCGGTATCGGGCGCGTTCGCGCTTTCAAGCCAGCTTCGAAGGAGGGGCATCAGGTCAGTCTCTGTCGGGAAACGCGGCGCGGTCCACGGCAGGGCCGCGCCGGGGGAATCATTTGTCCTTGCGGCGCTGAAGCCAGCGGATGACGACGAATAGCGCCACGAGCAGGACGATCCAGAAGATGAGGTCGTAAAGAGCGGTCATTGGTGCAGACTACTTCCTTCCCGGCGTGCCGTCGAAGTGTTTGACGAGATCCGACCAGACTTCGATGTAATCCTCCTGAAGGGGAGCCTCCTTCGCGGCGAACTCGGTGAGATGCTGTGGAAAACGGGTCTCGAACATGAAGGACATGGTGTTCTCGAGCTTCTGCGCCTTCAGATCGGCGTTCGAGGCGCCCTCATAGGCGTTCCGGTCCGGCCCGTGCGGCAGCATCATGTTGTGAAGGCTGATGCCCCCCGGCGCGAAACCCTCGGGCTTTGCATCGTAGACGCCATGGATGTTGCCCATGAGCTCGGACATGATGTTCTTGTGATACCACGGCGGGCGGAAGGTGTCCTCGGCCACCATCCAGCGGTCGCGAAACAGCACGAAGTCGATGTTTGCAGTGCCTTCCTGTCCCGACGGCGCGGTCAGCACCGTGAAGATCGACGGATCCGGATGGTCGAACAGGATGGCACCCACCGGGCAATAGGCGTTGAGGTCGTACTTTACCGGCGCATAATTGCCGTGCCAGGCCACCACGTCGAGCGGGCTTTGCCCGATCTCGGTGACATGGAACTGTCCGCACCACTTGATCGTGACGGTCGAGGGCACCTCGCGGTCCTCGAAGGCCGCCACGGGTGCCTTGAAATCGCGCGCGTTCGCCATGCAGTTGGCCCCGATCGGCCCACGACCGGGCATCTGGAATTTCTGCCCGTAGTTTTCGCAGACAAACCCGCGCGCCGGTCCTTCGATCAGCTCTACCCTGTAGACCAGTCCGCGCGGTATGATCGCGATCTCCTGGGGCTTGAGGTCGATAATGCCGAGCTCGGTGTGAAAACGGATCTGGCCCGCTTGAGGAACGACCAGCAACTCACTGTCGGCAGAGTAAAAATAGTCATCCACCATGCTTTCGGTGACGAGGTAGACATGGCTGGCCATGCCGGTCTGCGTGTTCACATCCCCTGCCGTCGTCATGGTCCGCATGCCGGTGATCCAGGTCAGCTTCTGCGCGCCCGCATCGAATGGGCTCCAGCGGTACTGGCCGAGGCTCGTGACATCTTCAAGCACGTTCGGCGCGCTTTTCCAGAACGGCACGTCGATCCGGCGATACCGCCTGGAATGCTTGACCGAAGGGCGGATCCGATAGCACCAGGTCCGCTCGTTCTGATGCGATGGCGCGGTGAAGGCCGTGCCGGAGAGCTGCTCGGCGTATAGACCGTATTCACATTTCTGCGGGCTGTTGCGGCCCTGGGGCAGCGCACCCGGCAGCGCCTCGGTCTCGTAATCGTTTCCGAAGCCCGGCATGTAGCCCGGCACGGTTCCCCCGCTGTCCAACTGCTGGATGATCTTGCGGTCGCTTTGCTTGTTCATGCCGTTTCCTCCTTGCGAGCGGTGCATCAAGAACACCGCATAACCGCTTTCCGCTACTCGCTTTCCTTGGGAAGACCTGCCGTCAGAAGCGCCGCTTCCAGCACCGCCCGGTCCCCGATGTGATTGGCGAGGATCAGGATCAGACGCGTATTGAATGCCGCGCTCTGCTCGTCGTCCAGACCCTCATGCGCCGCGATGAGACTCGCGTAGAAATCGTCCGGTCGGTCGATGTTTGGATCCAATACCAGCCCGCTCATTGCGTCACGCCCACCGCCTTGCGGATCGCCCTGCGCAGCGCATCCGCATCGAACACGTCCCACCGCGCCGCGACGTGCTGATCGGGGCGGATCAGGTAGACGGCGCTTTCCGCCTCCCCCAGATAGCGTTCGGCCAGGGCCCCGCTGGGGTCGTCGGCACTTGCCACGGCGACGCGCCGGGCGACGACGCCGCCCGCCTCGACGTGATCCGGCGCGTCGGCGTCGATCGTCAGCAGGACAAAGCCGCCGCCGAGACGTGACAGAAGATGGCCGTTTCCGGCAGGGGCATCCGGACAGGCACTTCCGACCCGGCTGCGCAATGGCCCGCCCGGCAGGCCGTCCGGCCCGTTGAGCGGCAGTCCATCATATGTGCAGGGCAGCGACAGACGCCCCGAATTGACAAGCGGCCGTGCAAAGCGGGCCTGTGCCGCGAGATCCAGCACCGCATCGCGGAAGCGCTGGCTCATCTTCGACTTTGGTGTGATGAAGTCGGTAGAACGTGTTGAATTCATGATGTTTTCATCCGCTGCCCTGGTCCGCTCGGCGTCATAGCTGTCAAGCAGTTCCTCCGGCGCCGCCCCCGACAGGACCAGCCCCAGTTTCCAGCCGAGGTTGTCCACATCCTGGATGCCGGAATTGGCCCCACGCGCGCCGAAAGGCGAAACCTGATGCGCCGCATCGCCGGCAAAGATCACACGGTCGTGGCGGAACTTCCTCATGCGGCGGCACTGGAATGTATAGATCGACGACCACACGATATCGTACCCGGCGTCCGGTCCCAGCATCTGGTCGAGCCGCGCCCGGATATTGGCCTCTTTCAGCTCTTCCGCACGGTCCACGTTCCAGCCGATCTGGAAATCCACTCGCCAGATGTCGTCGGGCTGGCGGTGCAGGAGCGCCGAGGCGCCCGAGCGGAAGGTCGGCTCGAACCAGAAGCGTCGTTCTATGGGAAGATCGGCCTTCATCCGGATATCCGCGATCAGGAAGCTGTCCTGAAAGACGCGCCCCTCGAAGTCGAGGCCCATCATCTTTCGCAGGGGGGATCCGGCCCCGTCACAGCCGATCAGCCAGTCCGCCGCGATCCTGTAGGGCCCTTCAGGCGTCTGCAAGGACAGGACAACATGATCGGATCTGATGTCGATCGCGTCCACGCGGTTTGCGCCGCGGATCTCGACGGGTTTGCCCGCTGCCCTCAGCGCGTCCAGCCGTTCGACGAGGAACCGCTCGAAATAGGGTTGCTGCAAGTTGATGAAGGCGGGAAAACGATGACCCGCCTCGGGCAGGAGATCGAATGAATAGACCTCGCGGTCGCGGTGATAGACCCGTCCCACGTTCCAGATGACACCCTTTTCAATCATCGCCGCGCCGCAGCCGTATCGGTCGGCGATTTCCAGAGAACGCTTGGCGAAGCAGATCGCGCGGCTTCCCTTCCCGACCCCCTCCTGATCGTCCAGCACCACCACGGGGATATCCTGCTGGGCAAGGTCGACCGCCATCGCCAGCCCGACGGGCCCCGCGCCGACGATCACGACCGGATGGCGCGCGGGCACGGGCAAATCCTGATCGGCCGAGCGTCGATAGGGATAGAGCCTGAATTCGAGGCCGTAGCGATCGTCCAGCATCTTTCCTCCTCCCCTCCGTCCTCTCTCAGCGTTCCAGCCAGGCCCGCGCAGACTCGACCCGACCGAATTCGAGGTGGAAGTCGTCAAGCTGGGGTGGCGGCTTTCCAGCATCCTGCAATTGCACATGCGCCTGGCCCCGATGATGAACCTGGTGCTGGAACAGATGCAGCAGGAGCGCTGCGACGTTTTCCTCGAGAACCCCGTCCTTTCGGGGCGTGGTCCGCGTCTCGTCCAGAATTCCCGCATCCAGCCTGCGGCAGAAAGCGATCAGCCGCGCGTCCTCGATCTGCTGCGCGGCGGCCAGCGCGAACGGGTCGGTGATTTCAGGACCCGCGATCTCTTGGTAAGGCCGTCCCTGCCCCTCCAGGGCGCCGATGTAGTAGCGGTCGACGAGCAGTATGTGGTTCATCGTGGCGCACAGGGACGGAAAGAAACCGGGCCGGTGTGCGGTGAAATCGGCCTTCGTCAGTCCCGTCAGCGCGGCGTAGAGCGTTTCGTTCGCCCAGGCGTTGTTGATCGCCATCATCACATATGGCTGCGACGCGGTCATCCCTGCAGGGCCTCCCACATCTCGCGGTCTCGTTCGGCGGTCCAGATCCGCGGGGTATCGATGTCGAGTGCCTCGTCATAGGCGCGCGCAACGTTGAAGGGCAGGCAATGTTCGTAGATCGCGTAGTCCCCGAATTTCGGGTCGCAGACCTCGCGGCAGGCGGCCATCGCGTCCCTGAGGGTGCCGCCCCGCAGCGCGACCTTCGCAACCGAACGATAGGTCGAGGTGACGAAGTCGCGGGTGGAATCGAGCGCGGCATCGACAATGTCGCGCCCGACCAGCGCATCGCCCCTGCCCGGCGCGATCGCGTCGAGGTTCCAGCCCCGGATAGTCTCGAGCGTGCCGGGCCAGTCGTGGAAATGCCCGTCCCCGCAGTAGCAGGCAGAGCGGTATTCGACGATGTCGCCCGTGAACATGACGTTGGCGTCTCCCACGTAGGCCACGATGTCGCCGGCGGTATGGGCGCGCCCGAGTTGCATCAGATCGACGCGGCGCTTACCGAGATAGACGCTCATCCGCCCGCTAAACGTGGTGGTGGGCCAGGTCAGCCCCGGGATTTCCTCATGCCCCTCGAACAGTCTGGGAAAGCGGGCGAATTCGCTGTCCCAGTCCTCCTGGCCGCGCTCTGCCACCATCGCGCGCGCCTTCTCGGACATCACGATCTGATCCGCGCCATAGGCCGATGCGCCCAGCACGCGAACCGCATGGTAATGGGTCATCACCACATGGCTGATCGGCTTGTCGGTGACCTCTCGGACCTTCTCGATGACCTTGCGCGCCAGTCTCGGCGTCGCCTGGGCCTCGACGATCATCACCGAGTCGTCGCCAATGACGACACCCGTGTTCGGGTCGCCCTCTGCGGTGAATGCCCAAAGGCCGTCCCCCACTTCGGTGAAGCTGATCTGTTTCTCGCCGAGATCCCCCTGCGATGCGAATGCCCTGGCCATGCGGCGCGCCCTCCGGTCGTGAACTGTCGGCGCGGCTGTCCTGGCTGCCGCGCAACTTGTTTCGAACGTAACGGTTACTTTTGTAACTAACAACCCGCGAGAGGCAGGAATCGCAAATTGGAGCGCACTGTTCGGGGGGCACCTGTCAGCGCCATCGCTGCAAGACAAGAACAAGCGCCCGCCAGATCCTGGGGAGGACTTGACGGGCGCCGACGACCACATCTTGTGCGGACGTTTTCCGGGATGGCCACCGCGTACCCTGGCCCGGACATCATTAAAATTTTTATACACCACCTTCCCCGGTGATCCCGAAGACGAAGGCGCTCTAGGTTCAGGTTATGAAAATGCCTGGAATATTGCGGCGACAGTAACTTAACAGTTCAACTCGTTAACAACCAAGGGATCGGCTGGCCCACGCAAAGCGACCAGCCGATACGCGAGATCAGGCAGTACGCGCCTCGGCGACACCGCAGATATCGTTCACGAAGGACATGATGCGCAGCTTGAGACGGTCGTCCTTTATGGCCGCAAGCGCATCGAGGATCTGGGCGTCCGCGTCGCGCGTCTTCTTCTCGTCGTCCTCGGCCTTCATGCCCTCGAAGAAATAGGAAGTGGGGACATTCAGCACCTGCGCGAGCTCGAACAGGCGGCTGGCCGCGATGCGGTTGGTTCCCATTTCATATTTCTGGACCTGCTGGAACGAGATGTCCAACTGCTGGGCGACGTCGGTTTGCGACATGCGCCGGTGGCGACGGATCTGCTTGAGTTTCTTACCAACATGTACGTCTACGAAGTGTTTCACAGGTTAACTCCCTCTCTGCTTATGCCCCGAGAGTTCCCGCAATGCGATGATTCCGACAATTTGTTAGATATGTTTATTTTTCGTTTGAAAATGTACAGGTTGAGTATGAGCGATCACTCAAAGATGGATGATCGATTTACCCGTTGCACTGAAATTAAACGATAATTTACGAATATACTATCGCCGGGCGAAATTTTGAGGGCTTAATGCCGCACGTGTGACGCGAAATTTCGGACCGGATCTGAAACGAAACGGCGAAACTTTTTCCGATCTGGCACTAAACTCTGAAGCGAATCCATGGACCGGCGCCGAGTCGCCGGAAACACGCCCCTCGCCTGACGCGGTTCCGTTTCGTGTGGCGGGACAGTCGACGGATCACTTTACCTGAAAACGACTCGGCTGGTCGTCTCGGAACGGCGAATGAACACGGGATTCGTTCCATCGGCTTCCGCGATCAAGGCGCGCGTGTATCGACCCAGTGAAAACCTGCTCATGCTACAACGAGGAAGGTAGCGATGAGTGTTACGATGGAAGACGGGATCAAGCGGTGGACCGCGAAGCGCAAGAGCGCGCTCGTGGTCGAGATCATCCAGGGCAAGACGAGCGTGTCGGAGGCGAGCCGGGCCCATGACCTCGCCCCCTCCGAGATCGGGGGTTGGGTGGACGACGCGAAGAAGGGCATGGAGAATGCCCTGCTGACGAACCCGCTCGATGTGCGCCAGCAATACGAAAAGCAGCTGAAGGACCTTCAGGAAGCCTACGGCGAGGCCATGCTGGAGCTGCGGGCGCGGAAAAAGCTCCAGGCCCTCATGGAGCGGGAGGACGGCAATTGATCCGGACGCTTCATGAGGGCCTGCTCGCAGACGGGATCGCCGTGCCGCTGACCAAGCTCTGCGCGTGGTTCGGTGTGCCGCGGCGGACGGTTTATTACCGGCCAACCAAGGCCGCGTCGAGAACGAGTTCCTCCTTCGCAGCGACAACGGGCTGGTCTTCACCAGCCGGGACTACACGAAGATGGTCCGCAGCTACGGTCTGCGCCCGTAATTCATCACCCCACACTGCCCGCAACAGAACGGGATGATGGAACGACTGATCCGGTCGCCAAAGGAACGAGGAGGGTCAGAAAACGGTCCGGGGGACCGTTTTCCCGACGAGTGCGTGCATCGGCAACGCTTCGAGAGCCTCGCCCATGCGAGCCGCGCCATCGGCATCTGGATCGCCTTCTACAACACCCGCCGACCGCATCAGGCGCTCGGCATGAAGAAACCCGCCGCGACGTTCGAATTGGCGGCTTAACCTGAGCAGAATCCGCTGGGTCGATACAGGGATGCCCTCGATGATCGCGGCAAGCAGATCGAGGCCGGGGATGCGCTGAGGGGCTTGGTGGAGCGGATCGTGCTGCGGCCAAACGCCGAGACCGGGCGGCCGGACGTCAAGCTTCACGGCGATCTGTCGGCGCTGATGAACCTGGCGTTGAAGGCCGAAGGCTGCGGTGACATGCTGCTGGGATGCCATCCAGGCATGACCTGACCGAAGGGATACAAGGACGTGTCAATGTCGGCTGGCAGTTCAGTCTTGAGCAATCGATACCGTGCCGCGCCTGGCAATCTTGAAATCAATTCGTGTCACCTCGGCGACGGACCGGCCCTCTATCCTGTCCAGCAGCGCAATGGCAGCGCGATGCCCCAAGTCGTCCCGATCAACCCGCAATGACGTCAAAGGGGGTTCCAGCACTGCGGCAAATTCCTGATCGCCAAAGCCCATGACACCCAATTCGCGAGGGACCGCGATCCTGCGCTTTGCAGCTTCAATCAGCGCGCCGTGGGCCAGAAGGTCGGAACTGCAGAAAACAAAAGGGTTACGCCCGGCGATGGACGGTGCATCCAGAATTTGACCCAATGCTGCGCGACCGGAGGCAATGCTGGCCGGACCGCCGATGTCGATATCGATCACGGGCGATCCTCCTGCGGCCTCGAATTGCTCGGCAAATGACACTTGACGGTGCCGCGCGCGGGAATCGCCGGCCGTGATGGTGGCCGCCGTTCTGTAGCCGTTGGAAATGGCGAAGTGCGACACGGTCCTGGCGGCAGCTGCATGATCAAAGCCCACGCAGGTATCAATGGGCGTGTCGCTGATATCCCAGACTTCGACCACCGGCGTGCCTGAGGCCAGAAGGAGGCGACGGGTCTCCCGACTGTGATGGACACCTGTCAACAGGATCGCATCGGGCTGGCGAGAAAGGTGGGCAAGCACGGCCGCTTCCTCGTCCTTGGGATCAAAACCGGTTTCTGACAACAAGATCTGATATCCGTCAGTCCTGATCCGTTCCGAGAATGCTCGGACGAATGACGAATAGACGATGTTCGTGATGGACGGGACGAGCGCGCTGATCAGGCGTGATCGCCGCGATGCCAAAGCGCCAGCCGCTGCATTCGGAACAAACCCCGTCGCCTCGATCGCAGCATTGATCCGGTCCAGCGTTGCCATGGAGACCTTGGACGGATCACTGAGCGCGCGACTGACCGTGACCTGACTGACGCCGGCCATCCGACCGACGTCCTCCATGGTCACCCTGCGTGGCCCGGGATGGTGTTGCGAATGGCTCATGGTTGCCTTTTTGCCGGATCGTCTGCACCGATCAAGGTTTCAGTGCTGCCTCACGTCGATTGCGGCGCGACAAAATGACCGACATCGCGATTGAACCGATGATCAGCAGCCACAACACCACCGCGATCCAGCTTTTGGTAAAAAAGATGAATGGATCACCGAAGCTTTCGAGCGATTTGACGAAATAGATCTCGGCCGACGGCCCCAGGATGAAGCCGATGATGAAGGGAGCCACCTCAAGCCTGAGCTTTGCCATTAGCCATCCGAACACGCCAAAGATCAACAGCGTCCAGACATCGAAGATGATCTCGTAGTTGATCATGTAGGCCCCGATCACGCACATCATGAGGATGAAGGGATAGAGGATCTGCTTTGGCACGGCGATCACCATGGCGAACCAGCGGATCGCAAAGAACATCGCCACCAGCATCACAAAGTTCGCTATCACCATGGCCAGTATCATCGCATTCCAGGTATCGACGTTCTGGCTGATTAACAGTGGCCGACCTGGACGCCCTGCAATGCGAAGGCTCCGATCAGCAGGGCGGTCGTGGAATCGCCGGGAATACCCAGTGACAAGAGCGGCACCAGCGCGCCGCCGGTCAGACCATTGTTGCCCGCCTCGGATGCGATGACTCCCGCGGGTTCGCCCTTGCCGAAGCGCTCGGGGTGGCGCGACGTCGTCTTGGCCGCCGTATAGGACAGGATCGACGCCGCCGAGCCGCCGACTCCGGGCAAGATGCCGACGAAGGTGCCGATCGCACCGGAGCGCAGCAGGTTCACCGTCTGCCCCTTGAGGACCGAGAACGAGAAGCGCGAATGCGGCCCGACCTCGATGTCCTTCAGGGACTGGCCGCGTGGCATGCCCACTTCGGCCTCGTCCAGGATCACGGTCACGCCAAAGATTCCGATCAGCACCGGCAGCAGCGCGAAACCAGATTCCAGCCAGTATTCCATGCCAGGAGGGATCAGGCGGGTATGCCCGTTTCCGCCGTTCGTAATATCGTAGGTCCCGATCAGCGACAGGAATATTCGCAGCACGCCCGAGAAGATGTCCAGCAGCATGTCCTTGGACAGGGCTGCCATGACGGTCAGGGCGAAGAAGATGATCAGGAATTTTTCGACATAGGAAAACTTGATCGCGAACTTCGCCAGCAAGGGCGCAAAGAAAAACAGCGCGACCAGCGACACCAGACCACCGATGACGGAGGCGATGATGGCGATCTTGAGGGCCTTTTCGCCCTCGCCGCGCCGTGCCATCGGGAAGCCGTCGAACACGGTGGTGATCGAGGACGGTGTGCCGGGAATACTCAGCAGGATCGCAGGCACCAGGCCGCCCGTAATGCCGCCGACGTAAAGGCTCAGCAACAGGGCCAGCCCGTTGACGAGGCCAAGCGAAAAAGTCAGCGGCAGGCAGACGGCGACGGCCATCGTCGCCGTCATGCCGGGGATCGCGCCGAAGACGATTCCCATCAGGGTCCCACCGAGGATGAGGCCGAGGAACCAGGGATCGATCAGATGGGCAAGAAGATCCATGACAGCGTTCCTAGGGTAAGGTGAGAAAGAGTACTTCGGAGAAAAGCCACCAGACCAGGGGCGGCGCGATGAAAGCGACGGCCAGCATCGCAACAATGGCGCCGCGGATGCGTTCGTGCATGAACAGCAAGCCCAGGGCGATCACGTAAGGGACCGAGCAGATCAGAAAGCCATAGCCCGAGTTGGGCCAGATGTTTCCGACGGGCACCATCAGCAGGAAATAGAGGATCGTGCAGGCAAGCGCGCCGAAGAAACGCAGCTTGTCCATGTCGCGCAATGTCGTCGCCCACATCCGTCCGGACGACAGGATGGCCCTGTGGTCTCGGATCAGGATGGCAAGGCCCAACAGCGCGAGCACGAGGCCGATCATGCTGGGAAAGATGAGATGCGAGGTGTCGAAGTCGATCGTCACCCGTGTCAGGTCGTCCATCCGCTGTCTCCCCCCTGCGTGGCGTTTCAATCTGGAGTCCGGTCGCGCGCGGGCGGCCGGACCCCTTGCCGTGCCAGGCCTATTCCGGTTTGAGCTCGGAAATGATCGTGTCGTAGTAGCTGTTCTTCGTCTGCAAATGGTCCTGCGCTTCCGCGATCGGACGATACTGCGGCGTGAAGAAGGACGACAGGAACTGCTTCTGGATGTCGCCTTCGGCGTAGATTTCCGCCATCGCCTTGTCGATCGCCTCGATCATCGCAGGGTCGGTGTCCTTGTTGAAAATCAGGAAGAATTCCTTGTCGAAGGTGAAATTCTTCTCTGCGGTCATCGGGACCGAAACCTCGGGGGCCGCGAAGCGCAGCATGTCAGCACGGGTCGTTGCGCCCAGACCCTCTTCGGGTGCCAGATTCAGCGTTTCCGGTGTCGCGGTGATCCAGATGAAACGCATCGCCGTCGGTTCGTCGGCAGGCAGCTGGGTAAACTGCTCGTTCGCCTGGATCGAACCGTTGATGACGTCGGCCAGATCGTCCCACATGGCCTGGTTCTTGTCAGCCTGGTCGCCCGTGTTCACCGGCACGATGTTCGCTTCGGACCCCGGCGCACGCATTCGCGCCGCGTTGCGCATGGCGGTGAAGCCGATCTCGGACACGCCGCCCGGCTGGATCGCGACGCGGACCCGCTCTCCCGCTTCGGCGGCTGCAAAAATGTCGTCCATGCTCTGATAGGGGCTGCCAGCCGGCACGAGGTATGCGTTGCCGGGGTTCACGGTGATCGTGGGGCCGACGATGGTTTCGGCAAAGATGTCGGGCGAGCCTTCGATGCCATACAGTTCCTGCAGATAGGAATGGTCGTGATGCATCATGATCGTGGTGCCGCGGCCGTCGCGGGCGAGAGCCTTGAATGCCTCCGACGCACCGACCGGATCGACGCGGATGTTCACGCCAAGGTGCTCGCTCAAAGCCTCGGCCAGAATCGAGGCGTTCTGGTAGGTGTCGCCTCCCGTCGAGCTGGACCCGATCACCATGCGCACATTGCGCGGCAGGTCCTGTGCGGCAGCTGCGACGGGCTGCACCAGAAGGGCTGCTACGGACGCCGCGGCCAGAAACGTTCTTCGTGAAATTGTCATTCGATCCTCCCTGTGCCGCGGAGCGCGGCGGATACTTGCAGCACCATGGATGCGCATACATTAACTTTCAGCACGTCATGCTCCGACGTATCAGCATCTATAAATTCGGGAAGATATGACCCCATAAAAGGCGATTGACGGATTTGGATGACTGCGCATACCCAGATTGGGCCGACTGACCGGAGGGACCGCAGATGGTGAACGCGCGCAAGACTTCAGACACGCTTCGATCCTCGCGGTGGTTCGGCCCCGACGATCTGCGGAGCTTCGGCCATCGGTCGCGGATGATGCAGATGGGCTATTCCGAGGAAGAGTTTCGCGGAAAGCCGCTCATCGGCATCCTGAACACCTGGTCCGAGATCAACTCTTGCCACGGCCACTTTCGCGAACGGGCCCAGGACGTCAAACGCGGCGTGCTCCAGAATGGCGGCTTTGGCGTCGAGATGCCGGCGCTGTCGGTCGACGAAAGTTTCACGAAACCAACGTCGATGCTCTATCGCAACATGCTTGCGATGGAGACGGAGGAGATGATCCGCTCGCATCCATTCGATGGTGTGGTCCTGATGGGCGGTTGCGACAAGACCACGCCCGGACTTGTCATGGGGGCGATCACGGCTGGCGTCCCGTTCATCTATCTTCCTGCGGGGCCCATGCTGCGGGGCCACTACGCGGGGAAGGTCCTGGGTTCCGGCTCGGATGCCTGGAAATACTGGGACGAACGCCGCGCCGGCAACATCACCGATGAAGAATGGCTGGGCGTTCAGGGCGGCATCGCCCGATCGGTCGGCACCTGCATGACAATGGGCACGGCGTCCACGATGACCGCGATCACCGACGCGATGGGGCTGACGCTGCCAGGTGCCTCCTCGATCCCCGCCGCCGACTCGGGCCACCAGCGTATGGGGTCCGATTGCGGCCGGCGCATCGTCGACATGGTCTGGGAGGATCTGACCCCGGACCGCATCATCACAGACGCCGCCGTGCGGAACGCGGCGATCGTCGCGATGGCGACGGGCTGTTCAACGAACGCCGTCATTCACCTCATCGCCATGGCGCGCCGCGCGGGCGTGAACCTGACCCTGGATGATCTGGATGCCTTGGGGCGTGAAACACCATTGATCGCCAACGTCCGGCCGTCCGGCAAGGACTACCTGATGGAGGATTTCTTCATGGCGGGAGGTCTGCGCGCGCTGATGAAGCAGATGGAAGACCGTCTGGATACGACCTGCATCACCGTCACCGGCAAGAGCCTGGGCGAAAACCTGGAAGGCGCCGTGGTCTACAATGACGATGTGATCCGCCCCTTGTCGAACCCGGTCTATCACGAGGGCTCTCTGGCACTTCTGCGCGGCAACCTCTGCCCGGATGGGGCGGTCATCAAACCGGCGGCCTGCGATCCGAAATACCATGTCCACGAAGGGCCCGCGCTGGTGTTCGACAAGTACCTCGAGATGAAGAAGGCGGTGGACGACGAGAATCTGGATGTCACGCCCGACCACGTCATGGTTCTGCGCAACGCAGGCCCCCTGGGCGGGCCCGGTATGCCGGAATGGGGGATGCTGCCGATCCCAAAGGCGCTAATCAGGCAGGGCCATCGCGACATGCTGCGCATTTCCGACGCGCGGATGTCTGGCACCTCCTACGGCGCCTGCGTCCTGCACGTCGCACCTGAAAGTTTCGTCGGCGGGCCGCTTGCCTTGCTGCAAACCGGTGACATCGTGCGCATGGACCTGCCCAGGCGCACGTTGAACATGCTGGTGGACGACGCCGAAATCGCGCGCCGTCGTGCCGCATGGCAGCGACCGGAACCCCGGTTCCAGCGCGGCTGGGGCTACATGTTCTCAAAACACGTGGGTCAGGCCGACACGGGCTGCGATTTCGACTTCCTTGAAAAATCCTTCGGCCCTGCCGCGGGTGAACCGGATATATTCTGATGACCCATGACCTCGACACCGCGTTGCGCGGCATCTCTGGCATCCTTGTCACCCCATACAACGACGCAGGCGACATTGCGCCCGCCAGACTGGCACCCATCATCGACCGCGCGTTGGGGGCCGGCTGTTGATTTCCACCCAGAACTGACCCGGGAAGAGGCCAGATTTCCATTGAGAATTGACCCATGTGGCCGTCCGCCCGAGCGCACTGAGCGACGGGGGCAATGGAGTGATCCACATGGGACTACTGAATGTCATACGGAAGATGGCCCTGCGCGAGCAGTTGCCCATCCGTGAGATCTCGCGCCGGACAGGCCTGTCGCGGAACACGATCAAGAAGTACCTGAAGGCCGGCACCGTGGAGCCGAAGTTCACGGTGCCAGAGCGCCCCAGCAAGCTCGATCCCTTCGCGGACAAGCTTGCGGCCTGGCTGAAGACCGAAGCCTCGAAGTCGCGCAAGCAGCGCCGCCCCCTGACGCATATTCATGCCGATCTGGTCGCTCTTGGGTACACTGGCTCCTACAACCGTGTGGCCGCGTTCGCTCGGGAATGGCGCAGGGAACGACAACGCGAGCAACAGACGACGGGGCGCGGTGTCTTCGTGCCCCTGTCGTTTCGGCCCGGCGAAGCCTTCCAGTTTGACTGGAGCGAAGATTACGCGGGGATCGGGGGTGAGAGGACCAAGCTGCAGGTCGCGCATATCAAGCTGTCGCACAGCCGCGTCTTCCTCGTCCGCGCCTATCTCCTGCAAACGCACGAGATGCTCTTCGATGCCCATTGGCATGCTTTCCGGGTGTTTGCCGGTGTGCCAGGCCGGGGCATCTACGACAACATGCGCACAGCGGTGGATCGCATCGGTCGCGGCAAGGAGCGTCAGATCAACATGCGGTTCCTCGCGATGGCCAACCATTACGTCTTCGAGCCCGACTTCTGCAATCCGGCGTCAGGCTGGGAGAAGGGCAGGTCGAGAAGAACGTTCAGGATGCGCGACCACGGCTATGGCAACCAATTCCGAACTTCCCTGACCTGGCGTCGCTCAACGCGTGGCTGGAACAGCGATGCCTGCAGCTGTGGAAAGAGACGCCGCACGGCCGTTTGCCTGGAAGCCTTGCGGACGTCTGGACCACGGAGCAGGCCGAGTTGATGCCGCTGCCGCCACCCTTTGACGGCTTCATCGAGCAAAGCAAACGGGTATCGCCCACGTGTCTCATCAGCTTCGAACGCAACAGGTACAGCGTGCCTGCGTCCTTCGCGAACCGTCCGGTCAGCCTGAGGATCTATCCGGATCGCCTCGTGATCGCTGCCGAGGGCCAGATCCTTTGCGAACATGAACGGCAGATCAATCGGTCCCACGACAAGCCGCCGCGCACGATTTATGATTGGCGCCATTACCTTACGGTCATCCAGCGCAAGCCAGGCGCTTTGCGCAACGGAGCACCCTTCGCCGAGCTGCCAGGGGGCTTCCAGAAGCTGCAGGAGCTGATGCTGCGGCGCCCGGGCGGCGACAGGGAAATGGTCGATGTGCTTGCGCTCGTCCTGCACCACGACGAGCAGGTGGTCCTGACTGCTGTCGAACGGGCCTTGTCGGAAGGCGTCGCAACCCAAACCCATGTCCTCAACATCCTGCACCGGCTGATCGACGAGAAGGCGACAGACGGACCGACCATCGATACGCCGCAAGCCTTGCGCCTGCGCCGGGAGCCCAAGGCTGATGTCGATCGGTATGACAATCTTCGCGCCCGTGCCCCTGGTGACCGCCATGCGTCATGATCCAGCCAGCGGTGCCATCGTCATCATGCTGCGCAGCCTGAAGATGTATGGCATGTCCCAAGCAGTCACCGACCTGATCGAGCAAGGGGCCCCGGCGTTCGAGGCAGCGGTTCCGATCCTGACGCAACTGCTGAAGGCCGAAATCGCCGAACGCGAGGTCCGCTCGATTGCCTACCACATGAAGGCGGCTCGGTTCCCAGCCTACAAGGATCTCGCAGGATTTGACTTCTCAGCCGCCGAGATCAACGAGGCGACGGTGCACCAGCTGCACAGGTGCGAGTTCATCGATGCGACCGAGAACATCGTGCTCATCGGGGGCCCTGGAACCGGCAAGACACATGTTGCTACGGCCCTCGGCGTTCAGGCGGTTGAACACCATCGACGGAAGGTGCGCTTCTTCTCGACCATCGAACTGGTCAACACACTTGAGCAGGAAAAGGCCAATGGCAAGGCCGGTCACCTGGCCGAGACCTTGACGCGCTTCGACCTCGTGATCCTGGACGAACTCGGCTACCTGCCGTTCAGCCATCAGGGGGAGCGCTGCTCTTCCATCTCCTGAGCAAGCTGTACGAGCGCACCAGTGTGGCCATCACCACCAACCTCAGCTTCAGCGAATGGGCCACCGTCTTCGGCGATGCCAAGATGACCACCGCGCTGCTCGACCGCCTCACCCACCGCTGCCACATTTTGGAAACCGGAAACGACAGCTTCCGCTTCAAGGCCAGCACCGAGGCCGCAACCCGGAAACGGAACGAGGCCACGCATGTCTTGACCCAACCGTGAACTGATCCGCATAACTCAAAAGGTGGGTCAGTTCTCGATGGAAAACCCGGGTCAGTTCTGGGTGGAAATCAAAACTCTTCTGCCCTGAACCTTCCCACGCCCCCTTCCGGATCGCGCCCCAAGGGCGGGCGTCCTTACCCGTACAGTACGGAGCTGACAATGACCCAACCTTCCCCCCAATCCCCCCTTCCAAAGAAACATGGCGCGAAGCGCCCGCAGTGGTGGGCCTTCGCCCAGGACTGCGTCGCGCGCTTGCGCGCAACCGAAGCTGACATCGTCGATCTCGAGAGGCGCGCGATGGCTGGCGACACCGCCGCTGTCGACACTCTGATGGCGTATGAAGACGGCGATGGCCTGAAACCGCCTTCGCGCCGCGCGGCCTCCGGGATGCAGTCCGCCGCCCTGGCCATGGGCCGCGTCAGCAGTGCGCAAGATCTGCCACCGGAAGAGTGGGAGGCACCAACCCTCGACTAAACTTGAACGACGCCTCCACGCAGGACAACCGCCGGAAAGGGAGCGAACACATGTCCAGACGCACGCCCCTCCTGGCTGTCAAGGAAGCAACCGCAGCGCGGATGCTGGATATGCGCACGAACGAGTTCAGGAACCTCGTCCAGATCGGCGCGCTGCCGCAGCCCATCGACCTCGCCGGGCAGGTGATGCTGTGGCGGGTGTCTGACCTGGAAGCCATCCTGACCGGCGCCGTTCCCGAAGAAGGCTTCGAGACATGAAGAAGCTGGAGCTTCCCTATCTGGACACCATCACCGTGAAGGGGCGTACCTACCACTACTTCCGGAAAGGCAAGACAAGGGTGCGACTCAAGACGGCGCCCGGCAGCGAAGCCTTCCTTCGCGAGTACTGGCATCTCCGTCGCGGGCAACCTTCTGCCGCGTCCCGGACGACGTGGGACCAGCTGATCGCAAGCTACTATCAAAGCTCAAAGTACAAGCGCCTCGGCAAGGGAACCGCTGCCAACTACAGACGGCATTGCGGAGCGATCCGTGAGAAGAACGGTGCGAGAGACGTCCGCTCTTTCCGTCGCAAACACGCAATCGAGGCGCGCGATGCCTTGCAGGATACCTGGTCGAAAGCCAACGAACGCGTGGCCGTCCTCTCGATCCTCATGCGCCACGCCTTTGACCTGGAATGGATCGACCGCAACCCGGTCGTGGACGTCGAGAAACTGACGGGCGGCGCATATGAGCCATGGCCCGAGAACAAGCGGCAGTGTGCGAGGAATCCAGCCTGGAGCGCGTTGTTTATGAGCTGGCGATCGGCACGGGCCAGCGGCTTGGAGACTGCATCTCGATGAAATGGGACGACTTTGATGGCGAGTATATGAAAGTCGTTCAGGAGAAGACCTCAACCAAGATCCAGGTGTACTGCCCAACGCGCCTTCAGCGCTTCCTGGAAACCGTTCCCCGGAGCGGGGCCCACATTCTTGCGACGAACCGCACGCAGCATATGGGCAAGCGTCAGGTGCAGAAGAAGGTTGAGGCCATCCGGGAACCCATCGGGGTCCTGTCCGGGACAAACCGTCTCGTGCCGCACGGGTGGCGCTACACCGCCGCGACACAGCTGGCCGACGCGGGCGTCGATATGCGCGACATCCAGGCCGTAACGGGTCACAAGACGCTCTCGATGGTTCAGAAATATACTGCCCGGGCGAACCAGAAAGCAGCATCCAGAAGGGCGCAGACGGCACGCGAACAGAGCAGAAACGAAACCGGAAAGTGCTAACAAAGTGCCAAACTCGGCCGCTCGATCTGGGCGCAGCGTTTCCAGTTCAGAAATTTTTCCTTTGAAATCAATATGGTGCGGGTGAAGGGACTTGAACCCCCACGCCTTGCGGCGCCAGAACCTAAATCTGGTGCGTCTACCAATTTCGCCACACCCGCATGTGAGCCGGCGGCCGGCTCGCGGGTTCCTATCAAAGAGCTCCGGCGCTGGCGAGTGCAAATTCTCGTCGCGCGTCAGGAACCAAGCGATCGCAGGATGGCGGGCAGCGTCTCGGGCAGATCCTCGGCGATGAGGCCGGGTCCGAAGTGGAGGGCGGTTTCGACATGCAGCCAGGCAGCGGCCTCGGCAGCTTCGAAGGGCGCGATGCCGCGCGCAAGCAATCCGGCGATGAACCCCGCGAGCACATCGCCTGCACCTGCCGTCGCCAGCCAGGGGGCGCTGCGTTCGTAATGGGCGGCATGGATCGATACGCGGCCATCGGGCGCCGCGATGATGGTGTCGGGGCCCTTCAGCAAGACGACACATCCCGCAGCGGTCGCGGCGGACACTGCGGCATCGAGACGCGAATAGGCCGGACCGCTCTCGGCGGGGGCGGAAAGTCGGTCGGCCTCTTTCGGAAAGAGCCGGGCGAACTCGCCGTCATGCGGAGTCAGCACGCAACTTCGATGCAAGGCCGCATACAGTGCGTCTTCGCGCGCGACGAGCGTCAGCGCATCGGCGTCAAGCACCATGGCTCGTCCCGAGCCAAGGGCTGTCCGCACGAGTTCCGCTTGCTGCTCCCCCAGTCCGAGGCCCGGGCCGATGCAAACCGCCGTGAGCCGCTGGTCCTCCAGAATTTCCGCGAGCGCGGCTGCATCGGGCATGTCGCGTACCATGACCGCGGTGACCTGCGCGGCGACTTCGGGCATGGCCTTGGGCGGCACGGCGAGCGTCACGAGACCCGCACCTATCCGCAGCGCGCCACGCGCGGACAGCCGCGCGGCGCCGGTTCGCCCCGCACCGCCACAGACGACCAGCGCGTGTCCATGGGTGAACTTGTGCCCCTGCCGCTTGAGCAGCGCATCCGGATCGAGGCTGTCGCGGGTGACGAGCGCGATGTCCATCAGCGGACCCCCTCAGGCGAAATGGGAGAGTAATGTCTCATGCGACGGGCAACCCGATGTCGCAGATTTCCAGCGCGCCGCACCGGGCCGGACCGTCGGCAAGATAATGTCCGGGCTTGGCGGTGTGAAAGGTGACGGTCAGATCGGCCGTGACCGCCTGCCCTTCCGGCGCGCCGATGATCCGCCCGCTGTCGGCACAAAGACCCGACGGAACGTCGACTGCGACGACCCGCCCTGCCCCCCTCATCAGATGGTCGAGCGGCAGGTCGATGCGACGCCCGAGGCCAGTGCCAAAGAGGGCATCGACGACAAGGCAGGCTACCGCCACGGCCTGTGCGGTATCTTCGAGATCATCCACAATCGCACGGACGTTGCCGATCTCCCTCCATCGTCGATAGTTAACCGCAGCATCCGGCGGGAGTTTCTCCGGGTCCCCGAGAAAACGTACATCCACGCTCCAGCCGTGCTGGCGCAGGAGGCGTGCGACGACATAGCCGTCGCCGCCGTTGTTGCCCGGCCCGCATAGAACAGCCGCAGAACCGGCCGCCATGGGTTCGCTCCACCGATCCAGCGCGCGCCCGACGACACCCGCGCCCGCGCGTTCCATCAGGTCCAGGCCCGAAACCGCGCCGGACTTTATCGCCTTCTGCTCGAGCGCGCGCATCTCGGCGGCTCTTAGTAGCTGGGTCATGATGGTGCCTCCGCGCCGACTCTGCATCGTTCAGTGGCCGGGGTCGAGATGCCCGACCTGCCGGAACGCCGACTGCCCCTCCCCCTCACATAATAACGCACCAGACGCGCCCTTAAAGGCACCGTCCCGGGAGAGCGGCGCGAGTAGACCGTGCGACTCCGCAACTTCTGGCGGCTTGCGATTCAATTTCGATGCTTTTTTATGCGTCTCGCCGATTTTTCGGGCGCCAATCATTTATTTCTGTCCGCCGGTCGCGACGTGGTATTCCTGCGACATGGACCCCGCCCGGTCGAGATGATCTGAGGGGCGTGAACGCGGTAGGAGAACCCCGATGAAAAAGATCGAAGCTGTCATCAAGCCCTTCAAGCTGGATGAGGTTAAGGAAGCTCTGCAGGAAGCCGGCGTGCAGGGACTTTCGGTGATCGAAGTCAAGGGCTTCGGTCGCCAGAAGGGGCATACCGAGCTTTACCGGGGCGCGGAATATGTCGTGGACTTCCTTCCCAAGGTGAAGATCGAGATCGTCCTGGACGACGATCTGGTCGAGAGCGCAATCGAGGCGATCGTGGGAGCCGCGAAGACCGAGAAGATCGGCGATGGCAAGATCTTCGTCTCCACCGTCGAGCAGGCCATCCGCATCCGTACCGGCGAGACCGGCTCGGATGCGCTCTGAGAAATCATTCCAAATCGAGAGGGACTACAGAGAATGAGCAAATCTCTTCTTAAGATGATGAAGGACGAGGAGGTCGCCTACGTCGACATCCGCTTCACCGATCCACGCGGCAAGCTGCAACATGTCACCGTGATGTCCGATCTGGTGGATGAGGACTTCCTCGAGGAAGGATTCATGTTCGACGGCTCATCCATCGCCGGCTGGAAGTCCATCGAGGCTTCCGACATGAAGTTGATGCCCGACGCCGACAGCGCCTACATCGACCCTTTCTATGCGGAAAAGACCGTCTGCCTGCATTGCTCCGTTGTCGAGCCGGACACCGGTGAACCCTACGAGCGCGACCCGCGCGGGACCGCGACCAAGGCCGAGGAATATCTCAAGGCATCCGGCATCGGCGATGCGGCCTACATGGGCCCCGAGGCGGAATTCTTCCTGTTCGACAATGTCCGCTACTCGAACACCATCAACAAGGTGTCCTACGAGGTCGACGCGACCGATGCGTCCTGGAACACCGACACCGACTACGAGATGGGCAACATGGGTCACCGCCCGGGCATCAAGGGCGGCTATTTCCCCGTGAACCCGACGGACGAGGCTCAGGACCTGCGCTCGGAAATGCTTTCGACCATGAAGCGCATCGGCATGAAGGTCGACAAGCATCACCACGAGGTGGCGTCCTGCCAGCACGAGCTTGGTCTGATCTTCTCGACCCTGACCAAACAGGCCGACGAGATCCAGAAGTACAAATACGTCATCCACAACGTCGCCCATGCCTACGGCAAGTCCGCCACCTTCATGCCCAAGCCGATCTACGGCGACAACGGCTCGGGGATGCACGTGAACATGTCGATCTGGAAGGAAGGCAAGCCTCTCTTCGCGGGCGACAAGTATGCCGACCTCAGCCAGGAAGCGCTGTGGTACATCGGCGGGATCCTGACCCACGCGAAGGCGCTGAACGCCTTCACCAACCCCGGAACCAACTCCTACAAGCGCCTAATCCCCGGCTTCGAGGCGCCCGTGCTGCGCGCCTATTCGGCCCGCAACCGGTCGGGCTGCGTGCGTATCCCGTGGACCGAAAGCCCCAAGGCGAAGCGCGTCGAGGCCCGTTTCCCCGATCCGTCGGCGAACCCCTATCTCGCCTTCGCGGCGCTTCTGATGGCGGGTATCGACGGCATCCAGAACAAGATCGATCCGGGCGAGGCCATGGACAAGAACCTCTACGACCTTCCGGCCGAAGAGCTTGCAGGCATCCCGACGGTCTGCGGCAGCCTGCGTGAGGCGCTGGAGGAAGTTCAGAAGGACATGGACTTCCTGCTCAAGGGCGACGTGTTCACCCGCGACCAGATCGAGGGCTACATCGAGCTGAAGATGGAAGAGCTCGAGAAGTACGAGCACACGCCCCACCCGGTCGAGTTCGGCATGTACTACAGCTGCTGATCCGAAATCGGCATTTCGGGTCTGACCCGAAAGACGGGCGCTCCCAGAGGGGCGCCCGTTTCATGTCAGGGTAGCGCCAAGCAGATATCCGCCGAAACGTGGCGCCGGCATTGCGCAAGATGCCGACAAGACCTTCGGGTGCGGTATGATCCCCCCAGCTGACCCTTCGGCGTGGTCCGTGACAGTTGCCGGAAACGCCGCAGCGACTGGGGGTGAGGACAATGCCAAGGAATTCGGAGGTCGATGACCTGCATCCGGACCTGTCGCAGCACCGCGACATCGCCGATCTGCTGGATGCCACGAACTGGGAACAGCGGCTCGAAGAGGCCCGCGCGCGGCGTGAACGGTTGCTTGCACACCGCCGGCCCGCGAGATCCGCACGGGCAACCCCCGCGCCCGGCCGCGTCGGCACAATCTCAAGCTGGATGCAGACTGCGGGCATGTTTCCCGACCGCCCGAGGTGGCCAGGCGTGATGCTCAAGGCGCTGACGCTGATGTTCTGCTGTCTGTTCATCGGAATCGGCTTTGCCGCGGGGCTTGGTCTCGTGCAGGCGCTCGGACCGCAGTCCCCGGCCCCGCCCTCGCGGGTGCAGGCAGATTCAGCCCCGCCGGCCCCCCTGCTCATGAGACGACCGCCCGTGCTCGAGATGCCGCTCGCCGGAAATGCAGAGGCGGTCGCGCAGGCGCGCGGCGGAGTGGAACCGACCATGGAAAACACGCCGTCCGACGCCCTGCCGAAGAAGGCCCTGCCGGACCCGGCCGTGGCGGAGCTCGCACGCGCGCTTGCGGCCCGGACGAACACGCCATGGCCTCCGCTGGATGAGGCCGGACCTGAAGTGCAGGGCAATCCGCGCGCAGCGCAGCTGGGCGGCGATGCGACGCCGTCGGCGGAAACCGATGAGCCCACCCTCTCGAGCGCCTTCGCCGCCGCAGGCGGCAATCCGGACGATATCGCCCTGCGCCTCTACGCCCCGCAGGGCGTTCCGGAAGCGGTGGTCGAACGCAATCTGTCAGCGCTCGAGGCGACGGGGTTCCGCATCGCCAGCACGCAGCGCGTCCGGTTGAACATCTCGACTCCGCACCTGCGCTACTACGCCGCCGAGGACGCCGCGCTTTCGGAGGCGATCGGCCAGGTGCTGGGCGTCGAGGCGCGCAATTTCAGCGAAGATGCGAACGGGTCGCGGGGCCTGATCGAGGTCTGGCTGGACGGCAAGAGCGCCGGGACCGCTTCGGCGCACAGCGCCCGGGCCGAAATGCCCCGGTCACAGTTCATGGCGGATCTGAACGACCTGCGCGAGCATCTGGCACGCAAGCTTCGCTGAACCGGCGCGGGAGCAGGCAGGATCCCTGTCGCGGCAGCCGTCCGTCACCTTTGCAGCGCCGGGCAGCATGTCCGGTTCCGGGAACCCGAGCGTGATATCTTTCCGCCCGGTAACAGGAACGCGACCAGCGCTGCGTTCTCCCACTTGCCGGTTTACGCCATGGTGACAGTCAGGGCATAGTCGCCCCATTGCCAGTTCATGAGGGCACTCCATGCCACCGACCTTCCGTACCATTATCGCTGCAACCGTACTCGCAGCACTTTCAGGACAAGCCTCCTCCGCGACCTGCGGAAACAACGCCAGCGGTTTCAATGCCTGGAAAACGCAATTTGCAAGCGAGGCGCAGCGTGCGGGCGTGGGACAGCGCGGCCTGCAGGCCCTCGCCTCGGCCCAGTACAGTCAGGCGACGATCAACGCCGACCGCAACCAGAAATCCTTCAAGTATCCGCTGCAGAAATTCATGCAGCTGCGCGGGTCGGCGACCATCGTCGCCCAGGGAAAGAAGAAAAGGGCCTCGAACGCCCAGCTCTTTGACTCGCTTGAGGCGCAGTACGGAGTGCCCGCGGGTGTCCTGATCGCGATCTGGGGAATGGAGACGGCCTTCGGCGGCTTCATGGGCGACACGCCCGTTGTGTCGGCCATCACCACGCTGACCTATGATTGCAGGCGCTCGGACTTCTTCCAGCCCCATGCGATCGGCGCGCTGTTGCTTGTCGATCGCGGGTCGATTTCGGGCACGACCCGTGGCGCGATGCATGGCGAGCTGGGTCATACGCAGTTCTTGCCCGGCAATGCCATGCGCTACGGCGTTGATGCGAACGGCGACGGGCAGGTGGATTTCTACAACGCCGTGGACGCGCTGGCATCGACGGCGAACTATCTGCGCTCCAAGGGCTGGCGTCCGGGACAGGGCTACCAGGAAGGCCAGCCGAACTTCGCGGTACTGAGCGAGTGGAACGCCGCGACGGTCTACCAGCAGGCCATCGCCATCATGGGCGCCCAAATCGACGGGTAGCCGCGGGAGCGCGACCGCTTTCGCGCTAGGGGCATGGTTCGCAGCGACCTGCCCCTGGTTGCACGCCCACACCAGAACAGAGAGGGAAAATGCCCCCCAGAGCACTCATTCCCGAACCCTCGCGGGCGATATCGGCGCAGATGCGCATGTCCCCCGGTGTCGCCTCCGGCGGCCACGTCTTCCTGACCGGCATGACCGGGAGCGGGCCGGACGGCAGCATGCCCGACGACCTCGATCTCCAGTTTCACCAGGCCTTTCAAAAGATCGGGGCGGTCCTGAGGGAGGCGGATCTCGATTTCTCGGCCATCGTCGAGATGACCAGCTATCACGTCGGACTTCGCGACCATTTCGACCGGTTCAGCGCAGTGCGTGCCGAGTATGTATCGGCGCCCTACCCTGCTTGGACGGCGGTCGAGGTCGCCGGGCTGAGGCGTGATGGCGCCGTGGTCGAAATACGGGTGATCGCCGCGCTGGAAGGGTAAACGGGCCGCACGTCTTCCTGCCGCCCGCCCTCTGCCAAGCGCGGCCCGTCAGTACATCGAACGGCGGTATCCCTCTTCCAGATCCGCATCGATGCGCGCCATCTCGCGCGAATCTTCGGGTGCCCCGGTGGTCTGGTCCAGGATCATGTTCGCCAGCGAGGGCAGTTCCCTGCGATCCCGGAAATGCTCCGGGTCCCACAGCCGGGAGCGCCTGAAGGCCTTGGCGCAGTGCAGGAATACCTCATGCACGTCCACGAGGATCGCAAGCGTCGGGGCACGTCCGTTGACGGTCATTTCCGCAAGCAGTGCCGGCGCGGTCACCAGCCGCGCCCGCCCGTTGACGCGCAGCGTATCGTCGAAACCCGGCACGATGAAAAGCAGCCCAACCGCGGGATTGGCGAGGATGTTCGACAGGCTGTCGAGCCGGTTGTTCCCCGGCCTGTCGGGAATCGCGAGGGTATTGTCGTCGAGTACCCGCACGAATCCCGCCGGATCTCCGCGCGGGCTCACGTCGGCGCTGCCTCGTGCGTTCTGCGTGCCGAGACAGAGAAACGGCGCGCGTTCGATGAAGGCGCGGGCGTGCAGGTCAAGCGAGCCAAGGCACTTCACCCGCGCAAGTTCGTGCGTCGCGGGATAGAGGCTGCGCAGCGCGTCCTCGTCCGCGATCTCGTGTTGCTGATCAACCGTGTAAGCCATCCTGTCCCCCGAGACCGCTGCGGCGCGCCCCTGCGACCACCGACCCCAGATTGCTAGCCGAATGCGCCGCAACGGTCCATCGCCGGCAGGCCCGCTGCTGCCTGTGAATCGGCGCTCAGGCGAAAAACGACACGGGAAGGCGTCGCTTTCTCGCGGGCCGTGCGGCGCGAATAGACCGCAGACTTCCCAGCAGAAGCCGGGAGGCGCCCGTGGACACCCATTACCGAGACAGTCGCAAGATCGATCCCGCAGCGGGCGAAAGGCTTGGCGACGGGTCACCCAACGACATGGACCGCGTCGAGATCGGTCCGACTCAGCTTGCCTTCGAAGAATGGCGCGCGGCGGGGCTGGCGCTGCCGGACCTCAAGGCGATGCGCGCCTTCCGGCATGCGCGTCTGACCCGGGCGGTACAGGACAGGGGTTACGCGGGACTGCTGCTCTTCGATCCGCTCAACATCAGATATGCCACCGATTCCAGCAACATGCAGCTCTGGAACACGCACAACCCGTTTCGGGCGGTGCTTCTTTGCGCCGACGGATACATGGTGATCTGGGACTACAAGAACGCGATGTTCCTGTCGCGCTTCAACCCTCTGGTGCGCGAGCAACGCTCGGGAGCCGATCTGTTCTACTTCGACCGGGGCGACAGGCTGGACGTTCAGGCCGACGTCTTCGCCAACGAGGTCCGGATTCTATTGGCCGCGCATGCCGCGGGAAACCGGCGGCTGGCGGTCGACAAGATCATGCTGCACGGGCTGCGCGCGCTCGAGGCGCAAGGGTTCGACATTCTCGACGGCGAGGAAGTCACCGAGAAGACCCGCGCGATCAAGGGGCCGGACGAGATCCGGGCGATGCGCTGCGCGGTGCATGCCTGCGAGGCCTCGGTGCGGGCGATGGAGGACTTCGCCCGCGCCAATATCGGCGACGGCAGGACATGCGAAGACGACGTCTGGGCCGTCCTTCATGCCGAGAACATCCGGCGGGGCGGCGAGTGGATCGAGACCCGCCTGCTTTCGTCGGGCCCGCGCACCAACCCCTGGTTTCAGGAATGCGGCCCCCGCGTCTGCCGCCGGAACGAGATCCTGGCCTTCGACACCGACCTCGTCGGGAGCTACGGCCTGTGCGTCGACATCTCGCGCACATGGTGGATCGGAGAGGCGAAGCCACGTGCGGACATGATCGATGCCATGCAGCACGGGGCCGAGCACATCCGCGCCAACATGGAGATGCTGAAACCGGGCGTCACGATCCCAGAACTGACGGCCGGCACCCATGTGCTTGCCCCGCAGTACCAGAAGCAGAAGTACGGCTGCCTCATGCATGGCGTCGGACTTTGCGACGAGTGGCCGCTGGTAAGTTACCCCGACGCCGCCGTTGCCGGTGCCTACGACTATGCGCTGGAGCCCGGCATGATGCTTTGCGTCGAGGCGCTGGTTTCGCCCGAGGGCGGGGATTTCTCGATCAAGCTGGAGGATCAGGTTCTGATTACCGAGACGGGCTACGAGAACCTGATCACCTACCCGCTGGATGCCGCCCTGATGGGAGGCTGACACCAGCCACGCGCGCAATGGGCGTGGCTGGTGCCGGGCCCGAAGCGTCAGGAGCGCGCGTCGCCCACGGCCTTCCAGATCGCCGGGAAAAGGACGGCGGCCAGCGCGAGCTTGGCGGCGTCGAAGGCCAGGAAGTTCACCATGCCCCATTGCATCACCCAGGCCGCACCCTTCTCGGCCAGGAACAGATGGGCCATCCACGGCAGGCCGAAGGCGTAGACGATCGCGTTGCCGATCAGCATGGCGAGGGCCATCCTGCCGACAGAACGGTCCCAGCCCCGCGCTGCCAGCGCGCCCATGGCGGCGGCGGCGGCAACGTAACCCACCAGATACCCGCCGGTGGCGCCCATCATGTACGTCAATCCGTTGATCTGGGCGCTGGACGAGGTGAAGACATCGAAGCCCACGAGCCCGACGGCCAGATATCCCAGCAGCGTGACCATGCCCAGGCGGAGCCCGTAGGAAGCCCCGATGCTGAGGACGACGAAGGTCTGCAGTGTCGCGGGCACGGGCCAGAAGGGCACCCGGATCTTGGCGGCGATGGCCAGCGCGGCGATGCCCAGAACGACAAGTGCCGCCTGCTTGAGACGCAGGGCCGCACCGCTGCGGGGGCCGACCGCCTCGGCAAGCACGGAAGGGGATGTGGTGAGGCTCATCGCTGCGGAACTCCTTGAAATCCTGGTGCCCTCATTCAATGCCGCAGGTGCGAGCATGGCGCAAGGAAAACTACTCCCACGGGTCGTAATCGCTGATCATGTGATAGTCCTTGCGCGGCCCCGTCACCGTCCATTCCACCTGAAAGCTGGGCCAGTCCGTGAAGTCGTAAAGTACCCGGTAGCGGTCCGGGTCGCACCAGTGCTCGGTCTCCCCGCCCCGGCTGGGCACCTTGTGGAAGAAGCGACCGTCGGTGAACCAGACGCTCAGATCCGGTTTCCAGAGATATTGCCGCTCTGCCCTCAGCGAGGGGCCGTCGTCGATGCTCAGCAGACCCGTCTCGATGTAAAGCAGGTTCGCACCGTCGGGCACCCATGCCGCTTCGCCCTCGAAGGCGGCATCGGGCCCGTCGCTGTGGAAGATCTGCCGGTTGAGACGCCAGTGGCCCTCGAACTCCGCCAGATATCGTGCCGCCTGCCCCAACCGGACGCCTCCTTCTCCATTCAACCGCGCGCTGCCCCGCCATTGCGCCGTTTGCGCCCTTCTGTACCGGGCTGCCCTGCGCCGGGCATCGCCGCCTTGTGGGCCGCCGGACGACAGTCTAAGAGCCTGCCATCGCCCCGAACAGTACCAAACCGCAAGAGCCTCTGATGATCCCCCGATACTCCCGCCCCGACATGGTCGCGATCTGGTCCCCGGAAACGAAGTTCCGCATCTGGTACGAGATCGAAGCGCATGCCTGCGACGCGATGGCCGATATCGGGATGATCCCGCGCGCAAATGCCGATGCCGTCTGGAAAGCGAAGGACGTCGAATTCGACGTGACGCGCATCGACGAGATCGAGGCCGTGACCAAGCATGACGTGATCGCCTTCCTGACCCATCTGGCGGAACACATCGGATCGGACGAAGCGCGCTTCGTGCATCAGGGCATGACCTCCTCGGACGTTCTCGATACCTGCTTCAACGTTCAGCTCACCCGCGCGGCGGATATCCTGATCGCGGATGTCGAGGCGCTTCTGGCCGCGCTCAAGCGCCGTGCCTATGAGCATAAGGATACGGTGCGCATCGGGCGCTCCCACGGAATCCACGCCGAACCGACGACCATGGGGCTGACCTTCGCGCGCTTCTATGCCGAGATGGACCGAAACCTGCGCCGGCTGAAGACCGCCCGAGAAGAGATCGCGACGGGCGCCATATCCGGCGCGGTAGGCACATTCGCCAATATCGACCCCGCGGTCGAGGAACATGTCTGCGAGAAGCTGGGCCTCACGCCCGAGCCGATCTCGACCCAAGTCATCCCGCGCGACCGTCACGCCGCCTTCTTCGCGGCCCTCGGCGTGGTGTCGAGCTCGGTGGAAAACATCGCGATCGAGATTCGTCACATGCAGCGAACCGAGGTGCTGGAGGCGGAAGAGTTCTTCTCCGCCGGCCAGAAAGGCTCGTCTGCGATGCCGCACAAGCGCAACCCCGTGCTGACCGAGAACCTCACGGGCCTCGCGCGTCTGGTGCGCATGGCGGTGGTCCCGGCGCTGGAAAACGTGGCGCTCTGGCACGAGCGCGACATTTCGCACAGTTCCGTCGAGCGCAATATCGGGCCGGATACGACCATAACGCTCGATTTCGCCTTGTCGCGGCTGACCGGCGTGATCGACAAACTGGTAGTCTATCCCGACAACATGCTCGCGAACATGAACAAGTTCCGCGGGCTGGTCATGTCGCAGCGCGTGCTGCTGGCGCTGACCCAGGCCGGCGTCAGCCGCGAGGACGCCTATCGCCTCGTCCAGCGCAACGCGATGAGGGTCTGGGAAGAAGGCAAGGATTTCAAGACCGAGCTTCTGGCGGATCCGGAAGTCACCGCAGCGCTCAGCCCGGCGGAGATCGAGGAAAAGTTCGATCTCGGCTACCACACCAAGCACGTGGACACGATCTTCGCGCGCGTCTTCGGCATCTGAGCGGTCTTGAAGGGCCTCATCGAGGTCCCCGCGGTCTTCACGCGCAATTCAGTTGACCCAAGGGAAGCTACTGCTAGCCTTCATCGCATAACATCTGCGATGAAGGAGACCTGTCATGACGATCAAGACGCTAGCCGTTTCGCTTGCCCTCTCCCTGACCCCGCTGCTGGCCGCCGCAGACTGCATCGGACATGAACGGCAGGTGATGAACTGTGCCGAAGGTACCGCCTACGACACGGCGACCGGCACCTGCGTCGCTGTCAGCACCTGATATCGTCCGCGCCACCGCCCCATGTCCTTCGCCAGGCCTGATGCCGGGCGCCTTGTCGGCGGAGTGACGAGGTTCTGATACGGGCCCGCGCCACATGCGCGACGGTTCCCGGATTTTTTACCTTTGCCTGCGACAAGGAAGCCAAATCGCTTGGAAGGTGGGCAATGATAGACATGGTCCCGATGGCACCGTTTCCGGCCCTTCCGGGAATGGGGGGCGGCGCATCCTCTCCCGCCCGGCTCAGCCGCAAGGCGAAGGCAGCAATCGTCGTGCGCCTGCTGATCAACAAAGGTGCCGACATACCGCTCGAGGATCTGCCTGAAGAACTGCAGATCGAGCTCACGAAGCAGATGGGATCATTGCGTCTCATTGACCGGGACACGCTTGCAAGCGTCGTCGAGGAATTCGCCGAAGAACTCGAACGCGTGGGACTGTCGTTTCCGGGCGGCATCGCCGGCGCGCTTGACGCGCTTGATGGCAAGATTTCCCAGCATACCGCCGATCGTCTGCGGAAGGAGGCCGGGGTACGTCGATACGGCGATCCATGGGGGCGGATTGCGGAGCTTGGCGTGGACAAGCTGCTTCCCGTCCTGCAGGGCGAAAGCATCGAGGTCGCGGCGGTGCTTCTGTCGAAGCTCTCGGTGGCGCGCGCGGCGGAATTGCTGGGCCAGATACCGGGGCCGCAGGCGCGAAAGATCACCTATGCGGTCAGCCTGGTCAGCCGGGTCACGCCCGAAGCGGTGGACAGGATCGGCATGTCTCTTGCAATCCAGCTCGATTCCGAACCGAAGCGTGCCTTCACCGATGGCCCCGTGCAGAAGCTTGGCGCGATCCTCAACTCGACGGCCGCGGTGACGCGCGACGACGTGCTCGAAGGGCTCGACGAGGCCGACAAGGCGCTGGCCGACGAGGTTCGCAAGGCGATCTTCACCTTTGCGAACATCCCGCAGCGGATCGCGAAGCGCGACATTCCCCGCATCCTGCGCGATATCGAGCAGTCGGTGCTCGTCACGGCGCTGGCCGGAGCGGAAGCCGCCGGCATGCAGAAGGCGGCAGACTATATCCTCGAGAACATGTCGCAGCGCATGGCAGAACAATTGCGCGAGGAAATGGGAGAGCGTGGCAAGGTCAAGCCCGCCGATGTTGAAGAGGCGATGACCGCGATCGTCAAGGTCATCCGCGACCTCGAAGCGGCAGGCGATCTTCTTCTCGTCGTCGACGAAGAGGAAGAGGACTGATCCGGCCCTGTGGCCGGTCGCCGATCGCCCTTCCCGCCAGCGCCCGCTCGCCGCGGCAGCCATGCCGTCATTCCGCCGATGCAGGCATCATGTCCGGTCAAAACCGGTTCCGTTTTGCGCGTCCAGGCTCTAGACCTTCCCGCGAGGCAGAGACAGGAGACAGAACATGCGCCGCACACTCGTTCACGCGCTGGCGATTGCCGCTCTGGCGGCAAGCCTCGGGGGCTGTGAGGCCGACGCTGGCTGGCGTGACCGCTACGAGGTACATGGCGTCGAGAATGGCGACATGCTGAAGATGCGATACGGGCCGGGAACCGACTTCAACGTCATGCTGGGCCTGCCGAACGGGACCGTCGTACGGGTTCACGGTTGCGACCAGACGGGCAGCACGCGGTGGTGCAAGATCTCGCTCGACGAGGCTCCGCGGATGCAGGGCTATGTGTCCTGGGCCTATCTGCGCGAGAAATGACGCGCCCTTACGGACCTGCCGACCCGCGGCTGGCTACGGTTGCCGCCTGCATTCTTGCCGCCCCGGGCGCGGCTCGGTAATCCTCGGCGCAACGCCGGGCGGCCGCCCGGGCGGATCGCCCCCGGAAGGAGCCGCCAAGCCCCCCGTGTCCAAGCACAAGTCAACATTCGCCCGGCGCACCGGTCATTACCTCAGCAACATTGCCATCGTGGGGCTGATCCGGCTGGCGCTTGCCCTGCCCTACGAGACGCGCGTGCGGCTGATGGGCCGGATGGTGCGCCACGTGGTCGGCCCCCTCGCCGGCTACCGGCGACGGGCGCTGACCAATCTCAGGCTGATCTGGCCCGCCATGCCCGAGGCTGAACGCGCCGCCATCGCCGGGCGCTGCCTCGACAATATGGGGCGCAGTTTTATCGAGAACTATTCGGCGCGGGACTTCCCCGCCCGCATGGCGGACCTGCCGCTCGAGGGACCGGGAGGCGCGGCGCTCGAAATGGCGGCGCGTGACGGTCGTCCGGTGATCCTCGTGACCGGGCATTACGGCAATTACGAGGCGGTTCGCGCCGCGCTGGCCGCCCGCGGCTTCGAGGTCGGCGGGCTCTATCGCAACATGGCCAACCCCTATTTCAACGCCCATTACGTGCGCACGATGGAAGCCTTCGGCGGCCCCGTCTTTGCACAGGGCCGTGCGGGCACGTCAGGCTTCGTGCGCCATCTGCGCAAGGGCGGACAGCTTGTCCTGCTCTTCGACCAGCATGTCTTTCGCGCGCCGCTCTTCGATTTCCTGGGTCAGCCGGCAAATACCGCCACCTCCGCCGCCGAACTGGCGATGCGCTACGATGCAGTTCTGATCCCCTTCTTCGGCATACGCCAGCCGGACGGCTTCAGCTTTCGCGCGGTCCTCGAAGCCCCGGTGCCACACAGCGACCCCCTGACCATGACGGCGGCGCTGAACGCCAGCCTCGCCGAGCGCATCCGGGAGGATCCGGGCCAGTGGTTCTGGGTCCACCGCCGCTGGCGACCGGCTGGAAAGAAACCGCGCTAGCGGGTTTCCGCAGCGGCCAGGATGGGCCCGAAACGCGCCACCTGGATGAGGACCACGACCGGCAGCGAGCCTTCCGCATCCGCCGTCATCCTGAACGGAGCCTTGCCGTCCCACTGTCCCAGCAACGTCCATCCCTCGGTCACGTTCACGTAATGGATGGTCTTGCCCGCGTTCTCGCCGCGGGTGATCTCGGCCTGCCGGGCCGGCTGGTAGCGCAGCAGTTGAACGTCCATCGGAAGCATGTCCTGACGCAGCGGCACCGCCGAGATGGTCACCACGTCACCGTCGCGGTGGAGGTCGAGATCGACGGCAGCCGGACGGGCCCGATGCTCGGCGATCGCTTTCTCTAGCTGTTTGGGATGGGTGCCCACGATGTCGGTGGTCCCGTTCACGATCATCTGGGGTGTGTAGATCGAATGACGGCCGGCGCGCATGGCGTATTTCTTCTGGCGTTGGGCGTATTTCGGATCCGCGAAATCATCCTTCCAGCCGATATAGTCCCAATAGTCGACGTGAAGGGCCAGGGCGATGACGTCGTCGCGCTTCGCCAGTTCCTCCATGAGCTCATCGGCTGGCGGGCAGCTCGAGCAGCCTTGGGACGTGAAGAGCTCGACGACGACGGTGCTTCGGGCGGGCGCGCCCTCTTCTGCATTAACCGGCGCGGACAACAACAGGGCGGCCGCGCAAGCGGACAGAAAGCGTATCATGTGATTCCCCGAGACGTCGTTCCGATCGTTGTCCCTACCTATGTAGATGCCCGTGAAATAACCAATCAAGGTTTCTTGAGAGCCGTCGCGCCGGTCATTTGCCATCGGTACACAATGGTATACATTTTAGGCGACTCAACCCTGATTTGGAGTTGATCCGTTCCGCCCCATGAGGCAATGAACATGCGAGTGACAAACAGTCTCTAGCCAAAGGAGCTCCGAGATGCCCATCACCGTCGGCCACGATTCCTCGAAAACCCGCAAGACCCTGACTGTCGGCAGCCAGTCCGTCGCCTATTATTCGATCCCCGCCGCCCAGGAAGCGGGTCTTGGCGACTTCTCGGTCCTGCCTGCCGCGCTCAAGGTGGTGCTGGAGAATATGCTGCGCTTCGAGGACGGCAAGACGGTGAGCGTGGACGACATCAAGGCCTTCGCCGAATGGGGCGCGCAAGGCGGTCGCCACCCGCGCGAGATCGCCTACCGCCCTGCCCGCGTTCTGATGCAGGACTTTACCGGTGTGCCGGCGGTTGTTGACCTTGCGGCGATGCGCGACGGGATCGTGGCGCTTGGGGGCGACGCCGACAAGATCAACCCGCTGAACCCGGTGGACCTGGTGATCGACCACTCCGTGATGATCGACGAATTTGGCAATCCCCGCGCCTTCCAGATGAACGTGGACCGCGAATACGAGCGCAACATGGAGCGCTATACCTTTCTCAAGTGGGGTCAGAAGGCCTTCAACAACTTCCGCGTCGTGCCGCCGGGCACCGGCATCTGTCACCAGGTGAACCTCGAATACCTCTCGCAGACGGTCTGGACGGACGAAGACCAGAACGGCGAGACGGTGGCCTATCCCGACACGCTTGTGGGCACCGACAGCCACACGACCATGGTCAACGGCGCGGCCGTTCTGGGCTGGGGCGTGGGTGGTATCGAGGCCGAAGCCGCGATGCTCGGCCAGCCGATCTCGATGCTGATCCCCGAGGTCGTCGGTTTCGAACTGACCGGCCGGATGATGGAGGGCACGACCGGCACCGACCTGGTGCTGAAGGTCGTCGAGATGCTGCGCGCGAAGGGCGTGGTCGGCAAGTTCGTGGAATTCTACGGTGAGGGCCTCGATCACCTGCCGCTTGCCGACCGGGCGACCATCGCAAACATGGCCCCCGAATACGGCGCGACCTGCGGCTTCTTCCCGATCGACGCAGAGACGCTGCGCTATCTCGAGATGACAGGGCGCGACAAGGATCGTATCGCCCTGGTAGAAGCCTATGCCAAGGAGAACGGCTTCTGGCGCGGGTCGGATTACGCGCCAGTCTATACCGACACGCTGCATCTGGACATGGGCACCATCGTGCCGGCGATTTCCGGGCCGAAGCGGCCGCAGGACTACATCGCGCTGGATCGCGCGGCGCCGGAGTTCCACAAGTACGTGAAGGGCCAGCGCTCGGCGAAGGATGCGACCGCGCGGGCCGAGGTGCGCTGGGAAGGTGAAGGCGGACAGCCCGAACCGCGCGACATTCCGGGCGATGAAGGCAAACACCAGCGCGGCTATGTGCCCACCGACGACGGCAGCTACCAGCTTCACGACGGCTCGATCGTGATCGCCTCGATCACCTCCTGCACCAACACGTCCAATCCCTATGTGATGATCGGTGCCGGTCTCGTGGCCCGCAAGGCGCATGAGCGCGGCCTGACCCGCAAGCCATGGGTCAAGACTTCGCTGGCGCCGGGCTCGCAGGTCGTCTCGGCCTATCTCGAGGCCGCGGATCTGCAGAAGGACCTCGACGCCATCGGGTTCAATCTGGTGGGGTACGGCTGCACCACCTGCATCGGCAACTCCGGCCCCCTTGCGCCAGAGATTTCCAAATGCATCAACGATTACGACCTGATCGGCGTTTCGGTGCTGTCGGGCAACCGCAACTTCGAGGGTCGGATCAGCCCGGACGTGCGTGCAAACTACCTCGCCTCGCCCCCGCTGGTCGTGGCCTATTCGCTGGTGGGCGACATGAACGTCGACATCACCACCGAGAGCTTGGGCAAGGACCGCGACGGCAATGACGTCTATCTCAAGGACATCTGGCCGACCCAGAAGGAGATCGCCGATCTTGTCCAGAAGACCGTGACCCGCGAGGCGTTCCTGACCAAATATGCCGACGTCTTCAAGGGCGACGAGAAATGGCAGGACGTGGAGACCACCGACAGCAAGACCTACGACTGGCCGGCCGCCTCGACCTATGTCCAGAACCCGCCCTACTTCCAGGGGATGGACAAGCAGCCGGGCAAGATCACCAACCTCGAGAACGCCAAGGTGCTGGCGATCCTGGGCGACATGATCACCACCGACCACATCTCGCCTGCCGGGTCGTTCAAGGAGACGACGCCCGCAGGCAAGTACCTGACCGAGCGTCAGGTGCCGGTGCGCGAGTTCAACTCGTATGGTAGCCGGCGTGGCAACCACGAGGTGATGATGCGCGGAACCTTCGCCAATATCCGCATCCGCAACGAGATGCTGGACGGGGTTGAAGGCGGCTACACCAAGGGTCCCGACGGTGCCGAGACCTCGATCTACGACGCCGCGATGGCCTACGAGCAGCAGGGCACCCCGCTGGTGATCTTCGGTGGCGAGCAATATGGCGCGGGGTCCAGCCGCGACTGGGCTGCGAAGGGAACCGCGCTTCTGGGGGTGAAGGCGGTCATCGCCGAAAGCTTCGAGCGCATCCACCGCTCCAACCTCGTGGGCATGGGCGTCATCCCGTTCGAGTTCACCGGCGGCGACACCCGCAAGACGCTGAACCTGAAGGGGGACGAAACCGTGTCGATCTCCGGCCTCGACACGATCCAGCCGCTTCAGGAAGTGCCCTGCACGATCACCTACGGCGACGGTTCGGTGAAGGAGATCAAGATCCGCTGCCGGATCGATACGGCGATCGAGATCGAATACATCGAGCACGGGGGCGTGCTGCACTACGTGCTGCGCAACCTCGCCGCGGCCTGAACGGCCCATGAGAAACAGGAAAGGCCCCGGCATCGCGTCCGGGGCCTTTTCTTGTTTCCGCCGTCTTCCCTGAAAGATGAAGCGGTCCCTCAGTTGCTTAGGGCTTCCTCGAGCGCGGGAAGGAAGCGCTGTTCGTAATCGCTCCCGACCAGCGGACCTGCGAAGCGGAAAAGAACGGTCCCGTCGCCGTCGAGGATGAAGGTCTCGGGGGGTGCGGTCACGCCCCAGTCTATCGCGCTTCGCCCCTTGGGATCGAATGCCACGGCGACAAAGGGATTTCCCTCTTCAGCCAGGTATCCTGTCGCCGCCCCCTCGCCGTCCTTGAAGTTGACGCCGACGATCCTCATCCCCTCTTCCTGAAACGCCTTCAGCCGGGGATGCTCGGCGCGGCAGGGTGGGCACCAGCTGGCCCAGAAGTTGACAAGCGTGACGTCGCCCCGTGACAGGTCATCGGCCGTGACGGCGGGGTAGCCGGGCAGCGCGGTCTCGGTGATCGGTGGCGCAGGCCGTCCCACGAGGGTCGATGGCAGGCCCTCCGGGTCCTCGCGGAACATGCCGAAAGCGGCGAGTGCCACGAAACCTGCGAAGATGAGCGGCGGTGCGATCATCAATGGCGATATCCTAGGCATCCCTGCGCCCCTTCTCGACCCGTGAAAGCTCGGACCTGACCTTCCGCCCCCGCCGGAGCGTGAGAAGCACGAGGCCAGCCAGCAGCACGATCGATGCCCCGTAGGCCGCAAGAACCGCGACCGCGTATTTGCCGAGATCGGGCATCATGCGCTTATCTCCCGGGCGCGCAGGGCACGGGTTCGGCGGACGCGTATCTCGGTGCCGGTCCGGTAGAGGACGAGGGCCAGAAACAGCAGCACGAACCCCGCGATACAGACCAGAAGCGGGAAATAGAACACATCCGCCACATGCTCCTCGCGGTCGAGACTGAGAGAGGCGCCCTGGTGCAGTCCCTGATTCCAGAAATTGACCGCATAGCGCGACAGGACCGCGAAGACCGACCCGACGATGCACAGCACCGAAGTCAGGTCCGCGGCGGTGTCCGGATCCTCGACCGCTTCCCACAGGGCGATGTACCCGAGGTAGAACAGGAAGAGGATGAGGAAGGACGTCAGTCGCGGGTCCCAGGCCCACCAGGTCCCCCACATCGGCTGACCCCAGATCGCCCCTGTCGCGAGGGTGATGAGTGTCATCACCGCGCCCACCGGCCCCGCGGCGCGCGCGGCCAGGGCGCTCACATGATGCCGCCGGACAAGCCAGACAAGCGAGGCGACCAGCATCATGAACCATGCGTTGATCGCCATCAGCGCGGCGGGCACATGCAGATAGATGATCTTGACGGTCGATCCCTGCCGATAGTCGTCTGGCGTGAAGAAGAAGCCCCAGACAAGTCCGGTGACGAGGCACAGTCCCGCCAGCCACCACAGGGCCGGCTGCACGCGCTCGCTCAGGCGCAGGAACTTGACGGGGTTTGCGTATTCCCAGAGTGACATGATGCGTTACCTAATGCCCGTCCGTCGGGCGCTCAACAAGGAATGTATCCCGCTCACCTCAAGTTCACCCGCAGCACAAGGGCGGAGGCGAAGGGCATGAGCGCAACGACACCGAGGCTGATACCTGCCAGAAGCGCAAGCGGCGTTGCGGCCGGGATGCCCTCGGCTCCGCGCCTTGCGACTTCAGCTCCGAAGATCAGCGTGGGAACGTAGAGCGGCAGAACGAGCAGCGACAGCAGCAGCCCGCCGCGGCGGATCCCGACCGTCAGCGCGGCGCCGAACGTGCCGATGACCGAAAGTGCCGGTGTCCCGAGCAGCAGTGAGACCACCAGCCAGACATGGCCGGGCGGCGGAAGGCTCAGCAGCAACCCGAGAAGCGGCGCCGCCACGACAAGCGGCAGGGCCGTCGTGATCCAGTGGGCCAGGGCCTTGACGGCGAGAACGCCCTCCAGCGGGACCGGCGCGGTCGCCAGCAGGTCGAGCGTGCCGTCCTCCCGGTCCAGCGCCAGGATGCGGTCAAGCGAGAGCAGGCAGGACAGCAGCGCGCCGAGCCACAGGATACCCGGCGCGATCCGGGACAGAAGCTGCGGCTCGGGCCCGACGCCGAAGGGCACCAGAACGGTCAGGATCAGGAAGAAGGCGAGGCCGAGGCCGAAACCGCCGCCAGCGCGGAGTGCGAGAGCGAGGTCGCGACGCAGCAACGCGATCACAGGAAGGCCTCGTCGCTGGATCCGACACGGGTGTCGGGCGTTGCCCGGAAGGGCGCGAGATCGAGCGCAGGTGCATCCAGCCCGAGATCCGCATGGGTTGCGATCAGGGCCGATCCCCCCTGCCCGAGATGCGCGCGCACGGCCGCGGCGAAACACTGGACCGCCCGGGTGTCGAGCGAAACCGTGGGTTCATCGAGGATCCAGACCGATCGTCCGGTCACCATCAGCCGGGCAAGCCCCAGCCGCCGCTTCTGTCCGGCGGAAAGCGTGCCGGCGGGACGGTCTTTCAATGCGGTCAGCTCGAAGGCGACGAGGGCGGGGTCGATGCCGGTCTGACCGAAGATGGCGGCCCAGAAGGTGAGGTTCTCGGCGACCGTGAGCATCGACTTGATCCCGTCGGCATGGCCCGCATAGGCGATGCGCTCGGCGGCCCCGTCGATCGCGCCCGACAGCGCGGGCTGCAACCCGGCGATGGTGCGCAGGAGCGTCGTCTTGCCGATGCCGTTGGGTCCGCGCAACGCCAGAACCGCACCCGGCCGCAGCCGGAAGGACACGCCCGACAGGATCGGCAAGCCGCCTCTCGCGACGCTCAGATCGGAAATCGCAAGGTCCATGCCGTCAGTTGCCAGCTTTCCGTTTCAGACCGGCATCAGCGCCAGCGCGACGCGCCGGCCTTCGCTCAGCAGGATGTTGTAGGTGCGGCATGCGACCGGAGACGCCATCACCTCGACTCCGATCCCGGCCTCCTCGAGAACGGAGCGCAGGGGCGCGGGGATATGAGCCGTGTCCGCGCCCGTGCCGATGAAGAGCACGTCGATCCGTCCGGCCAGTTCCAGTAACGGTGCGGCATCGTCATAGCCGCCCCATTCCCGGGTTCCGTTGGGGCTTGCGATGACGGAACCGCGCAGCACCTTGCCGCCGATGCGGAAGAAGCCCGGTCCGTAGCCTTCGATCGGCTTGGCGTCGGTATAGGTAATCTCGTTCAGGCGCATGGATCGGCCCCCTTCAGCCCCAGATCGGCAGGCCCAGGATAGCCGATGCCGCGATGATGGCATAGGCCACCGCCCGGAATTGACGCTCCGCTCCCGGGCGAAACAGCTGCGCTCCGGCCATGTTGGCGAGAACGTATGGGACGATCATAGCGACACCGGTGACGATTGCGGCGGGTTGCAGCTGTCCCATGAGCCAGAATGCCGCCAGCATCATCATGTCGATGCCCAGAAGGTACAGCAGGAAGTTGGCCCGGATGACCTCGGCCGGCAGACGGCTCGACATGTAGAGCATGATCACCGGCGGACCGGCGAGCCCCGAGACACCGCTCAGGAAACCGCCGAGGCCGCCGACGCCGACGATCGTCCCCGCGGAGAGCGTGCGCGCATAGCGCCAGCCGGCAATGAGCAGGCTCAGCAAGCCCAGCACGATCAGGGACACCGACCAGCCGAAGACCTCGGGCGAGAGTCGGCTCAGCGCCCAGATACCGAACGGCAACCCGATCAGCGCGCCCAGCAGCAGGCGCGAGGCATCGGCGCGATCCCCTCGGCGCAGGGCATCGGGCAGGTTCGGCAACGGCCCGACCAGCTCGACAACGGTCAGAAACGTGATGGCCGCGAAGGGGGTGAGAACGGAGGCGGCGACCGGCATCATCACCATGGCGGACCCGAATCCCGAAAAGCCGCGCACCAGGCCCGCCGCGATGACGGCAATCAGCAGCCAGATCAGCCCGTCCGTCTGGAGGACCGAACCGAGGGCCTCAGGCATCGATGTTGGCGAACTGCGTTCCGGCGTTGGCGTCGGGTTTCGACCAGTCGCGCTTTACGCCGAGGTAAAGCAGGATCGCGGAGGCCACGAATATCGACGAATATGTGCCGACCACCACACCCCAGATCATCGCGAAGACGAATCCGCGTATCACGTCACCGCCCAGCACATAGAGCGCGACAAGCGCCAGGAGCGTGGTGAACGACGTCATCAGGGTCCGGCTCAGCGTCTCGTTGATCGACAGGTTCAGCACTTCCTTGAGGGGGCGCTTCTTGTACTTGCGCAGGTTCTCGCGCACACGGTCGAAGACCACCACCGTGTCGTTGAGCGAATATCCCACGATGGTCAGCAGCGCCGCGATGATGGCAAGGTCGAAGCGGATCTGGATCTCGGAGAACACCCCGATGGTCAGCACGACGTCATGCACAAGCGCAAGCACCGCGCCGAGGGCGAACTGCCATTCGAAGCGCAGCCAGATATAGATCAGCACCGCCCCGATGGCGAGGCCGACAGCGATCACGGCCGTCTGGATCAACTCGCCAGACACCTTGGGCCCGACGGATTCGACGGAGACGAAGCGGATATCCGGACGCACCGTCTTCAACGCCTCTTCCACCTGAGCGATCAGCTCGGCGGACACCGCTTCCTGATCGTCCTGTGCCTGGATTCGGATCATCGCGACGTTCTGGTCGTCTCCGAACGCGGGATCGAAGATCTCGGTGATGGTGATGTCGCCAAGGCCCAGCGTGTCGATCGCGCTGCGGTATTCGCCGATATCGACGGCACGGGGACTTTCGGTCCGGATGGTCGTGCCGCCGCGGAAGTCGATCCCGTAGTTGAGCCCCTGGAGCAGAAACGAGACGAGCGCGACGACCATCAGGACCCCGGAAATGCCCAGCCAGAGCTTCCAGCGACCGAAGAAGTCGAAATGCGTATCGTCCTTGACCATTCTCAGGCGCATGTCAGACCTCGATTGTCTTGGGGCGGCGGCGTTCGAACCAGATGATCACGAGCAGCCGCGTGACGAAGATGGCGGTGAAGACCGAGGTGACGATCCCGAGGCCGAGTGTGATTGCGAACCCCCGCACGGGACCCGAGCCCATCGCAAAGAGGATGATCGCCGTGATCAGGGTGGTGATGTTGGCATCGACGATCGCCGACATGGCGCGTTCGTAGCCGAGGCTTATCGCCCGCGCGGGACCCTTGGCGGTCTTCAGCTCTTCGCGGATACGCTCGAAAATCAGCACGTTCGCGTCGACGGCCATCCCGACGGTCAGCACGATCCCTGCGATACCCGGCAGGGTCAGCGTCGCGCCGATGAGGCTGAGCAGCCCGAAGATCATCGCGATGTTGATGATCAGGGCGATGTTGGCGAAGATGCCGAAAAGCCCGTAGCTCAGGACCATGTAGCCCAGCACCGCCACGAAGGCGACGATGGTGGCGATCTTGCCGGCGTCGATGCTGTCCTGACCGAGTTCGGGGCCGATGGTGCGCTCCTCGAGAAAGTCGAGCCGTGCCGGCAATGCGCCCGCGCGCAGCAGGATGGCGAGATTGGTGGATTCCGCCACGTCGAAGTTGCCGGTGATGATTCCCGATCCACCGGGGATGTGGCTCTGGATGACGGGCGCGCTGATCACCTCGTTGTCGAGCACGATGGCGAAGGGCGCACCGATGTTCTCGGCGGTATAGTCGCCGAACTTGCGCGCGCCGGAGGTGTTGAAGCGGAAGCTGACCGCCGGGCGACCGTCCTGATCGAAGGAAGGCTGCGCATCGACAAGCTCTTCACCTGTAACCACGGGCGCTGACTCGATGGTGTAATACACGCCCGCATCGTCGAGCGACGGGACGACCCTGTTGCCCACGCCGGCGGACGCATTGGCATCGGTGCCGCGCGAGACGACCGGGTTGAAGGTCAGTTGCGCCGTCGTGCCGATCAGGTCCTTCAGCTCGCTGGCCGAACCGATACCGGGCACCTGGATGAGAATGCGGTTGTCGCCCTGCCGCTGGATCGTCGGTTCGCGCGTGCCGACCTCGTCGATCCGCCTGCGGATGATCTCGAGGCTCTGCTGGACGGTCCTCTCGTCGGTCGCGAGCCGTTCCGCCTCGGAAAGCGTGACCGTGATCGTGTCGCCCTGCCCGGTGACGTCGATGTCGTTGCCGCCGATCCCGGTAAGCGATGTGACCGGCGTGGCGAGGCCCCGCACGACTTCCAGCGCGCGCGCCATGCCCTCCGGCTGGGATATCCTGATCTGGAGCCGGTCCGGCGGGCTGGGCAGGAGCCGGATCGTCCCCACCGCGGCGCGTTCCGGACGCAGCGCATCGCGCACTACCGGCCAGAACGACTCCATCCGGGTTGCATAGACATCCTCGACCTGCACCTCGGCCAGAAGATGCGCGCCGCCGCGCAGGTCAAGCCCAAGATTGACGAGATCCGACGGCAGCCAGGAAGGCCAGAGCGCTGCCTGCGCCTCGAGCTCGGGCGTTACGCCTCCCGCCTCGATGGCGGCGACGGCGTCGTTGTGGGTCTCGACCCGGGTATAGAAGGCATTGGGAAAGGCAAGCGCCAGACCGACCAAGCAGGCCAGTATGATCGCGATCCTCTTCCAGAGTTCAAGTTGGATCATTTCTGCGCCTTTTCAGCGTCTTGGACGGCTAAACTACTTGGCCGGCTCGGTCTTGGAGATCACCGATGCGATGGTGCTCTGGATCACGCGGACCTTTACGCCCTCGGCGATCTCGAGTTCGAGCTCGCCATCTTCCTTGACCTTGGAAACCTTGCCGACGATGCCGCCCTGGGTCACGACCTGATCGCCGCGGCGCAGCGCCTTGACCATCGCCTGATGCTGTTTGAGCTTCTGCTGCTGAGGACGGATGAGCAGGAAATACATGATCCCGAAGATCAGGATCAGAGGCACGAACTGGGCGAAACCTTCCATTGGGCGGTCCTTCTTGTTGTCTCAAAGGGCGGGCGCCCGAATTGCGGCAGAACCTATGGGCTGGTGCGGACCAGCGCAAGGGACAAAGGGCCGCGTCCGCTCGGTGCCGCTCGGCGCCAAGGCAGAGATCTTCCTGCGCTGTTCGGACTTGGCCTTCGTCCGGCGGCGGGGCATCATCCTCACGCCAACCCGCATCGACCCACAGGCAAAGGACGCGTCCGCCAGGTGACGCCCGCATGAAAACATCCCGCCTCGCCCTGCTACTCGCCGGCACGCTTGCAGCGACGCTGATCCAGCCGACGCCGCCCCTTGCCGAAACGCCCCTTCCGCAAGACGGGACAGACCGGCAGATCTTCATGCTGCCGCTCGTGCCGGAAGCCGAGCGCGCCCGCTGGGCTGCCGTGGGAGCCGTCAACGGAGCCGGGATCACACGCAAGATCGGCTGCACGGGAACGCTTGTCGCGCCCGCGCTCGTGCTGACGGCCGCCCATTGCGTGCCGGGAGCGGAGGGCGGCGAAAGTTTCGGTCCGCGTCGCGTCTTCGTGGCGGGGCTCGATGTCGGGGGGCACGTGGCGCACAGGGTGTCTTCGGCAACCGTGCAGCATCCCGCCTACCCGGTGTCAAAAGGCAACACGCGCTTCCGCTACGATGTCGCCCTCGTCACGCTGGAAGAGCCGCTGCCGCCGGACATGGTTGTGCCCATCGGGGTTGCGGAGGGTGAGGACGCGGACAGGGCCGCGACGCAAGGGCCTCTCGCCATTCTGGGTTATGCCAAGCGGCGTCCCTATGCGCTGTCGGGGCGTTTCGACTGTGCCCGGGTCGCCGGTCCGCCGGGGCTGATCTACACGGATTGCGCGGTCGTCAGCGGCAATTCCGGCGCGCCCCTGCTGGGTAAAATTGATGGCACATGGCAGGTCGTGGGCGTCGTTGCGGGCACGCTCGGCAAGCTCGGACCGGCGCGCTCGCTCGCCGTGCCCCTGCCGGACTGGGCGCGCGAACGCATCGCGGCGGCGCAGGAAAGCGACTGACGCCGCGCACGATCCCGGTTACGAATGCCGCCGAGATCGGCCATAACGGCGCCGCAACGACTCAGACCGGGACCGAGACCATGCACGACATCCGCGCGATCCGCGAAAACCCCGCCGCTTTCGATGCCGCCCTGGCGCGCCGCGGGGATGCGCCGGTTTCCTCCGAGATCCTGGCGCTGGACGAGGCCCGGCGCGCCCGGATAACCGCGGCCGAACAGGCCCAGGCCGAGCAGAACCGCGCCTCGAAGGAAGTGGGCGCGGCCAAGGCCAGGGGCGACGACGCCGAATTCGAGCGTCTGCGCGCGCTTGTGACAGAAAAGAAGGCCGACGTGGCGCGGATGCAGGCCGAGGCGGGCGATCTGGACGCGAAGCTCACCGATATGCTGGCGCGCATCGCGAACCTGCCGGCCGAGGACGTGCCGGACGGTGCGGATGAAACCGACAACGTCGAGGTGAACCGCTGGGGCAATATCCCCAACTTCGCCTTTGCGCCAAAAGAGCACTACGAGATCGGTGGCGTCACCGCCTGCATGGATTTCGAGACTGCCGCCAAGACATCCGGCGCGCGTTTCGTAATGCTGAAGGGCGCCGTGGCCCGCATCCACCGGGCGCTGGCGCAGTTCATGCTCGACACCCACACGACAGAGAACGGGCTGACCGAGGTCAACTCGCCCGTGCTGGTGCGCGACGAGGCGATGTATGGCACGGACAAGCTGCCGAAATTCGGCGAAGACAGCTATCAGACGACGAACGGCTGGTGGCTGATCCCGACGTCCGAGGTGACGTTGACCTATTCGGTCTCGGGCGACGTGCTGGAAGAGGCCGCCCTTCCACTCCGCCTGACCTCGCACACGCTGTGCTTCCGCTCGGAGGCGGGTTCGGCGGGGCGCGATACCGCCGGCATGCTCCGCCAGCACCAGTTCGAGAAGGTCGAGATGGTGTCGATCACCCATCCCGACGCCTCGGACGACGAGCAGAAACGCATGCTGCGCTGCGCCGAGGGCATCCTGGAGAAACTGGGCATTCCCTATCGCACCGTTCTCCTATGCACCGGTGACATGGGCTTTGGCGCGCGTCGGACCTTCGACGTGGAGGCCTGGCTGCCCGGTCAGAACACCTATCGCGAGATTTCGTCGGTTTCGACCACGGGCGATTTTCAGGCGCGCCGGATGAATGCGCGGTTCAAGCCCGCCGATGGCGGCAAGCCGCAATTCGTGCACACGCTGAACGGTTCCGGCCTTGCCGTGGGCCGGGCCCTAATCGCGGTGCTGGAGAACGGTCAGCAGCAGGACGGCTCGGTAAGCCTGCCCGATGTGCTGGCGCCCTATCTCGGCGGCAAGACCATGCTCGACGCGCAGGGGCGACTGGTCTAGCGCGCGGGCACGACCTCGTAGCCGGGTTCCTCCGGTTCATCGTCGACCAGTTCCGTGGGAAAACCGGGCGCGGTGATGTCGAGCCCGGTCGCCTCTTCGAGACGCTCTATCATGCGGTCCGACTGGGCCCGGGTGCCGTACCGGCGCTGTCCATCCGTCATCATCTCGATCATCAGCGGCGATATCTCGAGCGGTACGCCATGCTGATCGGCCAGCTTCTGGAAAAGCCCGATGTCCTTCTGCACGAGATCCATGGTGAAATTCACGTCGCGCGCGCCCGACAGGATCAGCTTGCTCTCGGTCTCGTGCACGAAGGACGTCCCCGAAGATATTGAAATCGCTTCGAATGTGGTGCCTAAATCCATGCCCGCGGCCTTCATGACCGTAAGGGCCTCGCAGAGGGTGAGAAGGTTCGCCGTCGCAAGGTAGTTGGTCATCACCTTCAGCACCGAGGCCGAGCCCAAAGGCCCCGTGTGCAGCACGCGGCGCCCCATGACCGTCAGCAGCGGCAGGATGCGCTCGAAGGTGGCGCGGTCGCAGCCTGCGTAGATCGAGATGTTGCCGGTATCCGCCCTGTGGCAGCCGCCCGAGACCGGGCAGTCGACCGCGGCACCGCCCGCCGCGATCACCTGGTCGCCGATGCGCCTGACCTCGGCGGCGTCGGTGGTCGACATCTCCATCCAGATCTTGCCCGGCGAGACGTCGGGAAGCATCTCGTCGAGCACGGCGGCGGAAGCGGCAGGCGATGGCAGGCAGGTAATGACCGCATCGCAGGCGCGCATCATGTCGGCGGGGCTTCCTCCGGGTTGGGCACCGGCGGCGACCTTCCCCGCAACGAGATCGGGATCGAGGTCGTGCACCTGCACATCCATGCCGTTCCGGATAAGCGAGCCGCACAGCTTTCCGCCCACATTGCCCAGACCGATGAAACCGACTTTCATGGCGCACTCTCCCCGCTTGTCGGACAGACCCTCGGGCGGGACGGAGGTGCCCGTCGCGCCTGTTTGCGACCCCGGAAGGCGGCGCTTCAGACCTTGCGCAGGGCCAGCACGGCGTTCATGCCGCCGAAGGCGAAGGCGTTCGACAGCACCACGTCGACCTTCGCCTCGCGCGCCTCGTTCGGCACCACGTCGAGGGCGCATTCGGGGTCCGGCTCCTCGTAGCCGATCGTCGGCGCGATGATCCCGTCCCGCAGCGCCATGATGCAGGCCAGAAGCTCGACCGCGCCGGTCCCGCCGATCAGATGTCCGTGCATGGACTTGGTCGACGAGATCATGAGCCGGTCGGCATGCGGTCCGAACACATCGGCCACCGCGGCGCATTCGGTCTTGTCGTTGGCGGCGGTGCCGGTTCCGTGGGCGTTGATATAGCCCACCTCGCTCCGGTCTATACGCGCATCCTTCAGGGCACCCGCAATCGCCCGCGCGGCGCCATTCTTGGACGGCATGACGATGTCGCCCGCGTCGGAGGTCATGCAGAAGCCGGCAACCTCGCACAGGATGTCCGCGCCGCGTCGGCGGGCGTGGTCGAGTTCCTCGAAGACGAAGACGCCCGCCCCCTCGCCCTGCACCATGCCGTTGCGGTTGGCCGAGAACGGCCGGCAGGCGTCGCGCGACATCACCCGAAGCCCTTCCCAGGCCTTCACTCCCCCGAAGCAGAGCATGCTTTCGGATCCGCCCGTGACCATCGCCGGCGCCATGCCCGAACGGACCATGGCGAAGGCCTGCGCCATCGCGTGGTTGGACGAGGCGCAGGCAGTGGAAACCGTGAATGACGGACCCTTGAGGTTATGCTCGATCGACACATGGCTCGCCGCGGCATTGTTCATGAGCTTGGGCACAACGAAGGGATGGACCCGGTTCTTTCCCTCCTCGTAGACCGCCCGGTAATTGTCGTCCCAGGTGCTGACCCCGCCCCCGGCGGTGCCCAGCACCACGCCGGAGCGTGCCGACAGCTCGCCGTGGAATTCCAGACCCGACTGGCTGATGGCCTCCTGCGCGGCGGCGAGCGTGAACTGGGTGAAACGGTCGTAAAGCGACATCTGCTGACGGTTGTAGCGCCCCTCGGCTTCAAAGCCGCGCACCTGCCCGCCGATCTGGATCTGCAGCCGTGCGACGTCGCGCATCTCGAGAGGCGCGATCCCGCAGACGCCTTCCTGCATCGCCTTCAGCGTGTCGGGGACAGAGTGGCCAAGCGCGTTGATCGTTCCCGCACCGGTAATGACAACGCGCTTCATCCTGCGTCAGCTCTGCGCCGCCTTGAGCTTCTCGATGCCCGCAACGATGGATGCCACGCTCGAGATGTCGAAATCGCTTTCCCGGGGCGCATTGGCGTTGAACGGGACAGAGATGTCGAACGCCTCCTCGATGGCGAAGATGCTTTCCACCAGCCCGAGGCTATCGATCCCCAGATCCTCAAGCGTGCTCTCCATGGTCACGTCAGACGGCTCGAGAACGGCCTGTTCCGCAATTATCTCTCTGACACGGTCACTGATCGTCATTTCGGCGATGGTCATGCTGGTCTCCTGCGCTCTTGCTGTCGGCCTGTTCCAATGGCTCGGACCTGAAAACTGCCTTGCGCAGCGCCGCGACCTCCCCGAGCAGTCGCGGCAAGCGGCGCATTGCCTTGTAAATCTCGATATGCGTGTCCATCCGCGTCGCCGGATATCCCATCATGACCCGACCCGCCGGAACGTTCGATGCAACCTTCGAGCCGCCGCCGGTGATGACCCGGTCGCCCACGAAGATGTTGTCATTCACGCCGGTCATGCCGCCGAGGACGACATTATTGCCGATGCGTGACGATCCTGCGACACCGGCCTGACCGCAGATCAGGCAGTCCGTGCCGATGATCACGTTGTGGCCGATCGTGACCAGGTTATCGAGCTTGGTTCCGTCGCCGATCCGTGTGTCGCGGATGGTTCCGTTGTCGACCGCCGAATTCGCGCCGATCTCCACGTTGTCCCCGATCGACACGGCGCCGAGCGAATGGATTCGCGTCCAGGGCTGCGCGGGGCGCTCCTGCTGGTCTCCGAGCGTGTCGCGCACGGCCTCCACGCCCGAGGCTTCGGCGGTCACGAAGGAAAAGCCGTCGCCTCCGATCCGAGCGCCCGGGTTGGCGATGAAGCGCGCTCCGATCCGGGCACGGGCCCCGATGCTGACCTGCTCGCGCAGGAAGGCGTCCTCGCCCAGCGTCGCGTTCCAGCCGATGAAACATTGCGGACCGATGACGGACCGTGCCCCGATCCGCGCGCCGGCTGAGATCACCGTGAAGGGTCCGACCGAGACGCCCTCGCCCAGCTCTGCCGTGGGATCGATGACGGCGCTCGGGTGGATGCCTGCCGCAAAGCCCTGCCCGGCATCGAGATGGCGTGTCAGCCCCGCCATGGCGTAGCGCGGACGTTGCGGCACGATCGCGGCCTCGAGCCCGAGCGCTTTCCAGTCCGCGCCTTGCCAGAGCATCGCCGCCCGCGCCCGGCCCTTGCCGAGAGCGGCGGCGTATTTTTCGCCCGTGGCCATCGCCAGCTCGTCCGGCCGTGCGTTCTGAGGCTCGGCAGCGGCGCTGATCACGATGCTTCCGTCGCCGAAGAATTCGGCGCCGATGGCGGCAGCGATTTCGCTGACGGTATGGCTCATGTCACCCCCGGATATTCCGGGGTCAGGATTAGCCCTGAACCGCGTCCGACGCCACCCCTGCCTTCGACAGCGCCTCCCAGATCGCCGCGTCGCGCCCATAGACGTCGCGGCGGTACTGGGTCTGGCCGCGCGGTGTGGTGAAGGCCGTGCGGTAGATCAGGTGGACCGGCAGCGGCGTTTCGAGGTCCACACGCTGCTCGCGGCCGTTGCTGACGTTCCGGTCGAAAAATCCGGCCGGATCGCTTTGCTGGGATGCCAGCAGATGGGTCGCGAAATCCTTCGGATCCGCCAGGCGGATGCAGCCATGGCTGTAGGCCCGCACCTCGCGGCTGAAGAGGTCCTTGGCGGGCGTGTCGTGCAGATAGATGTTGTAGCGGTTGGGAAACATGAACTTGACCTGGCCAAGCGCGTTGCGCGCGCCCGGAGGCTGGCGCATGGCGAAGGGAAAGTTGCGCGTCGAATACTGGGCAAAGTCCACGGCCCCGCGGTTGACGATCCGCCCATTGCGATCCGTGATCTGCAGATGTCCGGCCGCATTCGGATTGGCGCGCAGCTGCGGCAGGTATTCCTTCGTCACGATCGAGCGCGGGACATACCAGCTGGGGTTCAGGACCATGAACTCCATGGTTTCGGAAAACTCCGGCGATTGCCGGTCGGCGCTGCCCGCCCCGATGACGGCGCGCGTCGAGAATTCCTCGCGCCCTCCGTCGATGATCTTGGCCGTGAAATCCGTGAGGTTCACAAGGACGTGGCGCTGGCCCCGGTCCTGCGTCATCCAGCGTTCGCGTTCCATTGCCACGATGACCGATCGAAGACGCTGTTCGACGCCGACGTTGATCTCGGCCATCGTTCCGGGTCCCGCCACGCCGTCCGGTTCCAGACCGTGGTCCGCCTGAAAGGCCAGCACGGCGTCCGTCAGGCGAGCGTCATAGCCGGGGCTGAGGCTCCGGTCGAGATATCCCATCGCCGTCAGCCTTTCGCGCAGGGCGACCACATCGGGTCCGGTCGCACCGGGCTTGAGCGCCTGGGCATGGACCGTGGGGCCCCAACCGCCCCGGGCGATCAGACGCTCCAGCCGCAGCTTTTCGCGCATCAGCGCATGATATTCCTGTCCGGCGGGCGCGAGTGCACGAAGCACCTGTGCGGGGGCGTTTCCTGCGATCTCCGCCAGGGCTTGCGAAGCGTCGCGGCGGACGACTTCCCGCTTGATCGCCGGGACGACACGCGACGGCACGAGAATGCCGGTCTGCAGATCGCGCGCATAGGCCAGATAGGTCCGGCTCATCTCGACCTCGAGCAGGCCGAGGTCGCGCGGGCTTTTCGCCGCCGCCATCCGCGCCATCAGCCCCTCCAGATCGTATTCCGGCGTCGGCAGGCCATGGTTGGCAGCCATGGAAAGCGCGCGGATCAGCGCGGAGCGGCGCGCGAGATCCTGCGTCTCGCCGGTCCAGATCGGACGATAGTCGTTGTCGCGGTAGAAGGCCGCGATATCGGCATCACTTGCCGCGGCTTCCGCGACAGCCTGCTTGAAGGCCGTGACCTGTGCCCGCAACGCGTCAGGAGCAGCAATGGCCAGCATGAGAACCACCAGCGCGCCCGCGACACGCAGCATACGAGAGCCGTTGCAAATGAAGTTCATGTTTTTCCTGTGAAATCTGTGCTCGAGCTTGTTTGGGTCGAGTTAGGCTGGTGGCGCCATTCAAGTCCATTCACAATTGCGATGCCGTTAATCGCGCGGAAAAAATGATGCAAACGCGCATCGGGCCAGGACCTGCGGGCGGCAAAAGCCGACTCCCGATTTGGTTCCATCCCGCCTGATCGGTGCGCAAGAATCTGCCTAAAATTGTTCTGGCCGCTGCGCCCGGAGATTCAGGGGTTGGTTAACGAATCAGCTTATGCAATACCAATGAGCATCTGGGGACAACAGCGAAACCGTGCAACGAACCACGGGTCGAGCAGGCTACGGGACGGACAGAAAATGGCAGATTCAGGCTCTCTGGGCATGAGTAGACGTGCGCTTATCGGTGCCTTCGCAGCGACGGCCCTGACGGCGGCACCCACCTATTCGAAGGCTGCAGGTTTCCTTCGCGGCGGCGGTGATATCCGCCGGATCCGGATGTACTCGGGCCGCACGGGCGAAAGCCTCGACATGATCTACTGGATCGAAGGCAAGTACGTTCCCGATGCGGTGAAGGAAATCACCCTGTTCATGCGGGACTGGCGCAACAACAAGGTCATGAACATCGACACCCGTACGATCGACATCATGACCGCGGCCCACAACCTGATGGACGTCAACGAACCCTACATGCTTCTTTCGGGCTATCGCAGCCCCGAGACGAACTCGATGCTCAGGGCCCGCAGCGGCGGCGTCGCGCGCAATTCGCTCCATCTCAAGGGGCAAGCCGCAGACCTGCGTCTGTCCTCGCGCTCGGTCAGCCAGATGGCTCAGGCAGCCGCGGCCTGCCGCGCCGGCGGGGTTGGCCGCTACTCGGGATCGAATTTTGTCCACATGGATTGCGGCGCGGTACGTTCCTGGGGCGGCTGAGGCCTCAGACCGGATTTTCCGGGCCGGCCCCCGGCAGCCATTCTATCCTAGTTGCGTTCGTTGATCCCGGCCATTGCGCCGGGTTTTGGCCTTTCGTCGCAGCGTCGCTGCCTGCCCCGCCGAATGCGCCCATTAACCGACCGGGCATTACGGCATGCGACTCGCCCAGGATTGTGGTATGGTGATTTCAGGAAGCCAGTCTGTTGCGCCTCAAACCAGCAGGATCGCGTAATCTCAGAGCGCACAAGTGAGATGCTTCCTCGAACCGCCGCCCATGCGCGGCGGTTCGTGTTTGGGAAGCTCCAGCACCCGACCTCCCGCAGTGATAGCCTGAGCCAGCTGGCTCGAACCGCCGACGCCCGATGACGGACCGTGATCGGCGGTTTGTTGTTGCACAGGTCGTTTGCCATGTTATGCAGCATGATGCGGCTTTCTGCGAGATGTGGCATGACCCTAAACATTCCCGACACCCGGCAGCGCGAACTGGCCGAGCGCCTGCGCGCCGGAACCCCGCTGTCGCTCTCTGATATCGCGGAGGAATTCGGCGTGTCCATCGACACCGCCAGGCGCGACGTGATCGCGCTCGAGGCGTCCGGCCTCGCGGAGCGTGTGCGCGGCGGCGTCGTGCCGCTCATGCCACCTGCCGCGCCCTTGCGGGAAAAGCTGTCCCGGCAGGATCCCGGACTCGAGCCGATCGCCAGGGCAGCCGCAGGCCATCTCGCGTCGGCCAGCACGATCCTTGTAGACGGCGGACAGACCACGCTCGCGGTCGCGCGCGCGCTGACACCCAGGCCGGATTTGCTGGTTGCGACGCCATCGCCCTGGGTCGCCATCGCCTGCCACGAGGCCGGAATCGACGTGCATCTGATCGGGGGTCACCTGAGCGCCTCGGGCGGCATCGCCACCGGGACCGATTGCAGTGCCCAACTGGCCGCGCTTGCGGCGGATGTCGCCCTGCTGGGCGCCTGCGGAATCGACGCGGACTTCGGATTGAGTTCGGACATCCTGGCCGAGTCGGAAACCAAGCGCCGGATGGCCCGGAACGCCACCCGCGTCATCGTGGTGAGCGCCGGTGCAAAGGTCGGTCGCCGGGCGCGCCACAGAACTCTCGCGCCGGAAGGGATCGACATGCTTGTCACCGACGCCGCGGCCTCGAATACCGCCGCTTTCGGGGCCGCCGGGATCGAGGTGCACCATGCCTGATCTGCGCGCCCCCTTCCCCGCGGTCAGCGCCGCGTTCTTTCTCAATGGCGCGCTTTTCGGCGTCTGGGCCTCACGCATTCCCGCTTTCGTCGAGCGGCTCGCGCTCGAACCCGACACGCTGGGCCTGCTGCTGCTGATGCTGGCCGGCGGGGCCATCGCATCCTTTCCCTTCGCCGGGACGCTGACGGACCGGCTTGGCGCCTGGCGCCTGACGCGCTGGCTGGCGGGGATCTATCTGGTCGGTCTGGTCCTGCTGGCCTTTGCCCCGAACGTCTGGACGCTGGCGCTGTTTCTGGGAATCTTCGGAGTCGGGCACGGCGGAATGGATGTGGCCATGAACGCCTGGGCGGCCGAGGTCGAGCGCGCGCTTGCGCGGTCCGTCATGTCGATCTTTCACGGCATGTTCAGCCTCGGCGCGGGTGCCGGCGCGCTCAGCGGTTTTGTCGCCGGCCTCGCCGGTCTCGGGGTTCCGGCCCATTTTCTCGCCGCTGCGGCCTGCCTCAGCGTGGCGATGTTCTTCATGACGTCCCGCCCCTGGGCCGGCCAAGGCAGCACGCCCCATCAGGGCGCGGTGTTCGCGCTTCCGAAGAAGGCGTTGCTGGCCGTCGGCCTCGTCGCCTTCGCGACCTGCGTCGGCGAAGGCGCGATGGCTGACTGGAGCGCGGTCTACCTCGATACGGTCCTCGGCGCGACCCCGGCCCAGGCAGCGCTCGGCTATGCGGCATTCTCGGTGACGATGGTCGCGATGCGGCTGTCTGGGGGCATCGTCATTGCCCGTCTCGGACCGGCACTGGCGGCCCGACTGTCGGGGTGCTGCGCGCTGGCCGGTGCCATCATCGTCGTGACCGCGCCCGTGCTGGCGGTTGCCCTGGTGGGCTTCGCCCTGCTCGGGGTCGGCTATGCCGTGATAATGCCGCTGGCGTTTTCCCGCGCCGCGGCGGATCCGGAGGTTCCGCCCGGCAGGGCCATCGCAAGTGTCGCCACGCTGAGCTACGGCGGCATGCTGCTGGGCCCGCCGGTCCTTGGCTTCATCGCCCATGCCACCAGCCTGCCGACCGCGCTGTCTCTGCTGGGGGTGCTGGCCTGCGTAACCATTGCCTTCGGATCCGTCCTTTCCATCGACAAAAGCCCCGGTCTGGCCTACCCGCGCGAGACGGGGAGCCTCTAGCGGCGCGCCAACTCCCCGGTCATCGGGAACCTCACCCCGCTCGATTTCGCGGGCAGCCCGCCTGTCAAAAGGTGTCGTCGGCCGCGTCCGGCGTCATCCGCTGCAGCACCAGGCCGCCACGGGACAACGCTCGTCTGCGCCAAACGCGCGTAAAGATGAACCTTTTGTGCGTTTCGCCGCACTTACAGGGCGCAGACGGCGGCAGCGTGACCGAACAGGTGTCCAGCCGCTCCCTGCTCAACGCCCAAGCAGGCCTCGCAGGGCCGCTCAAGAATGGATCCCCCAGTGTCGAAAAAAGTCGGTCTCGTGACATATCCGACCGCTATCTCCAAGATCGCCAAGGACATCGATCTGCTGAGAGCCTTCAACTCCTATGTGCAGACTACCGCCTACAAGGCGTTTCTGGTCTACATCACGGCCCATGCCAAACCACATGTGCGCTACGACATGTTCTTCCGCACGGGCGCGCCGCACAAGATCGATATCTCCCCGAAGATGCAACAGATCGCAGACGCCGCGGCCGGCAGCGAGAACTGGAAATCGCCCGAGTACAAGAACGTCATCGACTAAATGAAGCAGTATTGCGTGAAGGTCATCGACAGCAAGGCGGTGCCGGGCTTCTTCGACAGCAAGGCTTTTGTCGACTATCACTGCCAGCGCGTGACCGGCAGGACGAACCCGGGCCAGACGGCAACCGATGCCGCGAAAAAGCTGAACCTCAGCGACAGGAAGCACGTCGACGTGGTGAAGCAAATCTTCCTCGAAGCGCTCTTCGGGAAGGAGTCAAAGATCGATCGGCTCAACAAGGAACTCGAGGCGACAAAAGCGAAGGGCAGCAAGGGCAGCGGCAAGCGCGATGTATTCGGCGAACTGAAGGCCGCAAGGATGCTCAACCTGTGAGGCCGCCGCCTTCCACCACAATTGCTTTCAGGAAGGTTCCGATTATCCGGGCTGCGTGAGAAATCGCGCAGCCGTTGCAGCAAGATACGCGGCGCAGGCAAATTTCAACGGAAAATACAACGGTAGCGACAACGGTTCTCGGGTCCCCGGTCGTGTACAGCCACCGGGAAAGCCCCTGGAGGGCTTTTTCCACGCCCACACGGCGAACCATCGCCGCGGCGCGGCACCGACCGAGAAAGGCCCCTCTTGCACGATCCTGGAACAAAACGAGCGGTCCGCAGAGTCCTGTGACCGCCTCAAGGCGGGTTTGAGCCGATTTTCCCGCATCCTCCAGGGCCCCGACAGTCGGGCGCGCAAGAGGATGCCCGCCCGACCCATGAATCCCCCGCCGTATGCACCCTCTCCCCAAGGTAGTCCGCCCACCCGCCATTATTTTGTGGATCCGATGAACCTTCATCGACCGGCAAGGCACCCACTACCGCAGACAGCAAAGTGACGTTTATCAGTATGCGCATACTCAACACCCTCAAGGCCGCGCGCCTAGGCCCCAAACCACGGACAGACGAAGCCCTGCTGGCTGCTGTTGCAAACGGTGACGTGAACGCCTTCGAGGAAATCCACAGCAAGTACTTTCCCAAGGTCATGCACTTTGCCCGGCGCATTACGGACAACGCTGAATCCGCCGAGGAAGTCGCCAACGATGTCCTGATGACGGTCTGGCGCACCGCAGATCGCTTTCAGGGGCTGTCCAAGCCCTCGTCCTGGATATTCGGCATCGCCTACCGCATGGCCCTCAAGCAGCGTGCGAAGCAGCTCAAGCGCAAAGGAGACGTGGAATTGGATGAAGCACTTCTGTCGGACGGCAGCGACACCGAGACCACGGTGATGCACAAGAAGGATCTCGCAGCCGCCCTTCGTCAGCTCTCGCCGGAATTGCGCGCGGTTGTGGAGTTTACATATTACAACGGATATCTCTACACCGAGATCGCGGAAATCCTCGAATGCCCCGTCGGCACGGTGAAGACGCGCATGATGACGGCTCGCAAGCGCCTGCGCGAGATGCTGTCGGATGAGTCGCCTGCAAAGTCGGAGAATGCAGTTGCATGACGCCCCCGAAACGCCGAGGTCAGAGGCCTACGAGACCGCCTGGGAACTGATCCCCTGGTACGTGAACGGCAGTCTGCCCGCCGACGAAGCCGAACTGGTCCGCCACCAGGCCCGGATCTCTTCTCACTTTGCCGCCGAAGTCGCAAGACAGGTCAAACTTGCAAAGCAGGTCGCCACGTTCGACCCTTCTGAGGCCCCCGTCGACCGTAGTTGGGAAAAGCTGCGCCGCCAGATCGAATCCGAGTCGCGGGCCCGTGCGCCCCGGAAGGAGTCGAAGGGCTGGCTTTCCGGTTTGCGCGGGGGCTACGCATATGGAGGGATCGGTGTCGCTGCCTGCGCGCTTGTCGCGGCGCTCGTTGTCTTTCGACCGCAGGACGATGCGTTCCGGACGTTGACCAGCGGCTCGGATGCCCGTCAGGCGATAAAGTTTCAACTTGCGGTCGATCTGACCGAGGATGATCTGGCCAGCCTGCTCGCCGCGCATGGGCTGACGCTGCTCGATGGTCCATCCGCCACGGGCATCTACACCGCCGCCGCGGCCCCGGGTGCCGATCTCGAAACCGCGGCGACGGATCTGATGGCCGGTTCGGAGGTTCTGTTCGCCGCGCCCGACAAGTGATCGCGATGCTGCGTTTCCCCTTCGCCCTGCTGTTGTCCGCCCTGCTGATGTCCGCCCTGGTGCTGCCCGGCCCTCTGCAGGCGCAGCAGGACCGGCCGTGGCGGCTGGTGCCGGCAGACGGCATCGCGGCGCGGACCCATCTGATCCTCACGGTGCCGCAGTCCGGCCCGGACGCGCTGAGCGCCCTGGCCGCCGAGATCGAAACCCGCTTCGACGTCACTCTGACCGCCGAATGGCCGCTGCAATCGCTCGACGTGCATTGCCTGGTTTTCGACACCGCGGGCACGACTGACCTCGATGCGCTGATCTCGCGGATGCGGGCCGACCCGCAGATCCGCACGGTGCAGCGAATGGGCGAATTCGAGGTCATGGAATCGATCGGGCGCGCGCCGCTGGTCGCGGCGCAGGGTGCGCTGCGCCAGATCAATGCCGCCGCCGCCCATCGGATCAGCACCGGCGCCGGTGTGCGCGTCGGCGTGATCGACAGCGCCATCGACGCCGACCACCCGGATCTCGCCAACCGGGTCGCCGACCTGCGCGATTTCGTCGGCAACGCGCAGGACCATGCGGCCGAGGCTCATGGAACCGCCATGGCCGGGATCATCGCCGCAAATGCCGAAGACGGACTCGGCATGACCGGGGTCGCCCCTCGGGCCGAGCTCGTCGGGCTGCGCGCGTGCTGGCAGCCTCGGGATGAAACGGGGCGCTGCAACAGCTTCTCGCTGGCCCGGGCACTCAACTTTGCCATTCTGAACGATGTCGACGTGCTGAACATGAGCCTTGCAGGCCCGCCCGATGCGCTGCTGCAGGAGCTGGTCGAGGCGGCGGAGGCGGCGGGCGTGACCGTCGTGGCCGCCGCGGGCGAAAACCCAGAGCCCGCCTTCCCGGCATCGCTGCCCGGAGTCATCGCCGCCGGCAACGGCTCCGGACCTCGGGTACCCGCCCCGGCGCTCGACGTCCTGAGCACCGCGCCCGACAATCGGTACCGCTATGTCTCCGGCTCGTCGGTTGCGGCCGCCCATGTGAGCGGCCTCGTCGCGCTTCTGCGCGCAAGGCACCACGATCTCGATGCGCGCGACATCGCGGATGCCCTTCACGGCGCGATCGTGATGCATCGAGACGTGCCCATGATCGATGCCTGCGAAGCGCTGCGCGCGCTCGAAACCTCGACCGTGGCCTGTCACGACTGAACTGGGCCCGCGATGCGGAAAAAATCTTCCACGGCATGAACCTTGCGCCCGGCTCGCGGCACCTACTGGGTGACCGGAGCCGAGAGGTCGCGCGCTGTTTCGCGCCGCTGCTTCTTCTCCCCGGCATCACGACGCCAACCGAGAGAGGCTCCGCCATGCTAGCGCGCGCTGTTCTGACGACCCTGAGCCTGATGCTCTTTCCGCTGCTGCTCCTGGCACAGGACAGCGACCGTGCTGTCGCGCTCGTGGTTTCCGTGGGTGATGGCGCTGCCAGGGCCGATGCAGTTCAGACCCAGCTGCAGCTCATGGGCGTCGAAACGCTGCGGGTTGCCGATCCCGGCAACGCGCAGCTGCGCGCGATCCTCAAGCGCTTCGCGCGCGAAGCGACAGATGCCCGCGCCACCTTCGTCTATCTCGACGCCCCGGCGGTGACCTTCGAGGGGCGCGGCTACGTGCTGCCGGCAGGTGCCCGGCTCGACCGGTCCACCGACCTTTTCACGCAGGCAATTCCGACGCTGGCCTTCGCCCGATCCGCCGCGCTCTCCGCGCAGGGGGGCGCCGTTCTGCTGACGGTCGCCGCGCCACCCGCCGACCTGCCCGGCGGCATCAACAGGATCACCGGCGCCCCGGAGCCGGTTTCAGGTGCGTCCGCCGTGGCGGTGACAGGGACCGATGCCTTCGGACCGATCCTGACGGTGCTCGAAGCCGCTTCCAGGCAGGAAGAAGTCGACGTTGTCGACCTGCTGCGCGGCATCGCCAGCAAGAACGGCGTGACGCTCTCGCATGTGCCACCTGAGGCAGTCCTGCTGCGCGCTGCGCCGGAGCCGGCCTCGGAGCCGCCTGCCGAAATCACTCCTGCAGCGGCACTCGAAGAGGTGAGCGAAGCCGCCCCCGAGCCCACGGCCGAGACAGCCGAAGACCTGAGCATTCTGGAACAGTCGCTCCCGTCCTCGACCAGGCGGGGCATCCAGAGAGCGCTGCGCGAACAGGGCTTTTACCGTGGCCTCGTCGACGGTGTGTTCGGCCCTCAGACCCGCGAAGCGATCTCTGCATTCCAGCAGAGCCGCTCGGAGGATCCGACCGGTCTGCTTACCCGCCGCCAGCTTCTCGCCCTCCAATCCTGACCCGACGCGGGCGAATTGTCCGTCCTGCCCCAGCGCGCGGATGCGCAAACCCCAAGGAGACACCCAATGGGCCTGCGTTTCAAATACAACATCGTCCTGTTTCTCGCCTGCGTCATCGGCATCGCAGCCGCCGCCGGGCTCTCCTACCGCTTCGTGCAGAACTCGGCGATCGACGAGATCGAGGAATCGATCAGGCTGCTGCGCGCGAACGCCCTCGCGGTCCGCTCCTACACGCTGACCAACATCGACCCGCTGCTGTCGGACGACCAGGACATCCTGTTCCTGCCCGAAACCGTGACCAACTTTGCCGCCCGCACTGTCTTCGCCAACGTCCAGGAGCATTTCCCCGAATTCAGCTACAAGGAGGCGGCGCTCAATCCCACCAATCCCGAGGACCTGCCGACGTCGCTCGAGAAGGAGCTGATCGATCAGTTCCGCGCCGATCCTTCACTCACGCAGCTCTCGACCGTGGTGGACCGGGACAACGAACGCTTTCTGACGGTCGCCTTCCCGCTGACGATCACCAAGGCGGGTTGCCTGCGCTGCCATTCCACTCCGGAGGCCGCGCCGCCGGCGATGGTGGACCTTTACGGCCCCGACCACGGCTTCGGCTGGGAGCTGGGCGAGACCGTCGGTGCGCAGATCATCTCTGCGCCGATGGCCATTGCCGACAAGCGCGCGCTCGAGACCGGGATGCTCCTGATCGCCGGGCTCGCGGGGGTGTTCCTTCTGGTGTTCGTGCTGACCAACGTGATGATCGGCCGCATCGTGCTGCGCCCCGTGCGTCGCATGTCCCAGGTCGCCGAACAGGTCAGCATGGGCGATTTCTCGGTCGAGGAATACCGCAAGCCGGGTCGCGACGAGATCAGCTCGCTTTCGGTCTCTTTCAACCGGATGCGCCGCAGCCTCCAGCGCGCCATGAGCATGATCGATGACTGACGAAACCGTCGTCGTTCCCCGCCGCGGGCCCGGCAAGGTCGGCAAGTACCGCATCGACGGGGTGCTGGGCGAAGGCGCCATGGGTGTGGTCTATGCCGGCCAGGACCCCGACATCGACCGGCCCGTCGCCATCAAGACCATCCACCAGCACCTGATCGGCAGCGAGGGCAGCCAGGAATGGCTCGACCGCTTCGCGCGGGAGGCCCGCGCTGCCGGCCGCGTCCAGCATGTCAACCTCGTCACCGTCTACGACTTCCTGCAACAGGACGGCCTGCCCTACCTGGTGATGGAAAGGGTGCGCTCGGTCACGCTCGAAGATCGCCTGAGCAGTGCAGAGCGTCTGCCGCTCGAAGAGATCCACGCGCTTTTTGCGCAGATCCTCGCGGGCCTCTCAAGCATCCATGCGGCCGGCATCGTTCATCGCGACCTCAAGCCCGCCAATATCATGCTGACGGATGACGGCACGGTGAAGCTTACGGATTTCGGGATCGCCCGGCTGACCGCGATGGAGGCCACCAGCGCCGGCATGATCGGCACACCCTCCTACATGGCGCCCGAGCAGCTTACCGGGGCCGAAGTCGATGCGCGCGCCGACATCTACGCCTGCGGGGTGGTGCTGTACGAACTGCTCACGGGGCGAAAGCCCTACAAGGGCGGCGGCGTCGAGGCGCTGTTCGCAGCCGTGCGCAGCGGTCAGGCGCCGCGTCCCGGCGAGATCGTCGAGAACCTGCCACCGGCGGTCGACGATGTGGTGATGACCGCGATGCATGTGGACCCCGACAACCGCTATGCCGGCGCCGCGGACATGCGCGCGGCGCTGCTGTCGATCCTGCCCGCCGCAGACCGCACCGGTCTGATCGAAGCCGGCCCCGGAAATCGCGCCGTTGATCCCGCAATGAGCCAGACCATGCTCTCGCGTCTGAGCGGTGGAACGCTGGCACGCCTCGAGCAGCAGCTGACCGGCAGCCTCGGCCCGATCGGACGGGTGATCGCCCGACGCGCCGCCGCCAGGTCCGCCACCACCGAGCAACTGATGGCCGCCGTGCTGGCCGAGTTCGACGACGAGGCAGAACGTCAGACCCTGCGCATCGCAATCGAGGGCGTGCTGTCGAAGGACGACAACGCCCCCGGCGCGGTGCCGGGCGTCCCGGTTTCCGAGATCAGCCGGCTTACCGACCTGCTCAGACCCTATCTCGGACCGATCGCGCCTGTCCTGGTTCGCAAGAGCGCCCGCAAGGCCGAGGACGCGCAGGCGCTGGCGCAGATCCTTGCAGAGGCGATTTCCGACCCGACCGAAGCCGCCGGTTTTCTGCGGGCCGCCGGCCTTCCAAACACCTGAATTCCAACCGGAAAGGAGCCGACATGCTTGACCTCGCGCCCTGCCTCGGGCCCTTTGACGCCGACGCGCAAAGCGGCCCCGACCTCGAATACGATCCCGAATTCACTGCGCTCGAACTGGCCAATGCGCCTGGCGAGGAGCGCGTGATCGGTGACGCGGTGATCCCGGCGGAAGACCCCGACTTCCCCGAGATCGCGCGCGCGGCCACCGCCCTTCTGGGCCGCAGCCGGGATCTGCGGGTCGCAACGATCCTCGCCAACGCTGTGCTTCGCACCGAGGGTTTTGCGGGCTTCGAGACGGTGCTGGGCTACATCCGCCACGCTCTCGAGGAGCATTGGGACAGCGTGCATCCCCAGCTTGATGCCGAGGACGACAACGACCCCACCATGCGGATCAATGCGGTGCTGGGACTGACCGACCACAACAGTGTGCTCGCCGCGTTGCGCGCGGCGCCGATGGCCCAGAGCCGCGCGTTCGGGGGGGTGTCGCTGCGCGACATCAAGCTGGCAGAGGGCGAGATCCAGGCCCCCGCCGAGAGCGAGGTGCCGGCGCGGCAGACCATCGCCGCGACCTTCATGGACAGCGCGCCCGAAGAGCTCGCGATGCGCGCCGGGGCGGTCGAGGCAAGCCTTGGACATGTGCGCGCCATCTCGGCCGCCTTCGATGCGCAGATCGGCAGCTATGGGCCGGATCTCGAGCCGCTCGAGCGCATGTTGCGCGAAATCCTGAGGCGTTTCGCGGACTACGCGCCGGCGACCGGGGCAGAGCACGAAAGTGCCCGGCAGACCGGCGGCGATCCCGCCCCCGCCCCCGCAGGGCCAGCGCCCGCGCCCCGCGCCGCCGCGCCGCAAGCCGCCGCCGCGCCCCAAGCCGGCGCCATCGCCTCGCCCGAGGACGTCAAGCGCGCCATCGACCGTATCGTGGACTATTACGCCCGCAACGAACCGTCGAGCCCGGTGCCGCTGCTGCTGACCCGCGCGCGGCGGCTCGTCTCTGCCGACTTCCTCGCGATCATGCGGGACATGGCCCCGCTCGGGGTCGAGAATGTCGCGCTGATCGGCGGCCTCGAGGACGACGACGAATAATCTTTGCCCGCGCGTGAACCTTTCAGGTCTGCGCGGGAACTCATTTGCAGACAATCACGGGAACCGAAAGCATGGCCGACAGCAGTCAGAAATCCGTCGCGCGAAATCGCGCGCCACGCGTGCAGATCGAATACGACGTCGAACTTTACGGCGCCGAGAAATCCGTCCAGTTGCCCTTTGTCATGGGCGTCATGTCGGACCTCTCCGGCAAACCGGCAGAGCCGCTTCCGGCGGTCGCCGACCGCAAGTTCCTTGAGGTCGACACGGACAACTTCGACGATCGCATGTCGTCGATGAAGCCTCGTGCAGCGTTCACCGTGCCGAACACGCTGACCGGCGAGGGCAACCTCGCGGTCGACATCACCTTCGAGAGCCTCGAGGATTTCTCGCCGGCGTCCATCGCCCGCAAGGTCGAGCCGCTGCGCAAGCTGCTCGAGGCGCGCACCCAGCTTTCCAACCTGACCACCTACATGGATGGCAAGACCGGCGCAGAAGAGCTCGTCACGCAGCTTCTTCGGGACCCGAGCCTGCTCAGGGCCCTTGCCTCCGCGCCGGCGGCGTCCACCGAGATTGAGGAGTGAGGCCATGACCGACACCCGGACCAATCCAGCTACCGCATCCGACACCAGCGCGACCGATACCCAGTTCGGCCGGGGCGAGTTCGCCGCCCTGCTGGAAAAGGAGTTCCGTCCCAAATCCGATCAGGCCCGCAGCGCCGTCGAGGAGGCTGTGCGCACCCTGGCCGAGCAGGTGCTTGCCAACGAGGCGCTGGTATCCGACGACGCCCTGCGCTCGATCGAGGGCATCATCGCCGAGATCGACCGCAAGCTCACCGAACAGGTGAACCTCGTGTTGCACCACCCGGATTTCCAGCAGCTCGAAGGCGCGTGGCGCGGGCTGCACTACCTCGTCAACAACACCGAGACCGACGAGCAGCTGAAGATCCGCGTGTTCAGCATCTCGAAGAAGGATCTGTCCAAGACCCTCCGCAAGTTCAAGGGCACGGCCTGGGATCAGTCGCCGATCTTCAAGAAGCTCTACGAAGAGGAATACGGTCAGTTCGGCGGCGAGCCCTATGGCTGCCTTGTCGGCGACTACCACTTCGATCACAGCCCCAAGGACGTCGAGCTTCTGGGCGAGATGTCGAAGGTGGCCGCCGCGGCGCATGCGCCGTTCATCGCCGGGGCCGATCCGGCGCTGTTCCAGATGGACAGCTGGTCCGAGCTCGCCAACCCGCGCGACCTGTCGAAGATCTTCCAGACCCCTGAATACGCCGCCTGGCGCTCGCTGCGTGAAAGCGAGGACAGCCGCTATCTGGGGCTGGCCATGCCGCGCTTCCTCGGCCGCCAGCCCTATGGCGCCCGGACCGAGCCGGTCGACGCCTTCGCCTTCGAGGAGGATACCGCCGGTGCCGGCTCGGAGAAGTACTGCTGGGTCAACGCCGCATACGGAATGGCGCGCAACATCACCCGCTCGTTCAAGGAATACGGCTGGTGCACGCGCATCCGCGGGGTCGAATCCGGCGGCACCGTGGACAATTTGCCGACCCACAGCTTCCCCACCGACGATGGCGGTGTGGACATGAAATGCCCGACCGAGATCGCCATCTCGGACCGGCGCGAGGCGGAACTGGCCAGGAACGGCATCATGCCGCTCGTGCATCGCAAGAACACCGACATGGCCGCCTTCATCGGCGCCCAGTCGCTGCACAAGCCCGCGGAATACAACGATCCCGACGCCTCGGCGAACGCCAGCCTCGCGGCCCGGCTGCCCTATCTCTTCGCGACCTGTCGCTTCGCGCACTACCTGAAATGCATCGTGCGCGACAAGGTCGGCTCGTTCCGGGAGCGCGACGAGATGCAGGAATGGCTGCAGAACTGGATCAACAACTACGTCGACTACAACGCCGAAACCTCGCCCGAGGACGTCAAGGCGCGCCATCCGCTGGCTGCCGCCGAGGTGCTGGTCGACGAGGTCGAGGGCAATCCCGGCTACTACGCCTCGCGCTTCTTCCTGCGCCCGCACTACCAGCTCGAGGGGCTGTCTGTCTCTCTGCGGCTGGTCTCCAAGCTGCCCTCGCAAAAGGGCGAATGAGCTGATCCCGGCCACTTCCCCCCCTTGCGACGGGGGGAAGTGACCGGGCCAACTTCCCTCGCCGACCAACGAACCTGACGAAAGGACAATCCAATGGCGTTTGACGCTTTTATGTACTTCCCCGGCCAGTCCCGCGTGCTGGGCGAAACCCACGACGAGGCGATGGCCGCGAAGAAGGCTTTTGAAATCTCCTCGTTCAACTTCGGCGCCGAGAACAACATCAACATCGGCTCGGCCACCGGCGGCGGCGGCGCCGGAAAGGCGTGGTTCAAGGATTTCGAGATCGCCAAATCGACCGACACCGCATCCTGCGGCCTGTTCAGCACGCTGTGCAACGGCACGCACTTCGAAGAGGCGATCATCGAACTGCGCCGCTCCGGCGGCAGCGCCAGCGCCTCGGGTTCGACCTTCATGAAGTTCCACTTCAAGCTGGTCATGGTGAAGGACATGACCTGGGAAGGGTCGGACGGCGACGACAATTGCAACGAGACCGTCATCTTCAACTACGGCGCCATCAAGGTCGAGTACTTCAAGCAGGACAAGACCGGCAAGCTCACCAAGGCATCCGGCGACCAGGGCGAAACCAAGTTCAGCCAGGTCAAGAACAAGGCCGACTATATCGTCTGATCCCACGGTGTCCGGACGCGAAATCGCGCCCGGACACCCCTTCCCCCCGCGTCGATGCTCCTCTCAGCCCGAAAGTCTCATTCATGCGTCCAGGAGCGTTTTTCACGACCGGATATCCCGAGGCCGCGCCGGCAGCGCTTGCGAAGGCGCCCCGCAGCAGCGCGCAGAAGGGCAAAGGGTGCGACCATGGCTGACCGCATGCTTGCCGAACGCCTGCAGCCGTCGCTGCTCGACCGGCTGACCGACGATGCGCCCGACCAGGCCAACGACACCGCGTCGACCCGCACGATCGACATCTCGCGCCTGCGCCAGATCATCCGGCGCGACCTGGCCTGGCTGCTCAACTGCGCCAATCTCGAGGCCGAGCACGATCTGGAGGCCTATCCCCACACGGCCCGCTCGGTGCTGAACTACGGTCTTCCCCCGGTCGCCGGCCGCAGCGAAAGCGGCAGGCGTGCTGAAACCCTGAGGCAGGCGATCCGCAGCGCCATCGAGCGCTTCGAGCCACGCGTGCTGCCCGAAAGCCTCGAGATCGTCGTCCGGCAGGAGCGATCCACGTCCGGTGCCATCATCTCGTTCGACATCCGCGGCGAGCTCTGGGCCAAGCCGCTGCCGGTCGATCTTTATCTTCGCACCGCGCTCGACATGTCGACCGGCGAAGTCACCGTGAGCCGGCAGGGATAGCGCATATGGATACCCGCCTTCTGCGCCACTACGAGACCGAGCTTTCATATCTCCGCGAGATGGGGGCCGAGTTCGCCGAATCCTATCCCAAGATCGCGTCGCGGCTTGGAATGGACCAGCTCGAGGTCATGGACCCTTATGTCGAGCGCCTGCTCGAGGGGTCGGCCTTCATGGCAGCGCGGGTGCAGCTCGAACTCGAGATGCAGTATCCCGCCTTTACCCAGAACCTGCTCGAGATCATCTACCCCCACCTGCTCGCGCCGTCGCCGGCCATGATGGTGGCGCGGCTCAGCCCGGACACCGCGCAAGGCGGTTTGGCCGAGGGCTTCACCTTGCCGCGTGGCACGGAATTGCGCGGACGGGTGCCCGAGGGCGGGCAGACGGCCTGCCGCTTCACGACCACGCAGGACGCGACGCTCTGGCCGCTGGAAATCACCGAGGCCGAGTATGTCGACGGTCGCGCCGAGCTGGTGACGGCCGGTCTGGCCGGCGGCAATCAGGCCAAGGCTGCGCTTCGGCTGCGGATCGCCCGCAGCGGCGGCGCGGCGCTTGGGGATCTGCCGCTTGACCGGCTGACGCTTTTTCTCGCCGGCGCCGGGTCCGAACCGTGGCGTCTTTACGAGTCCATCCTCGGATCGGGCGTCGCACTGGCGGGTCGCTCTACCGACCGCCGCGCCGACTGGTCGGTCGCGCTCGGCTGCGACATCCGCCCACGCGGCTTCGATCCGGAGGAGGCGCTCCTGCCGGTGCCCGGCCAGTCTTTCGAGGGCTACCGTCTGCTGCAGGAATATTTCGCCATGCCGCAGCGGTTCTTCTTCATCGATCTGTGTGGCCTCGGTACGGCGGTACGCCGGGTCGAGGGTCACGATCTCGACCTCTACATCCTGCTCTCGGAAAGCGCTCCGGCCCTGAAATCGATCACCCCGGCGAGCTTCGATCTGCACGCCGTGCCGGCGGTGAACCTGTTCACCAAGCGCTGCGACCGGGTACCCGTGTCAGCGGGCGACATCGACTACCATGTGCTGCCCGATCGCAGCGCGCCGCTCGATTACGAGATCTACCGTCTCGACAGCGTTACCGGCATTGCCGGCGACGATGCCGACGACGTGACCTTCCGGCCTTTCTACAGCGCCGAGGACTTCACGCCGTTCGGGGACCGGCAAACCGCCTATTACAGCGTCCGTCGCCGGATGCGGCAACGTTCGGAGACACAGCGCCTGAAGGGTCCGCGCACGTCCTATCTCGGTAGCGATCTCTACCTGTCGCTCAGCGACCACGAGCAGGCGCCCTACCCCGCCGGTATCGAACAGCTCGCGGTCACCGCGCTTTGCACCAATCGCGACCTGCCCCTGCTGACGCCGACCGGCGGCGGCGAGACCGATTTCACCCTTCCCGGCGGCGGCCCGGTGACCGGGATCCGCGCCATCGTGCCGCCGACCCGACCGCGCCACAGCCTTGCCGAAGGCCAGCATGCCTGGCGGCTGGTCAGCCACCTGAGCCTCAACTACCTCTCGATTGCCGACGCAGACCGAGGCACCGGCGCGGCCGCCCTGCGCGAGCTCGTCGGGCTTTACGCAGCACTCGGCGATCCTGGCATGGCGGGGCAGATGGAGGGGCTGATCTCGGTCGCCTCGCGCCCCGTGGTCCGCCGCATGGCAGATGGCGTGCTGTCGACCGCCGTACGCGGGCTCGAGCTGCGGGTGGGCTTCGACGAGAGCTTTTTCGAGGGCACGGGCTGCTATCTGCTGGGCGCGGTCCTCGAGGCGTTCTTCGCCAAATATGTTTCGCTCAACAGCTTCACCGAAACCGTCATCCACTCACAGCAACGGGGGGACATCGCGCGATGGAAACCGAGAAGCGGGCGCCGGGTGCTGATCTGAGCCGCCTCGACGCGCTCAGGATCTCCCCCGGGTCCCATCATCTTTTCCAGGCGCTGCGCATCATCGAGGCGGCGCATCCCGACAGGCCCCGGCTCGGGCGCTCGCGCAGGCCGGCGCAGGATCCGGTGCGGCTCGGGCAGGCACCGGAACTGGCCTTTCCCCGCTCGACCGTCACCAGTCTCGCCAAGGATGCGCGCAGCGGACGGGAGCGGCTGACCCAGCAGGCCTTCGGCCTTTTCGGGCCTCATGGCGCCTTGCCGCTGCATCTCACAGAATACGCCCGTGACCGGCAGCGCAACAATGGCGACGGCGCGTTGGTGGGCTTCGCCGACATGCTGCACCATCGCATGCTGTCGCTGTTCTACCGCGCCTGGGCCAGCGCCGAACCCGCGCCCTCCAACGACCGGCCCGACGACCACCCGTTCGGCGAAAAGCTCGACGCGCTGGCCGGCGTCGCGGGCGAGGCTTTTGAATGCCGTGACACGATGCACGACAGCGCCCGACGCCATTTCGCCGGGCTGCTTGGCGCCGCAGCAAAAAGCGAGGCCGGGCTCGCGGCCATCCTGCGTCGCGTCTTCGCCGCCGAGGTGGAGATCGAAAGCTTCGTCGGATCCTGGCTGCATCTCGAACCGGAGGACCGCGGCGCGCTCGGCGGTGCGGTTCTCGGCAGGAACGCGAGCCTCGGCAACAAGGTCTGGTCGCGCGAGGCCAAGTTCCGCCTGCGCATCGGACCGCTCTCGCTGGCCGAGTACGAACGGCTTCTGCCGGGCGGGCAGAGCCTCAAGCGCCTCGCCGCGCTCGTCCGGAACTATGCCGGCGACACGCTCGACTGGGAGGCGACCCTCGTGCTGCGCGCCACCGATGTGCCGCCCACGCAACTGGGCGCGGGCGCACGGCTCGGCCTGACAAGCTGGATTGGCGAACGCCCTGAAAAGGACGCTGACGACCTTTCCCTCACCGCCCCGCAAAACGCCCTCCCCTGAGCCGCACCGACAGCAAGAAGGTAAGATCCATGAGCGAAATCAGCCGTGTGGCCCTGTTCGGCAAGCTCGACAAGCTGGCCTATCAAACCATCGAAAGCGCCACCGTATTCTGCAGGATGCGGGGAAATCCATATGTCGAGCTGGTGCATTGGCTGCACCAGATCCTGCAGGGTCAGGACAGCGACCTGCACCGCCTGATCTCGGGTTTCGATCTCGACCAGGGCCGTGTCGCCGCCGATCTGGTACGCGCGCTGGACGCGCTGCCGCGTGGTGCGACGGCGGTCTCGGACCTGTCGCCCCATCTCGAGGAGACGGCAGAGCGTGCCTGGGTCTACGCCTCGCTTCTGTTCGGCGCCTCGCAGGTGCGCACAGGGCACCTGATCCTCGGCATCGTCAAGACGCCGCGCCTGCGCAATGTCCTGCGGTCCATGTCGCCCGAGTTCCGCAAGATCGGCCCCGATGCGCTGTCCGATCGGTTCGCCGAACTGCTCGCGGGCTCTCCGGAAGCGGCCTCGGTGGCCCCCGCGCAGGAGCGGTCCGCGCAGGGCATGCCGGCGCAGCTTGGCGGGGGAGATGCGCTGGCCCGGTTCTGCACCGACATGACCGAAAAGGCGCGTGCGGGCGAGATCGATCCGGTCGTCGGGCGCGACGAGGAGATCCGCCAGGTCGTCGATGTCCTGATGCGGCGGCGCCAGAACAATCCGATCCTCACCGGCGAGGCCGGCGTGGGCAAGACCGCCGTGGTCGAGGGCTTTGCGCTGCGCATCGCGCGCGGCGACGTGCCGCCCGCATTGCGCGAGGCGCGGCTCCTGTCGCTCGATGTGGGCCTGTTGCAGGCCGGGGCGAGCATGAAGGGCGAGTTCGAGACCCGCCTGCGCGGTGTCATCGACGAGGTGCAGGCAAGCCCGGTCCCCGTCGTGATGTTCGTCGACGAGACCCACACGCTGGTGGGGGCCGGCGGATCTGCGGGGGTCGGCGATGCGGCCAACCTGCTCAAGCCGGCCCTGGCACGCGGGACGCTGCGCACCATCGGTGCCACCACCTGGGCGGAATACAAGCGGCACATCGAAACCGATCCCGCCCTGACCCGGCGCTTCCAGGTGGTGCAGGTTGCCGAGCCGGACACCGCCAGGGCATTGCGGATGATGCGCAGCGTCGCCTCGACACTGGAACGCCACCACGGCGTACAGATCCTGGACGAGGCGCTCGAGGCGGCGGTGACGCTCTCGGCGCGCTACATCCCTGCCCGCCAGCTTCCCGACAAGTCGGTGAGCGTCCTCGACACCGCCTGCGCCCGTGTCGCGATTAGCCTGCATGCGGTGCCTGCCCCGGTGGACGATGCCCGGCTTCGCATCGCCGCGCTCGAGACCGAGCTCGAGATCATCGCCCGCGATGCGAGCGCCGGGGCCGAGGTCGCAGCTCGCGAGGCGCGTGCCCGCGCGGCGCTGGAGGACGAGGCCGCACGGCTGGACGAGCTGACAGAACGCTGGGACGCGGAAAAGGCGCTTGTGGGCGAGATCCTCGATCTTCGCGCACGGCTACGCGAGGACGTCGCGGTGACGGATGGCGGGGCCGAAGTTGAACCGGACGCAGCTTCGGGGAACGACGAGCGCCATGTGACGCTTGCCGAGCTGCGCTTGAAACAGGACGAACTGGCGACGCTGCAGGGTGAGGCGCCCCTGATGCTGCCCATCGTCGATGCGCAGGCGGTGGGCGCGGTCGTCGCCGACTGGACCGGCATTCCGGTCGGGCGGATGCTCAGGGATGAGATCCGCACCGTGCTCAACCTCGCCTCCCACCTGTCGCAGCGCGTGATCGGGCAGAACCACGCCATGGAGATGATCGCCCGGCGCGTGAAGGCGTCGCGCGCCGGTCTGGACAACCCCTCGAAACCGGTCGGGGTGTTCATGCTTGCCGGAACCTCGGGAGTGGGCAAGACCGAGACTGCGCTTGCACTGGCCGAGACGCTCTATGGCGGCGAGCAGAATGTCATCACCATCAACATGAGCGAGTATCAGGAAGCCCATACCGTCTCGTCCCTCAAGGGCGCGCCTCCGGGCTATGTCGGCTATGGCGAGGGCGGTGTGCTGACCGAGGCCGTGCGGCGCAGGCCCTATTCGATCGTGCTCCTCGATGAGGTCGAGAAAGCGCATCCCGACGTGCATGAGATGTTCTTTCAGGTCTTCGACAAGGGCATGATGGAGGATGGCGAGGGCCGGATGATCGACTTTCGCAACACACTCATCCTGCTGACCTCGAATGTCGGCTCGGAGGTGATCATGGACGTCTGCAGGGTTCCCGGGCGGATGCCCGAGCCCGAAGGCATCGCGAAGGCGCTGCGCGCGCCGCTGCTCAAGGTATTTCCGGCGGCTCTTCTGGGGCGGATGGTGACGATCCCGTACTATCCGCTCAGCCCCGACATGCTAGGCGACATTACCCGTCTGCAGCTTGCCCGCATCGGGAAACGCGTCGCCGCGACCTACGACGTGCCGTTCAGCTATTCCGATGCGGTTGTCGAGACCATCGTCTCGCGCTGCCAGGAGATCGAAAGCGGCGGCCGGATGATCGACGCCATCGTCACCAACACCATGCTGCCCGAGATCTCGACCGAGTTCCTGACCAGAATGATGGACGGTGGCAAGATCGGCCGTGTTGTCGTCGATGTCGTTGGAAACGAGTTCACCTACGCCTTCGACTGAACGGCATCTCCGCTCGTCATACCCCCGCGCGGGCCGCGCGCGGGGCCCTCTGGCCCGAACCGGGGCCGAGGCAATGTTTTTTCTTTCCGCATGCGAACCCTCTGACGCTCCCGCGGCACTTACGGGGGTGACAACGGTCGTGGCATTCCGCCCGGCCTTACCCGCAAGAGCCGAGGGAGCGCGCACATGACCGACAGCGATCCGACATCCGCAGAAACCGAATTCTCCCGCGGGGCCCCGCCCGGCGCCGACAGCGCGCAGGAAGCGGCGCTGCCCTTCGGCACCCTGAGTGCAGAGCGGCCCGAGGATCTCGACCAGCCGCGCGAGCGTTTCCGGATTGCCATCCTGGGCGATTTCTCGGGCCGCGCCAGCCGCGGCGAACTGGCGATCGGCGATGACCTCGCGACGCGCCGTGCGATCCGCTTCGATATCGACCGGCTGGACGATGTCATCGCGGGCTTCGCGACCACTCTGACATTGCCGATCGGGCGCGACGGTGCTGCGGTTTCCGTGCCGCTCGCGGATATCGACGGCCTGCACCCCGACGAACTCTACGAAAATGTCGAGATCTTCGAGGAACTGGGCGTGCTCCGCCAGCGCGTGGCCCGAGGCGACAGCAACGCCATGAGCGAGCTGCGCCAGTGGGCACAGATGTACGATCGCCCGATACCCGCAAGCCGCGCGCGCGCCAAGGGCAGCGCGGTGCCCGCCGACCGTCGCCTGAGCGATTTCCAGACGCTGATCGGGGACATGACGCCGACGGCCTCGGTTGCCGATGCCGCCGAAGACCTGATCGCCCGCATCGTCGGCCCGCATGTCCAGGCCGCCCCCGATCCGGCGCAGGACAGCATGCTCGCGGCTATCGACGCCGCTCTTTCGGATGCGATGCGCGCCATCCTGCACCACCCCGATTTCCAGTCGGTCGAGGCCACATGGCGCTCGCTCGATTTCCTGGCGCGCCGCATCGAGACCGGGCCCAGGCTCGAGGTCGTGCTCTACGACGTCTCTGCCGAGGAATGGGCCGCCGATCTGTCGTCGACGGAGGATCTGGCTGACAGTGGCCTGTTCCGGATGCTGGCCGAGACGCCCCGGCTGGATGCCCATCAAGGCCCGATATCGGCGGTTTTCGGGCTCTACACGCTCGAGGAAACGCCGCCGCACGCGGCGCTGCTCGCCCGCATGGCGAAGATCGCCGCCTGGATGAATGCGCCCTTCGTCACCGCGATCTCGCCGCGCTTCCTCGAGACGCCCAGGCAGGACCGGCACCCGCTGGTGGCCGAAAGCTGGGACTCGCTGCGCGCTCTGCCAGAGGCGCGCTATCTCGGGATCGCCTCGCCGCGCTTCCTGCTGCGCCATCCCTATGGCCGGCGCACCGATCCCGTCGACCCGTTCGACTTCGAGGAATTCAGCCTGCGCGACGGGCTCAACGGGATGCTCTGGGCCAATCCGGCCGTCGTCTCGGCGGTGCTGATGGCGGCAGGCGTCTCGAAATCCGGCAAGGACATGCGCCTTGGCGAGATCATGTCGCTGGGCGACATGCCGGTTCATGTGATGACCGATGCGCATGGCGATCCTATTGCACTGCCCTGCACCGAGCGTCTGCTGACCACCCGTACCATGGCCGAGGTCGTGACCCGCGGCTTCATGCCCCTGCTGTCGATCAAGGGTCGCAACGAGGTCCGGCAGGGATCGTTCCAGGCGCTTGGCGGCGACATGCTCGCAGGACCATGGGCGATTTCGCCAGCCAAGACCACGTCCGGCGCGGCCCCGAGCTTCGACTTCGGTGCGACGCCCGCCGCAGCCAACAGCAAAGCCTCCTCCGCAATGAGCGGTGCGGTAACCCCCAGTGCCGAGGATCCGGCGACTTTCGGCGGCGATGGCGATCTGCCCGATTTCGGTGACTTCGACGCGGATGCCAAGCTCGCGGAATTCGGCTTTGAAACGCCCGATCCCGGCGCAGACGCAAGCGCGGCACCTGACGTGGACATCGACCTCGACGCCATGCTGGCTGCCTTCTCCGACGACGCCGTCACCGGCGCTGACAGCGGCGACTTCGAGATCGACCCCGACCTTGCGGCAATGCTGGAGGACCTGTGATGGGCGACGCGCAACCGCATGAGGGTCAAAGCGGGGGCATCCTGCTTGCCCGGATCGGCGAGCAGGTCTGGCTGATCGAGGGCGAGGCGCATCTGAGCGCCATGCTCACGACGACGGACGGCTTCCCGACCCCGGTGCACTGCATCACGCCGGCCTCGGTGGATGCGCTTGGCGCGCTGCTGCCCGAGGGCACCGAGCTCGGGGATCTCTGGGCCATCCATCCCGCGATCGCGGCGCGGCTCGAGAGCGACGGACATCTCGTCATCGCCACTATGCCGGACGAGGCGTAGGCGGCATGGCGCAGGAGACCGTTCTTGAGGGCCGTCAGGTCAGGTTGACGCTTCCCGGCAAGCTGAAGGGCTTCCTGATGCGCGCGCAGGTCGACGAGGGGCTGAGCAGGCTCACCGAGACCACCATCGAATTCATGTCGCCCGACATCGACATCGACCTGCAGAAGCTGGTAGGAGAACGCCTGCCGCTCGAGATCGACGCCCCCAAGGACAAGATCCGCTATTTCCAGGGCCGCTGCACCGCCGCCGAATACCTTGGCTCCCATGCCGGACGCGGTTATTTCCGTGCCACTGTAAGGCCTTGGCTGTGGTTCCTGACGCGCAGCGTTAATTGCCGGATCTTTCAGGACCGATCCGTGATCGACGTGATCAAGGACGTGTTTTCGCAACACGGGTTCTCGGATTTCCGCGACCGTACCAAACACAGCTATCCCAAGCGCGGCTACTGCGTGCAGTACCGCGAAAGCGACTACGCCTTCCTGTGCCGACTGATGGAAGAGGAAGGGATCTATTTCTACCACGACCACGAAAAATCGAAGGAGGTACTGATCCTCGCCGACGACGCCAGCGCGCACCGCAACGTCGAGGACCACGCCGAGCTCGATTTCCACTTCCGCGCGCCGGACTACCGGCGCCGTGACGATCACGTCTTCGACTGGCGCGGCGGCCAAAGCATCCAGACCGGCAAGGTCACGTTGCAGGACTACGATTTCGAGAAGCCAAGGTCGGATCTGACGAGCGTCAAGGCGCTGCCCCACGGCAAGCACGCCTTCAAGTCATACGAGGCCTACGACTACCCGGGCCGCCACGGCGACACCCGCACCGGCGAGCATCACGCCCGCGTCCGCATCGAGGGGCTGGCGGCGCAGGCGCACCGTTCGAGCGGCGCCTGCAACGTGCGCCAGATGAGCGCCGGGGCGAAGTTCAAGCTCAGGCACCATCCGCGCAAGAGCGAGAACGCCGAATACCTGGTGATCTCGGCCCGCCACCAGCTTCAGATCGACGCCGATATCGAGGATCGCGAGATGGTGGAAGCCATTCTCGGCCCGCTGCTCGATTTCGATCGCAGCACAAGCCCCGACACCTATCGCTGCCTGTTCGAGGTGCAGCAGGTCTCGGTGCCCTTCCGCGCGCCGCAGCTCACACCGCGCCCCGAACATCCCGGCGTGCAGACCGCCGTCGTCGTGGGCAAGGCCGGAGAGGAGGTCTGGACCGACCGCCATGGTCGCGTGAAGGTTCAGTTCCACTGGGACCGCGAAGGCCGCCGCGACGACAGCACCTCTTGCTGGGTGCGCACCTCGGTGCCGTGGAGCGGCAAGGGCTGGGGTTTCGTCGCCGTTCCGCGAATCGGCCAGGAAGTCGTCGTTCAGTTCGAGGACGGCAATCCCGACCGCCCTCTCATCACCGGAATGGTCTACAACGGCGACAACGAGCCCCCCTATCCCCTGCCCGGCAACCAGACCCTGACGGGATTGAAGACGAACAGCTCGAAGGGCGGCGGCGGCTTCAGCGAACTGGTATTCGAGGACAGGAAGGATGCCGAGTTCGTCCGGCTTCAGTCCGAGCGCGACTTCCACCAGATCGTCAAGAACAACGCCGAGATCACCGTCGGGCTCGAGCACCGCAAGGGCGGCACGTTCAAGCAGACGATCCACGGAGACAAGACCGAAACGATCCGCGCGGGCGACCACGCCTTCACGGTGGCGAAGGGCAAGGAAACCGTCGACATCGCGAAGGCGCGCAGCACCCGCATCGGTACCGACGACAGTCTGACGGTCGAAGGCGCGCAGTCGCTCGACGTGAGGGGCGGCAAGAAGGACAGCATCGCGCGCGGCTACGAGATCGACGTGGGCGCCGCGCTCGAGATCTCGGCCGCATCGAAGATCGTGCTGAAATGCGGCGCGTCGAAGATCGAAATGACGCCCTCGAAGATCACCGTTTCCTCCACGCAGGTCGAGCTGAAGGCCGGCGCCACCGGGAAGTTCACCGCCGGCGGTCAGCTCAAGATGGAGGCCAAGGGACAGGCGGCGCTCAAGGGGGCGGGGATGCTGACGCTCGAGGGCGGTGGCATGACGCAACTGAAATCCGCCGGGCTGCTCATCGCCAAGGGCGCCCTCACGATGATCAACTGACATGAGCACGCACGCCCATACCGACCGCTTCGCCGGCCTGCGCAAACTGCCCGCCGCACCGGCCGCGCGCATCCTTGCCGCCGGAAACGCCGTTTTGCAGACGCCGCTCGACCAGTCTGCCAGCGCTTCGGTGCCCGAGACGCTCGCCGCCCTCGAGGCAGAAGGCGCGCTGATCGACATGCTGCAGGTCCTGGCCCATTCCCTGCCCCCGCGCGAGGCGACGTGGCTCGCCTGCCTCGCCGCGCGCGAGACGCTGGCCGAGGGCGCGGCGATGCCCGCGCCGCTGCGCGCCGCCGAGGCCTGGGTCTTCAGGCCGGGCCCCGAGACCCGCGCCGCTGCGCGCGCCGCTCTCGATGCGGCTGGCAACGAGGACGACACCGCGCTCTGCGCCATGGCCGCCTCGATGGCCGACGGTACGCTCGGCCCCGGCGAGCTCGAGGATTACGAAGCGCCGCCCGGCGCGATCGGCGCGGCCGTCTTCGGCATGCTGCTGACGGCGATGTTTCACGACGAGGAAAAGGTCGCATCCCGCGGCCCGGAATTGCTGGCGCGCGCGCTCGACATCGCGCGCGGCGGCAACGGCAAGCCCGAAGCGCAACAGGAGACCAAGCCATGACACTGCCCGCCGCCCGTGTCACCGACACTCATGTCTGCCCGATGGTCACCGGCATCATCCCGCATGTGGGCGGGCCGATCGTGGTGCCTTGTCCGACGGTGCTGATCGGCAAGCTGCCCGCCGCCACGGCGACGGCGATGGCGGTCTGCGTGGGTGCCCCGGACATGATCGCCAAGGGCTCGACAAGGGTTCTCACCGGCAAGAAGCCGCAGGCGCGGCTCTCGGACACCTGCGCCCATGGCGGCGCGGTGGTCATGGGCTGTCCGACCGTTCTGGTGGCGGGATAAGCGATGAGCCTGACACTGAGACCGACAGGCTTTGGCCCGCTGCCCGACGGACGCACCCGCGTCGAGATCCGCGATGGCGTGCTGACCGTGGGGCGAGGCGATGAAAACGATCTCTCGCTCCCCGATCCGGACCGTACCCTGTCCAAGCGCCATTGCGTGATCGAGGAGCGCGGCGGCGACTACGTGCTGTGCGACCTCAGCACCAACGGCACCTTTCTGAACTACGCCGCCGAGCGCGTCGGAGAGATCCCCGCGCCGCTGAGCCATGGCGACGTCATTCAGGTCGGCACCTTCGAGCTGGTCGTGGAGCTTGCACATGCCCCGGGCGAGAGCGTTCCCCTGCCCCCCACAGAGGATACCTTCTCGTTGCCCCCGCAAACGCCTGCCGCGTCCGCAGAGAGCGCGCTCGAGTCGCTGGGCGGTTCCGACGACGATTATCTCGACGCGCTTCTGGGCGGGCCAGCCGAACCGGCAGTCGAGCGCCCGACGCTCCCCGAGGATCCCTTCGCCCTCGAACCCCTGCCCTTCGACGACACGCCGCCCGACGCCTGGAGCGCACCGGGCGCAAGCGCCCGCGACCACAGCCCGGCCGCGCAGGATCACTTCCGCGCGCCCGCGGTGCAGTCCGGGCAGATCCCCGACGACTGGGACGACCTCTTCGCGCCCGAAATCCCCGACCCGAGCCCGTTCCCGGCGTCCCCTCCCGACCCGGCTCCGGAAAGAGCCGCCGAACCGGCACCCCCGCAAACGCCGCATTTCGCCGGGGCCCGGGGTCAGGAACCCCTGGCGCCAGCCGAAGGCGCAGCGCCCTCACCCGCCGCTCCCTCCGGTGCCGCCCTTCGCGCCTTCCTCGACGGGGCGGGCGCCGGTCATCTCGCCATTCCCGAGGCCGAAGTCGCCGGGACGATGGCGCGCCTTGGCCGCGTCTTCGCCGCGATGGCGGGCGGCATGCGCGAGATCCTGATGACGCGCGCGGCGATCAAGAGCGAGATGCGGATGGACCGCACGATGATCAATAACGGTGGCAACAACCCGCTGAAGTTCTCGATCTCTCCCGAACAGGCGGTCGAGGCGATGATCCGTCCCACAGTGCGCGGCTACCTCGACGCCGAGACCGCGACACAAGAGGCGCTGAACGACATCCGCGCCCACGAAGTCGCAATGATGGCGGGCATGGAGGCCGCGCTGAAGGCGCTGCTGGCCCGGCTTGGCCCCGATCAACTGGCCTCGCGGATCGAGCAGGGCAGCACGCTGGGGACCCTGCTTGGCGGCAAGAAGGCCCGCTACTGGGAGGCATACGAGAAGATGTATGCCCAGATCGCCCGAGAGACCGAGGACGACTTCCAGTCGACCTTCGGGCGCGAATTCGCGCGCGCCTACCAGGACCAACTCCGCAAACTCTGAAAGGACACACAATGTTCAAGCTCTCCTCGCTCCTCGCCGCGCTCTGCCTGGCGCTTTCCGCCTGCGCCCCCTCTCCGCAGACCGCCGCCACGACCGTCGATCTTACCATCACCGGCGAGGCGGACATGAACGGCGGCCTGCCGGCGCAGGTGAAGGTCTATTACCTGACCTCCGGCGCGGCTTTCGGCTCGGGCGATTTCTTCGCGCTGTTCAATGAACCCGAGGCGACCCTCGGTGCCGATCTCGTCGCGGTGGACGACTTCCAGCTCGCGCCCGGCCGCAGCGTCAGCGACAGCCGCCGCTTCACGCAGGCCCCCGGCACCATTGGCGTCGTCGCGGCGTTCCGCGACATCGACGGCAGCCGCTTTCTTGCGACCCGCCCCATCGTGCCCGGCAGCAGCAATGCCGTCTCGGTCAGCATCGGCGCCAACGCTGTCTCGATCCGCTGATCGCGATACCCCAAGGAAAGGATCGCCACCGTGTCGTGGGATAACAAGGTCGTCTGGCAGGAGGGGATGTTCCTCCAGCCGCATCACTTCCAGCAGCACGACCGCTATGTCGAAGCGCTTGTCTCCGGCGTGGCGGGATCGCTCACCCCCTATGGCTGGGGCGTGACCGGGCTGGCCCTCGACCAGCAGCTGCTGAAGCTTGGCAAGCTGGCGGTGACATCCTGCGCCGGACTGACGCCGGACGGCGCAGCCTTCCGGGCGCCCGAGGCGGATGCCCAGCCTCCCGCGCTCGACGTGCCGCAGAGCGCCAGGAACACGGTTGTCTACCTCGCGATCCCGGCCCGGCGCCCCGGCGCCATCGAGGTCGACATGAGCGGCGCGCCGCAATCGGCGGCACGCTACCGCCCCGAGGAGTTCGAGGTCACCGACAGCATGGGCCGGGACCGCCGCGCGGTCCAGATGGCGGTGGGCAAACTGCACATGACGCTTGCGCTCGACCTCGACGATCTGTCGGACCAGCTGGTGATACCCGTTGCGCGCATCATCGAGGTGCGCTCCGACGGCGAGGTGGTGCTCGATCGCGGGTTCATCCCCTCGGCACTGGACGCCCGCGCCGCCGGCCCGCTGAGCGATTTCCTGCGCGAGCTGGAGGGCCTGCTGAGCCACCGCGCCGAGGCCCTGGCGGGGCGGCTCAACCAGACCGGCACGTCGAAGGGCGTCGCCGAGATCTCGGACTTTCTGCTGCTGATGTGTGTCAACCGCACGCTGCCGCAGATCCGCCACCTGATGACGATCCGCAACGCCCATCCTCAGGCCATCTTCCAGAGCCTCGTCGCGCTTGCCGGCGAGCTCGCCACGCTGATGACGCCCGAGAAAAGCGCGCCGGCGTTTCCCGCTTACGCCCATGACGACCTGAGCAATGTATTCCAGCCGGTGTTCCGCGCCCTGCGGCAGTACCTGAGCTCGGTTCTCGAGCAGAACGCCGTGCCGATCGCCATCGAGCCGCGCAAGTACGGCGTCTCGGTCGCGATGATCTCGGACAAGCGGCTGTTCGGCGCGGCGAATTTCGTGCTCGCCGCCAAGGCGTCCGTGCCGGCCGAGAGCGTGCGCCGCCACTTCCCCACCCAGGCCAAGATGGGTCCGGTCGAGGAGATCCGGCAACTGGTGAATTCGGCCCTTCCGGGCATCGGTCTGCGCCCCCTGCCGGTAGCGCCGCGCCAGGTGCCCTACCATGCCGGTGTGGTCTATTTCGAGCTCGACCGCGACAGCCATCACTGGAAGCAGATGACGCGCTCCGGCGGTCTTGCGATCCATGTCTCCGGCGACTTCCCCGATCTTGAAATGGAGCTGTGGGCGATCCGCTGAGGCGGCCCCCCAAGGAGCGATGCCATGACCCGCGACGACCCCTTCGCAGAACCCTCGGACACCGACAAGACCATCGTGCGGCCCAATCCCGGCGGGCGCCGTCCCGCGGCCCCTGCGCACATGCCCCCGCCGCAGGGCGCGCAGACCCCGTCAGAGCCCGCCCCCGCGCGGGCGCACCCTCAGGCCCAGCATGGCAGGGCGCAACAAGCGGCGGCGCAGGCGACGGTCGTTCCGGTGAAGGCCGCGGCCACGGGGATGAACCCGCTGAATGCCGCCGCCGCCACGCTCTTCGCGCTGGTAGCGCGGATCCGCAACCGGGCGCAGCACGCCAATCCGGCGGCGCTGCGCGAAAGCGTGATCGCCGAGATACGCGCTTTCGAGCATGCGGCAATCGAGTCCGGCGTCGCGGCCCAGACCGTGCGGGTGGCGCGCTACGCGCTCTGCGCCACGATCGACGACGTGGTGCTCAACACGCCCTGGGGCGGCAGCAGCGTCTGGGCTCAGCGCAGCATGGTCGGCACCTTCCACAAGGAAACCCACGGCGGCGACCGCTTCTACGACCTTCTGGCGCGGCTCGAGGCGAGCCCCGCAGTCAATCGCGACCTGCTCGAGTTCCTCTACATGTGCCTCAGCCTGGGCTTCGAGGGGCGGCTTCGCGTCGAGCCGCGCGGCAGCGAAAGGCACATGGCGATCCGCGACGGGCTGGCGCGGCTGATCCGCACCCATCGCGGATCGGTCGAACCCGATCTCTCTCCGCGCTGGAAAGGGGTGACGCTGGCGCATCGGCTGATCTCGGCATGGACCCCGGTCTGGCTTGCGGGCGGGCTGACGCTTCTGGGCGTCTGCGCCGCCTTCGCCGGGTTTTCCCTGGCGCTCGACGGATCTACCGAAGCCCTGCGCGACCAGATCGCCGGGCTCGACGTGGCCGGGCCGGTGACGCTTGACCGCCCCGCCCCGCCGCCGCCGCCCGCTCCGCCCGCACCGCGCGAAGTCGAGACGGTCGAGTCGGTCGCGGCCTTTCTGAAACCCGAGATCGATGAGGGGCTCGTGACCGTCGAGAGCGCCGGCAACACGCTTGCGGTGCGAATCTCGGGCGAAAACATGTTCGCCCCCGCCTCCGACACGCTCGAACCGCGTTTTGCCGAGGTGGTCGACCGCGTCGCGGCGGCGCTGAATGTGGAGGGCGGGCGCATCATCGTCGCGGGCCACTCCGACAACGTTCCCATCAGGACAGCGCGTTTTCCGTCCAACCTCGCGCTGTCGCTGGCGCGGGCCAAGTTCGTGATGGAGCGGCTTTCCCAGACCCTCACCGATGGGTCGCGCATCACCGCCGAAGGACGCGCCGACCGCGAACCCGTCGCCTCGAACGACACCCCCGAAGGGCGCGCCAAGAACCGTCGCATCGAAGTCATTCTCGTGAAGGCAGGCTGATCCATGACCCGCAAAATCATCTCCCGGATCCTCGGCCCGATGGGCGTGCTGATCCTCTTCAGCCTCGCTCTCGCCGCCGCGACCTGGTATCTCGGGCCGCTGATCGCCATCGGCGATCTGCGCCCCTTCGACCGTATCCCTCACCGGCTGATCGCCTTGGGAGCGATCACGGCGGCCACGGTGATCGCCATCCTCGTCATGCAGCTGCGGGCCCGCGCCCGGGAGCATGCGATGACCGAGGCGATCACCGGTACGGCCATTGACGCCGGCCCGAGGACGAACGCCGCCGATGCGGCGGTCGAGGCCGAGCTCTCCGAGCTGCGCGCACGCATGGGCGACGCGCTCGCCATGTTGCGCAAGTCCAGGCTCGGCGGGCGCTTCGGGTCGCGCCATCTCTACCAGTTGCCGTGGTATATCGTGATCGGGCCACCGGGTGCCGGCAAGACCACCGCCATCGTGAACTCCGGTCTGAAATTTCCGCTGGCCGACCATCTTGGCAAGGGTGCGATCGGCGGCGTCGGGGGCACACGGAACTGCGACTGGTGGTTCACCAACGAGGCGGTGCTTCTCGACACCGCCGGGCGCTACACCACGCAGGACAGCAACGCCGAGGCCGATGCCCGCGCGTGGGGCGGGTTCCTCCAGATGCTCAAGAAGCACCGCCGCCGCCAGCCGATAAACGGCGCCATCGTGGCGATCAGCCTGTCGGACCTGTCCCTGCAGGACGAGCAGGAGCGGCGCGCCCATGCCAAGGCCGTGCGCACGCGCCTTCACGAGCTGCGCGAAAAGCTCGGCGTGCGATTTCCTGTCTACGTTCTCTTCACCAAGGCAGACCTGATCGCGGGATTCCAGGAGTATTTCGACACGTTCGGCAGCGACGAGCGCGAGCAGGTCTGGGGCTTCACCCTGCCCTACCGCAAAGGCGCCGCAGAAGATCCGATGGCGGCGTTCAACCCCGAGTTCGACGCGCTGCTGTCGCAGCTGTCGAACCGCATTCTCGAGCGGATGCAGACCGAAACGGACTATCAGCGGCGCAGCCTGATCGCCGGTTTCCCCTCGCAGGTAGCTTCTTTGCGCGGGGTGGCCGAGAGCTTTCTCGGCGAGATATTTCAGGAAAGCCGCTTCGACGACAGCCAGCTCCTGCGAGGGGTGTATTTCACCTCGGGCACGCAGGAAGGCACGCCGATCGACCGGCTCATGATGGGCATGGCGCAGACCTTCGGGATTGGCCGGCAGGCCATCGGCACCGGCAAGGGCCAGGGACGCAGCTACTTCCTGCTTCGGCTGCTGACCGGTGTGATCTTTCCCGAGTCGGGCCTCGTCTCTGCCGATGACAGGGTCGAGCAGCGCTATCGCTGGGTGCGCGGCGGCGCCGTGGCCGCCAGCGTGCTGCTTTTCGGCGGCAGCGCGGCGGTCCTGTCCAACAGCTTTCTGGGAAATCGCCAGCTGATCTCGGAGGCCAGCGCCCAGCTTGGCAGTTTCCAGACCATCAGCGCCGGGATTCCGCGCAGGTCCATCCCGGATTCCGACCTTGCCTCGGTCGTGCCCGCACTCAACATCCTGCGCGAGCTGCCGGGCAACCCCTCCGCCAGTGATCCCGAGCCGCCGCTGGGGCTGACCTTCGGGCTCTACCAGGGCGACGCCATCGGCACCGAAAGCGCCCAGAGCTATCGCGGCGCGCTCAACACGATGCTGCTGCCGCGACTGCTTTTCCGGCTCGAGGAGCAGATGCAGGCCAGCCTCAACGATACCGACCTGCTGTTCGAGGCGCTCAAGGTCTACCTGATGCTGGGTCTTCAGGGCCAGATGGACGAAGACACCGTCAAGCAGTGGATGCAGATCGACTGGGGTCTCGCCTTTCCCGACAACCAGAGCCTGCAGGACGACCTGATGATCCATCTCGGAGCGATGCTGGCACAGCCGATGCAGGAGATCGCCCTCAACGGCCCGCTGGTTGCGCAGATCCAGGGTCTGCTGGCCGAAACGCCGCTGGCCGAGCGGATATACCAAAGCATCATCACCGCGCCCGAGGCCCGCGACCTGACGCAATTCCGCATCACCGATGTGGGTGGGCCGGCCGTGTCGCGCGTGATCCTGCGGCCATCGGGCAAACCGCTCAGCGCCGGCGTCGACGGGGTATTCACCCGCGCAGGCTTTTACGACTACGTGCTGCCCGAACTGACCGAGGTGGCCGAACGCGCCCGGTTCGAGAACCTCGTGCTGGGCGACCGCGCCGAAGCGGTGACGCCGTCGGTGCTCGACCGACTGGGGCGTGACGTTCTCGCGCTCTACGAGAACGACTATGTCACCCGCTACGACCAGCTTCTTGGCGATCTCGACGTGATCCCGATGGAGAGCCTTGGTCAGGCGACCGATGTGATCAACATCCTCTCCGGTCCGGCCTCGCCGATCCGCAACATCCTGGAGGCGGTCTCGAAGGAGACGAGGCTTACCGAGTTGCCCGAGAGTGCCCGGTTGGCCGACGATGCCACGGGTGCAGCGATCGGACTCGTGCAGGACGAGCTACTCTCCTCGCTCAATTCGCAGGGCTCGGCCATCGCCGAGGCCCTTGCCGCGGTGGCTCCGCAGGGCGGTGGCGATGACGCGCGGCGTCCCGGACAGTTCGTCGAGGAGCGTTTCCGCCCGCTGCACGATCTCACCGCCCAGGTGGACGGCGCGCCGTCGCAGCTCGACGGGGTGATCGCGCAGATGAACGCGGTGTTCGGCGATCTCAACCGGCTGTCGCTGGGCCAGAGCTCGGGCGCCGCCATCGCGGGACCGGGCGCAGGCGCGGCAGCAGAGCTTCAGGTGGGACTGTCGCGGCTGCCGAACCCCCTGCAGCGCTGGGCCTCGCAGGTTGTCGAGGGCTCATCCGGCGCGGCCGTCGGGGGGGCGCGCGCCGAGCTGAACGCCAAGTGGCAATCCCAGGTGCTTCCCGTCTGCCGCCAGACCATCGACGGTCGCTATCCCTTCGCCCGGCAGGCCAAGGCCGACGTGACGCTGCAGGATTTCTCCCGCCTCTTCGCGCCCCAGGGTCTGATCGACACTTTCTTCAAGGAGAACCTTGCACCCTTCGTGGACCAGACCAGCAATCCATGGCGGCTCAAACGGGTGAACGGCACCGATCTTGGCATCTCTGAAGCGGTGGTGGCGCAGTTCCAGCGTGCCTCGGAGATCAGGGACAGCTTCTTCCTCTCCCCCGGCCGGCCGTCGATCACCTTCGACGTGACCCCGGTGGCGCTCGATCCGGCTGTCGAGCAGGTGACGCTCGAGGTCGAGGGCGAGAGCCTGATCTATGCCCACGGCCCGCCACAGGTCGTTCCGATGACATGGCCCGGACAGGGTGGCCGCACCCGCGTGAGCTTCGCTCCCAACAGCCCCAACCGCGAGAATTCGATTCAGCGCGACGGGCCTTGGGCCTGGTTCCGGCTGCTCGACACCGCCGAACTGCGCCGCACCAACGTCTCCGACCGAAACCGGCTGATCTTCAATCTCGGCGGGCGCATCGCGATCTTCCAGCTGCGCGCGGGCTCGGCTCTGAACCCGTTCACCGTCTCGGCCCTGTCGAGCTTCGCCTGCCCGGCCTCGCTGTGATGGGAGGGACAGGTGCATTCGGCTATTACGGCAAAGCGCCCTGCCGCGGGGATTTCCTGGGGTCCGGTCTTTCGCCGGATTTCGTGCGCGCCTGGGATGCTGCAATGCAGTCGCTCGTGCTGGCCGGACGCGACGCGCTCGGGACGCGGTGGCAGGCCTGCTACCTGATGGCCCCGATCTGGCGATTTGCGGTGCCGCCCGGCGCGCTTGCCCGGCGCGCCGTGGCCGGGATCATGATGCCCAGCGTCGATCGGGTCGGGCGGCTGTTCCCGCTCTGCCTGGCCTGCGAGCGAGACGGAACCGGCTGGGAGGCGTTTTCTGCCCTCACCCCCCTCTTCGGCCGCCTTGAAGCCGCGGCGCTGGCGATGCTCGACGACGACGCCGACCCTGACATGCTCGAAACGGCGCTGGCCTTGCTGCCCGTTCCGACCGCCGGGCCGCCGGTCCGCGCGAGGCGGGTCGGCGATGCGACCGCGCTGGTCGCCCCCAACGGCCCCGATGCCGCACTCGCCCTGTTCGCCACCCGCGACCCCGTGGGCCTGTGGCAAAGCGAGCATGCGGGCGAGCAGCGGCTTCTCATCTGTGCTGGCCTGCCCGCGGGCCGCGATCAGGCCGCTGCGATCTTCGACATCGACGCTCCGGTATGGGCCGGGGCAGACCTGCAGCGCACGCAATCCGAAGGGGCCGCAAGATGAGCCCAAGGACCGAGGCACCTCGCCTGTCGCAATGCGCCCTCACCCACAGGGGCCACGTGCGCAACATCAACGAGGACTCCATCCTCTCCCGTCCCGAGCTTGGGCTCTGGGCCGTCTCGGACGGTATGGGCGGACATGCCGCCGGCGACTTCGCCAGCCGCACCGTCACCGCCGCGCTCGAAGCGCTGCCCGCCGACGCCGATCCGGCGAACATTCCGGCCGCCGCCCGCGCCGCGCTGAATCGCGCCCATGCCGAGATCCGTGCCGAGGGCGACCGGCTCGGCCAGATCACCATCGGCGCCACTGTGGTCCTTCTGGTGATCGCGGAAGGGTATTTCATGTGCCTCTGGGTCGGAGACAGTCGTCTCTATCGCATCCGGGACGGCGGGATCGAGATGATCAGCGCCGATCACTCGGTCGTGGGCGAGCTGGTCCAGCAAGGCTACCTTGACTGGGACGAAGCCGAAAATCACCCCCATGCCAACCAGATCACCCGCGCGGTGGGCGTCGGTGAGACGCTCGAGATCGACAAGCGCCGCGGCGAGGTGCTGCCCGGCGACCGTTTCCTGCTCTGCTCGGACGGCCTGACCAGATATGCCCGCGCCGAAACCCTGCGCCGGATGCTCGACGGCGCAACGCTCGACAGCGCTGGCGCAGGCCTCATGCAGATTGCGCTCGATGGTGGCGGTGCCGACAACATCTCGCTGATCGTGGTCGAGGCCTGAGCCATGCCCTGTTTCTGCGAGATCCCCGCCAGCGCCGCGCGCAACCGCTTTCAGATCAGCGCGGTGCCGATCCTTCCGCCGGTTCCCCTTTCCCTGAAGCTCGCCGCGGCGCTTCCGGCGCTCGATCCCGAGAACCGCCTCGATCTGCAGATCGCCGCCGGCTTCGACCCGGCGCTGATGCCTAATCTCGACATGGGTGGAGGCGGGCTTGCCAATATTGCCATGATGGTCTCTCTGATGGGTGGAAACTTCGCCATCGACGACCTGCCGCAACTCGCGGCGCAGCTCGAGCTCGCCGCCGAAAGCATCACCCGGAACGTCTGGCCCCGGCTCGGCTGGCTCACCCAGTTGAAGATCCAGCCCCTGATCGCCTATTCCGTCCTGGCGCGCCTGGTGATCGACCTGCGCGAGGTCGGGCTCGATCCCTTCGAAGCGATGGAGCCGCCGCCCGAGACCTATTTCGACAGCTACAGCCTCGCTCTCACCCCGCCGCAACTGCGCATGGCGCAGCTGATGGGCGGTCTGCCGCAGATCCTCGAAATGAACGCGGCCTTCGACCTGCCGCCCCTTGGCGAGACCGGCGCGCTCGATGCGATGGCCAACCATCTGCACGGGCTGGCCAGCCTGACCCCGCCCAGCCTTGCCATCCCCCTGCCGCTTCTGCAGAAGCTTGCGCTTGTGCTCGAGGCGCTGGCCACCATCGAGGAAGCCTTCGGCTCGGACGCGTTCTCGCCCAACATGCTGTCGCGGATCCATGCGATGCTGCGGCTGTGGTCCAGCTTCAGGATGGGGCTGCCGCTGGGCGCGCTGAGGCTGGCCAACACGCTCGAACTGCTCCCGAGCTTCGAGGACTTTCAGCTTGGCCAGTCCGCGGCAAGCAGTACGGCGCTGGCCGGGCTGGCCTCGGTCTCGCCTCCCAAGCTCGCCATCGCGCCATTCCTCAACGTGGCGCTGGCGCTGCAGGGCTCCCTGCAGGTAGCTCTCGACATGGAGCCCTTCGACATGTGCTCGCTCTGCCCCTGCGCTTGACGGCTGGTCTGCGCCGTCAGTCGCCGGTCCGGCAAGGGCTCAGATTTCTCCCAGCTGGCGCCATTGCTCGAGCTTGTCGCGGCTGACCTCGAAATGCATCGAGTCCTCGCGGCCGAACCCTGCGCCCCAGATCCAGCCCTCCTTGCGGAAGAAATCCGCCAGCAGGATCAGTCCGAGCTGAGTATTGCCGTCTGCCAGACTGTCGAGCACGCCGTCGATATTGATGTCCACCGCAAGTCCGTAGGCATGGGCCGAGGCGGAATCCTCGGCGCCCCGGACGCGGCGCACGCAGAGCGAACCGGCCGTCTTGATGCGGTCGTAGAGCTCGGGCTCGAAGACCTGCACATTCGCAAACACCTGCCGGATCGAGATCATTGCCGGGCGGACCAGAGTGGCGCGGATCGGGCCGACGTCCTCGGTCGACAGCAGCTCCAGCAGCCTGGGGTTGGTGGCCGGCTGACAGTCGTCCGTGAGATCGGGACGCGGCAGGCCGAGCAGCTCGCGCAGAAACGAGGGCGTGGCGTGGCGCAATCCGTCATTGGCCGAGCGCCGGTCGGCGATGAGCACGACCTGGGCGAACGCGTCCTTCAGCGAATCCGATGCTTCGGGCGCGTCGGCCTGGGGTTCGACGGACCTTCCGCCGCCCGCAAGGTTCAGGGACGTGCGGCTGTCGAGCGCATCGACCCGCTGGGTCAGCCGATCGAGCTGATCCGCAAGGAAGGCCACCTCGTCCCGAAGCGCCGTCTGACCGGCATCGGTCATGGCGGTGGCTGCGTCCGAAGCCGACATGTCCTGCGGCGCGGGGATCAGGATCTGAGCGTAGCGCCAGGAAAACGGCGCAGCGGCGATGGCCAGGGAAATCAGCAGAGCACCGACAAAGCGCATGGGGCGAACCTCTCAGAAACAGGGCAAGGGGATTGCTGGTAGGTGCCCCGGACCGCGCGAAAGGTTCATCCCCGCACCCGACGCCGGGCGCGAAAGTGTGGTGCGTCTCTTGTGAGGTCCATCCGCCCCGCGGGAGCGGCGGCACAAGAACCGCCGGGGCGCGGCATGACACCGGCCCCGGCTTGTTGGCGAACCGGACCTTCTTCAGACCGAGATATCGTCGCTATCGTCTTCGAAGATGTCGGAGAACCTCAGAGGCTTGACGACCTTCTTGCTGTCGGCCCGCTTGATCATCGCATCCTCGATGGCGGCGACGAGATGCTTGTGGTTCTTCACCTTGGCACCTTTCACCTTCTTGCTGGAGCGTCCGAGCAGGTCCTTGGCCGATTTCAGCGCGCCCGAGGAACCGGTGCCTTTCTTGACGATCAGCTTGGCGACATCCGCCGCCGCCTCGCTCTCTTCGGCGTCCATGCCGTAGATGCCGAGGAAGGAGGGCCAGTCGACTTTCCGGACCGTGCTCAGGTCGTAAGTGCTCTGGCTGTCGCGGGCCCCACTGCGGCCGCCGGGAGCGATACCACCCGCGGCACCATTCCCGCCCTTATCTTCGTCACCGCTGTCGTCACCGTCGCCTTCATAGCCGCTGTCCGAAGACGTCTGCGCGGCGCGTTGCCGGAGGGCCCGAACGCTCTCGAGCGCGGCCCTGATGATTTCCTGCATCAGGTCCGGCATCGTCACATTCGTCCTGTAGACGTTCAGGATGTGCGCGGCGAGCGCCTTGGCAAGCTTGCTGCCGGTAGCCTTGTCGCCCTTGAGAAGCGTGCGGACGAGCGCGTTGTAGATTTCGCCGCTTTTCGCGTCCTCGCGCCGGGCCATGGTCAGGACCTGATCGGGCTGGTCGTCCCCTTCGTCATCGGCATCGCCGGCGTCGCTCGACGAACCGTCGTCGCTGTCACTGTCGTCCGGTGAAAACCCGGAGATTTCATCCTCTTTCGCCTTCGCCTGCCGCTTGGCCTCGGCGACGATGGCCGCCAGCATCTCCTTCTTCGTGACGGTCGTCTTGTACATCTTGAGGATATGCGCCGCGAGCGCCTCGGAGAACTGGGCCGTACGCGTCTTGTCCTTGAGCACCATCACGCGGACAAGGCCGTCAAAGAAAACCTTGCTTTTGGCATCCTTCGTGAGCGCCATCAACAGGAACCAGGAAGCGCGGTCGGCTTCATCGTCGCTGTCGTCTTCCGTGCTTTCGGATTGTGCAGCCTCGCGCGCCTCACTTGCCATCGCGTCTTGCCGGGCAACGTGGTCCATGACCGTGTCAACGTCGATCCCTGCCAGCGCGCCGCCAGATGCACGCAGTCTTTCGGCAAGCTTTGCCGCAAGCGTGCGGGCCTCGTCCGTATCGCCCGAAGCCTGCAGGAACGAGATCTCCTCCAATACTTCACGATGTTGCGACGTCCACGGCGCCGCGGCAGCTGCCGATGGTTCTGCCTGTGTTTCGCCGGTTTTGGCTTCGGCGCGCGCGGGGCCGGCGGCGTCCGGGCCGTCGTCGGCTTTCAACGCTTCCTCGACCTCGGCCCAGTCCTTGCGTTCGTAGTCGTCCATCGCGTCGAGGTAGGCCTGGGCACGGACCAGCAGGTCCTTGACCCGGTCCGCTTCAGACACCTGCTGCGTGCCGCCGCCCTGCGCCGCTTGCACGATCCTGGCGGCGAGCTGTCGCGCCTCGTCCTGGCCGTGTTCCTTCAGCGCCTCCGCGATCGTCTTGACGTCCGGAGCGGAGTTCTCGACCTCCTGGCGCATCTCTTCTTCCACGGCCTTGATCGCCTCGGCCTGGATGGTGGCGAGCTGGGCTTCGATCGTCTTGGCGACATCGCTCGCCTCTACGGCGATCTTGCGGGTGAGCTCGGTGGCAAGCGCTGCCCTGTCCTCGGCCTCGCCCGAGTTTCTCGCGGCGAGGCGCGCGGCGAGCTCCTCGATCTTGGCGCGCATCACCGTCACCTGGTACAGCCCTTCGCTCGACACCCGTCCTGGCCAGGTCGTGATCCGGCCCATCACTTCCCGGATCTCGTTTGCCAGCGCGACATCATCCGCATTGTCGTCGGCCAGTCCAAGCGCGTCTATCAGACCCCCGTCACGGTCGGCGAAGTCCGAAAAGAGCTGCTCGGCACGGCGGTTCGCTTCCACGAGGGCGCGGTCGTGCAATTCGCGGGTGCGACGGTCCCGGGCCTCCTGGCGGCGGTCTTCCTCGAGTCTCTCCGAGAGATCGATTTCAGCGTCTTCGGGCGCGGGCCCGTCGCCGATCTCGGTCTCTCCGTAGAGATCCTCATTGCCGTCCGGGTCGCCGATGTCATCCAGGGCTGTCTCGGCGATACGAAGCGTGTTCATGATCCGCTCGAGCACCCGGTTGCGATCGGCGGCTTGAATGTGATCGTCAGCGATCAGGAGCGATACGAGGCCAAGCGCCTCGCTGCGCGCCGCAGCTTCGCCGCCTGCCGTTGCGTATGCGGCTCCGATGCGCTTGAGCATGGGCTTGATCAGCGGATCATTCGGAAGAGCCGCGTGCGAGATGATGCGATCCAGCAATTCGTCGCTGTAGATCTGGGTGGCGGGACTTTCTTCCGGGTCGACGGCCTGCAGCGTGATCTGCATGTTGGCATAGAGCTTCAGCGCATTTCTGACCAGATCCGCGTCAGAAGCCGTGGGGTCAAGCGCATTCTCATTGTAGTCGAACCGCTCTGTGTCGTCGCCCGCTTCCGCCGGCGCCGCGCGGAACAGTTCCACCAACCGCTGCGCCGCCGCTTGTGCTGCCGCGCGCGCCCCGTTGCGCATCTCGGTGTCGATTTTCAGGGCGAGGCTCATCGTGCTTCCGTTGACGGGAATGCCGAGCCGCTTCAGAAATGCTTCGAGGTCCGAGCTGCTGAACGCGCGAAGTGCGTCGCCGGGTGTTTCGTCTGCCATTGCGGTGCTCACCTTTGCCTGAGTGTATCCGCTTTGTGAGTGCTTCCGGAGTGAGGTTCGGTTCAGATCGCGCGTCGAAAAGTTTTCGGGAGGCACGTCCGCGGCGGGCAAGGATGGTGGAAACTGCCTGTGGCTGAAGCGAGGAGACGGACGATGCGCAAGACCCGTGGCTGCTCACAAACCTCGGTTGCGCCATCTGGAAAAATGGAACAAAATGTGAACATCTTGGGTGGTGCATGGAGAATCGCAAGACATACGCACAGGTCCTTCACCTGCCAGCACGCAGTATCCGGCCAGGGCGACCCCCCGCGCCGGACAGCCTGCGGCCCTGCCTGACGGACCTGCATGTGACGCGGCCGGGGGATCCGGCGGCGACCGGCTTCGTGCTGTCGCTGCTGGCGCCCGGCGAGGGGCCGGTGCTCTGGGTGCAGGATCATGGCTCGCGCAGGGACTGCGGGCGGCTTCACATGCCGGGGCTCAGGACCTTCGGCATCGACCGGGCGGTGCTGCAGGTCCGGGTGAACCATCCGCGCGACGTGCTCTGGGCGATGGAGGAAGGGGCGGGCTGCGCGGGGCTCTCGGCGGTGGTGGGAGAGCTGCAGGGCACGCCCGCCGCGCTCGACTTCACGGCGACCAAGCGGCTTGCCATCCGCGCGGAGGCATCGGGCGTGCCGGTCTACCTGATCCGCAACGGCGATCCCGGCGGGCTGAGCGCGGCCCGGGCGCGCTGGCGCATCGCCTCCCTGCCCTCGCAGGCCCATCCCCACGATCCCCTCGCCCCGGGCGCGCCGCGCTGGGATGCGGATCTCTTCAAGGTGCGCGGCCATGCGCCCGGGCACTGGGTGGCGCGTTATGACTCCGACGCCCCCCGGATCGCGGATCGTCTCGATCTGGCTTCCCGATCTGACGCTGGAACGCTGGATCGCGACGATCCGGCAATACCGGACGCTGCCGGGGGCTGACGTGCCCGTGGCGCTTTCCTGCGCCGGTCCGCATGGGCCCGTCGTCCAGGCTGTCAACACGGTGGCGCGCGCCCTGGGCATCCGGCGGGGGGACCGGGTTGTCGACGCGCAGGCGGTCCATCCGCAGCTGCACGTGGAAAGTGCCGACTTGGAAGGCGACGCGGCGCTGATGCGCCGGCTGGTCCACTGGACACGGCGCTGGTGTCCCTGGACGGTTCAGGACGGGGGGGACGGGCTGATCCTCGACGTGACGGGGGGAACGCATCTTTTCGGCGGCGAAGCGGCACTGTTGCGCGACATCACCCGACGCTTCGCCCTGCAGGGCCTGAGCGCGCGCGTCGCGATCGCCCCGACCCGCGGCGCGGCGCAGGCCCTGGCGCGCTACGGCGAGACCAGCACGATCTGCGGCGCGACGGATCCGGAGGACCACCTGTCCGCCCTGCCGGTCGCCGCGCTGCGCCTCGATGCGGGGACGCAACGGCTTCTGAACCGGCTCGGGCTGAAGACGATCGGTCAGCTTGCCGGCATGCCCCGTGTGACGCTGATGCGCCGCTTCTCGACCCTGCCGGCCGAGCGCAATCCGCTTGTCCTGCTGGACCGGGCCATGGGCCGGGCGGCCGACCCGCTGAACGCCCCGCCGGACCGGCAGCGCTTCCTGGCGCGCACCAGCCTGCCGGAGCCCGTGATCGACCCCTATCCCCATCTGGCGGGGCTGGCGGAGAAACTCTGCGAAGCGCTCGCGAAGGAGGAGAAGGGCGCGCGGCACATGATGCTGACGATCTACCGGATCGACAGCGAATGCAGGACGGTCCGGCTCTCCCTGGCCCGGGCAAGCCGCGATCCGGCCCATCTGCGGCGTCTCTTCAACGGCAAGCTCGACCATATCGACCCGGGCTTCGGCTTCGATCTGCTGACGCTCGAGGCGACGGGGGTAGAGCCCCTGCCGCTGGTGCAGGAAAGCTTCGGGGGCAAGGCCAGCGGGGATGCGGACGTGGCCGGACTGCTGGACCGGCTGACCGCCCGGCTGGGACGGGACCGGGTGACATGGTCCGTCTGGAACGAAAGCCACCTGCCCGAGCGCGTCGAGGGACGTACCCCCGCCCTGACCGGCGCGCCCGCCGCGGCCCCCGCCATGGCACCCCTGCCCGCCCGCGAACGCCCCTTGCGCCTCTTCGATCCGGCCGAGGAGGTTACGGTCGTCTATGCCGTGCCCGAAGGCCCGCCGCTGCAGTTCCGCTGGCGGCGGGCGCTCTACCGGACCATGCGCCATGCCGGACCCGAACGCATCGCGCCGGAATGGTGGCGCGACCGCCCCGGCACGCGCCTGCGGGACTATTACAAGGTCGAGGTCCAGGACGGCCGGCGCTTCTGGATCTACCGGGAGGGCCTGCTGCAGGACGGACGCGGCGGCGATCCGCGCTGGTTCCTGCAGGGGCTTTTCGCCTGATGCCGGAACAGGAAGGGCACAAGCGGCGCAGCCTGCCGAAGGACAGACGCTTCCCCGAGAACCCGCGCGCGGATTACGTCGAATTCGGGCTGGCGAGCTGCTTTTCCTTCCTGCGGGCCGCCTCTGACGCGACCGACCTTACGGCGACGGCGAGCCTGCTGGGCTATGACAGCCTCGGGATCGCGGACCGCAACACGCTGGCGGGCGTGGTGCGCATCCATACAGAGGCAAGGGTCGCCCGGCTGCGCCCGCTGATCGGAGCGCGCCTCGTGCTGCTCTGCGGGACCGAGCTTCTGGCCTATCCGCAGGACCGCGAAGCCTATGGCCGCCTGTCCACCCTGCTTTCCAGAGGCAAGATGCAGACCCATGACGGCGGCTGGCAGGACAAGGGCGAAACCCATCTCACGCTCGACATGCTCGCCGCCCATGCGCAGGGCCTGCACCTGATCGCCATGCCGCCCGAAAATCTCGATCTCTTCGAGGCCGGGCTCGCCCGGCTGGTCCAGGCCCTGCCCGGCATGGCCCATCTCGGCGCGGCGTTTCTCTACCGCGGTGACGACCGCGCCCGGATCAACCGGCTCGACGGGCTGGCCAGGGCCCATGGCCTGTCGCTGCTCGCCACCAATGACGTGCTTTATCACGCCCCCCGGCGCCGGCCGCTGCAGGACGTGATGGTCTGCATCCGCGAAGGCACCACCATCGCGAAGGCAGGCTTCCTTCTGGAGGCGAATGCCGAGCGCCACCTCAAATCGCCCGCCGAGATGTGTCGCCTCTTCGCATCCTGGCCCCATGCGATCGCGGCCACCCGGGCACTTGCCGACCGGATCGGGTTCAGCCTCACCGACCTCAAATACGAATACCCCCACGAGATCGTGCCCGACGGGAGCAGCGCCCAGGAGGAACTCGAGCGGCTGACCTGGGAAGGGGCCGCGCGGCGCTATCCCGAGGGCGTGCCCGACCGGATCGCCGCGACCATCCGGGACGAATTCGCCCTGATCGCCTCGAAGCGGATCGCCCGCTACTTCCTGACAATCCGCGACATCGTGCGTTTCGCCCGCGAGGAGGCGCAGCCCCCCATCCTCTGCCAGGGGCGCGGATCGGCCGCCAATTCCGCCGTCTGCTTCTGCCTCGGCATCACCTCCGTCGACCCCAACGAGCACGACCTGCTTTTCGAGCGCTTCCTGAGCGAAGAGCGCACCGAGCCGCCCGACATCGACGTGGACTTCGAACATGAGCGGCGCGAGGAGGTGATCCAGTACATGTACGCCAAGTACGGCCGCCACCGGGCGGGTCTGTGCGCGACGGTCATCCACTACCGCCCCCGGTCCGCCATCCGCGAGGTCGGCAAGGCGATGGGCCTGTCCGAGGACATCACCGCCAGGCTCGCCGGCACAATCTGGGGCAGCTTCGAGGCGCAGGTGCAGGACGCACGGGCCCGCGAGGCGGGACTGAACCTGGAGGACCCCTACCTGCGCATGGTGCTGACCCTCGCGCGCGAGATGATCGGGATGCCGCGCCACCTGTCCCAGCATGTGGGCGGCTTCATCCTGACCGAACGCCCCCTGACCGAGATCGTGCCCATCGGCAACGGCGCCATGCCCGAGCGCAGCTTCATCGAATGGGACAAGGACGATATCGACGCGCTCGGCATCTTCAAGGTCGACATCCTCGCCCTGGGGATGCTGACCTGCATCGCCAAGTGCTTCGATTTGATGGCGGCGCATTACGGGCGCGAGCTCGAACTCGCGACGGTGCCGGTCGAGGACGATCTGCCGGACGACCAGCGCCCGACCTATGACATGCTCTGCCGGGGCGACAGCCTCGGGGTCTTCCAGGTCGAAAGCCGCGCCCAGATGGCGATGCTGCCCAAGCTGCGCCCCCGCCGCTTCTACGATCTGGTGATCGAGGTCGCCATCGTGCGCCCGGGCCCGATCCACGGGGACATGGTCCATCCCTATCTGCGCCGCAGGCTGGGGCTCGAGAAGGTCGAATATCCCCGGCCGGGCCCGGAATATCCGCAGGACGAGCTCGAGAAGATCCTCTCGCGCACCAACGGGGTGCCGATCTTCCAGGAGCAGGCGATGAAGATCGCCATGGACGCGGCCTGTTTCAACGCGGCCGAAAGCAACGAGCTGCGCCATGCCATGGCCACCTTCCGGTCGCGCGGGACCATCGAGGCCCTGCAGGAGAAGATGGTCGGGCGCATGACCGCGCGGGGCTACGATCCGGTCTTCGCCCAGCGATGCTTCGACCAGATCAAGGGGTTCGGCGAATACGGCTTTCCCGAAAGCCATGCCGCCAGCTTCGCCAAGCTCGTCTATGTCTCGAGCTGGATGAAATGCCACTATCCGGCCGCCTTTGCCTGCGCCCTGCTGAACGCGCAGCCCATGGGTTTCTACGCCCCCGCCCAGATCGTCCGTGATGCCCGCGATCACGGTGTCGAACTGCGCGATGTCGACGTGAACCTGTCGGACTGGGACTGCACGCTCGAGCCATCCGGCACGGGCTTCGCCCTGCGTCTGGGGATGCGTCTGGTGGACGGGATGCCCGAACAGGGCGCGCGCCGGATCGTGGCGTTCCGGGACCGCCCCTACGAGGATGTGCGGGACCTGAAGGAACGCGCGCAGCTCGACGTGAAATCCCTGCGCTGCCTCGCCTCCGCCGATGCCATGCGCAGCATGGGCGCGGACCGCCGCAAGGCCCTCTGGCAGGCTTCTGCGCTGAAGGACGCCCCCGCCCTGCCGATTTTCGATCATGCCGAGACGGCCCCGGAGGGAGCCGAACCGGAGGTGCGCCTGCCCGCCATGCCCCGGGCCGAACAGGTGGTCGCGGACTACCAGACCCTGCGCCTCTCGCTGAAGGCGCATCCGATGGCCTTCTATCGCCGAAGTCTCGCCCGCCAGGGTTTCAGCGCCACCTCCCGGCTCGCGCGCATGCGCCACGGGCAGAAGGTCTCGCTGGCCGGACTGGTGCTGGTGCGCCAGCGCCCGGGCAGCGCCAGGGGCGTGTGCTTCATCACGCTCGAGGACGAGGAGGGTGTGGCAAATCTGGTGATCTGGCCCAGGATGTTCGAGACATTCCGCCCGGTGATCATGTCAGCGCGTCTGATGGAAGTGCATGGGCGGCTGCAGACCGACGGCCGCGTGATCCATATCGTCGCCGACATCCTGCGCGACCGGAGCGACCGGCTTGCCGCCCTTTCGAGCATGCCGCTTCCGGGCATCACCACCCGCGGCGACCACCCGACCCACCCGATCCCGGGCCAGGTCGGCGCGAAGGGACATCCCCGCAACGTCCGGGTGCTTCCGAAGTCGCGGGATTTCCAGTGACGTCCCACGCCCGGCAGGTCCGAGGCGGCGGAGTCGCGGAGGCGGCTGACGGTAGAGGAAACTTCTGGAGCGGGCGGCGGGAATCGAACCCGCGTCATTAGCTTGGAAGGCTAAGGTCTTACCACTACACAACGCCCGCTCAGAGCACGTTCCACCTATTTCATGCGATATCCGCCGTCAAGGGCCCGGCGGGAAGCTGACCGAAAGTCAGCGGGGGGCAGCCCGAGCTCCAGGTTGGACGCTCTGGCCGACGCGAAGGGCCGTCCGATCCGGAGGTTCCTGTCCGCGGGCCAGACCCCGGACGACATCGGGGGCACGGGGATCATCGAGGCGGCGCGCGCCTTTTCCGGCGCCGTCCGAACCGAAAGGGCGTGACGCTCGAACGCGCAATGAAACCGCTGGTCCCCGGCGATGCTGGCTCTGCCCGAACGGCGCCAACGGCTACATGAACGTGACGGCAGCAGCCGGCCTGGAGCACTTCGTTGTCGGCCGCAAGCCAGGCACGCGCGTGGCCGCAGGATGCTGTGATATCCAGAACGTGAACGCGCTCCATGCCCACTATGAGAGGTTCATCCAGCCCCTCTGCGGACCGGCCAGGAAGAACCGAAGCGGCTATATCCGCTGACTGGAGGTGCGGCTGGCGGGCATGCACGCGACGGAAATCATTTGCGCATCGGAACCAAGCTGCCGCGCAAAGGTCCGCTCCGAGCCCTTAGGGTCAGGACCCATTGATTTCCGCTTTGCAGCGTGATTCACGGTTCGAAAACGAGCGGTGAACATGTCTGATCCGTTTTGGCTGACCGACGCCCAGATGGCGCGTCTGGAGCCCTTCTTCCCAAAGTCACACGGCAAGCCACGCGTCGATGACCAACGTGTGCTGAGCGGGATTATCTTCATCAATCGAAATGGCTTGCGCTGGCGCGATGCCCCCACCGCCTATGGGCCGCACAAGACGCTGTACAACCGTTGGAAACGGTGGAGGTAAGCGGTTGAACGCCATTGGTTCGAGAGAAACCGCGAACGGGGCATCTTCGCGCGGATGATGGCCGGTCTGGCCACCGAACACGGCGAACAGAAGACCGTGATGATCGACGCGACGTATCTGAAGGCCCGCCGGACAGCGACCAGTTTGGGCGTGAAAAAGGGGGGCGTGGACGCCTGATTGGCCGAACCAAGGGCGGCATGAACACCAGGTTGCACGCCATCTGCGACAGTCAGGGACGCCCGCTGAACCTCTTCGTGACCGCCGGACAGGTCAGCGACTACATCGGCGCACGGGCGTTGTTGAGTAGCCTGCCAAAAGTCGACTGGCTGCTCGAAGATCGCGGATACGATGCCGATTGGTTCCGAGAAGCGTTGCAAGACAAAGGGATACGCGCTTGCATCCCTGGTCGGAAGCAGCGCAAGAAGACGGTAAAGTACGACAAGCGCCGATACAAACGCCGCAACCGGATCGAGATAATGTTCGGCAGGCTCAAGGATTGGCGACGCGTGGCAACCCGCTACGACCGGTGCCCGAAGGTCTTCTTATCAGCCATCGCCCTCGCGGCACTCGTCATCTATTGGCTATCAGTCCTGACCCTAGAGGGGCGTCTTGAAAGATTTCCGCCCCTAAGTGGTTGTCCTCTATGTGTAATATATAACCTTTAAATTATTGAATATTTCAATGGGTACCTCTCTCCCAATGTTAAACCGCGCGCGTACACGTATAGGGAAAAGGGGTCCTCTTGAAAGATTGAAGGATTTGAAGGATTCGGTTTTTACCTTTCGTTTCTGTGACTTGTCGGAATTTCGGCTTCAAGGGCCGCTTCAGGCGGCTTGAAGGATCTCCGGTCACCCGCCCCACCGCGCCATCCGGTAGACCATGGCCTGCTTGGTCGAGGAGCCACGCATGCCAGTCGTGATGTCGCCGCTCTCGATCAGCGTCAGGAGGATTTCGTCGCGGTCGCGCGATTTCAGCCATTGGGAGGCGCGGGTATCTCAGATTTTGTGATCCCCTTGGGCCCGGCCGCGCGGACGATCTCCTTCAGCCGCTTCAGATGCGCCTCGGTCTCGGTGTCCGCCACATGGCGCTCGACCGCCTCCATGGTGCGCCGCGCGTAATGTCGCACGAAGCCGATGGCCCAGTCCGCAGCGGTGATGTCGATCTCGGGGCGCAGAGGATCGCGCCCGACGGCAACGATCAGCGCCAGCTTCAGCGCGTTCTCTCCGATCCGGGCGAGGATGGCGGTAAAGGCCGGCCCGGCCGCTGCCCGCAGTTCCTCGGTCAGGGCGTCGCTGAGATCGGCAAACCGGGCGCGCGTCGCGTCGGACATCGGTACGGTCAGCCGTTGCGCTTGCAGGCCTCGGCCCAGATCAGCGGCTCCAGCCAGTCGACGCTGTCGACGACGACCGTGTCGAAATCGTGGTCCTCGTTCGAGAGCGCATCGAGCGCCTCGGCCACCTCCGCATAGCTGGTCGCGAGCGGGAAATGCGGGACCTGCAGCTTGCCCAGGCCATCCTCGGTCATTAGGAAGACGGGCCGGTCGGCATCGGCCGCGAAGGCGGATTTGCCCACCCCGGCCACACCGTGGATAAGGATGCGCGGCGGGGTCAGCACCGAGGTCGTGCGCAGGGACGCGAGCGAAATGGCCATCAGCGCACCTCCTCGTTCAGCAAGAGGCGGAACTTCGGCTTGCCGGTGCGGACCGTGCGCGCGGGCTCGAAGCCCTTGCGCCAGCTTTCCGGCAAGGCGCCGTATTTGCGCTCGGAGACCGACAGCTTGGTCTCGATGAATTCCGCCGGGTCCTCGCCCGCCGAGGCGATGTTCTCGGCGATCTGCGCCAGCAACGCCTGATCCCAGTCTATGCGCTTGGGCAGTTCGGCGATCACGGTGACGCCGTCATCCTAGAACCGGATCGTGCCGGTGTCCTTGCCCGCTTCCTGGCGGGTGTCCTGGGCGCGGTCCGCGTATTTCAGGGAGATCGCGCCGTCGAGCCAGTCTGCGACCGACTTCGCCTGCGTCAGTTGCTCCTACGCCGCGCCTTTCAGCAGCGCAAGCTGATCGGCGGGCAGCGCCGCGATCTGGCCGACGGGCATGCGGTGGATATCGGCCAGGGTGATGTGATTGGAGATCGTCATGTTCCGCCCCCTCACGCCGACATCGGACGATGGGGTTCGTGATCCACGCCGCGGATCTGTTCGGCCTCGAAGGCCTCGACATCCTCGAGCCGGTAGATCACCCGGCCGCCGAGCTTGATGAATTTCGGGCCTTCGCCCGTCCACCGCCAGCGCTCCAGCGTGCGGTGCGAAATGTTCCAGCGAGCCGCCAGCTCGATCTGGGAAAGGTGCCTGGTCGCCATGTGAACCTCCTTGGGATTTCTGCGAACACTTGCGGGTTCAACATGCCAGAGGGGGTGGGAGGGCTGAGGGAGGGCACCGGTAGGGAAGCCGGTAGGAAAGTCACAAAAGCAAAAGGCCGCCCTGATGGACGGCCTTCGAAATGGCGATGGCTGATCGGATCAGGGCTCGATCCAACAGTTTCCGTCGGCGTATTTGATGAACGAGCGCCAGTCGTTGCGACCGCTGAACACCTTGGAGAACGCGTTCGTGCTGTCCCCGTAGCCCGCTTCGAAAAGCACGACCGCGGTCCGGCACACAGGCGATCCCGACCAGTAGGCGCCGAACAGCAGCCCCAGGAGTTGTCGCTGCTTGTCGCTGCCGAAGGTGAGGGTTTCGCCGCGCAGCCAGACGATGCCGTAGTCATCCGAATGATCGATCGGGAAACGACGCTGCACTTGTCCGGAGAACACCCGAGCCCCGAGGCCTTGGGGCGAGATCGCGAGCTTGGCCGGATCACCAGCAACATCCGCCACGTTGATGATGTGGCTGCGTTTCTGGGCCGTCTCGGGAATGCGCTCGCCGGGTGTGGAGGTCAGGATGATGCGGATTTCCTGAGGCGGCTTGCGCCCGATCAGCGCCTCGAGCTGCGCCCAGACCCCTGGATCTCCGAGCCGGGGGGCAAACCAGACGGGCACAGGGGCCTTCGCTCCGGCGAGCTTGATGGTTCCAACCTCCCAGACGAGATCCGTGACCAAGGACGTCGGGCGCGAAGGCCCGGCGCGCTCGAACGCCACCAGCATCTTGGCAAGGGCCAGACCGTAGTCGACCCTGCACGCCGCGATATCCTGATGGGCGACCTTGATCCGACGGCCGGCGCTGTCGTGATAGCCGAATGATTTCAGCTCGGTCGACCAGGTGGCCTCGACCGGTTCATCCTCATAGTCATCCATCGCGGCGACGACGGGGACGTACCCGCTCGGCACCATCAGCTTGGCCCCGATCAAAGCGTCGGTCGCGCTGCGTGAAACTTGGTGCAGCGCCGATGTCTGGAGCGACATGCTGCGGGCTTCCATGGCCCGCAGCAGAAGGTCGATCGCACGCTTACTCAAGGACGTCGCCTTCATCGTTATCGTCCTTCAGGATGCCCCAGAGCCGCAGATACTTCTCGCCGATCAGGCGCTCTTGCGGGGTCATGTCCTTCAGATTGCAGCCATGCGGCATGGTCACGGTCAAAGACAGCGACTTGCCCCGCCCGCCATCGGGGCCCGGGTGGAACTTGATAGTGAAGCGCGCACGGGTGACCACCCATTCCGCCGCGTCGCCGGTGCCACCCAAGACACGCGCGCCGCCACCGATGTCGAGGCCGATCCGGTGTTCCGCCATCTGCCAGATCGTCCGGTCGGCACCCGACATGGATTCGAGCGTGATGCGCTCCTTCGCATCGCCCAGATCCATCAGGCGCAATTCCTTGACGGTCACGCCGGCAATCCCGTCGGCCGGGTCAGTCGGGAAGTCGAAAGGCCGCAGCAGCATGCTGAGATCGTACTCGCGCAGCGGCAGCGACTGCTCTTCGTCGAGGATGATGCCCAGCAGGTCGCGCGCCATGTACCGGGTCAGATCGATCCGGTCCTCGCGCGTCTTTGCCACGACCTCGATCACGCCGGTCGCGGCCTCGTAGGTCAGCGCCGCCTCGAAGACCTGCTTCACGATCCGACGCGACAGGGTGCTGTTGGCGTCGAATCCCAGCGTGTCCTCGGGACGCCCCTCCCGGTAGACCGCGACCTGGACCAGTTCGCATTCCTCGCGCTCGAGGATCACCCGGTGGCGGTCGAAGATGTCGACATGGACGTTGGGCGTTTCGAACCGTTCGCGGATCGCGGCCGTAAACGCGGCGAGCGAAACCGGGTCCTTCTTCACCGCGAGATCGGGATCGACGCCGAACCCGCTCCACGACCGCCCGCGGCGGCGCTCGTCATTGTAGCGCACCTCTTCGGCCAGGCGGAACCGGTCGTTCTCGTTGAGGAAAACCCAGAGCGAGCGGTTGTTGGCCCCCTCAAGCGTATCGAAGACTGCGCGGTTCACGACGACGTTCTGCAAGGCGTTCTGGCCGGGCTCATCGGCCAGCGCCGCCACGCGGGCCGCATCGAGAACGACGCGCTGCTTTTCGTCGTCGGACATCGCATCGACGGCCTTGATCAGCGTCTCCACCACCTCGGGCTCGGGCTTCGGCCAGTCGATGGGCGCAAGCGAGGTGAACCCGCCAGCAGTGAAGTAATCCTGCAGACGGATCACGGGGGTCTTGCGGAGAAACGCGGCGATGGCGGTCATGAGAGCCCTTTCTTTGGCCGGGGAGGAGGACAGAATCGCGAAAATGCGATACGATGTTGTTCGATATGACCGAACAAATCGCCACGTCCACTTGCGGGGCACAAATTTGTTCGGCACAGCGAACAAATGTCCTCCAACCAAGGAATCCAAGGATGATACGATGACCACGTCCCTCGGCGCGAAGATCAAGCGCCACCGTCAGGAAAAGGGATATTCCCTCGACAAGCTCGCCGAGCTGACCGACTCCAGCAAGAGCTACCTCTGGGAACTCGAGAACCGCGATACGAGAAAACCGTCGGGCGAGAAGCTGACCCGCATCGCCCAGGCTCTGGAGGTCACGACAGACTACCTGCTCGATGATAGCGCGGAGCCCAGCGACGAGGTTCTGAAAGAGGCCTTCTTCCGCAAATTCAGCAAGCTCGACCCCGAAGACCAACAGAAAATCAACCAGATGATCGACATGTGGGGTAAGAAGGATTGAGTCTGCCGACGACGCCGAAGGGGTGGGCTATTCGCCTGACGCAGATCCTGTCCGTGCATCAAGCGGTGCACGGGCTGCCGCGGTTCCCCATCGATGTGGCCGCGCTCGCGCAGGATTTCTCGCGTCAGGTTTTTCCGGCCGCGCCGATCACCATCGTGAAGGGGCTTGCGCTGTCCAAGGGCGTCGAAGGCATGCTGATGCCGCATCCTAACGGCTCCGGCGAGTGGGGCATTGTCTACAACGAGACCATCCGGTCGCCGGGGCGGCGCAACTTCACGCTGGCGCATGAGCTGGAGCACTACCTCCTCCACCGGCAGGCCAATCCGCGTGGGCTCCAATGCACCAGCCGTAACATGGCCGACTGGGATGAGGCCCGGAACAGGATCGAGGCGGAGGCGAACACCTTCGCCTCCTACCTGATGATGCCCCTCGACGATTTCCGCGAGCAGATCAAAGGCCGGATCATCGACATCGACGTGATGACCGAGCTCGCGGATCGCTATGCCGTATCGCTGACCGCCGCGATCCTGAAATGGATGACCATCACCGAAAAACGCGCGATGATCGTGGTCGGCAAGGAAGGCTTCATCGATTGGGCTTGGTCCAGCGAACCGCTCTTGAAGTCCCGCGTTTTCTACAGGGCACGGCAAGAGGTGATCGAATTGCCTCCCGCCTCGCTTGCCGCGCAAGAGGTGGACGGAGATGAAGGGCGCTACGGCTGCCACCATCCCGCTGGCATCTGGCCCGGCTCTGAACCGGTCCACGAGATGACTGTGTTCTCGCCCAGCAATGACCAGATGACGATCTTGCTTCTGCTCTACCCCGACCGCGCCCCATCGCGATGGGACATGGCCGAACTGGAGGAAGAGCCAGTCCTCGACAGCTTCGACAAGTTCATGGACGGCCGGACGAGTTAATTCGCCACGGCCGCCTGACCGAAATGTTGGCGCGGGGACATTTCAGCTACGCAGATTTTCGCCACGGTGCGCAGAGACCGCATGAGGCCGTAATAAACTGATTTACTTGATATTTTTATGATTTCGGGACACATTTCGCCTATCACAACAGTCGCGAAAACCCGCCATGTCCATTCCCTCCGAAGACCCGGTTTCCGGGCCCAATCCTCTATGCCCTGAACGCATGTCCCCTGATGCCCGGCTTGCCGAGTTGCCATCTGCTTTGAGACAAGCCGGAACGAGCGAAACAGGGGCGCAACGCGATCCCGTCAGATCATTGAAATCTATGGGGGTTTTGAATCCGTCTCGCCAAGAGCGCAGGGCGGGTGGAAAGAGACGGTGGGCGTTCGGAGACCGATCTCGTGCGGCAGGCCAGTCTCCAAAGGGCGGATGGCTCCTGCAAACCCCTTTGGGACACAAAGAAAAAGGCCCCGCAAGGGACCTGTTTTCGGGTTCACCAGTGCAAGTGGCGGAGGGGATGGGCCTGACCTCCAACCTTCTCTACCTGAGGCGCGAGTAGCTTCGTTTCCTGAATGCCTAGATTGTGAGCTTATTCCTCAACAATGATCCTTGTCCGCGACATACCTTGCTCCGCAACCAGGTCGAAAAGAACTTTAGCATTTTTCGGATGAAGGCGTATGCACCCGCGAGAGGCTGGTCGTCCCAAGTCTCTGGTATCCAAGGTTCCGTGAATTGCGTAGCCATTAAAGAAAAAGATCGAGTTTGGCATCGGAATGCCATCGTATCTAATAGAGTGCCACGTTTCATGCATACGGGTCGGTCGGAAAGATCCGGTCGGGGTTCGGTACTCTGCGGCTCCGGTCGACACCGGCCACTGAAAAATAGCGCCTCCGTCACGGATTACTACCATAGATTGATCGGTGATATCCACCTGAACAAGTAAGTCATCAGCCGCACTCGATGTCCCGATGCACAACAGGAATAGCGCAGCTAGTTTTACGTAAAGTGACAATGGGATGCTCCGCAAATAACTCGCCCGCACGGAACGAAATCGCCAACTCCTAAGCTGGGTAAAATTTGAGAAGCCCTGGCCTCAATGTGGAAGCTCTCAGACACTGCGATCATCTCTTCTCACCCTTATCGTCTGGAAGTCACATAACGCTGCAATTTAAAATCCCATGTAAAACACTATTATGGGCGATTTGGTGCCTGCTCCATCTTCGGCGCCTCGATTAAGACGGGAGACCAAAGCCCCGGACCAACGACGTCCCAATGCCCCTGATTAAAGGGCCCTCTGTTGAAGTTCCTAAGTGACTGGTTCCACTGCCGGAGCGTGGGATTACCGATGGTCTGTTGATACTTCGGCGTAGATCCCAACCTGATGGACCAGTTGGTCCGCGCTCCACCGGGAAGGTAACTTGCCCCTGTGCGAATCCAAACACCTATACCCCCGGTGGTCGCCACGAAGCTGCCATACAGGGAGACCGCTGAGCGCCAGAAGAACGCACCTGCCCCGACCACAAGGTCAATTGGCGACCAAGTCGGGTATATCGCGTCATCAGAATAATCAGCCTGGGCCTGGCGAGAAGCCGACTGCTCTTTGGCCTTATGCATCGAGTCGTTAAGGAGGTGAGAATATGCACCTGTGATTGCGCCGTTCTCAAACTTCCCACCGCCCACCACACTAGCAGTGCCGCCAATCACCGATGCTGTAACGGTCCGCAAGGACTCATTTCTGATGTCAGCAATGTTGCCGGCAAAGGCTTTAGTCACGGCCGCGGATGCGAAACCGCTCCAGAAATCACCACCATTTATTTCGGATTCCAGGCCGCCGACGACGCCATGACCAAGAGAGCCTGAGCCGGTCTCAGCCCAGAACGACCCGGTTTCCGCACCGACTCCCAAGGCCAATTCGCCTGCGCCAAAAAATGCCGCTCCGGACGCACCCCCGATTATTGCTCCTCGTAATATGTCTGAAAAGTCGCCTCCATATAACGCAGCGTTTAGCCCGCCGCTGATTGCTCCAACTAGTATTGCTCCTCCGATCCCTGCGGTAAAAACGCTGACCACAACAGCCACAGTGATCACAACCACCGTGCGCCAGTTCTTTTCTAGCCATTGGCCGATTTTCTCGAATGGCTTTGCGATCGCTCGGCCTAGCTTCTTGATCGCTTTCCAAAGTCCAAATCCGCTTGGATCAGTGAAGGCCAGTGGGTTGTTCATCACATACGAGTATCTGTCGTAGTTCTGACCTATGGTTGGAAACTGCAGGGTGGGATCTGCCGAGACAAACCGCGCCAAATCCGGATCATAGACGCGGCCATTCATGTGAATGAGGCTGAGATTGTCTAGATGCTCATGTCCTGTGAACCCTCGGCGAAATGTGCCGTCGGCAAAGTCTTCCTTGGCTTTTGCCAACCATGCAATCTGGCTCTTCTTGCCCCAAGGATCGTAGGTGTAGCCTGACACGATGGCTCCATCCTCGTTGGTGACTTTGAGCACCGAGCCTAGTTCGTCCTTGTGCAAATAACTGGCAGAGGTAGTCGTAAGGGCGATTGCAAGGGGAGTTCCTTCCCTGCTGGCCCTGAATGTTGGATCACTCACAAGGGGATCGAATTCCGTCGAATGTTCGAGAACTGCGACAACACCCCCCTCTGCTGCAAGGTAGAGACGATGCCTTTGAAAGCCTCCCGGCTTGACGATGAATGGACCCCCGAGGTCTCGAATCTGCTCATAGGCACCCACGGAAATCGTCTGGAGGACGTTTGTTACGAATTGGGAACCGCCGACTGAGCGAGTCTCCGAGTAGTGCTGGAAATACCGACTGCCATCGGGTGCATAGGCAAAACGCGACCAGGCATCCTTGGATCGATAGATTAGCTTGACGGTGTTGTTGGAGTAGTATTCGAAGTGGCCCTTCGGTCCGAACACCATGTTCCCATTGGCATCATACTGGTACTCAGTGTTGCTGCCATCCGGTCTTTCAACACGCTTTACGCCGTGCGATGGTCCACCGCCCTCGTACGAGTAGACGCCCATGTCGGACTTCGACAGGATGCGGCCCGAGGCATCGTAGGTGTAGCGACCCGTCGTTGCGCCATTGACGTCCCAAGCGGTCAGCCGATCCAGGCCATCGTACCTGAAGGTTTCCTGCCTATCTTCAGTACCATGTACTTTCGAGAGCAGATTGCCGACCAGGTCGTATTCGAGTGTGACATCGGAAATTGCAGTATCATCCTCAGATACAGCTTTCACGCTCCCCAAGTTGCCTTTCAATGGGTCATAGGTGTAGGTCGAGGTGACCCCATTGCCCAAAATCTCCTCCAGGACGCGCCCGTATTGGTCGCGCTCACCTGCAGTCCAGTAGGTTTTGGGCGCTGCAAGAAACGGCTGCAATGGATCGTTCGCCCTCACTAGGCGAAGATAGCCAAGGTCGTCGTATTCGTTGAATACTATATAGTTGCCGGGGTAGTGGATCTGAGTGGGCCGGTCGTAGTCGTCATAGACCACCGATGTTGAGTAAAGCTCCCCTTCGATCCGGGTCGCCTTGCGATATACACGTCCGTTGCTGTCGTAGAAGAAACGCTCTTCATAACCGTCCGACGAGCTGACGATGCTCGGCCTACCCATTCCAAACGGGGTGGCGTCGTACTGGAACTCATCAAGCTCGTCTGGCATATGCCGTTGAATTGGGCGTCCCAGAAGGTCATACGAAATCGTTGTGACCTGGCCCTTCGCATCCCTCTGCCAAACAACCTCGCCGAACCCGTTGTACTGATAGTCCCACCGCCCGAGGTCCGGGTCAATGGAGGTCACCTTGTTGCCGATTTGATCGTATTCATGGACAAGCGTCTCTCCATCGACCTGAAGGGTCGTCAGAAGGCGATCGGCCGGTCCATACTCGAAACGAAGCGATCCTCCCAGATTGTCGATCGTCTCAAGAATCAGCCCCTTCTTGTTCAAGCGTGTTGTGGAAGATTTGCCATTGGCGTCAGTCACGGTTGTGACAAGGCCCGAGAACGTCGACAGCGCGACACCGCCATCTGGGGAGACTGTCCGTACGGTGCGATCAAGATTGTCGAACTCGGTTCTGCCGTAATAAGGTTCTTCGCCGTCAAAATAGGGCAAGGATACTGCGATTGGCCGACCTCGGGCATCGTACTTCGAGTCTTGCAATATCTTCCGAAGTTCGCCGTTAGATCTACCAATGCTCTCCGTCCGCAGAACGCGCCCTTGATGATCAAAGTAGGTCGTAACCTCAGGTAAGCTGCCGAGCTGACGTACTTGCTTGAATGTGACAGTCCTCCCCAGAACATCGAAGCCAGGCACAAACTCCCGTACGTCGGTCGCTCTCAGGTCGGTGGGCGATACGGCAGAAACCAATCGGCCGAAGCCGTCGTATTCGTTCTGGTTCTCGACGAGATTGGCATCAATCACTTTCGTGGGTAGGCCAAGCAATTCCGAGAACTCGTAGCGGACCTGGTGACCGAGGGCATTCCTTTCGGTCACGACATATCTACCGTTCGGATCGTACTCCATGGCCTTCGATCTCGGAGGCACGTCAGTGGTACTGGATGTCTCCACTACCACATTACCATATCGATCTCGCTGGTAAGATTTGGTGAGGGCCAACGGGTGGTCGGCGTTCGCTACCTCCCTGACCAGAACGCCGGTGCTGGCGGCATCAAATCTCCCAGCAGCATCTCGTCGAATATCGTAGGCGAATTCTGCGGTGTTGCTTACAACTTCGTTTGGAGGAACCCCTGAAAGTCCTTCTAGGAGTTCGATGCACGAAACCGTGTTGCTAGTTCTGTAGTGCGACACGACTGCTCTCTCCAGTCTACCCAAGAAGAGCACTGCAGGTGACGTAATGTCCGCGGAGTTGTCATACGTGTTCTTTGTGAGAGTTCGGGAACCGTCACCATACTCAACGCATGTCGCAGTCGCATTGTTGAAGGAATCGTATTGGAAGATCTGCTTGGTCGAACCAGTCTCGTCCCCATTCAGGTCCCGGTTCGCGGTGTTCGTCTCAGTCAGTATCAGCCGCTTTGGCCAGGTTCCGACCGACTGTTCGGCCAAAGCGTAAGTGTTTCTTGTCTCCGAAACCGGGACGCCGTCGACGATCGCGACTTCCCTTTTGCTGCGGCCCACCCGGAAGTAGTCCTGGAACAGGTCGACTTGTTCAACAACACCGCTCTCAACTCCGTTTACGAGGTTCCAGGCGGTCCGTTGCTCGAAGCCAAGAACCGCGGCGGCAGGTACATCAAACCGGAAGCCCTTGTATTTGTAACGAGTCGCAATTTTACTGCCATCCGTGTCAACGAAAGACATCTCTTGAACCGCGTACATCGTCGGAACGTGGCTGATTATCGGGTACGGCGAAATTGGGCTTGGAGTGTAGAAGTCATTTTGGCTTGTAGTCGGCAGCGCCCTCGGGCTTAGAAGCGACCTGTAACCGAACGAGGTTGTCAGACCCATACCGTTGGAGACGGTCTTGAGCATGTCGACACGACTCTCGATCGCCTGTTGTGGCTTAGATGGGTCTCCAGAATTAAGATACGCTGACTGCGTCAGGTTTCCACTCTTGTCGCGATAGCTCCGCAAGGCGTCCGGCATCCCGTTGCCGTCAACATCGATGAACCTGACGCCCTGATCCTCGCCCTTCTCATTGATGAAAGGCTCAGGCGGAGCAAAGTCTGCGCTCGCCTCGATCCATCCCGTACCCGTGTTCAGGAACGATCCCTTGCCTGAACCAGGGCGATTGAACGCGACATCTACGAGTCCATCACCATTAATGTCCATGATCCGGTGACTGACGAGATTCTTGTCGGTGGAGAGCGCATCAACCGGCACAGCATAAGCACCTTCCGCATGCCAGGACTCGCCAGTGTTCAAGTAGGCTGGGTATGCATTGCTGCTACCTACCAAGCGCGCTGGAACAAGGTCGGGAAGTCCGTCTCCATTCAGATCACTTATGTCCAACGAAGAGTTTTCTTCTTCGATTGAAAGATCGAGATTTATGGGGGGCAGATAACTATTCGAAGCCTCATTCCAACCACTTCCAGTGGCGAGGTAAACTCCTGCGCACTGTGTGTCAGAGGGGATCGGATGCTTGATAACCGTTGGGGGATCTGACGGAGTTTGTCCTGGAACAACGGTATCTCTGTTTAGGCACCAATCCTTGCCCGGACTGTAGGAGAGACCCAGCCCTGAAGATTGCGCCTTGTGGCCGTACCGAAACGCTATGTCCGAAAGCCCGTCACCGTTGAGATCCAACACTGAGACTCTAAGATCGCGAAAATATTCGCCCTGAGCCACTTTGGTTTCGTAGTGAACCTCTGCCCGGTTTCTGGAAACAAAAGGAACTGGTGACAGAAAGGTCGCCGGCGCGTTCGTCCAGCCACTTCCCGAATTCAGAAAGGCTCGTCGGAAGAAAGAGCCATCCAACTCCCGTCGCGCAACCAGCACATCCACACGTCCGTCCGCATTGACGTCCAGGAAGCGCACGCCAAGATCACCGTTGTCGGGATCGGACAGCCGGGCCTCTGGAGGCAACGTGAAATCTGGGGCTGGAACCCACCTTAAAGCATTCCCTGACGCGTCGAACTCAATAGTCCAGGCTCCCCACTCTTTCACATCTCCATAAGCATAGACGAAGTCGACTATTCCGTCCGCGTTGAAGTCGACAAAAGCTCCTGCCGAGCCACCCTTCTCGCGCGTAATCGGCTTCGGCAGTCTCAAAGCGTCGACACTCGTCCATCCTCTCATCGTATTGATCTGTGCCGTATTGATTACTTCCTTGCCATCCTTGTCGAGATAGTGGCCCACGACGTCGGTAAGGCCATCGGCGTTGAGATCGACAAATTGTGGGCTAGCCCCCACCTTTTCCTGACGCGCGAACTCAATAGGAGGGACAAAATCTAGGACTAGCGCAAAGGCATCGCCGCTATTACGAAGAGCCTTCGTTGTTACGCCAGCTTCAACCGGCAATAAAAGAAAATCCTCAAGTTTGTCGTCGTCAATGTCTTCCACGGATATCAAGTATGTACTGTCAACGGTCTCGCCAGGAGTTGAAGGCAGGTAGTCAAAGTTGGGTTCCTGCGACCAGTTTCCGCTAGATTGGTCAAATCTAAATATAGAAATGTTTGGCTTGCCTATCTCCGCGCGAAATAGAATTGCAACTTCTCTTGGTCCCAGACCATCAACATCGATTGGGAACAGGTCTGTCACGCGGTCTGTCTGATCCGATGTCAGTGGAAGTTCTTGCAATTCAGCTTGTCCACTCGGATCAATACCAATCACAGCAACCCTGCCTTCGCTTGGAGTCGACAACAGAACATTGTCGCACGCGCCGCGGGTCAGCAGCTTTGAGATCGAAATATCCCCACTCGATACATAACTGCCGATCTCCTCAAGCTCCAAGCTGCCAGATGAAGATACGGTTTTGTGGAGAAAGCGAATTGCTCTCTTGTTCTCTGAGATAACCGCTAGATCACGCTGTCCGTCGCAATTGAAGTCTCCATCAAGCACTTCAGCAGGCATTTCCGGGATTGGCCAGCCTGACACGGGCTCATTTTTCCATTCGTCCTGATCGATTGACCAAGCACTGAGTTCGCCTTGCGTATCCCATGCCAGGAGCCGTGGCCCGGCCGTCCATTGGGTCGGAAAGGTTCTAAGGAGCCGCTCGCCGTCCCGAATGATCGTGAACGGCGGTTTGTGTTGCGGTGCTTCCACCCACGAGCCGCCATCTTGAAAATAGGCAAAGGCCTGACGTGACCCGCCTACCTCCCGGCTCGAATAGAGCTCTGGCAGGTTGTCCGCATCTGAATCAAAGAACACTATCGAATCAGTCTCATCGCTGTCGCTTGAAAAGTCTAAAGGAGGAGCAAGCGTCGCGAACGGCGTCCATTGATTTGGATCTTGCCTGAATGAGCGACGAAAGCTGTGACCGCCAACAAATGCAGAGTACAGGAGATCGCGGTCACTATCCCCATCAAGATCGATCAAGCGATATCCTGACTCAAGAGAGCGATACGAGCCGAAATCCGCTGGCAACTGATAGACTTGAGACTGGTTCCAATGCGGGTCAAAATCAGTATATGTAAACACGGTCTCGGGATATTCGACCCTGGCACCGTTTATGTCGGCCCCAAGTTCAGTGATTGAAGACAATACGTGTCCACCAAACCGGCCAGTAGCATCGTACTGAAACTCGTAGCGACGAAACTCGGCGTCTCCGACATACGCGGTCAACTTAGTCGCGAGCAAGCTGCGTGATGTTCGTTCACCACCGACGAACCCGAACGAGTATGATTGATTTCCGCTTGCATAAGCGATCTCAAGGTGCGCGAAGGATGATGCTCTAAGGGTTCCTTCGTCGTATAAGTTCGCTGGGGTTACGCTTCCTCTCGGCAGGGTCCAAAATACTTTGTCGATACCGTAATCGCCTGCACTCTGTCTGTATAGAAAAACTAATTGATTTCCGAAAGTATCTTCTATTCGGCTCAAGGCCCAGGTGGCGATACTCCCGTCAACAGTTTGGATCCGCGAATTTCGGCTCTCACCAAAGTAGAGTGTCAAGCCGGCTTTCGTTTTCGCGATGTACGACTGCCCGTTCCGCCAAATGCGTGTCTGATCGTCAACTGATTTGGCAAGATATGGCCCTCCTTCTGGAGCGGTCACCAGTCGCGTGCCATCGAGAGCAAGCGCATCGAGTGCATCGTTGAATGTTACAGGAGATGGACGGCCGTCGATGAACGCAGTACGATTTATGCGAGTAATTGATGATGCACCGGTAAGCGACCAGCCGAGCCCAAATTGACCAGGGCCAGAATTGCTGTCGTAAGATAAGAACAGCTTTGGAGCCATGCCGGCTGTTCCTGACGGCAGGGCGATTGGCATATTAAAAGACGAAGAACCGCTAAGACTGACGCTCAATTGTCCGTCAATCGTTCCTGGTACAATTTCAGCGTGCAGGGCGTTCGAATAAAAGAAAAAGAGAAGAACCGCAAAAACTCTTGTCAGAAATTCCACCTTGCCACCCCCCCAAGTCTTTTATGTCAAATTCGGTTGCAGCCCTTGCTTCGTTTAATTGCCTGCACAAGACGACGTCGCACCCTCGACAGATGCCATCGTCCGAGACTAGTCGAATCTTGCTGGTTTCGCTACCTTTTTCGGTAAAGTCCGACACCCTCGGTTAGGACCGAGGTGTCTCACCGGCTCAAAGTTCGGTGTGTGACGCCGATGGCTTGGAGCCAAAGCCGATCCTGACCGCAGCGGTCACCGCCGCCCCCGCTTCCAGTCGTCGAGGCGGGCATAGATCGTGACCGCTATGCCGCCGAGCGCCACGACTATGAACACCCAGCGGAGCGTATCGAGATACGGGACTAGCGGCAGGACGGCGCTCTGCGTCTCCGCCAGCACCTGCTGGGCCACCTCGACTCCTGCTGCGCCCAGGGTCGCCACTCCGGCCGCGCCACCGCCCTTCATGGTGCGGCTGTCGGCCAGAACCTCGCGCGCTGGCGGCGTCTCGGCTGCAAATGCGGTCGCCCGGACCGGGAACCGCTCGCCCCACTGCCGCGCGGGCCCGAGATCGACATGGATGAACCCTGATCGCGGGTAGAACCCGAAGCCGAGGAAGCCGACCTCGCGCGCAGCTGCCTCAAACGCCACTGGATCGTGGTTCGCCATGGCGATGTCGAAGGCGGCGCCATCGAGGTGCTTGGAGCGGGTCGCGCCGCCGACGGCCCGGTTGTGTTCCGGGCTGCGATAGGCCGAACGGACGATCAGCGGCTTGCCCAGCCGGTCGCGCAGCGCCTGCAGCTTGTCGAGCGCGGGTTCGTTGATGAGCAGCTTGCCGGTGCCCCGGCAGGCAATCTCCGCCGGTGAGAAATTCGGCCAGCGCCAGGTGCTCTCAGGCACATCGCGCCAGTGGTCGTAGAAGGTCGTGGTCATGGGGTCCTCCGAAAACGAGTTTCCGGCCCCTCGCAGGGCTCGGTGCGTTCGCCGTTCGGGAAGGTCCACTGGACCTTCTCGTCTGCCTTTCAGGCAGACCACGGCTCACCCCGCCACGAGGGCGGGTCATTGCGGGCTGATGAATGGGGAATGGTGAGCGGCTACGGGCCGCCGCCGAAGATCTTCAGCTTGATGGCGATGCCGGCGAGCAGCGCCAGCATGACGCCGGTGGTGATCATGCGAACGGCGGTCTGCATGGCGGTGCGGCGGACCAGCCGGATGCAGTCGACGAGCGAGCGCAGATCGCGGATGTCGAGCGCGGCCTCGTCGCCGTCGAGCCCGACATCGGCGAGCGCGCGCTTCGCGCCTTCCTCGGCCGCCCGCGTCAGGATCGCCTCGAACTCGGCATCGGGCATGCGCACGAAACCGCCGGATCGGGGTGGTGTCATCGGGATCCTCCTTCCGCCGCTCAGCCGACCTTGCAGCCCCAGAAGGAGGTGTGATCGGCGGCGAAGTAGCCGTCCGCAACCCGGAAATACCCCTGCAGCTCGACGGTATCGCCCGCGGTGAGCGGGACCATGGTCTGCAGCCAGATCGCGGTGGCGAGCGAGACGTGGGTGGCGGAGATTTCGCCGAGGGAGCCGCGGATTTCGGTCGTGCCGTTCAGCACGAGCCGCCCGCGCATGCGGGCCGTGGCGCTTGCGTTGATCTTGTAGAGCAGCGTCGCGCCGAAGAGGTAGGTGCCGTCCACCGGCGCCACGAAGTGGTTGTTCGCGGCGTCGAACGCGCTCTGATCGTTGTAGTCGGTGTTGTTGAGGCCGATCTTGGTCCAGGTGCCGACGCCGACATAGTTGTCGTAGTTCGTGTACGCCTTGAAGCGCGGCAGCCGGGGCTGATCGACGATGCCGGTAGTGTTGTCCACGCTGAGCCCGTCGAAGAAGGTGCTGCCGTCGGCGGAGACTGCGAGGCGGAAGCGGTCGGAGCCGAAGAGCCCCACCAGCGCCTTGGTGACAAAGCCGGTCTGCAGCGTCAGGCCAAGGTCGTCGCCTGCCGCCTCCTTGTTCATGGTGTAGAACAGATCGCCGGTCCCACCCTCGGCGACGGTCTTCGCGGTCCAGAGCGCGGCGTTCAGCTTGGCGGAGAACGGGTTGGACGCATCGGCCGTGGTGCCGAGGCCCAGCAGCGCCATGTTCTGCAGCGCCGCGGGCGTCGTGCCGATCCAGCCCGCGCCGTCGAAGACGAGCAGCAGCCCCTCGTCCTCGACCCAGGCCCGCCAGCCCGTTCGTGGCGGCAGGCGCAACCAGGCGCCATCGGTCCAGAGCGCGACGTTCAGGTCCCACCCCGCCCAGTCGCCGGTCGCGCCAGAGCCGACGATGTAGCGGTCCCCATCGGCGGGAGAACCAGGCGGCGCCGCTAGGTCCCGGTCGAGAACGGAGAGCTGGACGAGCCCGTCGAGGATCCGCAGCGCCTCGTTGTGGGTGACGTGTTTCTGGGCCTGCGCCGCAAGGATGTAGGGCAGCAGGAGATGGGTCGTGGCGTCGGACATGGGATGGCCTTCAGAACGTGAGCGTGACTGTTTTCGGCGCGCCCCGCCCGACGAGGGCGGAGAGCTGGTAGATGCGGATGTCGAGTATGTCGCCGGGGGCGAGCGCCGTGCCCCAATCGGCGGTCTGCTGGGCGGCGGTGTAGACTACGCTGGTCGTTGCCGTGCTCAGCACCCGCTTCACGGCAGCGCCGCCGAGGATCTCCACCTCGTAGGCTTCCAGTTCCTCGGCCAGCGGCACCTCCAGCCCGCCCCAGCTGTCGGCCGCCAGCGCGCGGGATCGGCGTGTCCAGCGGATCGTGAGGTCGCCGGGCGTGCGGGGCCTGCGCCACGGCTGCTCGACATTAGCGACCGAGAACGGCCGCAGCCCGACGCCTGCAGGCGTGAAGGTCTGCGCCACGTAGGTCTCGTCGCTGACCGGGCGGCTCGCGGGGCCGATGCGCCAGTTCCACGGGATGCCGAGATCGGCCTCGGCGATCGGCAGTGACGCGAGCGCGGTGTCCAGCACGACAACCCGCGCGCCTGCAGGGGCCGGGTTGCCCATCGCGCCCTCGGTGCCGCGCTGACCCCGCAGCAAGCGTGTCAGTCTATAACGGCCCGGCGCGAGCAGTTCCGCCGCACCCGCCTGCACGATCTCCCAGACGCCGGGCGCGCTCTCGATGGCCAGCGCATTGGCGCCGCCGAACAGGGTCAGGTCGGTGACGCTCTCCAGCGTGCCGGTCAGCAGATCGACCACCAGAACATTGCCGAGGTCTAAGCGCGAGGTGGGGCCCGCGTAGAGATCCGAGACCAGCATCCCGATCCGGGCGCGACTGCCGAACGTCGTCAGCAGCTCGAAGCCATCGGTCGCGGGGCTGCGAAACACCGCCATCTCGCCGGGCCAGGGAACCGCGTGCGCCGCGACCAGCGGCCGATGCGCGGGCTGGTCCTCGGTCAGCTGCGGCAGGTCCATCAGCACTGCATCCGGCGCGCCGAACACGACAGCCCGCGTCAGCGAGGCCGCGCGGGGATCGCCGGGAGGCAGATCGTAGGTCGCGCGATCCTGCCGGACCGCCTCGATGCCGCGCCCCTCGGCGTCGGCGATGGAGACGAGCCGAAGATCGACCAGCCTCCCGTCATGCTCCAGCCGGATCGCGTCGGCCGGATCGAGCGCGAGGCGTGAGGGCGGCAGACGGAACGCAGCCGTCTCGCGCCCGACCCACGCCTCCATCAGCGCGCGGCGGCAGCGGCGTTCGGCCTCCTCGGGCGGCACCGCCATCGGGAAGCTCTCGGACGCGATCCGCGTCGTGTCCACGGTGATGCGCCGCGCCTCGACGAGGGCCGCGTCGTAATCCTCGTCGGCGCGGGCGACCTGCCATTTCAGCGCCTGCGGCAGTTCAGTCTCCTGGCCGCGCGTCAGTTCCAGCGCGTCGCCTTCGCGGGCGGCCACCAGATCGTCGGGCCCAAGGGTGGCGACAGAGGCTCGCCCGCGCATGACGAAGCGGATCACGCCCTCGGTCTCCACCGCGTCGAAGCCGAAATGCCGCGACAGCGTGGTGATCGAGGCGCGCGGGCTTTCCAGCGCGGTGATGGCGTAGCCCTCGACCGCACCCCAGAGGCCGGTGACGTCGACCCTCGCCTCGGGCAGCCCCGCGCGCAGGCAGAGATGCCGCACGAGGGCCGCCAGCGACACCGCGCCGAGCCGTCCGGTCAGCCAGTGGCCGAGCCGCCAGTTCGCGCCGTCCGTCCAGACGTCGGTGAGCGCCGGGAAGAACGGGTACGGCCGCGCGTCCCATGTCCAGGCGGCGCATTCGGGGACGTGCACCATCCGGCCGCTGTAGACTGAGGAAACAGGGTTGTTCGCCGCGGTGCCCCACCAGAGATACGTCGCCTCGAGATAGGCGCGCTGAATGGCGTCGTCGCGCCAGCCCCGCGAGAAATGCGGCGTGAAGCTCTCGGAGGACTTGGGATCGAAGAAGACGTTCGGCTGGTTGGTCCCCCGGTCGATGGCCGGGCAGCCCAGCTCGGTGAACCAGATCGGCTTCGATTGCGGCACCCACGCCGTCGGCGAGACGCTCTCCACCCCGCCCGGGCGGTCGTAATGCGGGTTCGACCACCAGGCGCGCAGATCCTTGTAGCGGAAGACCCACGGCTTGCCCGCCGCGCCGTCCGTGATCGGCGTTCGGCTCTGCGACGAGCGGTCGACCGCGCTGGCGTAGAACCAGTCGAAGCCTTCCCCGCCCGCGATGTTCCCCTGCAGATAGGTCCGGTCGTAGATCGCGGGCCAGCCGTCGTCAGCGTCGAGATGCTCGAAGCCGTCCCGCCAGTCGGAGAGTGGCATGTAGTTGTCGATGCCGACGAAATCGATCTCCGGGTCCGCCCAGAGCGGGTCGAGGTGAAAGAACACGTCGCCGCTGCCGTCGCCGGGATGGTGTCCGAAATACTCCGACCAGTCCGCCGCATAGCCGATCCTGGTCCCGGACCCGAGGATCGAGCGCACGTCCGCGAGCAGATCCCGGTAGGCCTGCACCGCCGGATAGGTAGACGCGCCCGAGCGGATCGTCGTCAGCCCCGGCATCTCGGTGCCGATCAGGAAGGCATCGACCCCGCCCGCCGCCGCGCAAAGATGGGCGTAGTGCAGCACCATGCGCCGCAGGCCCCAATCGCCGGGCGTGCCTGTCCACGAAACCGACTGACCCGAGACGCTGAAGCTGGCGGGCGTGGCTGCGCCGAACAGTGCCGCGACCTGGCTTGCGGCCGTGGTGGTCTTGTCCACGGTCCCTGCGAACGCCGCCGCGGGTGAACAGGTGATCCGCCCCCGCCAGGGAAAGGCGGGCTGACCGGTCTCGGCGGCGTTGTCGGAATACGGGTTCGGCAGCGTGTTGCCGGGCGGCACGTCCATCAGGATGAACGGATAGAAGGTCACACGAAGGCCACGCGCCTTCATCTCCTGGATCGCCTGCACCACGGCGAAGTCGGACGGCGTGCCGCCATAGACGGGGCGATCCTGATCGTCCCGGCTGACGAGGAAGGCGCTGGCGCGGCTCACGCCGTTCACCGACCAGCTGGCGGGCGTGGTGGATTTGGCCGACACCTCGACGCCCGGCCGCACCTTGCACGATCCCGCGCGCAGGTCGTCGCCGAACCACGCCACCACGAGGCTGACGCTCTCGACCGCAGGCGCCATCGCCTGCAGCCGGTCCAGCGCCTCCACCATGTCGGCGGAGTCGGCCAGCGCGTTCAGGTTCTCGGGCACCGTTGCGCCGCCATCGGTCTTGCGGATCGCTTGTGTCGCGTAGGTGAACTCGCCCGAGGCCGGGATCATGGTGACGGCGCGGGTCAGCCCCTCGGCGGTGTCGGGATCGGCGAGCGGGCGGAACACCTCGAACGAGAGCTGCGGCAGGCGGTTGCCGTAGTTGCCGAGCGGCAGTTCCTCGAATACGACATAGGCCGTGCCGCGATAGGCCGGCGTGTTCGCCGCACCCATCTTGGCCGCGATGAACAGGTCCGCGGTCTGGGTCTCGTCGCCAGGATACCAGCGCCTGGTGATCCCGGCGGTGTCGAGGAGCTTGCCGTCGGCCCAGATGCGGCCGATGCCGGTGATCGGCCCCTCGCAGAGCGCGACCGCGAAGGAGGCGTAGTAGAGGTACTCGGTTGTCTTGACCTTGCCGCCACCCCCTCCGCCCTTGCCGCCGCCTTGCGTGGTGGTCTTCGTTTCTTCGCGAAAATCCGTCGCCCAGATGATGTTGCCGCCCATGCGCATCCGGCCATAGAGCCGCAGGATGACCGCGCCCTCGGTGGCCGAGGTGATGCGCAGCGTGTCGAGCCGCGCGCCCTCGATGCGTTGCGTGGGCGCGAGCGACGAGATGATCCAGTTGTCGACCACCGAGCCGATGGTGGAGCCGATGAAGCCGCCGATGGTCGCGGCGCTGACGCCGAGGATCGCGCCGCCGATCGAACCGCCAATGGCGGCGCCAGCGGCACCGAGAACGAGGGTGGCCATGTCGGGGTCTCAGCGTTTCGGGAACAGGAAGGCGAAGGCGATACGCCGTCGCCAGGATGGGGTGAGCGGCTCCTCGATCACGCCGAGCCGCTCGTAGGCATGCAGAAAAGCGCTGGGCTCGGTGAGGATCCCGACATGCTTGGCGATGGCCCGGGGCTTCATGCGAAAGAGGACCAGCACGCCGGGACCGGCCTCTGCCGGTTCCACTTCGATCATCATGGCGCGCGCGCCCTCGGCCAGCACCTCGCGCGGCCCGGTCTCGCCCCAGTCGCGGCTGTAGGGCGGGATCGGGAACGGCTCGGGGCCCACCACCTCGCGCCAGACGCCACGCGCGAGGCCGAGGCAGTCGCAGCCGACGGCCCGAAGGCTGGCCTGATCGTGATACGGCGTGCCGAGCCAGGAGCGCGCAATGGGGATGACGCGGCTGGGATCGGCCACTACAACTGGTTGCGTCACAGCACGCCTCCATCGTGGCCGCCATCCTTGGTGGCGTAGCGGAGGACGGCATCCTGGCCGGGGATGTGCGGGAAGCCGCGGAAATTGGCCGTGTTGGCGAACTTCGCCCCGCAGGTCTCCATGCGCTTGTCGCAGCCCGCGCGGATGGTGAAGCCTTCGCCCTCGGCGATCGCGCGCACCGGCGCTTCGAGCAGGGTCAGCACGGCGATGCCATCCGTGACGTCATGGCCCAGCACCTCGGCGCGCCGCCCCGCGTTCGCACCGCTCGTCCATTCGACTGTTCCGAAGGTGAACCAGCCGGAGGCGAAGCCGCCGAGGCCAGAGGCGGTGAAGGCCCGGTCGCGCAGGAGATCGATGACGGCTCCCGTCCCCTTGTAGGCGGGGTCCTCCAGATCGACGCCGCAGCGCGCATCGCCGAGTGCGGCATCGCAGGTCGCCTGAAACGTTCGCCCCACCGTCTGGCCGAGGACATGCGCGAGCGAGCGCATCTCGGCGACGAAGGCCAGCCTCCCGCGCCGGATCTGGCCGATGGCCCCACGCCGCATCAGAACGGGCTGAGCGGTGTCGGCCCAGTTCACCCGCCAGACCTCGACCGCCGCATTGTCCCAGCGGCCGTCGAGGATGTCGGTCTCGGTAATGCGGTCCGAGGTCAGCACGCCCTCGGCATCCTGCGCATCGACCGAGAGGTCCGATCCCGACCGCACCTCGGACGCCGTCAGCCCGCTTTCCGGCTCGAAGTCGGTGCCATCGAAGGTGAGCGTCCGGTCGTGATCGGTGAAGCCGAAACTCGCGCCGTCCGCGCGGGCGATCCGCCAGCACCAGGCGAGCGTGGTCGTGCCTTCGGCGAGATGGGCCTGAAGGTCGGGAGCAAGGGTCTTCATCGGCGGATCTCCAGAAGCGGAATGGAGGTGATCGAGCCGAGCCGCTCGAGGTCGAGCGTCACGTCGAGCGCGTCGGTGTCGAAGCGGACGGGCACGTCGAACTCGAACCCCGCGGTGATCGCGACGCCAGATCCCGGCGCGGCGCCAAAGCTGACGACGCCGGTCGCGGTATCGACCGACCAGCCGGAGGGCTGCTCGGCGCCGCCGAGCGCGATACGCACGCTTCCCACGACCGGTTTGGCGATGGCGCGCGTCCAGGATTGCGCTCCTGATGCGTAGCGCTTCACCAGCTGGAACGCGGTCGTCGCGCCGTCGCCGGTGCCGATCGCCTGATCGGTGGGCGACGGCGCGCCCGAAGGCAGGCAGGACTTGTGGTCGCCCCAGTCCTTGAAGCGGAAGCCGTGGAGCCGACCGTTGCGCGCCTCGAAGAAGGCGACAACCGCCGCCAGATCGTCCGCGCGCCGGATGCCGTAGGCGACATCATATCGGCGGCGCGAGTTGGCCCAGCTGGCGTTGCGTTCCTCGTCGCCCGAGGCGAGCTCGACGATCTGGGTGCGCCGTTCCGGCCCGCCCCGCGCGCCCCGGCTGATGTTGTCGGGAAACCGGAGCTCGTGAAACGCCATCAAATGCCCCTCCGCCCGAGCGACACGGCGCGGGCGATGTCCGCCGCGACCTGCGTGCGCGACTGACGGAAGCTCTCGGCGTCGCGGGCCATGATGGTGACGTTGACCCCGCCGCCCGCGCCGTAGCTCTGTGCCTCGCGCCGCGACAGCACCCGTTCACCGCGCTGCAGGATCGCGGGCACCTCGTCGTGGCGTAGCCCCGCCATGCCGCCTGAATGCATCCGCGGCGCGGCGGCGAAAGCCATGGCCGGGACCATGCGCGAGGGTCCGGCCGCTCCGACCATCCCGCCCGCATGCAGGACGCTGGCGAAGACGCCGCCCGCCCCGGAGAACACGCCGGAAAGCGCATTCGCGATCGGCCCAAGGATGAAGCGCCGCGCCGCCAGCTGGGCGAGATCGGCCAGCAGCGAGGTGACGAGGTCGCGGAAGTTCAGCTTGCCCGTCTTCACGAACTGGCCGACCGCGTTCTCCGCCGACTGGAAGGCGCCGACGAGGCTCTGGCTGATGTCGCCGCCGATCTCGCGGGCCTTGCTGGCGTAGTCGGACAGCGCCGCCGTGACGGCCTGCCAACCGGTGACGGCAGCTTCGGTCGCGGGCTCTGCTGCCGCAGCAGCAGCCCCGGCCGCTGCGCCTGCACCTGTCGCGGCGCGTCCGGCATCACCAAGCGCCGTCTCCAGCCGCTCGGCAGCACCCGTGGCCGCGGTCAGCGCATCGGCACTGGCCTCGTCGGTGCCGCGCACCGCATCGCGCAGCGCCTGCCAGCTTTCGAGCGGCGCGCGGGCCCCTTCCGCCAGATCGCGCGCAGCGCCGCGGTAGACATTCGCGGACTCGAGCGCCCGGTTCGCCGCTTCGGTCAGACCGAGATCGGGCGCGGTGAGCGGGTTGTCCTCGAAGGCCCGGTCGAACACCGCCTGCGCCGCTGTCGTGGCAGCACTGGCCGCGCCCTCGAAGCGGTTCTCGATCTCGCCGAGGTCGAGGTCGGGCACCAGCGTGATGCGGCGCTCCGACCCGAGGGCTTCGAGCCCCTGGTTGATTCCGCCGATGAAGCCGTTGATGCGCGAGACCACGCCGTTCAGCATCGCCTCGACGCCGTCGACCAGGCTGTTGGCCGCCTGGAACACCAGATCGCCGATGGCGGCGGGCAGCAGGCTCCAGATCGCCTTGATCGCCTCGTAGGCGCCCTCGAACGTGTTCGCCGCCGTGTTGCCGAAACCAACGACGCTTTCGATGGCGCTCTGCATGCCCGACGCGGCATCAGCCTTCAGGTCGAAGAACATCGCCGTGGCGGCTGCACCCGCCGCCGCCGCGCCCATCTTGATGCGTTCCCAGACCTCGACGGCGACATCCTTCAGGAGCGACATCGCCTCGCCGAAGCCGCCCGCGCCGGAGACGAGGCGCGTGAACTGATAGACAAGCTCGCCCGCGCCGACGATCAGCGCCCCGATCCCGGTGCGGATCAGCGCCCCACGCAGGACGACCAGCGCCGTGGCAAGGCCGCGCACAGACAGGGCGGCAGCGGCCATCCCGGCGACCCAGCGGCCCGCGAGAAAGGCGGCGAAGGTGGCGGCATAGGTGGTCAGGCGGCCGATGTTGTCGAAGAGCCCGCGGATCGCGATGCCGAGCGGCCCCGTGCGGCTGGCCACCGCCGCCATGGCATCGGCGACGGCTTCCAGCGCAGGCGCTGCGGCGACGGCGAGCTGGTTCGACAGACCGCGCCAGATGAGCCCGAGGCGCGAGATCGCGTCGTTCGTCCGCTCGATCTGGTCCGCATCCTGCTCGGAGACCACGACACCGAAGGCGAGAACGTCCTCGGTCGCCTGGCGCAGCGTCGCGGTGTCGATCCGCGACATGGCGATGGAGCCTTCCTCGCCGAAGAGCTGACCCGCGACAGCCGCGCGCTCGGCCGCAGGCACGAAGCTCTCGATGGCGGCGTTGATCGCGCCCACGCGCTGGTCCAGCGGCAAGGCGATCAGCTCATTTGCTGAAAGCCACAGCCGGTCGAGCGCGTCGGTGGCGGGGCCGGTCCCGGCGGCCGCCTGACTGAGACGGCGCGTCAGATCCTTGGTGGCCTGCTCGATGCCGGACATGGAAACACCCGCCAATTCACCGGCACGCTCCAGCGTCTGGATCGAGGCGACGGTGGTGCCGAGGGACTGGGCGAGTTTCGCCTGCGCATCGACGGTCTGGAGGCCGGAGCGGATCATCGCCACACCAGCGGCAGCCGCCGCTGCCACGGCGGCGGCGGCGGCGACACGAACCCGTCGAGAGAAAGCCGCAAGCCGAGTGTTCGCCGCTTCCATCTCGCGGCTCAGGCGTCCGAAGCCGCGCGACCCGGCCTCGCCCACGCCTTCCAGCTCGGCGCGCACCTGCCGCCCGCCCACAGCCGCAAGGCGGACGCTGACCCTCTTCTCAGCCATGGGAGTGATCCATCTGTTCGTTGAGTTTGGCGACCATCACCGCTTCGATGACCGGCAGCAGGTCGGCCATGGCGAGCGGTGGCACGCCGAGCGCGTCGCCGAGCGCCAGCGCCGCCGACATGTCCCAGCCGATCACCGCGCCAGGCAGCACGCGCAGCTGGCCTCCGAGGCGACCGACCAGGTCCCAGATCTGCCAGCCCTCATGCGTGAGCGGACGGTTCAGCCGCGCCGGGCAGTCCGGGCAGGCTTGCGGGCAGGCTTGGCAGTATCGCTCGCCCCCGCCGAAGGACCATTCGGCGAGAGCGCGGAGCCGTTTTTTTCCTGTTCCAGCAGCAGGCCCTTCGAGACGTAGGTCAGCTGAAACGCCTCGAAGATCGGCCAGACATCGAGCAGCGCGTCGATGGCCTCCGGGCTCGGGTCGATGGGATTGCCGTCGGCGTCGCCGATGCCCTCCCAGGCGAGCACGGCGCGGCGCGCAAGCGCCTTGGCGAAGGCGACGGCGCGCTCCTCGTCGGAAGCCTCGTCGGGCACCGCCTCGACGGCCGGATCGCTGCGTGTCGCCACCATCAGCGCGGTGGTCAGCGGGCGCAGATGCACCCGGACGCCGGGGGCGAGGTCATGCCAGTGTGGGGCATTGGTCAGGTCGAGCGTCAGCATTAATACACCTCGATGTCGTTGATCAGGGTTGCGGTGCACATCCGGCCGACGACGCTGTCGCGGGCGGCCTGCCAGTCGAAGGTGGCCTGCACGCCCTGCGGCCCGGAAATCTCGATCCGCGGGCGCGGCAGGTAGACGGCGTGCACGGTGAAGGTGAAGCTCTCGCCCGAGGGCAGGACGTAGGCGAATTCCATCTCGCAGGCCTCGCCGTTGATGGCCTGCGTCACCAGCGTCTGGTCGGCGAAGCGCACCTCGATCCGGCCGGTGAGCGCTGCGATGGACGGGTCAGCGCCGTCGATGCGCCCGTCCGAGCGAATGGTTTCGATCCGGTCGAGGTTGTTGCCATAGGTGATGTCGGCCGAGACCACGTTGCCGAGTGCCGTCCCGTTCCGCGTAATCGCGCCGTTGAAATGGCCGAAGCGCTTCAGCTCCAGCGCGGCAGGCGTCCCGGCGCCGGTTGTCGTGCCCACCGTCTCGCCCTGAGCGACCAGCCGCGCCGTTGCCGTCAACAGCCCCGAGCGCTGCATCTGCCAGGTGATCTGGTCGAGCACGCAGCCGGAATACATCGCGTAGCGCGGCACCTCCGGCATGCCGGTCTCGATCGACATGCTGGGCAGCGTCCAGGACCCGGACTGGAACTCGTGAGTGTACGGCGCTTCCGCACCCGTGGACGTCGGCGTGCCGAAGGCCGCCTTGAGCCAGAAGCCGAAGGCCTCGGCGTCCAGCGGCACAACGACATCGCCGTCTGCCGTCACCGCATCCTTGATCGGCGCCAGCGGATCGCGGCCGTACCCCAGCAGCTCCGAGTTCAGCAGCGGCTGCTCGGCGCCGAGCGAGGTGCTGGCGAAGGGCATGCGGGTGTAGCCGCCAACAGGCGGCGTTCCATAGGTCGTCTCGAACGCAAGCGCCATCAGCGCCCGCGCCCCCTGGGCTCGTGCCATGGTGTTCTCCTTTCTTTGCCTCGCTGGGCGGATCACATAAAGCGGCGTTGCTGCCGAGTTACGCTGGGCTTAGGCTGCACCCAACGGGCTGAGAGCAGAGCTGCTATGGATTTCAAGGACCTATTGCGCCTTCAAGGATACGACCCAGACCTCAGAGAGCGCATTGTCCTGCTGCGCCACCGCCCCTTCGAGACCCGACTTGCCCGCGCGATGCCGTGGATTATCGAAGAACGCCCGGAGCTTTTCGAAGTCTACCAGTCCGTCCCCGGCCGACCCAAAGCAGCCCTGCGTCGGGCCGAATTCGTGGCGAGCTTCCTGGGACTCTCGCCCGGCAAAGCGCACTTCGTCGGGCTTTATCGCATCGGTGAGGCGCGCGCGCTCGACCATGATGCCTTCTGGCGCATACCGGAGAACCTTACCCTCAGGGACATGGGATACGAGGGTTTCACAGCCGATCACGCAAACCGGGTGGGTGCCGAGCTTCAGTTCGATCTGGAGCGCCTTCCTTTCTACAGCAACTGGCGCGGTCGGCTGGTCATCGATTTTCCGCCGCCGGAGCGCTCATGGTTCCGGTGGGTGGACCGCGGGATCTTTCCTGTCAGCGCGATCCTCGAGGAAAGTGCTTTCGCGGCGCCGCCGCCTGACTGGCGCGAGATCAATCTCACCTTCGCGGAACTCTTGGCTCTACCGGCGTCTTGGCGGGCGCGGCTGGCCGAATGGCGCGGGATCTACCTCATTTTCGATGAATGCGATCGTCGGGCCTATGTCGGCTCCGCCTACGGTCGCGAAAACATTTACGGTCGGTGGCAGGTCTACGCCCGCGATGGTCACGGTGGAAACCGCGAACTGCGCGGCCGCGACCCTCACAATTATCGGTTCAGCATTCTCGAACGTCTTGCGCCAGACCTGCCAGCTGAAGATGTCATCGCTCGCGAGAACAGATGGAAGCTGCGGCTCCATTCGCGGCAACCGTTAGGTCTCAACGCCAACTGAGTCACCCACCAAGAGGATCGTTCGTCGAATAGTGCAAGACGAATTGGATCACGGCGGCCTTCAAGCTGGCCGCGCCCTCGACCGGCAGGTCCACGGGGCGCGGCGCTTCGGCTTCGACCCAATCGCAGAGCCCGCCCAGCGTGCGGTCGGCGGCGAGCGCCGTGCCGATGCTGGCGGTCAGTGTGTCGAAGGCCGCGTCACGCGCCGCGCCTTGGACCACCACCTCGATCTCGGCGCGGTGCTGGTAGTGGTAGCGCAGTGGCGACAGCGTCACCTCGGGTTCACCGGGCTCACCGTCTCGGAGGATCAGCAGCCCCTCGGCCGGGACACGCTCGGGCAGCACCTCACCGCGCAGGGCGGTGGCGGGCAGTGCCGAGAGCCGCGCGTGCAGCGCGGCGAGGATGGTTTCGCGAGGGCTGGGCACGGTTCTCTGCCGATCATCACATCAAGAAATGTCGTCTTGTGCGTTTGCACTGATTTCGACACGGTTATGTTCAGGCGCACTCTTGAGAGGTTCGATAATGCTGTTCAACGTCGACAAGGCTCTCAGTCTGCCGGATATTCGTCACATTGTCGCAAAGCGTGATGAAGTACTCGATCGTTTCGGGCCGATATTCCGAGATCCGCAAAGTCTGACCAAGCAAGACTATCTGGATTTCCTCAGTTTCAAGCACAATCACCACTGGACAGGTTTAGAACGCCTGGGGCGCCGAGCCACAGATGATATGGAAAGTCTGCGAGATGCGATAACCGGCCTAGTAGACGAAACAAAGCCGATCTCGGACAGATTTGATTCCGCCCTTTCCATGGTGCGTGGAGCCGGTGCGGCCACTCTCACACCTATATTGCTCTTGGCATATCCTGATCGCTACGGGGTTTGGAACGGCACCAGCGAACCAGAAATGCGGGAACGAGGTGTATGGCCAACGTTCCCCCACGGTACTTCGGAGGGGCAAAGGTATGAAATCATCAATTCCGTGCTCCTTCAGCTGGCAAGAGACTTGAAAGTGGACCTGTGGACACTCGACGCCTTCTGGTGGATGAGCAAGCTGGAACGTCAGAACACGGGCCACTACCTTGGCTCCAAGGAAATCGCGATCTGGAACATGGCTGAACAGGCCAACCAAACGGCGAAGCAGTCCTACGGACAGACAGTGGAACGCACTATCAAGAACAAGGACCTCCGGCTCTCGAAAGAGGCTCTCATCTCGCATCTCAAAGAGTTGCTGGAGGAAACAGGTGATAGGTGCGCCATTTCAGGAATTGTCCTACAGTTTGACGGTCCAGATTTGCAATTGCGACCGTCTTTGGATCGCATTGACAGCTCTGGCCACTACGAAATTGGAAATATTCAAGTTGTGGCTCGTTTCATCAACTTCTGGAAGCGTGATACTGAGGATTCCGAGTTCCGTCGACTTCTGGCAATTGTGCGAGGAGAATCTTAGGCCCGACCCTTCTGGCCGCTCATGCTCGTGCCTCCACCCAGTTCGCCACGATCAGCCCCGGCACGCTATCCAATGCCCGGTCCGCGTCCCGCGCGAGGTCCAGCCGCTTCGGCAGCTTGACCTGCGGCACCAGAAGGAAGATCGGCGCGGTGACCTTGCCGCGCCCGGTCTTCGAGCGCGACACCACCGCCTGGCCCTTCGTGTTCAGCCTCCCCTCCGCCACCAGCAGGCTTGGCCCCGTGCGGCGATAGACGAAACGCAGGCGCAGCCCGCGTCGCCGTTCCCATTCGCCGGGCGTGATCCGGCCACCGCGCAGGGACTTGCCCGCTGCGGGCAGCGGGATCGCCAGCCAGAACCCGTTTTTCGAGCGGATCAGCGGGCCGGTGTCATGCGCGCCGACGATGACCGGCGCCTTCGACCAGACCAGCGCCGCCGCATCCAGGCTCTCGCCCGACCTCGGGAAGTTCTGGTTGCGGATCGAGTTAGCGAGCCGGGGTCCGAGCCCCGCGCCCGTGATCTGCAACCGCCAAGCGGTCTTCAGCCCGGTCCCGGCCTCTCGCATGGCGGCCGTGACAGCGCGTTCGCCCGCCGCGACCTCGGCCGCCATCATCGCGACGATGTCGGGATCGATGTCGAGCTTCAGTTTCACGCGGGCCTCAGATCGACGGTCCAGACCAGTCGCTCACGGTCGCGGACAGGCTCGCCCTGAATGAGGAAAGCGTCGCCATCGATCTCAATGCGGTCGCCGGGGCGCGGGTTCGCCACCTCGGCGACGCGCAGGTCGATCCGGGTGGTCTCGGACCAGAGGCGCGCATCGCCGAAGTCGGAGACGACATCCGCACGCCGGGCGACGGCACGCACCAGCACGGGCGCGCCGCCGTCGGCGATGTAGACCGCGTCCCGGCCGACATTGGGATCGGCGAAGAGCGCGCCGACGGCGGCGTCGAAAGCGCTCATCAGAACGTCGCGTTCAGGCGCACCCGGCCGATGGTGTCGCCCGCGCCGCTGGCCACGGCCTCGACGGCCACGCCGATGAGACTGTTGTCGGTCGCCACCGTGGTGCAGCGCTTGTTGGTGTCGTCCCAATAAACCTTGGCGCCGACGGTCCAGGCCTGGGAGCCGACCTTGGTGATGTCGAACACGCCGACGAGCGCGGTCTCGACGGGCTCGCCGAGAGTGGCCGCTCCGGCGGCGATCCCGAAGATGGAGCCGACGAGCAGGCCATCGCCGGAGGCGACGGCATAGGGCGCGGTCAGGGTGATGGTGTTGCCGGGCTGGACGAAGTTTTTCATGGCTGTGATCCTCGTGGAAAGACGAAGGGCGGCCCGTCAGGACCGCCCGTGTGTCAGGGTTCTGGATGGGTGCGTTACGCGCCCGGGTTCTTGTAGAGGCCGCGCCAGTCGATGGCCTTGGCGCCGAAGTCGAGGCGGCACTTGATCTCGACCCCGTCGACGTCGAAGCCGTTGCGCGTCTCGATGTAGGCGCCCTGCTGACCCTCGAGATAGGCGTACTCGATGGTGTCGATCTGGTTCGGGCTGGCCGCCAGATACCAGGCGGTCTCGCTGGCGGCGTCGAGGCGCGGCTCGCTGATCGGCGCCAGCGTCCGGATCGACTGCGGCACCACGCTGGACGTCGCGGCGGGCACCAGGTTCTGCGCGACCAGCTGCTCGGCCCTGAGCTCCAGCGAGGCGGGCACGATCAGGAAAGCAGGCCGGACGTTCAGCACCGTCTTCTTGTCGAGGCCGGTCTGCTTGGCCATCGCCGCGCGCGCCGCGCCGACGCTGCTCACGTCGAGCGCCGCACCGGTCCCCGCGAGGTTCTTGTGGGTGGTGTGGAACAGCGCGTTGCCGTCGGCCATGGCCGGGTTGGCGGTGATGATGCCCCAGACCACGTCCGACTCCAGCTGGGCGATGGAGTTGCCATACATCGCCGGGATGCGGGTGAAGGCGTCGAGGTCGTCGTTTATCAGCGTCTGGCGGGTGATGGCGACCACCCGGCCATAGGTCTTGACCTTGTAGCTCTCCTTGCTCTCGCCGAGCGTGCCGCGCTTGAACTCGCCGCTCTCGCCGACCTCCAGCAACTGCGGGGCTTCGCCCAGCTGGACCCGGTGCATCGCCTTGAAGTCGGTGGCGAGCACCTGGCGGCAGAACAGCATGAAGGTGCGGGGATAGGCCTCGTAGGCCTGCCGGAGGGTCTTGTTGGTCACCGCCGACAGGATCTCGGGGAAGTCCGAGGTCGAATGCAGCGCGCGCGTCGCCACCTCGTCGCGCGAGAGGCCGCGCGTGTTCACCCCGGCGTTGCCGAGGCTTTCGCGGGCCAGTTCCAGCAGCGTCATGCCGCGGTACTGGCGGGCGGCGTCCTCCAGCTGGAACAGTGTCGGGCTGTAGCGGTGCAGCAGCGCGTTCGCCACCGCATCGCGGCGGGTGATGTGTTCGTCCCGGCCGCCGAGCGGGACGGAGACATGGGGGAAGGTTCGGGTCTCGTCCGACTTCGCGGCGACCTGGTCGAGGATCAGGCGGCGGGACTCGTCGACGCTGACGCCGCGTTTCACCAGATCCCCGGCGAAGCCGCGCTCGAGGTTCAGGCGGCCCGCGAGATCGTAGATGGTGGAGACGCGGTCGCGCTCGGCCTCGCGGGCGCGGGTGGCGACCGCTTCGGTGTCGGGCGCAGCGGGAGCATTGGCCTTCGGCTGCGTGCGGGTTTCGCTGGTGCGAACCTGCGGTTCAGCGTCGCCACGCTGCGGCTCGGTCGTGGTGGCCTTCGGCTCGGTCATGCCAGCGTCGCTCGCCCATGTCGCCTGCAGCGCGAGTTTCGCGGCTAACGTGGCGTCCGCTTCGATGAAGGGCACATGCGGCGGGCCATCGCCCGCGCCTTTCTCTGCGAGCGCACGGACCGGCACCCAGCCGTCGCAGTAGCCGAACACCACGTCGGCATAGATCGCGATCATTTCAGCGTCGGGCGCGACGTCGTCGGGCGCGATGGTGTCGGACGGGACCGTCATGCCCAGCACCGTTCCCGCCACGCACAGAAGCGGCATTCGAAGTGTTCGGGGTCGGCCGTGTGGCGGGGAAGTATTTCACCCGCATCACAGGCGCGCAGGATCGTCACCGCCTTGTCGCTGGCGGACTGGGCGAGTGCGGCATCGAACGGCACGAGTTCGTGCCAGATCTCGCACGTGTCCTTGTTGATCGCCGTGAAGAGCGCGGGGGCCTCGGTCAGGCCGAGATAGGCCTGGTAGAGCGCGATCTGCGCGGCGTAGACCGGCTTGGCCTTTCCGACGCCATGCTTCGCGATTTCCCGCCAGGTCTTGGCGTTCGCCGATTTGCACTCCCAGAGCGCAGGAACCGCCATGCCGTTCGGCGCGGCCACGACCACCCCGTCGGCATGGCCTTGCACACGTCCGCCCACGACCGAGAAGCCGAACTGATCGCCATGGCGATTGCGCGTGCGAAGGTCGAAACCGGCCCTGCGCAGCCAAACGATGGCCAGGTCTTCGAGAACGTGCCCGAGCGCGAAGATCCGCAGGGACTTGCCCGAGAACCCGGCGCCCGGGTCCTTCGGCGTCTTCAGGTATTCGTACTGCAGCCTGCGCTGGCAGATGTCACCCAGCCGACTGCCTCCGAGATAGTCGCGTTGGGGACGTTCGGCCTGTTCCGCGATAAGGGCGGTGTCGATGCTGGCATTGACGGTGTCCGCGAAACTGGGCGGCTTCTCCCGATGGTTGAAGTCGAAACCGGCGTCCATCAGAACGGCACCTCCGGATCGGGCCGGGGCGCGCTGGTTTGCATCGCCTCCTGGAAGCCATCAACGGCGGCCGTCGCGAGCGCGAGCGCCTGTGCCTCACTGAGGTCGGCGAACCGCGTGGTCCAACCGATCTCGGCCATGAGCTCGGCCATGTTGCGGAGGGCGGCGCGCAGGGCTGCCTGTTCGCGTTCGTCGGGATCGATCATGCGCCGGCCCCGGTAGTGGGCGCTGGCGTGCGGGAATGCAGGATGGCGCGGCGCGCCGGGTAGATGCTGTTCATGGGAGAGCTCCAGATGCTCTCCTCACCTACCGGCGGCGGCGGCGGACTGTCGGATGGCGCGCACGGAACCTTACGGGAACACAATCTTGTGGCGAGCGCGGTTCCTTCCTAATCTTGCGGACCGACGATAATTTCAGGAGCAGCGAGGCCGATGCCAGCATTTAACCCAAGGATTTTCAGCAACCCCGATCGCCTCAAGCAGATCGCTCCCGCGCGACTGAAGGCATTTCTCGAGCCTTGGAAGGAATACTTTCAGTCCCGCAATCTCGACGTCGCCGCATGGTCGACAGATGACATGCCGCTCGAAGCGATCGCGGGCGTCCTGATGAATCCCGACGCGTCGGTGCCCGAGGACATGGTCAACGCGCTCTATTACGTGCACGAAACTGCGTCCCATGAGGCGATGGACGAACTCCTCGACCGTGCCGCGGCTGCCGGAATCGAGATCGACAAGGATCACGAGGTATCAGTGGCCGATGTCTCGGTTCAGATCTGGCTTGCGCAGCCCATGCTGCTGCAGCGCCAGCATGCCGAAACGGTGGCGTTTCAGCGTTCCAACTTCATGTATTTCGCCGGTTCCCGGCCGAAGAAAACGGCTGCAGCGCTCCCGACCATCACGGACGCCATTGCGAAGTCCATGCAGGACCGGATGGACAACTGGTTCGAGGTGAAGCGACGCGGCCGAAATAGCCGGATATTCGCGTTCCCGCGAGGAGAGAAGATCTGGCTGCTCGTGCGGCACGGCATGCCGATGCGCAGGGAAGGCAAGCACCAGGATGACGGTGAAAGCGGAATCGCGTTCTATCGGCCACAACAACATGACGTGCTGATCTACGACAGTGTGACCGACGAGATCGGTGTTAACGCCGGAACGAAGGGCGAGCGGGAACTCTATCTGAAGACTTTCGGCGAGGCGCTGTTTGGCAGCGAGGATTACTTCGATCGTTCCGAGCGCTACACGCTGGATCCGCTGCGGGAACTCGGACCCAAATCGATGGCCCATGGGGATATCGAGGGAATTTCCGGCGTGCGTTTCGTGGAGTTCGGCCGTCGCTGGCCCGGGAAGATCTCCGAAATGGAGATTCGCAAATGCGAGGATCTGTTTAAGTCATTCGACGAAAATTGGGAGAAGCGGCTGACTGGCGGCTCCTTCACGCACGCGACGTTCAAGTTTGCGTTCAAGGACAGCAAGAAGGAGCGGTCCGTGACGATCCGGCCTGCGAACATCGCTAGGTACGAACGGGACTCGGACGAAGAAGTCATCGAAGCATGGCTCAAGGCGCGCGGGTTCTGGGCAATTCCGGCAGGGGCGGATAACGATGAGGATTTCGAAGTTCTGGAAGACGCTTGATGCGTTGACCGGTGCAGCGACCGACCGGCGCGAATGGGCCAGCCTGTTGGGCGATGAATTCGCCTACTTGGTTGTCGACGAGCCCGACTGTTTTCTCCCACTGTTGCGATCGACCGGAACGCGAGCGACGAGCATCGCCTGCCCATCACCGGGCGGTGACGGGTGCCCCCGCCAAGTCGTGCACCATGACGACGGCACCATCCGCGCTGTCTGTGGTGACAGCCCTAAGGCCTGCGCCGATCTCGACCTGAACAAGAACGACATCATGATCTATGGCCTCGACCGTGTCGGATTGGCGCGAAGCATTGCTGCCGCACTCGACCTGTCCAACCGGCCTGCAAGTTTCGACCGTCGACCGGTGTTCAGTATCGGCTCACATGATGTGTTTGCAGGTCGGGGCTTTCCTGTTTTCCTGACGGTGCCGGGGCCGCTGGCACGCGAGGACGCGGCGCAATTTGATGAGGTGATTACCCACCCGGGGCCCAAACTGCTGCTTGCCCCGACCTTGTCCTCAATCCCCGCGCAACTTGCCACCGCTCTGGATCGCGAAGGCGTCGTGCGCATGGGACTTGAGGATCTGGTGGACCTTGACGACCGCGGACATTTCCAGCTCTGCCAGCCATCGACCGTCGTGTTCGCCGATCTCCGAGCACAGATTACGAGCGGGATGGATAACGCAGTGTCCAACCTTGCGTGGGCGCTGCCGAAAGACGCGCGATGGGAAGAGATCGGAATCCGCTTCGTGGCGGATGAAGTCGTCAATGTCAGCTTCCGCAGCGAGACCCGAAGGTTCGAGCCTGACGGTCTCGGGATGAAGAGCGCTAAGGACGGCAAGCCCAAAGCGGCGTGGACCTACCTGAAGGCGTTCGCGATGCAGGGCGGAAGGCTCCCCGTCCATCATGCCAAGAGCGCCGAGACCTCGAGGCACCAGAAGCAGAAGCAGGCGCTGTCCAAGGCGCTCCGTGCCGCCTTCGGGATCGCCGACGATCCGCTGCCCACGGTCGGGGCCGAGTATGTCGCCCGTTTCGTGGCGAATGCCGATGACCTCCAGCAAGGCAGACAAGGGCAGTCCCGACGAAAATTCGCTGACTGACCCCAATAACTTCTTCGAAAAAGTTCGCCGCTCAAGCCGCTGAAATCCAACCGGGTTTCAGCGGTTTCTCTTTGTGCTGAGCCCTCTAAGGCCGCCGCTCCAACGAATTTTCGCCGGTCCCGGTCACTCGGGCCGCGTGCCCGTCCACCTGGACGAAGGCGAAACTTCATGGAGCGTTTCCACCCAATTTGCGACGCGCGCTCGCGCGTCTCCCGCAACATCATCATCCGGGCCGAACGGCTGGCGCGGTCGGGCTCGGTCCCCGGCATGGACGCCGAGGACATCAAACAGGACCTGCGTCTGCACCTCTATCGCCGCGACGACAGGTTCGACCCCTCCCGCGGTCAGTACGACACGTTTGCAGACCGCGTTCTGGCGAACCGCATCGCCACGCTGGCCGCGCCGACCGAACGCCTGCGGGCCGAGCGGGCGTGGGTCGACTTCGACACCCCGTCTGAGGGTCGCGGCAACGACGAGATGTTGCCGCTCGCTGAAACCCTCCCTGACAGCGAGATGCCGCACGCCGCCGTCGCGCGGGCGCCGGACGAGGCGTTCGGGCTCGTGCGCGATGTCCGGCGCCTTCTCGCGGGTCTGACACCGACCTGCAGGGATGTCGCGCTGGCGCTGATCGACATGTCGCCGACGGAAGCGGCCGAAGCCCTCGGGATCCATCGCAGCACCGTCTACGCCCGGCTCGGCACGATCCGGAAGGCGGCCGAGGCGCTTGATCTCGCGGCATATCTCGGCGCCGCCCCGACAGTCTCCGAGGCCCGCCGGTAGGTGACAACAGGACCGGCGATGACCCGGTCCGCGAGTTTCATGCCGGGCCCTCGGAGGAATGCAACACCCCCACGCGGGGAAACACTCCGACCGCAAGCTCCAGGGCGGCGTCAGGCCCGGCAGCAGTCTTCCCGACGATCCCTGGACACCAACCGACGAAAACACGGAGCATCACCATGTTCACGACTTCCCCCCTGAAACGCCTGCGCCAGTCGAGCTGGATGGAGGCGATCCCCGACACGATCAACGTTCCGGCCCTGTCCGACAGGCCGAACCGCGCGGTGCCGATCGAGCGCGCCACTGTGGACGACATCGAGTTCGCGCTTGTCGCCCTGGCGCGGCAGCAGTCCGAGCTCTACCGGCTCACGAGTGCGCTTGGCGACGTATTGAAGATGGCACGCCGCCAGGGCGCTTGTGGCGCGGACATCGCCATTTCGGCTGCTGTGCGGGATCTGGAGGGCGGCAAGTGAGCGCCCCCTTCGGCGGCGGGCCGCTCCGCATCATCACGGCCGATGAACGCCTGCGCGAGGCGCGCGGCATCAAGGGGGTGCTCACGGGCACCTCCGGCATCGGCAAGACCACGCAGCTGCTGACCCTCGATCCGCAGCGAACGCTTTTCCTGAACCTCGAGGCGGGCGAGTTGGCCGTCCAGGGCTGGCCCGGCGACGAGATCCGCATCCGCGACTGGGAGGTCGCCCGCGATCTGGCCGCCTGGATCGGCGGCGCCAACCCGGCCATGCGGGACGACCAGTCCTATGGGCCAGGGCACTTCGCGCGGGTCTGCGCGGCCTTCGGTCCCGCTAGCCAACTCGACAAGTACGACACGGTCTTCGTCGACAGCATCTCCGTCGCCTCTCGCATTTGCCTTCAGTGGTGCAAGGGCCAATCCCAGGCCCAGTCCGACCGCACCGGCAAGCCGGATCTCCGCGCGACCTATGGGTTGCTCGGCCAGGAGATGATCGGCTGGCTCACGCATCTGCAGCACACGCCCGCCAAGAACATCTGGCTGGTCGGTCTTCTCGACCGCAAGCTCGACGACTTCGGCAAGCCCTTCTTCTCGATGCAGATCGAGGGCTCGAAGACCGGACTCGAACTGCCCGGCATCGTCGACGAAGTCGTGACCCTGACCGAACTGCGCCCCGAGAAGGGTGACCCGTTCAGGGCGTTCATCTGCACCACCATCAACGATTTCGGCCTTCCCGCGAAGGACCGGAGCGGCCGGTTGTCGATGATCGAGCCCGCCCATCTCGGGCGGCTCATGGCGAAGATTCGTGGTCCGCGCCCCGATGGCGCTGCCCGCCTGAACTTCGATCTGCCCGCGGACGCCACCGCACCCAATCCCCCGACGACGAAAGGAGCATGACAATGGCGAGCGACATGGATTTCAACGGCGCGGACACGCAGGATGCCGCTTTCGACCTCATCCCGGCCAACACGCTGGTCAAGGTCTGCCTCACCGTCCGCCCCGGCGGCGCGGGCCCGGAAGGCTGGCTGACCCAGAGCAAGACGAGCCCGGCCCTCTACCTCAACACCGAGGCTGTCGTGATGGAGGGGCCGTTCGCGCGGCGTCGCATCTACACCCGCATCGGCTTTCGCGGAAAGGCTGCGGGCGGTCCCGGCGACGACACCTACGGCAACCGCGGGCGCGCCATGATCCGCGGCATCCTCGAATCCGCCCGCGGTGTGCGTGCCGATGACCAGTCGAACGCCGCCCGCGCCGCGCGGATGGTCCGCAGCCTCGGCGAGTTGAGTGGGCTGGAGTTCGTGGCGCGCATCGGCATCGAGCGCGACAAGGACAAGCCCGACGACACTGGGCGCAACGTCATCAAGGCCGCGCTCGGCGCCGACCATGCCGAATACGCTCGGGTGATGGGCAGCGTGCCCCAGCCGCCGCAGCAGGGTCAGTTCACCGCCTCGGGTCCGCAGCTTGCGGACAACGGCATGGGTCAGTCGGGCGCGCCGTCCTCCGGCTCCGCGCCCTTCTGGGCACGCTGAGGGGGACGGCCATGATTCCGCGCGACTATCAGAGGGCGGCGGTCGATGCCGCCCGCGACCGCACCGCCGCACATGGCAACACCATGCTGGTGCTGCCCACCGGGGCGGGAAAGACGGCCATCGCCGGTTTCTACATCGGCGAGGAACTCGAGCACCGCAGACACGACCGCGTCCTGGTTCTGCAGCACACCGACGAGTTGATCGACCAGAACCGGAACGCCATCGGCACTGTCACCGGACTGGCCACCTCGGTGGTCAAGGCCGAGCAGGACGACTGGGGCGGCCGCATCGTCTTTGGCAGCGTTCAGACCCTGGCGCGCGCCAACCGGCGCGAGCGGATGGCGCCGGTCTCGCATCTCGTCATCGACGAATGCCACCGCTCCGCCGCACAAAGCTATCAGGCCGTCATAGACGAGGCCCGGGCGCTCAATCCGGACATCAAGCTGCTCGGGCTCTCGGCCACCCCGGGTCGCGGCGATGGCCGCAGCCTGCGCCGCACCTTCAGCAATGTCGGCTATCACCTCAAGATCGGCACGCTGATCGGTCGCGGTCTCCTGGTGCCACCGCGCACCTACACCATCGATCTCGGCGTCGAGGACGAACTCGCCGGGCTGGGCGCCAACGCGGGTGATTTCGACATGCGCGCGGCAGACAAGGTGCTGAACCGCTGGGTTCTGAACGAGGCCGTCGTCGAACACTGGCGGGCAAGGGCAGCAGACCGGCGCACCATCTTCTTCTGTGCGACGGTCGACCATGCCGATGCGGTTGCCGAGGCCTTCCGCACGGCGGGCGTCACGGCCGAGACGATCTCGGGCGAGATGTCATCGCGGACGCGCGCCGACCTCATCGACCGGTTCGATCGGGGCGAGGTACAGGTGCTGACGAACTGCATGGTCCTGACCGAAGGGTTCGACAGCCAGCCCGTCGGCTGCATCGGCATCCTGCGCCCCATGCTGCACAAGGGCACCTTCATCCAGGCAGTCGGTCGCGGCCTGCGGCGGGTCGATCCCGCGCGTTTTCCCGGCATCGTGAAAACCGACTGCGTCGTGCTCGACTTCGCCGGCGCGGCGCTCCGGCACGGGTCGCTCGAACAGGAGATCACCCTCGATGAGGACGATCCTGAGCCCGGCCAGGCACCGTGGAAACTGTGCCCCACCTGTGAGGCCGAATTGCCGCTTGGAGCATCGGTCTGTGATTTCTGCGGTCACGTCTTCACGCGGGAACGTGCAGAGGCCCGCCTGCTGACCGCCTTCGACATGATGGAGATCGACCTTCTGGAGCGGTCCCCGTTCGCCTGGTGCGATCTGCATGGCGACGGCCAGGCGATGATGGCGAGCGGGTTCAATGGCTGGGCCGGGGTGTTCCATGATGGCGCGCTCTGGCACGCGCTCGGACAGCCGAAAGGCAGGGCGATCCGACCGCTTGCCATCGGCACACGGATGCAGGCGCTCGCCGCCGCAGACGATTTCCTGCGCGCCACCGAGACGGGGACGGCATCGATCAAGAGCCGTCGCTGGCTGAACGACCCGGCGACGATGAAACAGATGGACCTGTTGCAGCGCGCGGGGCACGAGGCCAATGGGCTGGATTTCAGCCTGTCGAAGTACGCCGCCAACTGCCATCTGAACTTCCGTTGGAACCGTGGGGCGATCACCGCCGCCGTTCTTGGACGGGCGGAGCGGCCGGCCGCATGAAACGCCCCAATCCGCTCCCGCCCGACCAGATGACGCCCGCCGAGCGCCGCGCCGAAATGTGCGGCCTGCTGGCGCTCGGGCTGGTTCGGTTGCAGATGCGAAAGACGGACGAAGTATCTGACGATACTGGAGAACGTTGCCTACACTATCCGCCCGACCAATGCCGTCATGCAACCCGGAAGCCAACGGAGAAAGCATGACGACGCACGACCCCATCCCCGCGCGCCTGGCCGCGCTGAAGACCACACCGACGCCTGACCTGAAAAAGCAGTGGCGCGATCTGTTCGACAGCGAACCGCCGCCGTTCAACCGGCGCTATCTCGAAAGCCGTATCGCCTACCGCATCCAGGAACTCGCCTATGGCGGCTTGAAGCCCGAGACGATCCGGCGGCTGGAACGGCTGGGCGAAGAACTGGACGGCGGCGACAAGAAGAAGCGCGGAATGCGCCTCGACCGCGACCGCCCCATCACCGGCACGCGCCTCCTGCGCGAATGGCAGGGCGTCGAGTATGTCGTCACGGTCACCGCCGATGGCTTCGAATGGCAAGGGCGGCCCTACAAGTCGCTTTCGGCCATCGCGCGGGCCATCACCGGCACGCGCTGGAACGGCTGGGTCTTCTTCGGGCTCAAGAACCACAGGGGGCGGACATGACGAAGCCGCCCGAAAAATCGAAGGTCGTCCGCAAGCTGCGATGCGCCGTCTACACCCGGAAGTCCTCCGAGGAAGGGCTGGAGCAGGAATTCAACAGCCTGCACGCCCAGCGAGAGGCCTGCGAGGCGTACATCGCCAGCCAGCGGTCCGAGGGCTGGGTGCTGGTACGCGATCAGTATGACGACGGCGGCATATCGGGCGGGACGCTGGACCGCCCCGGCCTGAGGCGGCTGCTGGAGGACATCGAAGAAGGGCTGGTCGACGTGGTGGTGGTCTACAAGATCGACCGCCTCAGCCGCTCGCTGGCAGATTTCGCCAAGCTGGTCGAGGTGTTCGACCGGAACGGCGTCACCTTCGTCTCGGTGACGCAGTCGTTCAACACCACCACCTCCATGGGGCGGCTGACGCTGAACATCCTGCTCTCGTTCGCCCAGTTCGAGCGCGAGGTGACGGCCGAGCGCATCCGCGACAAGGTCGCCGCCAGCCGGAAGAAGGGCATGTGGATGGGCGGGGTGTCGCCCTTCGGCTACCGGGTGGAAAACCGCAAGCTGCTGGTTGACGAGACCGCTGCTGCGCATGTGCGCTGGATCTTCACCCGCTTCATCGAAATCGGATCCTGCACGGTGCTGGCCAGCGAGGTCGGCGCGCGTGGCCTCAGCACGCCTCGTGGCAACCGGATCGATAAGAAGTATCTCTACCGGATGCTTTCGAACCGGGCATACCTTGGCGAGTCGGTCCACAAGGGCGACAGCTATCCCGGCGAACACGACGCGATCATCGACCGCGAGACTTGGGACAAGGTTCACGCCATCCTGCAGGAAAGCCCCCGCAAGCGCGCCGCCCGGACTCGCGCCGACACGCCCGCGCTGTTGAAGGGACTACTCTTCGGTCCCGATGGCGCCGCGTTCTCGCCGACCCATACTCGCAAGGGCGGCAAACTCTACCGCTACTACGTCAGCCAGACGGTGCTAAAGCACGGGGCTGGGTCTTGCCCGGTCGGACGCGTGCCGGCCGGTGAGATCGAGGCGGCCGTCATCGACCAACTCCGCGCCGTGTTCCGCCAGCCCGAGAACATCGCCGGGACATGGAAGGCAGCGCGTGCCCATGCCGACGACATCTCCGAGGCCGATGCACGCGCGGCCCTCCAGAAGTTCGATCCGTTGTGGGATGAACTGTTCCCGGCTGAACAGGCGCGCATTGTGGCCCTGTTGGTCGAACGTGTCGAGATCGGCAGCAGCGGTCTCAACGTCCGCCTGCGCATGGACGGGCTGGCGGCACTGGCGCGTGAAATCACAGCCGATGCTGGAGCAGCCACATGACCCGGACGCCACCGGTCCCGGAGACCGTCACCATCCATGTTCCGTTTCGACTGGTTAAGCGCGGCGGGCGCAAGGAAATGCAGTTGCCAGAGGGCGCTGCACAAACGCGGAAGCCGGATAACACGCTGGTCAAGGCACTGGCACGCGCCTTCCGCTGGAAGCGCATGCTCGACTCAGGCGAGTTTGCCACCATCGCCGATCTGGCTGAACATGAGGGCATTGCGCCGTCGTACATGACGCGTGTCATGCGGCTCACGTTGCTCGCTCCCGTCGTCGTCGAAGCGATTCTGGACGGGAGGCAGGGCGTTGGGGTGACGCTGGTGGGAGTATTGAAAGACGTGCCGTTGGAGTGGGAGCGCAGGTTAGACTGAACGGCGACAAAGGCCCCATAAACCCAGTTGGCTTCGCCCATCGCTGCGTGGCAGCTCCCCTGCGGCAGGACCAAGGGGCGCTCAGAAGAGACTCGGAAACTCAGGCTCCGGGCGATCGTGTGAAAAGTCCAAGATCAAATGCAGGCCCCACTACGAACGGAGCGCAACAGCCGAGCAAGTCAGTAGCATCCATGCTGTGCGAGCCTACAATATATTGCGTCCTGCTCGCCGTATGTGCAATGTTGGCGGAGTAGACCAACCTAGGCCCATGCCACCCGATCAGACCGAACAAATCACCACTGTTAACGCCTGAGCAGTCTGCGTGGGCTAAGAAACGATCCATGCCATCCCGCTCCTTTTCCCGGCATGACAACAAAAACCGAGCAGGCAGGGAGACCGCACGCATGTCATTCCGGTATATTGGCTCCAAGGCGCGTATTGTGGAAGCCATCATTGATCACATTGGCGCGCCTGACGGCGGTGTATTCGTGGATGGCTTCTCGGGGACAGGAGCAGTTGCCGAAGCAGCGTCCCGCGCTGGCTGGCCCGTTCACGTTAACGATCATTTGGCTTCCTCGGCCATCATGTCCTACGCGCGCGTGACGTCCAAAGCCGATATCCCTTTTAAGGGGCTTTCGGGCTACAAAAACGCGATTGCCGCTCTTAATGAAGCAGTGCCCGTGCGCGGCTTCATTTGGCGCGAGTACAGCCCAGCATCATCAGGTCATTGCGACGTCTCCCGGATGTATTTCACCGAAGAGAACGCCCAAAAAATCGATGGCATGCGGCAGAAGATCCGCGCCTGGCGGCAAGGCGATATAATTACGCCACATGAAGAGCGCGTTCTCATTGCCGATTTGATGCGCGCTTCAAACCGTGTCGCAAATACTGCCGGAACCTATGGCTGCTTTCTGTCCAAATGGCAGAGGCAATCGCTAGATGCCTTGGTGATCGAGCCTGGTGAATATCTCGAGGTCTCTCCGCATGCGACCATGAGCACGCGGGACGTTCATCAGGTGCCGTGCACGCCGGAGGATACGGTCTATCTAGACCCTCCCTACACCAAACGCCAATACGCAGCCTATTATCACATTCTTGAAACCATCGCCCTTGGTGATGAGCCTCAAGTTGAAGGGGTCTGCGGCATTCGTCCATGGCGAGAAAAAGCATCTGACTTTTGCTATAAAGTCAGAGCCGCGAAGGCTATCGAGCGTCTTATTTCGGAACTCCCGGCTCGCCGTATTTTCCTTTCCTATAGCACCGAAGGTCACGTCCCGATCAAATCGCTTTCCGATTCTCTAGCTGGCATCGGAGAACTCAGCGTTCATTCGCTTCAGAATATCGGTCGCTATCGCCCTAACAAAGCCGCCAGCAAAGCCGCCTCCGACGTCGGAGAGCTGCTTTTCTGCATCGAAAAGACCAAGGAAGCAAAGCGCGTCGCCGCATGAAACCATCGAGTACAGTTGAGGGTAAACGCCTTGCGAAGGCCGATGCCTACATATCTCAATGTCTGAAACGCTATCGCGGGATTAGCCATGAGTTGCGCTTCCAACTCTTGGAAGCGGCATCCGCCCGCCTTGGTGGCTTTGATTTTCACGCATTTTGCTCGAAGTTCGCGATCAAACCCTTGATGGCTCCCGAGCGCCTGCTTGACGATGCGAAAACGCTTGTTCAGCTGTTGGATGACACCGGAATCCACCCCTCACTTTGCTTGAGCGCACTGGCTCGGGAAGCCCTTGATCACAGTGAGCAGCGAAATAGCGGTGCGTATCACACAGACTTTCGGCTAGCCCTGCATCTCGCTCACAGCGTTGAGGCACATTTCACGAAAGGGGCAAAGGTTCTCGATCCGGCCTGCGGTGCCGGGATATTGCTGACAGCCGTTTCCATCGTAGCCTGTGGGCCGGATCGCCTGCTGGCCAGTGAATGGCTTCGCGAGTCCGTTTATGCCGCCGATCTTTCAGCGCTCGCTCTACGTGGCACTCGGCTTTCACTTGCATCGCTCACCGATGACCTGGATGCCATTGCAGCGATGTACGCCCACTGGCGAGCACAGGACAGCCTGCTTACCCCAGACGCCAATTGGCTTGAGTTAAGCGAGGACGGTTTTGACGTTGTGATCGCGAACCCTCCCTGGGAAAAGGTCAAGCTTACAAGGCATGAATACGCCAAAGCGAACGGCGAAACCCGCGACTACGGAACGAGCTACCGCCTGCAATCGCTTGCTGGGTACGAAGAAGCCAAAACCGAGCGCGCCGCAATGGCGGGATCACTCATTGAGCGCTACCCTGTACTGGCGAAAGGCGAGCCTGATCTTTACGTCGCTTTTGCCGAGCTTCTCTACAAGCTGACGCGTGCAGGTGGGCACGGTGCTCTCTTGGTTCCGGCAGGTCTGATCCGCTCGCTCAGCACTGAAACTCTGCGGCGGGCGCTCGTTGAGGGTACAGATGATCTTGCCTTTACCGTGATGGAAAACCGTGCACGGCATTTCGCCATCGACACGCGGTTTAAATTTCTAGTCGTGAATTACCGCCGCAAGGCGAGTTCCAGCAAGGCGCTCGCGGCAGTGAAGATTGGCCATGCAACCGCCGATAGCAACCGCGTGATATCCGCACCGCAGGTACGTCTTGCGCTCAAGGATATCGAACATTTGCGCTCCGACCTTACTCTTCCCGAGGTGCGCTCGGCAGAGGAATGGCATCTGTTCAAGAAAATGCAGAATGGCGGGTTGGTGATCTCATCAGAGGATTCGCCTTGGTATCCCGAGTTTTGCCGTGAGATCGATATGACGCATGGCCGCCGTTACTTTGTTAAACGGCCAGAAAAGGGATGCCTTCCGGTCATTGAGGGCCGAATGGTCCAACCGCACCGTCTAGGGTGCAAATCTTACGTCTCTGGTGAAGGACGAAGCGCCGTTTGGCACAATCTCCCACCAGGACAAAGCCGGGTCGCTCCACAGTTCTGGCTGCCGTTAAGCGCAGCATCCGCAGAAGCCACGCGGCGCTCTCGGCGCATGCGCGTGGGCTTCTGTGATATCACAGGGCAAACTAATGAGCGGTCTATGATGGCTGCGTTGATCCCGCCAGAAGTTATCTGCGGAAACAAGGTCCCGACGATTTCTTTCCCCAATGACCCATCGGATGATCGACTTTTCCTTTGGCTGGCTATTGCCAACTCTCTTCCCTTTGATTGGCTTCTTCGGCGCATCGTCACGACGACGGTAAATTACTTCGTCCTGCTCTCCCTTCGGCTCCCCAACCTTGATATCAATTCACTACCTGCGCAGCGCCTGATTAGCGTCGCTCGAAAATTGCATGAGCTTGATCAGTCAAAAAATTCGAGCTTCGAGAATGTCTGGCGGATTGCCGAACTGCGCTGCGAAGCGGACGTTCTGGTCGCACGCGCATATGGTTGTTCCGAGGATGACCTAAGGCTCATGTTGCGGGACTTTCCTCTGTTGGATCGCGGCCAACCCGCAATACAGGGCGAGACATCGTCCACCATCACAGAAGACGTCCTGCTTTCGGCCTGGCTCCGGAACGCAGAAGCGGGAAATGAACAAATCGCCCAGCGTGTAGAGCGCGCGCGCAAACTCGGCGCAATACCCTATGTCAGCTCCGAGTTCGTCAGCAATATTCGAGAAAAATCCAACGAGGTTGTGCGGTGAGCAGTAGTTCGCAGACTATTGAGCGGGTTCTCCTTCAAAATATCGAAGACGGAGATCGCCGGAAGTTTATCGCCAAGTCAAATGACGCGGACAGCGGCGGCGGCGCTCGCGATCTGCGTTTTCGGCCGGAAACCGAGTTCTTGCCTTTTTTTCGGCGCATGTTCCCGAACAAGACGACCAAGACCCGCAAGGCAAAAGGGGTCACGTCTCAAATCGAGGTTCTGAGTGGCACGGTCACTTGGCATGAGCCGACTGGCGATAAGAGCGCCACGATGGAGATATGGCCTGCCACAGACGCGCGCCCGAATGAATGCCGAATAGCACGCATCTCCGAGTTTGCTCTTGATGGCTTGATCCAAAATGATCCCAATGGCGGTCGTTCGGTGTTCATGATGTTCCAGCAAGCCAATGGAGATATTTGGCTGTATTTCACAACCGAGACGAGCCTTCTTACCCAAAACTGGGACCCGAAGATCAAGAAGTTTGCGCAGGATTGGTTCGACGACGGGTGCAAGTCAGCCTTTTTAGACTTGGTAGCAAAAGAGCAATACCCACATGGCTGACGCCAACGACATTCTGGACCTGCTTGAGAACCGCCGCAACGTCCTGCTTGCGGGGCCGCCGGGCACGGGCAAGTCCATGCTGCTGAGCGAGGTTGCGAGCCTCTTTGAAGCCAAAGGGCACTCCAGCACACCGACGCATCAACCAGGTGCACCAGTCCCCATCCCGCCAACGCCCACGACAACCCTGCCGGGTGCAATCGGGACGTCCGCCAACCGGAAAGTCTTTCGCTGCGTTCTTCATCAGTCCAGCAAGTACCGGGATTTCCTGACAGGCGTGATGCCTGACGTCCGCGTCGGCACGCCGCCGGGCACGTTCAGAATTACCGAAGGCATTCTCTACCGTGCCAGTGAGTATGCAAAGCAGCCGGATAGCGCGGCGCTCCTCATTATCGATGAGATTAACCGCGGCCCGACCGTGCAAGTATTCGGCGGAGCTATCGTGGCCATCGAATCCGATAAGCGCCTTGCGCCGGACGGCAAGCGGACGGCTGCAACACAGTTCTTCGATCTGATCAATCCGGTGGACGGTGATCTGATCGAGTATGCTTTTCCATCGCGGCTCTACATTCTTGCAGCAATGAACCAGGCGGATGTCTCGGTCGAGCCGCTGGATGTAGCCTTCCTTCGGCGTTGGGCTCCTTTCAATCTGGAACCCAAGTCTTCGGTTTTGCGGGTTCATTTCGGTGTTGCCGCGACACCGATGGCAAGTTTGCCGCCGAGCCCAAGTTCCGCAGGCGATGTGAGCGAGGCTGCTATTCAGGCTTTTGACGCGATAAACCAAAGAATTGCGCTCGGACGAGGGCCAGAATTCAGGATTGGTCACGGAGTGCTCATGGCCAACAACGCCAAGCCCTCAAACGTGTCTGACGCTCTTGCCCATTTTGCGACAGCATGGCGGACGGTCAAAAATCACATCGATGAAGCGTTCTTCGGTGACGTACGTGGAACCGCCATCGTCTTGAACGCAGATCGCGGCATTGCCGGAAACCCCTACAGCTTGGAAGAGACGTCCTTCGGGGATGCACCCCGTGCCATGATCAATGGTCCGGTGAGCATTGATGCTTCGCAGGTTTATGATCTGTTCGTCGCCCTGTCCCAAAAGGCTGTTTAGTCGTCATGCGCCCATGGCAGCGCTTCACAGCTGTTGAGTATGCGAAGCCTTCGGCTCTCCACGAGGAAATTGCCAAGCGTGCCGAGGTCTCGGCGTCCACCGCGCGCGAACTTTTGCTTCGTTCCGGAGACCGTGTGCGCGGGATCCTCGGACTGGAGAGCGTTCCGCTATCCATTAATGCCGACCGCTATCAGTTTCAGAACGTGGCGGGTTTGATTGTCCTGGCGCCAGGTCTTGAACTTGAAATTGCGCCTAAATTTCTCGGCAATGCACCCGGATGGCGTGAAGATTTCTTCCTCTTGGCCACGCTTTCACATCATGGGCGGCTACTCGACAACGAGGGACTGAAATCATCGGCCCGCGCGACATCTGATCTTGCGACGCTGATCGGGCGCTCTCTGATCGAGATGTACTGGAAGAACCAGCGTAGACCGCTGCGAACCTATCGCCGCTTGTCCCACAGCGAGTTTGCCATTGAAGGGGATTTTGACCCCGAGGAGTTGTCTGTTCCAACAGAGGAAGGCTTTCCGCAATCGGTGACGTCGTTCACCCGTGAAAATCCCTACAACGCGGTAATCAGGGCGGCTGCGCCAGGCCTCGCGCCCATTGTTCCCGACGTCGAAACCCGCGTGCGACTCGAGCGTCTTGCGCAACATCTGCCGCATCAACTGAGGCCATCACGTCTACAGGATCGACGGCTGCCGAGCCGTTCGCGCGCTTGGCAACCAACATTTGATCTTTCTCTCGACATCCTGCGGGGTCTTGGCGGCGCCTATGATCCCAAGAATGCTCTTGCGCCAGGCTACGTCATGCAGACATGGCAGGTTTGGGAGCAGCTCGTGTCGTTATCTCTCCGCAATGCACTCTTACCCAAGAATGTGCTGCTCCAGTCACCGAATAGGCTTGGGACGAGAACGCAGGATGGGGCAGTCAGGGTGCTCAACGTCGTTCCCGACGCGATTGTCACGATTTCCAATACCACTGGTTCGCGCCGGGTCATCGTGGACGCAAAATACAAAGGGCATGTGGATCGCTCTTCTACTTCGATTTCCAATGCCGATATCTATGAGTCTTTGGCTTTCTCGCGCGCAACGGGGATTTTCGAGGTTGTGCTGGTCTATCCGCGATCAGTGGACGACGCGCCTTCCTCTCACTACGAGGTCGGACATGCAGCAGAATTTGCAAGGGCTGTAGCAGACGGTGTACTCATCCGGGCAGTTGAACTTGGTGTTTGTCGTATCTCAGAGCGGAGCGGCTTGAAGCGCTTTGCTGAAGCGCTTGCCAAGAGCCTTTAGCGGCTTCTGATGAGCAATCTGCCTCGCGAAGATAGGCTTTCGTGAACGGAACTTGACGGAGCAGTCCATTCTTTCACTTGCCGATTTTTTCAAAGAGTGTTCGATTTCTGTTCCGTCCGACCAAACGCCGCTCGCGTCGAAGTGCTCAGGTGCCGCGCGCAAAATCTTTTTCGTTACAGAGCCTTGCAAGCTGTTTACTCAAATGGCGCAGTCATCAGGTCCAGAGAATAACCGGCCGAGAGAACGGATTTTGGGTCAACGGACAGAGCGGCGGTGTTCAGCCCCTCCCTCAAACCCCTTTGAAAACACGGGAAATTTCGGCCGTTTCCGGATCGGGAGAACGCTTTCGCGGGGGCAAGTGGCGGAGCGACAGGGATTCGAACCCTGGAGACGGTCTCCCGCCTACACACTTTCCAGGCGTGCGCCTTCGACCACTCGGCCACCGCTCCGTGCGCGGCGGTGTAGCCCGGTCGGGCGCGGGAGCGCAAGGGGATTGTGCCGTGAGAGACGCCGAATCGGCCCGACGTGCGGTCCATGCGCTTTGGGGCCGTCCTCAGCCATCCAGATGCAGGTAGACCCGCCGGTTCGTGCGGCCCTTGTTCTCGATCTTGCCGAGGCGAAGGCCGCCGATCTCGCCCAGCCGCGCGACATGGGTGCCGCCGCAGGGCTGCAGGTCCAGCGGGTCGTCAGCCGGCCCGATGCGCACAAGGCGGATTCGCCCTGCCCCGCGCGGCGGCTGCACGGCCATGGTCTTGACCAGGCCGGGATTGGCGTCCAGTTCGGCCTCGCTGATCCACTGCTCCTCGACTTTCAGATCCCGAGCGACCAGCCCGTTGAGCGCTTCCTCGACGGCGTCCCGGTCGTCCGGCAGGGCGGCCATGTCGAAATCGAGCCGTCCATGCGTGGCGGAGATCGCCCCTCCGGTGACGCCGAAGGGAAGCACGACCGACAGCAGGTGCAGCGCGGTGTGAACGCGCATGTGTCGGTGCCGCCGGCTCCAGTCCAGCGCCTGGCGGACGACGGTTCCGGGTCCCGGCACATCGCCCGGCTCGGCCGGAACCAGCGCGATACCCCCCGAGGGCGTCCGGACCGCCGTGGCGATGGCGATCGCACCGCCGGACCATTCGATCCGCCCGCTGTCGCCCGGCTGTCCGCCGCCGGTGGGGTAGAAGACCGTTTCATCCAGCACGATGCCACCTTCGGGCGTGATCTCGCGCACACGCGCGGTTGCGTCGTGCCGATAGGGGTCCTCGCGGAAGAGTTCGCGTGTCACTTTTCGTTTCCCTTGAGTTCGGCGGCATTGCGCAACCAGAGATCGCGCTGCGGGAAGGGAATCTCTATCCCCTCCTCCCTGAAGCGCTCGGCGATTGCGTGATTGATGCTGGTCTTGACGCTCAGGATCCAGTTCACGTCCCGCAGGATCGCCCGGATCTCGAAATTCAGGGCGCTGTCGCCGAAGCTGTCGAAGACGATGGCGGGCGGCGGGTTGGCAAGCACCATCGGCTCGGCCTCGGCGATCTCGCGCAGGATCGTCTCGACCTTGCGCGTGTCGCTGCCATAGGCCACGCCGATCTTCACGATGAGGCGCCCGACCGTGTTGCCCCGGGTGTAGTTGGTGACACGGCCGGACACGAGGTCCGAATTGGGCACGATGACATCGGTGCGGTCGAAGGTCTCGATCCGCGTGGCACGGACCGAGATGTCGCGGACATAGCCCATCTCTCCGCCGACCTCGATCCAGTCGCCCTCGGAGATCGGGCGTTCGACCAGCAGGATGATCCCGGAGACGAAGTTCGACACAATGTTCTGGAGTCCGAAACCGACGCCGAGAGACAGCGCGCCGGCGACGAAGGCGAGCGCGGAAAGATCGATGCCCGCGGTCGTGACAGCGGCGAGACCGGCGAGAAAGACGCCGAGATAGCCCAGCCCCGACACCAGTGCGTTCTGGCCGCCGAGGTCAAGCCGCGTGCGCGGCAGCACGAGGCCGCGCATGGTTCCCTGCACCAGCCTCGTCAGCGAGAAGCCGATCGCGAAGACCAGCAGGAAGGTCAGGAAGTTCTCGGGCGAGATTGTCGTCTCACCGATGGTGAAACCGGCCTGGAATCGGGTCCAGACCTCGGTCAGGTCCGCGATGCGCGCGCCCCAGATCAGCGCCAGCACCGGCAACGCCAGGATCGCGAGCATGAAGCCGATGAGGATCGGGGCCAGCGCATCGCGCGCCCGCGCGCCCTGTCGGGTGAGCAGGCCGTAGAGATCCGCGAAGAAGCGCTGCAGCACCAGAAGCAGCCCAAGCAGCAGCAGCGTCATGATCGTCGGATAAAGCAGCGCGTTTCCGGCCTCGGCATATCCGAGCGCCGCCATCACCGGGGCAACCGCGGCCACCACGATCACGGATGTGCCGATACTTTGCAGCACGCGCGCGGGCAGTCTGGGGCCGTCCGCATCCGCTTCGGTCAGCAACCGGTTTCCGAACTTGCGCAGCAGCTGCCCGAGTGCCGCAAGCGCGGCGCCGCTGAGCACGACGACGGGAAAGGCTGCCACCGCCTTGGTCGCGGGCGAGACCGGATCGATCTGGCTCAGCAGCTCCATCACGCCGCGCAGCACGAAGAGATAGGACAGCATCACGAAGTAGAGATGGGCCTTCGCGCGCTGGTTCTCCGGCATTGCGATCAGCGCCTGCTCACTGTCGTTCGAGAACAGCCGGTCCGCGAGCCAGCGAAAGCCCAGCAGGATGGCGCCCCAGATCGGAATGGCCAGCAGGAACCGGCCGAACCCGTCGGACGGCAGTTCGAACAGCGTCAGCGCCGATACAAGCGCAACGATACCCGAGAGCGGAATGATGATGCGGAAGAGCGAGACGAGGAAGGTCCACACCGACGTACCATGCCCGGCATACCGATTCAGCGCGGCGAGGGCGGAGTCGGCCCAGACCGGACCGCGGAACAGGAAGACGACGGCCACCGCGAGCAGAAAGACGATGCCCGGCAGGTTGTCGCGGGCCTTGCCGAGCTGCCCGTCCCTCATCAGTTCGGCGCGACTGTCGGACAGGTTACGGACAAGACTGGACGTTTCCTGAATTGCCGTGGCCCAGTTGCCCGGGGCGAGCGGCGATGGGCCCAAAGACAGAAGCCTGCGGGCATTTTGCTGGCGGATGATCCTGTCGATTTCGCCGATCGCGCCATTTGCGCGCCGATAGGCCGCTTCGGCGACCTGCACGGGTGCCAGCAACTCGGCGAGCTGCGCTTCAAGCGCCTCGCGACGCTGGGCGATATCGGGTGCCTGCTCGAAGCTTCCGGTCTGCTCGTCCCCGAGCGAGTTGTCCGGCTTGAGGGCATCGATCTGTGCCCTGAGCGTCTCGATACGCTCGGAATTGGCATCACGGGCCTGCGCGAAACGGACGCGCCAGGGCACCAGCTGACTGCGCACGGATTCGAGTGCCTGCGCGCTCGCCGCGTCGCCGACATCGATCAGCCGCTCCGCCCGTGTGGCAAGCTGCTCCCAGACCGGATCTCCTGCCGTGCCGCGCAGGGGCAGAAGCGTGGTTGCAGGGGCGCTCTGTTCTGCCTGCCCTTCAGCCTCGCTGGAGGGCGGGTCCTGAACCGGCGCGTCTTCTTGCGGCGCCGTCTGAGCGATTGCGGCCGCCCCCCAGGCGGCCAGCAGCAGAACCGCCAGCGCCCGCCGGACCGACATCTTCATACGTCTTCGAAAACGCCGGGAATGGAGGCCGGGGACTCGGTCAGCCATTCCGGCGTCGGTAGCCCCTTCTCGCGGAGAAAATCGGGATTGAACAGCTTGCTCTGGTAACGCGTGCCATAGTCGCAAAGAACCGTCACGATGGTGTGTCCGGGCCCCATGTCGCGCGCCATGCGCATCGCACCCGCGATGTTGATCCCGGACGAGCCGCCAAGGCAGAGACCCTCGTGTTGCAGGAGGTCGAAGACGATCGGAAGCGCCTCGCTGTCGTGGATGTTGTAGCAGTAATCCGGCGTCAGCCCTTCCAGGTTCTTCGTGATCCGTGCCTGGCCGATCCCCTCGTTGATCGAGGAGCCATCGGTCATGGTGAGTTCGCCCTTCGTGTACCAGTTGTAAAGCGCCGCGCCGTCGGGGTCGGCCAGCCCGATCTTCACGCCCCTGGGCTGAAGCGCCATGGCGACACCCGCAAGCGTCCCGCCGGAGCCCACCGCGCAGATGAAGCCGTCCACCCTGCCCCCGGTCTGGTCCCAGATCTCGGGGCCGGTTCCCTCGACATGGGCCTGCCGGTTGGCGACGTTGTCGAACTGGTTGGCCCAGAGGACACCCTCGTTGATGGTCTTTGCCAGCTCGTTCGCAAGGCGCTCGGAGTAGCGCACGAAGTTGTTCGGGTTGCGATAGGGTGCCGCCGGAACCTGAACGAGCTCGGCGCCCGCCAGACGCAGCATGTCCTTCTTCTCTTGGCTCTGCGTCTCGGGAATGACAATGACCGTCCGGAATCCCATCGACGCCCCGACAAGCGCGAGCCCGATGCCCGTGTTCCCGGCGGTTCCTTCCACCACCGTGCCCCCGGGCCGCAGCGCACCGCGCTCGACCGCGTCACGGATGATGTGAAGCGCCGCACGGTCCTTGACCGACTGGCCGGGGTTCATGAATTCCGCCTTGCCCAGGATCTCGCATCCGGTCTCGTCGCTGGCGCGGTTGAGACGGATCAGCGGCGTGTTTCCAATGGCAGCGGCAAGATCGCTCGCAACATGCATATCGGTCGGCCTTCCTCTGGGGTCGCACCAACCTGTAGCGGCGCGCAAGGTCGACCTCAAGCCTCGGCGCGCAGCCGCTCGCGGTGTCTTGCCAGCCAGTAGGCCGCCATCACCAGCGGGGCGTTAACGACCTGTCTTGTATCGCAAAGCCCCATCAGCGCCTCGAAGTCGATAAGATGGGAACGTATATCCTCGTTCTCGGCCGCAAGACCGCCATGACCGCCGATGCCGTCCGGCAGGGCGGCGATGCCCAGATACAGATAGTAGTATTCCGACGAGGTTCCCGGCGTCGGGTAGGTTTCCGCGATGGGTATCAGCCTGGCGATGTCGAGCCCCGCCTCCTCGCGCGCCTCGCGCAGCGCGGCGGCAGCGGGCGTCTCTCCCGCGTCGATGCGGCCCGCGATGGGCTCGTACTGCCAGCACTGACGGTCGTCGCGCGCCAGCGGCCCCATCCGGAACTGCTCGACCAGCAGGACCCGGTCGCGTTCCGGATCGTAGGGCAGCACCAGCGCCGCGTCCGCGGCGATGAACACCGCGCGGTCCAGATCCGCGCTCATCGCGCCGTCGAAGCGCTCATGTCGCAGCTTGAACGCGTCGAGCGCGAAGAATTCCGCATATTCGCGCGCGCGCCGTTCGATCTGGATCCGCCCCCGGAAGCTGCCACCGGTGCCCGCAGCCGACCGTGCGCGCAGACGCGAGGCGGCGCGCGCCCTGATCATCGGAAACATCGCGTTGATCTGCTGCGGCGACTTGCGGCCCATGTAGCTCATGATCTCCTGCGCGGCGAGCGTTGTCATCTGCGCGCCGGTCCGCTCGAAGACGTCCTGCGACCATACGTCGGCCAGACGGAGGTCTTCGCGTTCGCTCAGGAAGAACAGGACGGATGTATCCCTTCCGAGCTGCAGTTCGGTCAGCGAACATCCGAAACAGGCGTTGTAGAACACCACCCGCATCATGTCCGCATCGGTCAGACCCTCGACCATCAGCCCGGTGGCGCAGTGCCCTGCGTCGGGAAGAAGCACGGGATAGTCCTCATGGCGGATCCGGCGCGAGACATATCCCGGCAGCGGCACCTCGCTGAGGGCGAGATGATCGAGCCTTCCGACAACCACTTCCAGCAACGGAACGTACCGCATCGTCCCCATGAACACGACGTTGGTCACGATCGTCCCTGCAGATTTGCGCCGGTTCAGCGCCAGTTGCGCCAGGCCAGCTCTGTTAGAAGTCCCGCGACGATACCGCCGCCAAGGAGGACCATCAAGACCGCAGGATCCGCCAGTACCAGCCCGTACTCCGCCATCAGCTCGAAGATCGCGATCACCGCATCGAACGGATCGCGATACCAGTTCGCCAAGGCCTTGTTGAACATCTCATGGCAGGCGTAGACGAAAAGGCCCCACAGCACGAGCACGGCAACGCCGCCAAGCCCGTTGTTCACGGCAGCGGCGATACCGCGTCCGGCCCGCTTGCCCATCACGATCCACCCCGCGAGCATTCCGAGCCCGAGGTTGATCCAGATGAAGTTCCCGAACGACGTGCTTTCCGGCATCAGCGGCATGATCGCGAAAGACACGGCGAATCCGATCAGCCCGACGCAGAGCGCGGCAATCAGTCTGGCGGCGTCGGGCATGGTCCTTGTCCCTGATCAATCCGTCTCACACGCCCAGATTGTCAATGATTTCCGGCGATTTTATGGCGATGCCCACATCCGGTAGCGCATCACCCCGGTTATTGAGCCTTCGTTGACGATTTGCGGTTAGGCCGGTGGGGCTGCAGTGCCACGGGAGCCATCGAATGAACATCCGACGCATCGCCGTTTCCCGCGCCATGGGCATTCTCGCCCTTCTGGGACTTGCCGCGGTCGCGGTCTATGGCGGAACGCAGATCGCGCGCCAGCTGCAGGTACGTCAGACGCTCCATAACGACGCGCTTCTCACAACGATCTCGCTTTCCATCGGCCAGATGACCCATGAGGTCCAGAAAGAGCGTGGCGCGAGCGCGGGTTTCATTTCCAGTGGCGGCGTGAATTTCGCCGACGCGCTTCCCGAACAGCGACTCAAGCTGGATGGCGCGATCGAAGCCTTCCGCATGGCCATCGCCGACTTGCGCGCAAAGCATACGGTCGCGGAGAAGCTCGACGCCGCGATGGCGGAGGTTCTGGGCAGGATAGACGCCCTGCCCGATCTGCGCGGCCGCGTCGACGCACTGGACATTGCCCTTCCCGACGCGGTGGGCGCGCTGACGGCGCTCAATCGCGGCGCCATCGCACTGCTGCCCGAAATCGGCCGCCACATTTCCCATTCCGACGCCGCCCGGGCGGTGCAGCGGCATTCCATCCTCATGACCGCCAAGGACGTTCTCGGGCTCGAAAGGGCCACCGGCGCCGCCGGGTTCGCCGAGGCGCAGACGACCCAAGGTCCTTTCCCGCCGAATATCGACGCCCGTTTCCAGAGCCTCATGAACGAGGAAGCCACGCTGACCTCGATCTACGGCGGCATCGCCTCGCCGGCCATTCTCGACAGGATCGCAGCGATGAAGGCGTCTCCGGAAGCGCAGGAGGTCGAGGAACTGCGGGCGCTGATCGCCTCTGGCGACGGGGCGCGGATCAGCGCCGTCTCTCCGGAAACCTGGTTCGCGACCATTACCGGGGTGATCGACATCTACAAGGAAATCGAGGACGCGGGCGCGGCCGAGATCTCCGCGCATATGTCCGCTGCCGTCGAAGAAGCCAATCGCGTGCTCCTGTCGGGCCTGCTGCAACTGGCCGGGATCATGGCCATCTACGGCGCCGTGGCCGGTTTTCTGGCGCGGATCACCGCCAAGGCATTGCGGTCCACCGCCGAACGGGTCGAGGCCATGGCGGAGGGTGACATCGACACGCCCGTGGTTCAGGCGCCGCAATCGGACATGTCGAAGATCACCGGCGCGCTCGAACGCTTCCGCAGGGCCGAGGTGGATCGACGGAACAGCCAGCGCCTTCAGGCAAAGCTCGAGGTGCGCGCGGCCGACGGGATACGACGGATCTGCAAGAAGGTGTCGGGCGGTGTCTTCGATGGGCGCCTTGAGCTCGACAACCTCAGCGACGCGGCGCTGACGCTTGGCGAGGGCGTGAACCAGATCCTGGACGTCTCGGAGCGCGTGGTCGAGGCGCAGCGAAAGCACGATGCAGAATTGCTTGAAAGGCAGCGCGCCGAAGCCGCCGCACAGGAACGCGGGGTAATCGCCTTGCAGGACACGGTTCTTGCCTGCTCGGCCGGCATATTTTCGAGGCGCATGCCGGTTGACGGGCTTGAAGGCGCATGGCCGGAAGTCGCCGAAGGCATCAACAAGATCGCTTCCATGACCGAAGCGGCCCTGACCGACTTCGGCCGGATCATGGCGGCCGTCGCCGACGGCCGGCTCGACGAACGCATGCCCGATACCTACCTTGGCATGTTCGCCGAGATAAGCGCCGCGACCAACACCTCGCTCGACCGCCTGCAGTCCGCGTTCGAAGGCATCGCGCAGGAAGTCGGACAGGTGCGTTCGGCCACGCAGGCACTCCGCGGCAGTTCGACCGAGCTCACGGGGCGCTCGGAGGATCAGGCGCGAACGGCGGGGCAAAGCGCATCCGCGACAAGCCAGCTTTCGACCAGCATCACCGGAAACGCCGAAAATCTCGGGCGCTGCCGGCAGCTGATGCTCTTGCTTGAAAGCAAGAGCCGGGAATGCCAGCAAGCGGCGGGCGCGGCGACGGAAACGATGGGTCGGATCGAGTCCGCGGCGTCCGAAATGGAGAAGATCATCTCGACCATCGACGAGATCGCCTTCCAGACCAATCTCCTTGCCGTCAATGCCTCGATCGAAGCGGCGCGTGCGGGCGAGGCCGGCAAGGGCTTTTCGGTCGTAGCCTCAGAAGTGCGCGGCCTCGCCATCCGCTGCGCAGACGCCTCCAACAGGATCGGCACGCTTATCCTCGAAAGCGTCAACAGCATCGGCGAGGGTGGACAGAACGTGCGTGAGACGGGCGACTTCATCAATGAGATCCGCGAGAAGCTCGAAGCGATCGCCGAGGTGATCGAGGAGGTCCTTTCTGTGGGGACCGAGCAGGCGCAGGGCGTCGAAAGGATCTGCGCCGCCATCGCGACGCTCGACAATCTCGCGCAGGCCAACTCGACCCTCGCGCACGGCAACCTCGATCTGACCGAGAACCTCTCGGACCTCGAGGCGCGCCTGTCTCAGACCGTCGCACGGTTCCTCGTAGCGCAAGCCGCCAACCCGCCCGCCGATCGCAGTGCACCCTCCCGGGCGGCCTAGTATCCGGACCCCGCATCCGACGGAACGATCCCGGCGGAGGAACGCCATACAGCCGCGGCAGACGGGGTCCCGCGTAAATCCAGCGACGTCAGGGCGCGGGGACACCGTGCAGGTCCATCCCCGCGCTCCGAGCGTTCATCGACCGACCAGCGGCGAGACTGGATGCACCCGGACTTCAATCAGGTATGTCAGGCCGGCTTGCGCACCGTGATCTGAGTCACGTCGGACGATCCGCTCTCGAAGCCCGCTGCGCAGGATGTGAGGTACATGTTCCACATCCGCCGGAACCGGTCATCGAAACCCAGCGCGCTGATACGGTCCCATCGGTCGTTGAAGCTTTCATGCCAGCGCTTGAGCGTGATCGCATAGCTCTGCCCGAATTCCACCGAACGCTCCACCGCCAGTCCAGCCGAGCGTATCTGGTCGCGCAGCACCACCGGGCTTGGCAGCATGCCGCCCGGGAAGATGTGCTTCTGGATGAAATCCACGCCCTTGCGATAGATCTCCCACCGGTCATGCCGGACAGTGATGATCTGCAAGGTCGCCGCCCGCCCGGGCTTGAGCCGCTCCGATACGGTCCGGAAATACACCGGCCAGTAGCGTTCGCCGACCGCCTCGAACATCTCGATGGAGGCGATCCCGTCGAAGCTGCCACGGACGTCGCGGTAATCCTCCAGCCGGAAGGTGACAAGATCCGACAGACCGGCCCGCGCGATGCGCTGAGTGGCGTAATTGTACTGTTCCTCGCTGAGCGTAAGCCCCGTCACCTTCAGCCCGCGCTCGCGGGCGGCATATTCCGCGAAGCCGCCCCAGCCGCAGCCGATCTCGAGGATATGATCGCCGGGCTGCGCGCCGATCTGGTCGACCATCTGCGCGTATTTCGCGGTCTGTGCAGCCTCGAGACTTTCCTGACCCGTCTCGAAAAGGGCCGAGGAATAGGTCATCGTATCGTCGAGCCAGAGCCCGTAGAACGCGTTCCCCAGATCGTAGTGATGGCGGATGTTGCGCCGCGCCTGGCCTCGGCTGTTGCCCTTGAGCCAGAACCGCAGCCGCTCGTAGCCGCGTGCCAGCGCCATGCCGGAGAATCCGTCGTAGAGTTCGTCGTTGTCCGCATGGATCAGGTCCATGAACGCCTGAAGGTCCGGCGTGCTCCACCAGCCGTCCAGATAGGCGTCCGCAAAGCCGAGATAGCCCTCGCGGATCAGGCGCGCGAAGAGGTCATCGTCCAGCACCTCGACCACCGCGACAGGTCCCGGCGCACGACCTCGCGCCCGAAACCGCCGTCCGTCCCGCAGCAGGAAATCCACCTGCCCGCGCGCCATCTCCGATACAGCCGCAAACACGCGCGCGAAATATCTTGGAAGGCCGCTCTGGCCCTCCGTACTCGTCAGGATCATCCTCAACCCACCTTCACTTCCGGCACCATCGGCGCCTGTCCCCATGGTTAATGCTAGTGATACGGCGCAGGTCGATCAACGGTTTCAAAAGTTTCTGTTTTCATATGCTTCGAGTGCGGCGCTGCGCCCTTCGCCCAGACCGACGACAGGCTCGGGATAGCTGTCTTCCGGCGAAAGGCCCCAGCCTTCGGGTATCGCGTCGAAGTAGCTGAGCGCGGTATCTGACGGCGCCTCGCGTCCCTCCGCGATCCAGCGATCCAGATAGGCGCCCCGGGGATCGAACTTCTCGCGCTGGGTGTCGGGATTGAAGACCCGGAAGTAGGGAGAGGCGTCGGGCCCGGACCCGGCCGTCCACTGCCAGCCGAGCGCGTTCGACGCGGGGTCCCAGTCGATCAGATGGTTGTCGAACCACGCCTGACCCACCCGCCAGTGCACCATCAGATGCTTGCAGAGATAGCTGGCGACGATCATCCGGGCACGGTTGTGCATGCGCCCGGTGACATAGAGCTCGCGCATGGCGGCATCGACGAATTCTATACCCGTGCGCCCCCGCTCCCAGGCCCTTACCTCCTTGAGGCGCCGATCATCGCGCCAGGGAAAGCTCTTCCACTCGGGCCGCCAGTTCGCATCGAGGATATGGGGCGTGTGATACATGAGGTGATAGGCGAATTCGCGCCAGACCAGTTCCTTCAACCAGGTCTCAGCCCCCTTCTTGCCCTCCTCGCGGGCGCGGATCCCCGCGTGCCAGCACTGCGCCGGGCTGATCTCGCCCAGCGACAGGTTCTCTGACAGGCCGGATGTGCCGTCTTCGGCCGGGCGGTCGCGTGCGTCCGTGTAATCCTCGATCGCGTGCGCCATGAAGGCCCCGAGCCGGCCTTGCGCGGCCTGCTCTCCGAGGCGCACGTAGGGTCGCACGACATCGGCGCCGCGCCGCATCCCCTTGCCGAGCCGCCAGTCCTCAAGAGTCTCGGCGCAAGGCCACGAGTCCGGCGCGGGAAACTTCGGAGGAGTCCGGAGGGGCGTCGCAACCTCCCGGTCCTTCACGGCGCGCCAGAAGGGCGTGTAGACCTTGTAATATCCGCCCTGCCCCGTCTCGACGGTCCAGGGTTCGAACATCAGGTGCCCGTCGAAGGATTCGGCTTCGATACCGTCCTCCTTCAGCGCGTCCTTGACGGCGGTATCGCGCGCGATCGACGCCGGATCGTAAAGCCGGGACCAGTAGACTGCCGTCGCGCCGGTCTCGGCGATCAGGTCGCGCAGCACCTCGGTGGCGTCGCCGCTGCGCAGGATCAGCCTGCTGTTCCTTTCGCTCAGGCTTTCGGCGAAATGAGCCAGGCCAAGACCGAGCCGCCACTGGGGCGCGATCCCGAGGGATGTGACGGTGTCGTCGCGGATGAAGACCGGGATAACCGGACCCCCACGGCGACAGGCTGCATCGAGCGCGCGATGGTCGGAAAGACGCAGGTCGCGGCGGAACCAGACAATGGCAGGTGCGGTCAAGAAGGCCTCCGGCACTGGTCGCGTTCACTCGAGGCAGGCGGGCCCCCGCCATCCCGAAACTGCCGATTGGACATAGGGCGCGACGGGCAACATCAAGTGCGCCTGACCCAGCGGATTGATCCGGCGCGATGCGCCGATCAAGCACGGCAAAGGCGATTGCCCCATGCGAACCGTTCGGCGGCGCAGTGGCGCAGGTCGCCCGGCCTGCCCTCAGACCACGGCGTCGAGAGCGGCGATCAGCCGGTCGACCTCGTCCGCAGAGGTGTAGTGGGTAAAGCTCAGACGCAGCACGCCCTGCGCGGGATCCACGCCCATCGCGGCGAGCGGACGCTGCGCATAGAAATCCCCGCCCCCCGCCATGATGCCATGGTCTGCGAGCTCGGCGGCCACGGTTTCGGCGGGGCGATCCAGCGCGACGGCCACGGTCGGCGCACGGCGTGCCGCGTCCGACGGCCCGATGAGCCGGACGTCATTGCGCCCCGCAAGGACATCGAGCAGCGGCTGCAGCAGCCTGACCTCCTGCGCGCGCATCAGATCGTGGACAGCGGCGGCCTTTTCGGCGGGCGCCTCGCCGGGCACGCCGTGGTGGGCATGCAGCGTCTCGACGTAATCCGCCATCCCCGCGCAGGCCGCGATCTGCGCGTGATCCGGTCCGGCGGGCGTGAAGCGCTTGTAGAGGGTCTCTCCGTTGAACGAGTGGCCCTGGTTCGGCAACAGTTCTGCCAGCGTTCGGCGCACGACCATCAGACCCTGATGCGGCCCGTAGGTCTTGTAGGCGGAAAAGAGATAGATGTCGCAGCCGAGCGCACCGACATCGGGAAAGCCATGCGGAGCATAGGAGACGCCGTCGACGCAGGTGAAGGCGCCGGCGGCATGGGCCAGCGCCGTGATCTCGGACACCGGATTGATCTCGCCCACCACGTTCGAGCAATGCGGGAAGCAGACCAGCCGCACCCTTTCGTCCAGCAGGTCTTCCAGATCGTCGGGATCGAGATGACCGGTCACCGGGTCGATGCACCACTCCCTGATCTGCACGCCGCGCGCCTCAAGCCGCCGCCAAGGGCCCGAATTGGCCTCGTGGTCCTGGTTCGTGACCACGATGGCCTCGCCGGGCGCGAGCAGTTCCGCGAAAGCCTGCGCCAGCACATAGGTGTTCTGGGTCGTCGAGGGACCAAAGCTCAGCTCGTCGGTTCCGACCCCCAGCAGCGCGGACAGGCGGCGGCGCGCCTCGTCCATCTCTTCGCCTGCGATGCGGCTTGCCGCGTAGGGGGCATATGGCTGAACCTTGCGCTCGGTGTAAAACCGCGTGAGCCTGTCGACAACCTGCCGGCAGGGGTACGAGCCTCCCGCGTTCTCGAAGAATGCCTGACCCTCCAGCGCGGGAACGCTGAAGGCAGGAAACTGCGAACGGACGAATTCGGTATCCAGCATCATGCGCCGACAGTCCTTCGGTCACGCCGCAAGGTCAAGCCGCACAGCCGGGCTGTCGTCCCACGGCTCAGGCGTTCACGTCGATGACGACGCGACCCTTCACCTGCCCTTTCAGGATTTCCTGGCCGAGCCGGGGCAGATCCGCCAGTGCCGCCGTCCTCACCATGGCGTCGAGCTTGTCCATCGGCAGCACCTTCGCGATGCGTTCCCACGCCCGCAAGCGGTTCTCGTAGGGCTGCATCACCGAATCGATGCCAAGCAGGTTCACGCCCCTCAACAGGAAAGGGATCACCGTGGCAGGCAGCGCCGTGCCGCCCGCAAGCCCCACCGCCGCGACCGAGGCGCCGTATTTCATCTGCCCCAGAACGCGCGCGAGCATCTGGCCGCCGACGGCATCCACGCAGCCGGCCCAAGTCTCGGTCTCGAGCGGTCGCTTGACGGTCTCGGCAAGCTCCTCGCGCGGGACGATCCGGGTGGCGCCGAGGTCGGTCAGATACTCCGCCGTTTCGGGCCGCCCGGTCACCGCCGCGACCTCGTGGCCAAGGGCCGACAGCAGCGCGACGGCGACGGATCCGACGCCGCCGGCGGCGCCCGTGACCAGTACCGGCCCGTGACCGGGCTGAAGCCCGTGATCCTCCAGCGCCATGACAGCCAGCATCGCCGTGAAGCCCGCCGTTCCAACCGCCATCGCCTGACGGGTATCGATGCCGTCGGGCAGCGGCACAAGCCAGTCCGCCCTGACCCGCGCCTTCTGCGCGTACCCGCCCCAATGCGCCTCGCCGACACGCCAGCCGGTCAGCACGACCTTGTCGCCCGGCTTGTAGCGGTCGTCGCCGGACGTCTCGACGACACCCGCGAAGTCGATGCCAGGCACATGCGGGTACTTGCGCACGAGCCCCCCGCCCGGCCCGATGCAGAGCCCGTCCTTGTAGTTGACCGTCGAATACTCGACCGCGACCGTCACATCGGCCTCGGGAAGCTGCGACTCCGCAAGCTCCTGCACCGACGCGGAGGTCTTGCCGCTGTCCTCGTCCTTCTCGACCACGAGTGCCCTGAACATGTTCTGTCTCCCTTGTTGGCGTGGCGTGCCGCGCCGTCCTGCCGCCTACGCACACTCTGTTTTCCGGGCGGCCGCGCTCAGGCGCTGGCCGCGTCTTCGATGTCCGGCATGATGAAGAGATCCGTGACCGGCGCCTCGCGCCCGGCGGCGGTCAGCATGGCATGGATCTGGCCCCGGTGATGGGTCTGATGGTTGAACATGTGCACCACGTTCATCGCCGTCGGCGTCGTCACCTCGCGACCGAACGCGCCGGAGAAGAAGGTCATGTCGCCCCTCAGGTCGATCGCGTTCAGACCCTCGGCCCAGCGGCGCAGCTGGCCGTCCAGACGAAACCGCGCCGCGCTCCAGTCGGGGCCGGTCCGGCACAGCGTCGCGCTTTCCCCGAGGCCCTTGTCGGGTCTTTCCACCCTGGGATCGAACCGCGACAACCACATCCTGTCGCCCCAGACCAGGTGGCTTGCCGTTCCGAGGATCGACCCCCAGAAACCGCCGCGCTGCTCCGTGAGTTCCTCGAGGCTCATGCTTTCGAATATCGCCGTGAGCTGTGAATTCTGCCAGGCATTGTAGCGCACCATCGCGATGACATATGCCGGATCGATCATGCGGCCGGGCCCTTCCAGTCGATTGGACAGACCTCGGCCGACTTGCCGCCGAAATCCCAGACCCGGCCGTAGTCGCGCACCCGGCTCTTGAGCCCCTTCGCCACGATGATGTCGGGGCCCATCCAGTATTTCGAGTTGCTCACCATGACCGGATGCTCGGCGTCCTTGCCCGCGATGAGCTCGATCTCGCCCTGGATCTTCCGCCCGATCTGGATCGACCGCTTGCGCCCGTCGCGCAGGATCTCGACCGGCGCGCGTTCGGCCCCGATAATCTCGCTCACCAGCATGGTGAACAGACCCGTGGTGCCGCCCGCCGCTCCGCTGAAGATCTGCAGGATGCCATGATAGGCCTTGCCCGACGCGCGCTCGTCCACATAGGCGGCAACCTTCCAGTTGCCTTCGCCCATGCGGCCCGGGATGTCGACGAGCAGGCCGATGTTGAGACCCGACAGGTCCTCGCCCTCGTAGTGGCCCTCGTCGATGGCGATTGCCATCCAGGCGTGGCAGTGACCTTCGGTCGGAGGATGCGCCCCGAGGCTCACCACGCAGGGGCAGAATACCTCGCACGAGCAGTTCAGGAACAGCTCGCCGCGGATCGCCCAGCTGGTGGGGCTCGACTGCCGCCGGCGCGGGTTCGCCATCCTGCTGTCGATCCTCTGGCTGATCGCAAGCCTGTCGGCGTCCGCCCGTCTGTTGATGGCCATCGCTATCCTCCCGTCACTGAGGCCCATCCGATCACGAACAGCCCGGAAAGCACAAGTGCCACGCCCAGGGGCCGCGTCACAAGCCGGCCCACCTGCGGCAATTTCTCGATCACCATGAAGAGCGTTGCAAGCCCCATCCAGGCAAGGTTCATGACCCCGCCCGCGAATCCCAGCGCCATGAACCCCCAGCAGCAGCCGGCGCAGTAGAGCCCGAGTCCGGCACCCATCGTCATGCCGCCGACGGGACCTGGCCGCCAGCGGGCGATGAAGTAGAGCGCAGGGGAATGGCAGACGCCGTGGCAGATCTCCTTTCCCCGGCTGAACTGGAAGAGCCCGGCCGCCAGCAGCAGCAGCCCGGCAAGATAGGGCGAGCGGGCGATGCCCAGCATGTCGATGGCTCCCGCATGCAGAAGCCCGAGTTGAAGCGCTGCGATCAGACCGGCGGCGACGGCCCAGACGGCCGAATACCCGCCGAGCACGCCAAGCAGGCCCTGCAAGGACGCGCCGGTGCTTGCCATCAGGTCCTCATAGGCGCGCAGGGTCGGCACGAGCGTCGGCAGCATCATCGCCGCCATCATGATCGCCCACATGCTCCAGAGCGGTGTGAACTCGGCCATGGGCATCGCCATGTCCATGCCCGGATTCATGTTGCGCATCGCCTCCGCCGCGGGCCCGGGCCGTCCGAGAAGGTCGAGCCCCATGCCGGTGCTCTGGAGATACATCACGACCCAGGCCACGAGGATGGCGGCGAAGAAGGCGATCCAGAGTGCGGATCTCACGATGGCCGTCATCCCGGGTAAACTCTTGCGATGTCAGACTGGTTGGCTTCGCAATGCCAGAATGGCGCGGGCGTGACAATCTCCCGGGACCTTCGGTGCGCCGTCAGAGCGGCGGCGCGTCGGGCCCGGCCATCAGGCTGTCGATGATGACGGCAAGCAGGTCCGAGCGGTTGCGAGTGCCCGACTTGCGGTAGATGGTGTTCAGCTGTGCCTTGACCGTGCCTTCCGCGCTGCCGCGCATGCCGGCGATCTCGGCCGTCGAGAGACCCTTCACCAGGAAGGTCGCCACGTCGCGCTCGGAAGGCGACAGGCTCCACTGGTCGAAATGCGCTTCGATCACATCCTGAACCGCGGCCTTCGCGACGGCGACACTGCGTTCCAGGTGGGCATTTCGGCGCAGCAGAGCCAGAAGGTAGCGCGCCTCGACGGCAATCGCCGCTACAAGGCTCAGTGCGGCGCCCGCCTCGAGCGCCAGCGCCGCGCCCGGACCATAGGCACCGATGTCGGTGATCACGTCGCCGACGAAGAAGATCGCGCAGAAGCCCTGCACCAGGATCAGTCCCGCCAGGAAGGCGGTCGGTCGGTCGGACCGGGAAGCGCTTCGGATCATATGCTGAAAGTCGGCCTTATGGGTCGGGCATGTCCTTGTATCCGGTCACCATGGCGCGGGGAAGGTTGATCCGAAGCCGCCGGCTTTCGAAGACGACCGCAAGGACATGGGCGAGAACCGACAGTTCCACCCAGTGCACGGCCAGCTCGTGCAACGCCTCGGGCCATTCCTCGCCCCAGAAGGCGTCCGTCGTCATCAGCCAGCCGGAGAGGCAGACGACAAGTAGCGACAGGATGAGGTTGTAGATCATAAAGGCGCCGAGCGGTGTATGCCCCAGATGCACCGTCCGGCGCCCGCTGGCCATTTCCGACAGCTGGTCAAGCGAATCCGCGAAACTGGGAGGGAAGTCGGAAAAGCGTGCATGGTCAGAACCGACGAACCCCCAGAGGATGCGGCAACCCACAAGGATCAGCACGGTCCAGCCGATCCACTGGTGCAGCTTCGTGTCGTCATCGATCACCAGCGCGTTCACCCCGAAGGCAAGCACAAGCGACCAGTGGAATACCCGCACCACGGGGTCCCAGACCTTGATCCTTCGCATGACGATCTCCCGAATGCTGACCGGGCGGCGACGATCCCGGGGAAAGTTCAGCCGCCGCACGCACGCCGCCGTCAGTCCTGTTCGGTCCTGACCACGGCGAAGTCGCCATCGAGGAAGATCTCGTACTTGTGACCGTCCTTCTTGGCATAGGCTTCGTAGAGGCCGTCCTCGATCTTGATCTTGCCGACCTCGTAGCCTTCCGTTGTCAGCTTTTCGCGTATCGTGGCGGTGTTCTGGTCGCTGAGTTCGACTTGGCCTGCCGCCATGGCGCCGCCTGACAGCGCGAGGACGGCGGCAAGCGCGGTTGCGATGGATCTGAGCATGTGATGTCTCCTGGATGGGTGCCGGCGGCGTTGCGCTCCGCCGGCTTTGGGGGGACGGGCGCACCGGAAGCGGCGTCCGTGCCATCAGACTGGACACGGCGGCGGCGACTGGCCATCCGCCTTGAGGTGTATGCGCCCGGGGTGCGCCTGGCCTATGACTTTGGTTTAGCGCTCGGGCGTCGGCGCGGATGCAGAGCATGATTGCAATGACGCCGCACCCAACCTATATCTGAGGCGTCCTTCGGGACTATGGACATAAAAGCGCTCGTAATAAGCGGATCGGACCCGGGGGCGGTACCCGGCGGCTCCACCAACATCCTTCATTTGGGGATCACGGGGCCGAAACAGGATCGACGAACGTCTAAAGGGGATTGCCTTGTCCCGGTGAGGTACCACCGTTATCGGTCCGAAAAGTACAATTGCAAATGACAATCGTGCTCCGGTGGCTCTGGCTGCGTAAGCAGTCCGAAACATCGAAAATCAAGCCCTTGCGCCTAGCAGCGTAAGGCGGGGTTCGCAGGCACCTGGCAACAGAAGCCTGCACTTTCCCCGCTTGACTCAAGACCTGCGACCGGCAAGATCCCGGTCATGGGGTCCGTCGCGCGAACGCCCCGTGAGGGGCCAGCCCAGGTTCGCATGTATCCGCCAACCCAAGGGATTCATGCTCATGCCCGCCCCCGGTGAAATCCCCCCACGACCGCTGCCGCGCCCGCCCTGCGCAATGCGCCATCCTTGCGGTGCGGTTGAGGGCGGGAAGGCGCCCATGCGGGCGCGCGACGGTCAGGACGAGGGCCACCATCGGCCGGCGGACCGCCGGGCATGACCCTGCATTCGTGGTCCGAACTCTTCCGGGTCTTCGGCCGCATCGGCCTCTACTCGTTCGGGGGACCCGCCGCGCAGATCGCGCTGATGCACCGCGAACTCGTGGACGAGCGCAAATGGCTCAGCGAGGAGACCTTCCTGCGCGCGCTCTCGCTCTGCATGCTACTTCCCGGACCGGAGGCCATGCAGCTTGCCACCTACGCGGGCTGGCGTCTGCGCGGCGTCGGCGGCGGGCTTCTGGCCGGGCTGCTGTTCGTGATCCCCGGCGCGGCGGTGATCCTCGCCCTGGCGCTCTGCTATGCGGCCTGGGGCAGCGTACCTCTGGTTCAGGCCGCCTTCCTCGGAATCAAGAGCGCAGTCGTCGTGATCGTTCTGGAGGCGCTGCTGAGGGTCGCGCGCCGGGCGCTCAAGACGCGAATGGCATGGGTGCTGGCGGGGCTCGCCTTCGTCGCACTCTTCGTCTTCGGCCTGCCCTTTCCCCTAATCGTGCTGTGCGCAGGCGTCATCGGCGCCGCTGCGGCGACAGGCACGCCCGACCCGGTCGATACCGGTTCAGTCTCTCTGGCCCGAAGCCTGCCGGTGCTGGCGCTTTGGGGTGGCCTCTGGCTCGCTCCACTTGCGCTGCTCTGGGCGCTCGACAGCGCTTTCCTGCTTCAGATCGGCCTGTTCTTCTCGAAACTTGCCGTCGTCACATTCGGCGGCGCCTATGCCGTGCTGGCCTACATGGCCCAGACCGTGGTTGCCGACCACGGATGGATCAGCACCGACCAGATGATCGACGCCCTCGGCCTTGCCGAGACCACGCCCGGACCCCTGATCCTCGTGACCGAATTCGTGGCGCTGCTGGCGGGCCATATCGAGGGCGGCATCGGTCTTGCCCTGGCGGCCGGGGCATTGTCGCTCTGGGTCACCTTCATACCCTGCTTTCTCTGGATCTTTCTCGCCGGACCCTATCTCGACGCCATCGCCCGCCGTCCGCGCCTTTCGGGTGCGCTCGATGCGATCACCGCCGCCGTCGTCGGAGTCATCCTCAATCTCGCCCTGTGGTTCGCCATGCACGTGCTTTTCGAGAAACTGGCCCAGGCGCCCGGTCTCGCCCTCACGGTGCCGCGCCTCGAGAGCCTCGACTGGCGGGCCGGGTTGCTGACACTTCTCGCTGCCGTTCTGCTGCTGCGGCTGCATCGCGGGATCGGGTTCACCCTGACCGTCATGGCCCTTGGCGGCCTCGCGGCAAGCTTCGTCTGAGCGGCGAATTCCGTCTTGGCATTGCTCTTCCTTCGTGTGAGGAATCGTCTATGCTCTGACCACGAATATCGCTGTCCAGCCAAAGCCACGAAGGAACTCGATGAGCCGCAACATAGATTACGGCAACCTGATGCACGAAGCCATGCGCGGCCTTATCCGGAAGGTCCTGCTCGACGTGGCCAGCAACGGATTGCCGGGTGCGCATCATTTCTTCATCACCTTCGACACCAGCCATCCCGACGCGGAGCTCGCAGACTGGTTGTCGGATCGCTACCCTGACGAAATGACGGTCGTGATGCAGCACTGGTATGACAAGCTCGAGGTCGGCGAGGACGGTTTCTCGATCACGCTGAACTTCGGCGACCTGCCCGAGCCGCTTTACATTCCCTACGATGCCATAAAGACCTTCGTGGATCCGTCGGTGGAATTCGGCCTGCGCTTCGAGACGCAACCGCCGAGCGAGGAAGACGCAAGGCAGCGGATGCCCAAACTGGCGCCCCCCGCGCCCGGTGCCCCCAAGAATTCGCCCGCGCCCGCGAAGAAGAGCGCCGAAAAGGGCAAGGATGCCGAAATCGTCTCGCTCGACAGCTTCCGCAAGTAGCCGTCAGCGCGGCGTCTGCGATTCCAGGAAGGTCTCGACCGTGCGCTGGATGTCCCCGTCGAGGATCGACTTGAACGCCAGGTTCAGCCCGCCCTCTGCAAGGGAACGGTCGAATTGCTGCAGCTCGTACCCGCCGTCTGCATCCACATAGAGCGAATAGACGGTCAGCGTGTCTCCGTCGATGCGCGCCCAGACATAGGGTTCGCCCTTCATCGGGTCCAGCTGGACCTCATGACCGAAGACGTTGCGCTTCATGGCCGCGGCATAGACCCCTGGACGGTCGCTCGGGACGAAGTTGATCGAATAGCTTGCGTTCTTGACACGCCCGTCCGCCCGAAAGGTCCGCGAGGTCCAGTTGACCTGAAAGCCGTCGCGGGTCTCTGAAATCTGCACGCTCATGTCCCTCTCGAAGGTCTCGCCATCGGGATCTGTCACCTGCGCCTCACCGGCGTACTCGCCCACGAAAGGGGCGATGTCGGCCAGCGCGGGGGCCAATGCCAAGGCGATCCACATGAGGCTGCCCGACAGGGCGGCGACGGCGCGGCGGACAGTCTTTCGAACGGGCATTCCTGTTACTCCTCACGGCAATCGCCGACACGCATGACGTTGCCGGATCAGCCTACTACGCGGCTTCGGCAGTTGCACGTCACTCCTGCGCCTCTTCGCGGGTTCGGGCAGGTTAACGTTCAAATCCTTGTGTGCCCCTGTCTGGCCCGCTAAAGGCTGACCGACGCCTGCAATTGCCTCTGGGGAGACTGAACGATGGCCGCCACCCGCACAGAGACCGACAGCTTCGGACCGCTCGAGGTTCCCGCCGACAAGTACTGGGGCGCGCAGACGCAGCGCTCGATCCTGAACTTCCCCATCGGCTGGGAAAAGCAGCCGGTCCCGATCGTGCGCGCGCTCGGCGTGATCAAGAAGGCTTGCGCCATGGCGAACCTCGAACTCGGCACGATCGAGCCCGCGGTGGGAGACGCGATCGTCGCGGCGGCATCCGAGGTGATCGACGGCAGGTTCGACGACAACTTTCCGTTAGTGGTCTGGCAGACCGGGTCGGGCACGCAGTCGAACATGAACGCCAACGAGGTGATCTCGAATCGGGCCATCGAGATGATGGGCGGCGAGATGGGCTCGAAGAAGCCGGTTCATCCCAACGATCATGTCAACATGGGTCAGAGCTCGAACGACACCTTCCCCACGGCGATGCATGTCGCGATCGGCATGCAGGCACGCGACGTCCTGCTGCCGGGGCTCGAAAAGCTCGCCGCGGCGCTCGAGGTGAAGGCCGAGGCCTTCAGGGACATCATCAAGATCGGGCGCACCCATACCCAGGATGCCACGCCTCTGACGCTGGGACAGGAATTCGGCGGCTACGCCCATCAGGTCCGCAAGGGAATCGAGCGGGTCGAGGCCTGCCTCGGCGACATATACGAGCTCGCGCAGGGCGGCACCGCGGTCGGCACCGGGCTCAACACGCAAAAGGGCTGGGCCGAGATGGTCGCGAAGAACATGGCCGAGATCACCGGCCTGCCCTTCGTGACCGCGCCGAACAAGTTCGAAGCGCTGGCAGCCCATGACGCGATGGTGATGTTCTCGGGCGCGCTCAAGACGGTGGCCGCCTCGCTCTTCAAGATCGCCAATGACATCCGCCTGCTGGGCTCGGGGCCCCGCTGCGGGCTTGGCGAACTGATCCTGCCGGAGAACGAGCCCGGCTCGTCGATCATGCCGGGCAAGGTGAACCCGACGCAGGCCGAGGCGCTGACCATGGTCTGTGCCCATGTGATGGGCAACGATGCGGCGGTCGGGTTCGCCGGCAGCCAGGGTCATTTCGAGCTCAACGTCTACAACCCTATGATGAGCTACAACGTGCTGCAGTCGATGCAGCTTCTGGGCGACAGCGCCTCGGCCTTCACCGACAACATGGTCGCAGGCATCGAGGCCAACGAGCCGCGCATCGAGAAGCTGCTGCATGAATCACTCATGCTGGTGACGGCGCTCGCGCCGACGATCGGCTATGACAACGCGACCAAGGTCGCCAAGACGGCCCACAAGAACGGAACGACCCTGCGCGAGGAGGCCATCGCGCTCGGATTCGTCGACGCTGAAACCTTCGACCGCGTGGTGCGGCCGGAGCAGATGATCGGGCCTAGATAGGGAAACCCCGGATGACCAAGCCCATCAATCTCAACAAGGTGCGCAAGGATCGCGATCGGTCCTCGCGCAAGTCGCGCGCGGCGGAGAACGCCGTCACATTCGGCCAGACGAAGGCCCAGAAGGAAGCGCTGAAGGCGCGAGCCGAGCAGATCGCGCGCAATCTCGAGGCGCACAAGCGCGAGACATGACCGGGCGGCCATGACGGACAGGCCGGTCAAGCACTCCGTGACCCTGAAGGGGCATCGAACGTCGATCTCGCTCGAGCCGGAATTCTGGCAGGCGCTGCGCGAAATGGCAGGCGAACGCGACATGGCGCTGAATGCGCTGGTGGCGGAAATCGACGTGGCGCGGGGCACATCCTGCGGGCTCGCCTCCGCCATCCGCCTGCACGTGCTGCGCAACTTAAGGGCACGTTTACCGCGCGACGTCTAGCCTCGCGACATGAACGAGTCTCTGTCGGCAGCACTCTCTCCCCAGGCCTGGCTGCGCCACGTATTCAGCTCGAAGGCCGCGCGGGACGGCGGAGTGGTGCGCCGCAGCATCCGCGACATAGACCGGTTCGTGGGTCGCGCCGCATTCGAGGCAGAGCTCCGGCGGCGCGGATATCGCGCCGTCGAGAATGCCGGGCAGATGATCATCTTCTGCAATCAGGAGCCCGTCCGCAGGGTACTGTGATCCGTTTTCTTCCAAGAAAACGGCCCGGAAAATTGCAATTTTCCGGGGTCCCGCTCAAGCCACCGATGCGCGGTAGATCTTGTCGATATTGCTTCCCAGCACCGCGTTGAACTCGGAATCGGACATTTTCGCGTTCAGCCCCTCCGCCAGCGCCCTGCTGAAGCTCGCGATCATCTTGCCGTTATGCGCCAGCTTCTCGCAGGCCTCGTCGGTGGAATATCCCCCCGAAAGCGCCAGGACACGCAGAACACGCGGATCGTCCGCCAGCGCGTCATAGAGTCCCGGCGTCGTCGGGATGGTAAGCTTCAGCATCACTTCCGCTCCCTCGGGAAGTGTGTCGAGATGCGCGGAAATCTCGGATTTCAGCATCTCCTCGGCCTCGGCCTTTGTCGGCGAATGGATGTCCACCTCGGGTTCCAGGATCGGCACCAGGCCCGCGGCAAGCACCTCCATGCCGACCTCGAACTGCTGGGCCACGATGGCGCGGATGCCATCCGCATCGGCCTCGTGGATCACCGAACGCTCCTTGGTGCCGAATATCGCCTTCCCTGCCGCCTCCTCGAGAAGCGCCGCAAGTCCCGGGATCGGCTTCATCAGCTGCACACCGTTCGCCTGGGCCTCGAGACCCTTGTCGATCTTCAGGAACGGGACGATCCCGCGCTCCTTCCAGAGCAGTTCGGCCACCGGCGTGCCGTTGATCTCGTTCTTCATCGTGCGTTCGAAGAGGATTGCCCCGATGACCTTGGCTTGGGTGAAGTCGTCCGCCAGGATGATGCGCGCGCGCATTTCGTGGATCTTCGCGAACATTTCCTCGTCACCCGAATACTCGGATTGTTCCACCCCGTAGAGGCTGAGCGCCTTCGGTGTCGATCCTCCCGACTGGTCCAGCGCAGCGATGAACCCCCGCCCTGATTGCATCTGGTCCCGCATTTTGCCGAGATCGCTCATGTTCACTCCATCGCACTGATTCCACTCGGCTGTTTGATACTGCAGCTGTCCGGATGTTGGTACATGTTAGCGGCAGACAGCCCCCGTCTTCGGGACAGACGGAGGTGGATGCCGTCCCGCGCCCGAAGGGTAAGATGCGCGACGGGCATCGGCCGCCTGCCCTGCAATGGCTGCAATTCGACAGCGCCCAGGATCGCCGAAAGCATCAGCGGGCCCTCGACCATCGCGAAACCCGTTCCCGGGCATGTCCTGGGGCCGAGGCCGAAGGGCATGTAGGCATCCTGACCTTCACGACATCGCGTCGCGGCCACATTCTGCGCCAGCCAGCGGCTTGGATCGAACCCATCGGGATCCGTCCAGAAGCGTTCGTGCCGATGCAGCAGCCGGGGGCTGATCACAATCTGCGACCCCCGCGGCACGTGCCGTCCCCGCAGGGTCTCGGAATGGCAGGCTTCACGCAACATCATCGGGACCGGAGGATAAAGCCGCAGGGTCTCGCGGAACACCGCACGGGCGATACGCAGGCGTCCGACCGACCTCAGCCCTACGCCTGACGACGCCGCCGCCTCTGCCACGAGGCGTGCCTGCCATTCCGGGTGTTCGGCCATGAGATACAGCGCCCAGGCAAGGGCCGAGGCGCTGGTCTCGTGACAGGCGAGGAAGAAGGTCGCCACCTGATCGATCATCTCCGACGCAGAGTCTGCGCTGCCAGCCGCGGCATGGCTGGCGCTCAGCATCCGCGTGCCGAGGTCATCGGGCGCGTAGCCGGCGTCGATTTCCAGAAGCCGGGTCCCGATCAGCCCTCCGATCAGAGCCCGGATCCGAGATGCCGCGGCCCGGGCCCGCCGCTGATCCGGTCGCGGCACCCAGCCGGGGAGTGGAAGCAGAGCCAAGGGGCGCAACACCGGCTGGCACCGCTGATAGCAGCGGAAGGCGTCGAAAACCTCCCGGGCGAGAGCATCTTCGATCGGCAGCGAAAACATCGTGCGGAAGATCGCATCGGCGGCAGCATGGCTCGCTTCCGCCTCGATATCGACCGCTTCGCCCTCACGGCACAGAAGCCGTCGCACGGCGGCATCCGACGCGGCCTGCAGCGCAGGCAGGCTCGCCTCGATCTGACCCCGGTCCAGGGCCTTGTCCACGATCCGGCGCTGGCGCTTCCATCTGTCGCCGTCGGTACAGAACACGGACGCCCCGAGGAGCGGTTCGAGCCCCGCCGCAACGCGCGACGACCTGGGAAAGCGTTCGGGCCGCTCCCTCAGCACCAGCTGCGCAAGTCCGGGCTCGTTGACAAGGTAGCTGCGCAGGAACGGCATCCGGAACTCCGCCATGCGCGCGCGATAAAGCCTTTCTGGCAGCGCAGAAAGGATGTCGCGCCTCAGCATGCGCGCAAGGCGCCAGAGCGACACTTCCCCCTGCCTGCCGGGCGGTTTCGGTGGGATGCTCATGGAGCGAGGGACGTGAACTTGCTGACGGGAACCCTCAGGCACAAGGGCGAACTCGCCCGTCCGGCATGACGCGCGGCGAGGGTCAGGGGCCGCGCAGTGAGGCGGAAACAGTCATATCGTCCGGTGCGGTCGAAGGCGTTGGGATACTGGACATGCTGATGGACGAACCGCGAGCGCAGCGCGCGCCAATGCCTGGGGCTGAGTGTACGGCTGAAGGCTGCGGAAATCGCCAGCAGCCAGCGCCGCATTGCGGATGCGACACCGCACACGGCGACGGGGTCGCAAAGCGCATCGGCGCAGCGGTCCCACGGGGCGATGACATCTACCCATGTGATGGATCGCCGGGCCGCCATCAGGGCGGGATCGGAGAAGTCCCGCACTTCCAAGCCGACGACTGTCTGCGCGCCATCGACCCGCGCCGTGACCGCCTGGCCGCATGCTCCGGCGATGCGGACGGAATATCGGGTCAGGTGATCGCCGGAAATGCGGGCCTGCGCCGAAGCTTCAGTCCGGTAGAGGTCACGGTAGCCGCGCGGCCCATGCGGATCGAAGCCTGGAAGGTGGAACACCCCCCGCCGCCTGACCCGGGAAGCGTCGTCCAGTCTGCCGCGTTCCGGTTCCATCGTCCGAGACTAAACCGGAGGCAGCAGAAAGGAAACCGATTCACCCCAAAGTGGATAGCACCGGAAAGGTCTCCAGCAGCCACCAGGAGAAGGTCGTAAAGGCGCCGGTGAGCAGCGCGAGCCCCACAAGGACGAGGAGCCCGCCCATGACCCGCTCGATCATGCGCATATGGCGCTTGAGGCGGTTCATCAGGCCCATGGCGCGGGTGATGAAGATCGCGGCAAGCAGAAACGGGATGCCCAGCCCAAGCGCGTAGAGGCCAAGCAGGAGGGTTCCGCGCCCGACCGATCCTTCGGCAGCGGCAAGCGACAGGATCGCGCCTAGCTGCGGCCCGATGCACGGTGTCCAGCCGAAAGCGAATGCGAGGCCAAGCACATAGGCCCCGAAGCTCGAGCCGCCCCGGTCCCCCGCATCCAGCCGCGCCTCGCGGTCTAGGAAGGGAATGCGGAAGAGCCCCAAGAAATGCAGGCCGAAAACGATCACGACGACACCTGAAACCTGAGTGAACAGCGTCTGGTTCCGGAGAAAGAATGCGCCGAAGGCCGAGGCGGTGAACCCCAGCAGCAGGAAGACCGTCGAAAGGCCCAGCACGAAACAGAAGGCGGCGAATGCGGCCCGCCGGCGGGCACTGGATGTCCCCTCCATCTCGCCCAGCGTGACGCCGCCCATGTAGGCGAGATATGGCGGGACGATGGGCAGGACGCAGGGGCTGAGAAAGCTGACGACGCCTGCCAGAAGGGCGACGGCCATCGCCGGCAGCAGGCTTGCGTCGATGATCTCGATCCCGAACATGAGGCCTGATTAGGCGATTGTCGCACCGGCGTCACCGGGGGTCGTGTCACATCCCTGTGGACAGGCTGAAACATCGCGCCTATCCCATGATCCCATGAGTGACGATCCCGCCTTTCTCGACGCGACCGGGCTGCTGTGCCCCCTGCCCGTCCTCAAGGCGCGAAAGCGCCTGATGGGTCTTGCTCGCGGAGAGGCGCTGACCGTGATCGCGGACGATCCGGCTGCCGTGATCGACATTCCCCATTTCTGCGCCGAGGCGGGGCACACGCTGGTTTCGGGACAGACCGACGGGCCGGTGCAGACCTACGTCATCCGCAAGGGCTGAGGCCGGAAACAGGAACGCAGGCCCGAAGGCCTGCGCTGTTTTCGTCACGTTGCCGGCCGATCAGCCGCCGAGCGACCACCAGCCCCGCCGCTTGGGCTTCTGCTTGGCCGGCTCTTCCGGGGCGGCTGCCACTGTTTCCGGCTCGGGCTCGGGCTGAGCGGCAGTCGGCTCCGCCGGCTGTTCCGCCGTTTCGGTTTGCGCGGCTGCTTCGGGAGCGGCTGCCTCGGGAGCGGCCGACTCTTCGGTTGTAGGCTCTGCCGTCTGCTCGGGCGCTTTCTTGCGGCTGCGCGAGCGGGTGGCCTTCGGCTTGGGCGGGGGCGCCTCCGCCTCCGCCTCAGTCGGAGCTTCTGCCGTCTCGCCCTGATCCCCGGCGCTTTCCGCAGCGGCGGTGGTATCGCTCGGGGTCTCCGGGCTGGCGTCGGCTTCGGGGTCGGTCTTCTTGCGGCTGCGCGACCGGCTGCGGCTGCGCGTCTTCTTCGCCGCTTCGGCCTCGGGCGCTTCTTCAGCGTCGGCGGTCACCTCGGCCGAACTCTCTCCGGTGGCGGGTTCGCCGGAGGCGGGTTCAGCGGTATCGGCGGCATTCTCGCCAGTCTGCCGCGCCTCATCGCGCGTATCGTCGTTCCCCGCATCGGCGTCGGAACTGTTTTCATGTCCGTTCTGACCTTCTCCACCCGACGATTTGCCCCGTCCGCGACGCCGGCGGCGGCGACGGCGCTTGGGCTTGTCGTCCCCGTTGTCGCCCTCGTTTGGTTCCGGCTGTGTCGACTGCGCCTCGTCTTCCTCGGCCTCCGGTGTCTCATCGACATCGATGTCCTCGTCGAGATCCTCAAGCGACATGTCCACGGACACCACGGCCGTCGCAACAGGAACGGCGCGGGTCGCGGTCTTGAACTTCTCGAGCGCGAAGTCCGGGCTGATCAGCGACGGATCGCCCTCGATCCGGATCGCCATGCCGTAGCGGCCCTCGATATGGGCGATATGTTCGCGCTTCTGGTTCATCAGGAAGTTGGCGATGCCCACCGGCGCGCGCACCAGCACCTCGCGCGACCGCTTGCGGGTGCCCTCTTCCTCGATCTGACGCAGGATGGAAAGCGCGAGGTTGTCGTCCGACCGGATCAGGCCCGTGCCGTGGCAGGCGCGGCAGGGCTGGGTCGTCGCCTCGATCATGCCGGGCCGCAGGCGCTGGCGCGACATTTCCATGAGGCCGAAGCCCGAGATGCGCCCGATCTGGATGCGGGCCCGGTCGGTCTTGAGCTTGTCCTTGATGCGCTTCTCGACGGCCGCATTGTTCTTGCGCTCGTCCATGTCGATGAAGTCGATGACGATCAGCCCGGCAAGGTCACGCAGACGCAACTGGCGCGCCACCTCGTCAGCGGCCTCGAGGTTGGTCTTGAGCGCGGTCTGCTCGATCGAGCCTTCCTTCGTCGCCCGGCCCGAGTTGACGTCGATCGCCACAAGCGCCTCGGTCACGCCGATCACGATATAGCCGCCCGAGGGAAGCTGCACGGTCGGGTTGAACATGGCCGCGAGGTAGCTTTCCACCTGATAGCGCGCGAACAGCGGCAGGCTCTCGCTGTAAAGCTTCACGTTCTTGGAATGGGACGGCATGATCATCTTCATGAAGTCCTTGGCGTTGCGGTAGCCGCGTTCGCCTTCGACCATGACTTCGTCGATGTCGCGATTGTATAGGTCGCGGATCGAGCGCTTGATGAGGTCGCCTTCCTCGTAGATCTTGGCCGGCGCGATGGATTTCAGCGTCAGCTCGCGGATCTGTTCCCAGAGCCGCTGGAGATATTCGTAGTCGCGTTTGATCTCTGCCTTGGTGCGGCGAGAACCGGCGGTGCGCACGATCAGCCCCGCGCCTGTGGGCACGTCGATCTCGGCGGCGATTTCCTTGAGCTTCTTGCGGTCCGCAGCATTTGTGATCTTGCGCGAGATGCCGCCGCCCCGCGCCGTATTCGGCATCAGCACGCAGTAGCGGCCAGCGAGGCTGAGATAGGTGGTGAGTGCCGCACCCTTGTTGCCGCGCTCTTCCTTGACGACCTGCACCAGCAGGATCTGGCGGACCTTGATGACTTCCTGGATCTTGTAGCGCCGCGGACGCGGCTTGCGCGCCGGCCGCAGGTCTTCGGAGTCGTCCTCTTCGGCCACGGATTCGATGGTGTCGTCGCGCGATGCGGCGTCCGAACCCTCGTCGTGGTCCCCGCCATCGTCATGCGCGTCTTCATGCGCATCATCTGCGCCGGAATCCCCATCGCCGGCCGAGGTGTCCGCTGCTTCGGAACCGCCCTCGCCCGCGTCGTCGAGCGATTCCTCGACCGGGGTTTCGCCGACGCGTTCCATCGGCGACAGCCCCTCGTCCTCGTCATCGAGGTCGACCGTCTCCATCCCCGAGATCTCGCGGGTCGCCGTTGCATCTCCGTTCGTGCTTTCGGCTGCCTTGCTGCGGGACCGGCTGCGCGAACGGCCGCGTTTCTTCGGCTTTTCGTCGTCGTCCTCGCTTTCCTTCTGCGCCTCCGCGTAGGCGCGCTCCTCCTCCATCAGCGCCTGACGGTCGGCGATGGGGATCTGGTAATAGTCGGGATGGATTTCGGAGAAGGCGAGGAAACCGTGCCGGTTTCCGCCGTATTCGACGAACGCCGCCTGAAGCGAGGGTTCGACCCGCGTTACCTTGGCGAGATAGATATTGCCGGCGAGCTGCCGCTTGTTCTCGGATTCAAAGTCGAATTCCTCTACCTTGTTTCCGTCCACCACCACCACGCGGGTCTCTTCCGCATGCGTGGCGTCTATTAGCATTTTCTTGGCCATGTAGTCCTTTGGCACCCGGCACGGGTTCCGATTCTTGTCGGAGGATATGTCCGTGAAGGGCGGCTTGTCCGAGCGGTGTCCTGCGCGCATCGTCACAGACTGGCGCACCCAGGGGGCCGTCATCCATCATGCTTCGCGCTGCGCGGATCATCGCGTTTCAACTCCGACGCCCGTAACTCGCAGGGCGCCAATTCGGGGCCCGGTCGGCATCGGCTTTTCCGGGCGATTTCGCGGTCCCGAGGGACCAGGCTTTCTTCTCGAGGCGCTCGCCGGCTCGATGGGCGCGGCGAAAGACCTGGAAAATTCAAATCCGTAGGAGCGGTGACGCGCATTGGCGACACGCCCCTGGGGATAACATAATGGCGAAGGCGCAGGCTTTACAATGCCAAATTTCCAATGCGGGTCTGCAAGTTGCATCAATTGCGCGCGAACCGGCAGGCGCACGCCGTGCGCGAAACCCCACTCCATACGCCGCCGCAGGGCACCAGACCCACGAGCGGGCTCAAAGGTAATCCGACCGCTGCAGCGCGTATTTCGCCATCTTCTCGTTCAGCGTGCGGCGCGGCAGGCAGAGCTCATCCATCACCGAGACGATCGAGCCCTTGTGCCGGCGCATGGTGTTGTCGATCAGCATGCGTTCGAAAGCCTCGACATATTCCTTGAGCGGTTTGCCCTCGGTCGTCATCACGGGCTTCATCTCGTCATGGTCCGACATCAGCAGCGAGGCGATGGTGCCGGACCCGCGGCGCGACTGCAGCACGGCACGCTCGGCGACGTTGATCAGCTGGCGAACGTTACCCGGCCAGGGCGCCTGCAGAAGCTGTGCGGCTTCCTGGGCCGATACCTTCGGCGCATCGCATCCGTATTCCTCGGCGAACTGGTCGCTCAGACGCGTGAACAGCGTGAGGATGTCCTCGCCGCGCTGGCGCAGCGGCGGCACGGTGATGCGCAACGCCGCCAGGCGATAGAAGAGGTCGGGACGCAGCGCGTCCTCGCAGGTGCGCCCGGCCTCCTGAAGGTTGCAGATCGCGACGATCCGCGTCTCGGCGGGCGTGCCCTGTTCATTGATCACGCTCAGAAGCCGCGCCTGCAAGGTTTCCGAAAGCGCCTCGATATCCTCGAGCACAAGGGTGCCGCCGCGCGCCTCCTCGACGGCCGGCAGCAGCGCGTCCTCGGGCTGCATCGGACCGAAAAGACGTTTCGACAGGGCGTCCTCCTCGTAGGCGCTGCAGCTGACAAGCACGAACTTCTTGCCGGCCCGCGATCCCACCGCATGCAGCGCATGGGCCACCAGGGTCTTGCCGGTTCCGGTCTCGCCTTCGATCAGCACATGCCCGTCGGCCTGGCCCAGATCGAGGATGTCCTCGCGCAGACGTTCCATGACCGGGCTCTGACCGATGAGCTTCTTCATCAGCTGGGAACCGTCCGAAAGCTCGCGCCGCAGGGCGCGGTTGTCCATCACCAGCCGCCGGGCCACGGTCGCCTTCTTGGCCAGTTCGCTCATGCGATCGGGATTGAAGGGCTTCTCGAGGAAGTCGAAGGCACCGACGCGCATCGCCTCGACCGCCATCGGCACGTCGCCATGCCCTGTTATCATGATCACCGGCAGGGCCGAATCGTTGCCCATCAGCTTCTTGAGGAACTGCATGCCGTCCATGCCGGGCATCTTGATGTCCGAGATTACAATACCGGGATACTCTGGCCCCAGCACCTTCAGCGCATCCTCGGCGCTGGCGAAGGTCTCGGTGTCGTAGCCCGACAGCGCGAGCCACTGGCTGATCGACTGGCGCATGTCCTGCTCGTCGTCCACGATCGCGATTTTCATGGCCTGGGTCATGGCTTACTCCGCCGCTTGAGAAGTTTGGTCATCGCCCATGATGGGCAGTTGCATTTCGAAGACTGCGCCGCCGTTCTGGCCATTGCGCGCCGTCAGACGGCCACCGAGGTCGTTGACGATTCCCGACGAGATGGCGAGCCCGAGGCCCACCCCGTCACCGGGTTGCTTGGTCGTGTAGAACGGTTCGAACAGCGCGTCGAGATCCTCGATCCCCGGTCCGTTGTCCCGCACGGTCAGCGTTGCCGTCTCACCTGCCGAAAGGATGATGTCAACCTTGGGATGGCGTTCGGACTTGGTGGCGTCGATGGCATTGCGCAGCAGGTTCACCATCACCTGCTCGATACGCAGACGGTCCCCCATCACGCGCACCGGCGCGTCCGGCACGATGCGGGTGATCTGGACCTGCCGCTGGCGCAGTTGCGGCTCCATCATCGACAGCGACGACGCAAGCGCCTCCTTCATGTCGAGCGGTGAAAATGCCTCGGCGCCCTTGCGGGCATAGGACTTCAACTGCCGCGTAATCGCGCCCATGCGCTCGATCAGGTCGTCGATCCGCCCGAAGGAAGACAGCGCCTCTTCGGGCCGGTTCCGCTTCAAGAGCAGCCGCGCGCCCGCCAGATAGGTCTTCATCGCCGCGAGCGGCTGGTTCAGTTCGTGGCTGACCGCCGCCGACATCTCGCCGAGGGCGGCAAGCTTGCTCGACTGCTCGAGCGTCTGCTCGGCCACGGCAAGCGTCTCCTGCACCCGCTTGCGCTCGGCGATTTCACGCTGAAGCGCGAGGTTGAGCGCCCGAAGCTCGGCGGATTCGCGCTGGAACAGCGCCATGCGAACGGTCGTGCGCCGGTTCAGCGCGTAGAAGCTGAGCGCCAGCAGCAGCGCGAATCCCATGATCTCGAGCGCGAGGACGCCATTCACCCTTTCGCGAACCGAGGCATAGGTCGTGAAGGATGTCATCCGCCAGCCGCGGAAGGGAATGCGGTTCTCGAGACGCATCACCGCCTCGCCCTGCAGGTAGGCGTCCGGCGGCAGGGCCGTCCAGTCGGCGGTCGCCTGTATCGCCCGCTCGATGGCGTTGCGCGGTGTCTGGCGCGCCAGCGCCTCCTCTTCCGTGCGCCCCCGCCAGCGCGGTTCGGTCGTCAGGATGATGGCCCCCGTGCTGTCCGTCACGATCACCGCATCCGAGATGCCGGCCCAGGCGCGCTCGAACTTCTGAAGGTCGACCTCGACCGCGATGACCCCGAGGACATCCGATCCGTTCTGCACCCTCCGCGAGTAGTAGAAGCCGAAGCCCCCGCCCTCGCGCTCTTCCACCGAAAACACGGTTGCGTTCGACCGTATCGCCTCGACGAAGAAGCTCGATGCCTTGTGAAGCGAACCCAGCCGGTTGCGGTCCGTCGCGGCAACCGTGCGCCCGTCCACGTCCATGAGGATCAGCGACGCCGCGCCGATTTCCTCCACGAAGGAAATCAGCCGCCGCGTGGAGGCCGTGTAGTCGGCGGTGTTCAGAGCCTGGATCAGCGAGGGATCGCGCGCGAGAAGCTGCGGGACAATGGCGCTCTGGCGCAATTCGGACAGCAGGTTGCCGCTGTAGAGCGCAAGGCGAAGTTCGGCCCTAGTCCGTGTGCTTTCGGTGAAACGGTCCGTGAGCAGCCGGTTGGTCACGTATACCGTCGCAACCGCAAGCACCAACAGCAAAGCCAGCGCGGTACGGACGCGCCAGTTCATCTTCAATGTCTTTCGCTCGTTGGGACCGCCGCCGTTCATTGCGACAATCTACGCCCCGTGCCGCCCGCGCTCAAGTCACGCGGGTGTCAGCGACCCTGCCAGTGCGCGAAAGAGCGCCTGCCCGTCCGTTCCACCATGGCCTGCGTCCGCCGCGCGTTCGGGGTGCGGCATCATGCCCAGCACGCGCCGGTTCTCCGACAGGATTCCGGCGATATCCGCCTGCGCGCCGTTCGGGTTTTCGGTATAGGTGAATGCGACGCGATCCTCGTCCCTCAGCCGCGCGATCGTGTCGGCGTCGGCGAAGTAGTTTCCGTCGTGATGGGCGATGGGGATGTCGATCACCGCGCCCCGCTCGTATTCACGCGTGAAATCGGTTGCCGTCGTTTCAACCCTGAGGCCAACCGTCCGGCAGATGTACTTGAGTCCGGCGTTGCGCAGCAGCGCTCCCGGCAGAAGGCCCGTTTCGGTAAGCACCTGGAAGCCGTTGCAGACGCCCAGGACATAGCCGCCACGGTCGGCATGTGCCACGATCGACCCGCAGATCGGAGATTTCGCGGCGATCGCGCCGCAGCGCAGATAATCCCCGTAGGAGAACCCGCCAGGAATGCCGACGATGTCGACGCCGTCCGGCAGGTGCGTGTCCTTGTGCCAGACCATCGTGACCTTCGCGCCGGCGGCATCGAAGGCGACCGCGAGATCACGATCGCAGTTGGATCCCGGGAATACGACGACCGCCGCATGCATCAGGCCATCTCCACCTTGTAGGATTCGATCACCGTATTGGCGAGCAGCTTCTCGCACATCTCGGTTACGTCGGCCTCGCTGGTCCCGTCCGCGAGGTCGAGCTCGATCAGCTTTCCCTGACGCACGCCCCTGACGCCGTCGAACCCCATCGCCCCGAGCGCGTGGCGTACGGCCTCGCCCTGGGGGTCGAGCACCCCGGCCTTCAACATGACCTGCACCCGTGCCTTCATCTTCGCCTCGCCCGTCTCTTGTCGTCCAGAATGATGATCCCGGCCGGCCGCAGTCAATTGATCAGCGTCGGCTTGGTGATGTTGCTCGTGGTCTTGGGCATCACCCCAAGCCGCCGCGCGACCTCGGTATAGGCGTCGGTCAGGCTGCCCAGATCGCGGCGGAAGACATCCTTGTCGAGCTTGCGCCCGGTTTCGATGTCCCAGAGCCGGCAGCTGTCCGGACTGATCTCGTCGGCCACCACGAGGCGCTGGAAATCGCCGTCATAGACGCGCCCGACCTCTATCTTGAAATCGACGAGGCGGATCCCGACGGCCATCATGACGCCGGAGAGGAAATCGTTGACCCTGAGCGCGAGGCTCAGGATGTCGTCCATGTCCTGCTGGCTGGCCCAGCCGAAGGCCGCGATATGCTCTTCGGTCACGAGAGGATCGCCCAGCTCGTCGTTCTTGTAGCAATATTCGACGATGGGCCGGGGCAGTTGCATGCCCTCCTCGATGCCCAGCCGCTTCGCCATCGACCCTGCGGCATAGTTGCGCACGATCACCTCGAGCGGAATGATCTCGACCGAGCGCACGAGCTGTTCGCGCATGTTCAGGCGGCGGATGAAATGCGTCGGCACGCCGATCTGCTGCAGACCGGTCATGAAGAACTCGCTGAGGCGGTTGTTCAACACGCCCTTTCCGTCGAAAACCGCCTTCTTCTCGGCGTTGAAGGCCGTCGCGTCGTCCTTGAAGTACTGAACGATGGTACCGGGTTCGGGGCCTTCGTACAGGATCTTCGCCTTGCCTTCGTAGATTTTCTTGCGTCGCGCCATGGGCACACCTAACGGATGAGGATTCAGGCCAATGCCGCCTGCGTCGCGCTCGTCATAGAGCAAGCCCCCCCACGCTGCAAGCAAGCGCAGACTTGTGTTGCGGGGTGTCAGCACGCATATGGGCGGAAACGCTTCACATTCAATCCGGGAGGATACCTGCATGAGCACCTTTGACGATCGCGAGAACGCATTCGAGAACAAGTTTGCCCACGACGCTGAGATGCAGTTCAAGGCCGAGGCCCGGCGCAACCGGCTGCTGGGGTTGTGGGCCGCCGAGATCATGGGGATCGAAGGCGATGCGGCTGCGGCCTATGCGGCCGAAGTGGTGAAGGCCGACTTCGAGGAGGCCGGCGACGAGGATGTCTACCGCAAGGTTTCCGGCGATCTCGGCGACAAGGTGGATGAGGCGACAATTCGATCCAAAATGCTCGCGCTGATGGCGGAAGCCAAGGCGCAAATCATGCAGGAAGTAAAGTAAAGCAAGGTCTTGTGAGCATACGTTCACGTTAAGCAGATGGGCGTCCAAAGGGACGCCCATCCTTTTTCGGGAAATCGCCGTTTACCGTTGGCTCATCCCGGCAGGCTAGAACCCGTCCCCGAACAGGGGAGATTGCTCCATGCATAAGCGCAGAAAGAAGGGGGCCGTACTGGCCGCTTTGCGGATCGTTGCGCGTCTCGGGGTGCCGGCGGGGATACTGGCTGCCTGCGCACTCGCCCTGAGCACACGACTGAACGACCTCACCATGGAGGTGCTCGTCAGCCATTTCGAGGCGACCGATGCCTGGCAATGGATGCTCTCGATGCTGCTCTGCGGGGTAAGCTTCTGGGCCGTGGGGCGCTATGACGCCGTGGCCCACCGGCACATCCGCACAGGCCTGCCCGACCGCCAGGCCCGACGGTCCGGAACGATCGCCATCGCGCTGGCCCAGACGCTGGGCTTCGGTCTGGTTACCGGCGCGCTCGCGCGCTGGCGCCTCTTGCCGGGGCTGTCCGGCAGGAGTGCGCTCAAACTCGCGGCGTTCGTCGCGTTCTCCTTCATGGCGGCCCTCGGCGTCGTCACCGCCGTCGCCCTCGTCCTGCTGCCGGGCCCGGCGGGAAGCTTCTGGCCCGCGCTCGCCATCACCCTCGCCCTGCCCGGATTTGCCTGGCTGCTGTTCAGGTATCCCGAACCCGTCATCTTCGGCCATGTGCTTCGACTGCCGAGCCTGCGGGGCTTTTCCGCGATCCTGCTGTGGACCGCGCTTGATGTGGTGGCGGCGGCCGGCGCGCTATACCTTCTCTTGCCGAGCGGGACATCGGTGGGGTTCGCGGCCTTGCTGCCGGTCTTCATGCTGGCACTCTGCGCGGCGCTGCTGTCTGGCACGCCCGGTGGTATCGGTCCGTTCGAACTGGTCATCCTGACCCTGCTTCCGCAGGTGTCGCACACCGGCATGCTCAGCGCCATCGTCGCGTTCCGCGCGCTTTACTACGCGCTTCCGGCCGTTACCGCGGCAATCATGCTGCTGCGCCCGTTCCGCGAGGCACCCGAATGGCGCAACGCAGCCCATCCTGTGCCCGAACCCCGCGACTATCCGCGGTCCGAACTCGGCGTGATGCGCCAGAACGGCGGACGCTGGATGCTGACGGAAACCGGCGGCCTCGTGGTCTGGGCCACGGCGCAGACCTTCACCGGACTTCTCGATCCCATCTCCGAAAATCCCCGGCGGCTGCTGCGCGACCTCGCGTCGGTCGCGCGCAATTCCAATCGGGTCGCCTGTCTCTACAAGTGCAGCGCGCCCGTCGCACTGGCGGCGCGTCACGAGGGATGGTCGGTCCTGCATGTCGCCGACGAGGCAGTGCTCGACCTCGGCGGCTTCACGCTCGACGTGCCGGCACGACGGACACTCAGACGCAAGCTTCGCGCGGCCTCGAAGGCGGGGTTGCGTTTCGACCTCGCCCCTCGGCCCGATTGGGCGGCGCTCGCGCGGATAGACCGGGCCTGGCAGGAAGACCGGGGTCCCGCGCGCGGTGGCACCATGGGCCGGTTCGAGATCGGCTACCTGCGGCATCAGATGATCGTGACCGCATCCCTTGCGGGCGAGATTGTGGCCTTCGCGAGCTTTCACGCCAGCGCGCACGAATGGTGCCTTGATCTTGTGCGCATGCACCCCGAAGCGCCGGACGGGGCCATGCACGGCATCGTCGCTGCCGCGATGGAAGCCGCCCGCCACGACGGTGCGGCCCGCCTTTCGCTGGCCGCGGTCCCCGCCTGTCCCGATCCTTCGAGCGCGATCCATCGCGACCTTGCGATGCGCGCGTCGGCACTGACCGGCGCGCCCGGATTGCGGCAGTTCAAGTCCGCCTTCGCGCCGCGCTGGCAGCCGCTCTACCTCGCCGCGCCGTCCCGGATCGCACTGCTGATCGCCGCGCTCGACATCGCCCGGGTGGTGCTCACGGCCCGGCCGGCCGCCGACACAGGTGATCCGGTTCATATGGATGATGAGAATAATGCGTTTGCCTGCAGGCGCGCTTCGTGAGAGGAAGCCCCGGCAGCTGCGGAGAGACCGGCATGACACATCCCCTGATCGCACTACTCGAAGAGCGTGGAACCCTGCTGGCAGATGGCGCGACAGGCACGAACCTGTTCAACATGGGGCTTATGTCCGGCGAGCCGCCCGAGTTCTGGAATACCGACGAACCCGACAAGATCCGCACGCTCTACAGGGGTGCGGTCGATGCCGGAAGCGATCTGTTCCTCACCAACTCGTTCGGCGCAAATGCCTCGCGGCTCAAGCTGCACAATGCCGAGAAACGCGCCCATGAACTGTCGCGGATCGCCGCCGAAATCGCCCGAGACATCGCCGACCGGGCGAGCCGCAAGGTGATCGTCGCAGGCTCGGTAGGGCCGACCGGCGAGATCATGGAACCCGTCGGCAGCCTGACCCATGCGCTGGCCGTCGAGATGTTCCATGAAACGGCGGACGGGCTCAAGGCGGGCGGCGCCGACGTCGGCTGGCTCGAGACCATCAGCGCCCCGGAAGAATACCGCGCCGCTGCCGAGGGCTTTGCGCTCGCCGGGCTGGACTGGTGCGGCACCATGAGCTTCGACACCGCGGGCCGCACCATGATGGGCGTCACCAGCGCCGACATGGTCAAGCTGGTCGACGGGCTCGGCAACCCTCCCCTCGCCTTCGGCGCGAATTGCGGGACCGGTGCCGCCGACCTGCTGCGCACCGTGCTCGGCTTCACCGCCCAGGGCCCGGAAAAGCCGGTCATCGCCAAGGGCAATGCGGGCATCCCGAAATATGTCGAGGGCCATATCCACTACGACGGAACGCCTGAACTCATGGCAGATTACGCGGTGATGGCGCGTGCCTGCGGCGCATCGATCATCGGTGGCTGTTGTGGCACGATGCCCGAACACCTGCGCTCCATGCGCGAGGCGCTGGACACCCGCAGCATGGATCGCGCCCCGACGCTGGAGGAGATCGTCGACTGTCTCGGGCCGTTCTCCTCTGCCAATGACGGGACCGGCGACGACGCCGATGAATCGCGCGCCGCGCGCCGTGGCGGACGCCGCCGCCGCGGCTGAGCGCCGCGCGGATCCGACCGCGGCTGAGCGCCGCGCGGATCAGACCGGGGCCGAGGGCCGCGCGGATCAGAAAAGCGAAAGCTGCGCACCCTCGGCGCGCGGCGGAACAAAGAGATCGCAGCGCAGCGCCGGCATGCGCGTCGCGAGACCTAGGCGACGGATGGCAATGTCGAAGCGCCGTCCGACCATCTCGGCATAGGCACCCTCTCCGCGCATGCGGTGCCCCCAGCGCGCATCATAGTCCTTCCCCCCGTGCATTTCGCGCAGGCGGGTCATGATCCGTCCGGCACGGTCGGGAAAATGCGCCGCGAGCCACTCCTGCACCAGCGGCGACACCTCGAGTGGCAGGCGCAGCATGATCCAGCTGGCCGCCTGCGCGCCTGCCGCCCGACCCGCCGCGAGAATGGCCTCGAGCTCGGGATCGGTGAACGCCGGGATCATCGGAGCGGCCATGACCCGCACCGGGATGCCGGCCGACGAAAGCCGCCCGATCGTCGCCAGCCGCCGCGCCGGCGCCGGTGCACGCGGCTCCATCAGACGCGACAGACGCGCGTCGAGCGTGGTGACGGAGATGCCCACATGCGCAAGGCCGCGCGCGGCCATGGACGACAGGATGTCGATATCGCGCTCGATCAGCGTCCCCTTGGTAACGACGGAAACCGGATGGCCCGCTTCGGCCAGGACCTCGAGACAGGCGCGGGTGATCGCGTACCCGGCCTCGATCGGCTGATAGGGATCCGTGTTCGTTCCCATCGCCAGAGGGGCGACCTTGTAGGACCGCGCCGCGATCTCCTTGCGCAGCACGGCGGCCGCGCCGGGCCGCGCGACGAGGCGGGTCTCGAAATCCAGTCCCGGCGACAGCCCCAGATAGGCGTGCGACGGACGCGCGAAACAGTAAACGCAGCCATGCTCGCAACCGCGATAGGCGTTCAGCGAGCGGTCGAAGGAGATATCGGGCGACGCGTTGTAGGAGATGACGCTGCGCGGCCGCTCCTCGCGGACTTGCGTGCGCAGCACGGGCAGCGGCGCCCCGTCCCCCTCCCAGCCGTCATCGACCGCCTCCCGCCGATGCGGCTCGAACCGTCCTGCTGCGTTGCTGGCCGTTCCGCGCCCCTTCAGACGATGCCGCTTGTGTTCGATGTCCATGCGAACAAGATAGAACATATCATGAACATATACAATCCGGCGCGTTTGGGCGCTTGTGCCGTACAAGACGGTCGGCTTAGGAAGGAATCGACGCGTCGCGCATCTCGTTGGAGGTGTCGCAAACCGCCTAGTGAAGCCGCGGCGTTCTGTCAGAAGTTATTCAATCGGGGACATCCCGGTCCCGGCGCAGTGAAGGAAGACCCATGTCGGACGATGACGATATCATCCTCTCGGAACTGGACGACGACGAACTTGTCCAGCAGATGTTCGACGATCTCTACGACGGGCTCAAGGAAGAGATCGAAGAGGCGGTCAACATCCTGCTCGAACGCGGCTGGGAGCCATACGACATCCTGACCAAGGCGCTCGTGGGGGGGATGACGATCGTCGGTGCGGACTTCCGCGACGGGATCCTCTTCGTCCCCGAGGTGCTGCTTGCAGCGAACGCGATGAAGGGGGGCATGGCGATCCTCAAGCCGCTGCTTGCCGAAACGGGCGCGCCGCGTGTGGGCAAGATGGTGATCGGAACCGTCAAGGGCGACATTCACGACATCGGAAAGAACCTCGTCGCGATGATGATGGAGGGCGCGGGCTTCGAGGTCGTGGACCTGGGCATCAACAACGCGGTCGAAAAGTACCTTGAGGCGCTCGAACGCGAAAAGCCCGAGATCCTCGGAATGTCTGCCCTGCTGACGACGACGATGCCCTACATGAAGGTGGTCATCGACACCATGGTCGAACAGGGCATCCGCGACGACTACATCGTGCTTGTGGGCGGGGCGCCGCTGAACGAGGAATTCGGCAAGGCCATCGGCGCCGACGCGTATTGCCGCGATGCCGCCGTGGCGGTCGAGACCGCCAAGGAGTTCGTCGGCCGCATGCACAACCGCCGAACGGCCTGACCGGGACCCTGCCCGGCCCGGCTCAGGCGCGCCGCATCAGGCGCATCACGGCGACCAGCACGATGCCGTAAAGCACATGTCCGACAAGTGCGACCCATGCGATCCCGGTAAAGCCGAGGAAAAGCGGCAGTCCGGCGATCGCGGTGATGCCGCCGATGGCGAAAAGCCATAGCCCGAAGCCGTAGATCGCCGCTGGCAACAGCCAGCCCCTCTGGCCGACGACCGCGTCCCAGCAGGGCCGGAAGATGAAGAGCCAGCCCACAGGATATCCGATCAGGCCGACAAGGTAGAAATGCATGAAGTAGCCCGCGAAGTCCCCGTTCGGCAGTCCGAAAGATCCCAGCAGGCTCTTCGCGAGACCGTGCGGCGAGAGGTTGGCCCAGCCAAGTCCGGGGCTGACGATCTGCCCCCAGAAGTCGAAGGCCATGGTCGCAAAGAAACCGGAAACGAACATGAGACCAAGGGTGGCGGAATTCAGCGCAGGAAGCCGGTTTCCGGCGGAGGTTGCGTATGATCTGGCCATATGGTGAAGTTCCTGAACGATGGGGTCGCGGCCCCGGACACCGGAATATCTGAACCCTCTCTCCGGACCGCGCAACAATTGCTGCGACGGGACACGCAATGGTCAGAAATGTGACAGGCAAGACTGACATCGCACCCGATGCCGCGACACTGACAGAGACCGGACTGGCGCCGCAACGTCGGGGCCGGATCCTGCTTGTGGCCTGCGGCGCGCTTGCGCGCGAGATCCTGGATCTCTGCGCAGCCAATGGGTGGACCCATCTCGACCTGACCTGCCTGCCCGCAAAACTGCATCTTCACCCCGACAAGATCACCGAGGCCGTGCGCGAGACCGTCGCGACCTATCGCGACAGCTACGACACGATATTCGTGGCCTATGCGGATTGCGGCACCGGCGGGCTGCTCGAGGCGGCCTGCCGGGAGATGGGCGTCGAGATGATCGCGGGGCCGCATTGCTACAGTTTCTTCGAAGGAAACGAACGCTTCGCCGAGCATTCGGACTCGGAAATGGGCACCTTTTATCTGACCGACTTCCTGGTTCGGCAGTTCGATGCCTTCGTGATGCGCCCCATGGGTCTCGATCGCCATCCGGAACTTCGCGAGATGTACTTCGCCAGTTATGACAAGCTCGTCTACCAGGCGCAGACCGACGACCCCGCCCTGACCGAGAAAGCCCGTACCTGCGCCGACCGGCTCGGTCTGGCGTTCGAGCGACGCTTCACCGGCTATGGCGACCTTGCCACCGCGCTCGGCAGGCTCTGACGGCGGCGCGCATGTTTCGGCAGACCTGCGGCCGGCTCCGCTCAGGCGGCCTCGGCCACGACGCTGCGCAGCCTTTCGATCATGGCGCGCAGACCGTTCGAGCGCTGCGCCGACAGGTGATCGTTGAGGCCGAGCCTTGCAAGCTCGGCCCGTGCATCGACCTCGAGCGCCTGTTGCAGAGGCAGACCGTTGTAGAGCTTGCGCAGCACGGCAATCAGCCCGTTCACGATCATCGCATCGCTTTCGCCGTCGAATTCCAGAACCCCGCCTTCCGTGCGCGCATGCAGCCAGACCTGGCTCGCGCAGCCGTCCACCTTGGTGGCGGGCACCTTCAGCGCGTCGGGCAGCCCTTCCATGGCCTTCCCCTCCTCGATGACGAGGCGGTAGCGCTCTTCCCAGTCCTCCAGGAACTCGAAATCCTCGACCAGCTCTTCGAATGCGGGGCTTGCCATGTTGTCTCCCGGGCGGTTGAGCGCCAGAGGTAGGCCCCCCTGCCCCGAAGGTCCAGACCCTTGGCGCTTTTCAAGGCACCGACGATGGGTTAGGTCTCGGCAGGAGCAGTATCTCGGCAGGCCCCATGCGCACCACCCTTACCGTCCTTCTCGTATCGGCAACGCTGGTTTCGGCCTGCAGCACCAAGCTCAACCCGGCCAACTGGTTCGGGCGGTCGAAATCCGTCAGGACCGTGCAGGCGCCCGCGGAGGTCAATCCCCTGATCCCCACAAGCACCGGCCTGCTGGGCGGCGGAAGACGCGACGAGGTCGAGGTCTATGCCGGTACGCCAGTCGAGGCGATCTCGGATCTGAAGGTCGATCAGGTTCCGGGCGGCGCGATCGTGCGCGCGACTGGAATCACGCTTCTCCAGGGCGTGTACGACGTGCGGCTGACTCCGGTGACCGAAGACGAGGGACCGGTCAACGGGGTGCTGGTCTATCGCCTCGAAGGCGTGCGCGATCCCGAGGTGCGCACCCAAGGAACCGTCGCCTCGCGCGAGGTCACCGCGGCGCGCAAGGTGACGAACCAGATGCTGAGCGGAGTAAGGACGATACGGGTCGAAGGGATCCAGAACGCCCGCGTCTCGAGCCGCTGACCGGCGCGCTCAGAGTTCGACGATCCTGACGTCGGTCCCGGAAGCACCCAGTGCGATGCGCCCCGCGCAAAGTCGAAGCGCATCCTCGCCGAAGACCTCGCGGCGCCAGCCACTGAGCGCGGGAATGTCGCGCAGGCCAGCCGCGATCAGGTCGAGATCCGACGCCGTCGCGATGAGCTTCGCCGCGACTCCCGAACTTTCGGTCTTCGCCTTGAGCAGGACCCGCAGGAGATCCGCGAGGGCCGGGTTGACTTGCAGCTTGTCGTACGACCGGTCCACCGCCGGCATGTCCTTCGGCGGGCACTCCACCCCGGCCTTGATCGCCTTCAGGATGCCCTCGGCGATATCGCCGCGCCGGGCATCGCGCAGCAGCAGCCGCGACCGCCCCAGCTCGTCCAGGGACTTCGGCTTGTTGGAGGCAAGCTCGACCAGGGCATCATCCTTGAAGACCCGGCTGCGCGGAATGTTGCGCGCCTGTGCGAACTCTTCGCGGAAGGCGGCAAGTTCGCGGACGATGGCAAGGAACTTGGGCGAATTCGTGCGTGTCTTGATCCGCTGCCATGCCTCGCGGGGTTCCGTCACATATGTCGCGGGACTGGTTAGGACTTTCAGTTCCTCCTGTACCCAACGGCTGCGGCCGGATTCCTCGAGCTTGGCCGAGAGGTACTCGTAGATCACGCGCAGATGCGTGACATCGGCCAGCGCGTAGGTCTTCTGCGCCTCCGTCAGCGGCCGGCGCGACCAGTCGGTGAAGCGCGATGTCTTGTCCAGCGACTCCTTGGCGATGCGGCGCACGAGCGTTTCGTAGCCGACCTGCTCGCCGAAGCCGCAGACCATCGCCGCGACCTGCGTGTCGAAGAGCGGTTCGGGGAAGATGCCGGCATCGACGAAGAAAATCTCAAGATCCTGCCGCGCCGCGTGGAAGACCTTGGTCACGGAGGTATCGCGGAAAAGCGTGTAGAGCGGTTCCAGCGACAGCTCCGCAGCAAGCGGATCCACAAGAACCGCCGTGTCGTCGTCCACGCCCGGCATGGCCAACTGGATCAGGCACAATTTCGAGTAGTAGGTACGTTCGCGGAGAAATTCAGTGTCCACGGTAACGTAGTCATGTCGCGCCGCCGCGCGGCAGAATTCGGCCAATTCTTCGGTCGAGGTTATTGTCTTCATTCAAAACCACTGTCTTCGGTCCGGATCGCCCGGTCCATACCGTGCTACACGAGCATTTCCTGATTGACCAGAAGTGAAGCTCAATCCTCCAGAAACACGGGCAACGCTTCTCCGGAAACGAAGCGCCTGAGCACCGCGGGGTATAGCCGGTGCTCCATCATGAGCACGCGCGCGGCCAGAAGTTCGGGCGTGTCGCCGTCCAGCACCGGCACCCTGGCCTGCCCAAGGACCGGCCCGTCGTCCAGTGCCGCGGTGACCTGATGGACCGTGCATCCATGCGCCTCATCGCCCGCCTCGAGCGCGCGCGCATGTGTGTTGAGGCCACGGTATTTCGGCAGCAGGGAGGGATGGATATTGAGCATTCTCCCCGCCCATGGCTCGACAAAACCGGCCGTCAGCTTGCGCATGAAGCCGGCGAGGCAGATCAGGTCCGGCGCATGCGGGGCCATCGCCCGCGACAATTCCGCCTCGAAGGCCGCGCGATCCCCGGAGAACGGCTGGTGCGAAACGACCTCGGTGGGAATCCCCATCGCGTCGGCACGGGCAAGCCCGCCCGCGGAAGCGTCGTTCGACAGCACCAGACAGGGACGTGCCGGATGATCGCCGGTCATGCTCTCGACCAGCTTCAGCATGTTCGAGCCGCCGCCGGAGATGAAGATCGCGACCCTGGTGGTCACGCAAGCGTCCCGGAATAGGAAACCCCGGCCGTCTCCGTCACCCGTCCGATGCGTGTCACGTCCTCGCCGAGACCGGCGAGGATCGCGCTGATCGCGTCGGCGCGCGCTGCGTCGACCGCGATGATCATGCCCATGCCGCAATTGAAGGTCTTGAGCATCTCCGCCTGGTCGATCCCGCCGGTCTGCGCCATCCAGCGGAATACGGGCGGCAGTGTCCATGTGTCGAGGTCGATCGCCGCCCCCGTGCCGTCAGGCAGGACACGCGGAAGGTTCTCGGTCAGCCCGCCGCCGGTGATGTGAGCCAGGGCATGTATGCCGCCCGAGCGGATCGCCGCCAGCGCGGACTTGACATAGAGCCTGGTCGGGGTCAGCAGCGCCGTGGCGAGATCACCCTCTTCCCACGGGCAGGCGTCGTCCCAGGCGAGGCCCGAGAACTCGACCAGACGGCGCACCAGCGAGTATCCGTTCGAGTGCACCCCGTCGGACGCGAGCCCCAGCAGGACGTCCCCCGGCACCACACCGTCCGGCAGGGCCGAGCCACGCTCCAAAGCGCCGACGGCGAACCCCGCAAGGTCGAAATCGCCGGCCGGATACATGCCCGGCATCTCGGCCGTCTCACCGCCGATCAGCGCGCAGCCCGCACGTTCGCACCCAAGCGCGATTCCCTGGATAATGCGCGCCGCCTGTTCGGTCTCGAGCTTGCCGGTGGCGAAGTAATCCAGAAAGAACAGCGGCTCGGCACCCTGGCACACAAGGTCGTTCACGCACATGGCGACAAGGTCTATTCCGACGCCGTCGACCTGCCCCGTGTCGATCGCGATCCGCAGCTTTGTCCCGACCCCGTCGGTCGCAGCCACCAGCACCGGATCCTTGAAGCCCGCGGCCTTCAGATCGAAGAGCGCCCCGAAGCCGCCGAGCCCCGACGCGACACCCGGACGATCGGTGCGCTTCGCCGCTGGCTTGATCCGCTCGACCAGCGCATTGCCCGCGTCGATGTCGACGCCCGCGTCGGCATAGGTGATCGTATTGCGCGTCGAAGTCATGTTGCCCGTTCCTGGCTAGCGTACATTGTCCGCCGGTTAGAGCATTCACGCCGCCCGCGCAACGGCAAGGCTTGACGCGGGCCGCCCTGCCGCATAGCAAAACCCGCAGGCGGGCCTGTAGCTCAACTGGTTAGAGCAGAGCGCTCATAACGCTTTGGTTGCGGGTTCAAGTCCTGCCGGGCCTACCACCTTCCTCTGTTCCGCCGTGAGGATCGCCCGGTCGCGCCAGCGACATTCGGGTTCGTGGCAGGGCTGCGCGGCGTATCCCGGCGCGGACAGGGAATCAGGCACCAGCCGGAACCGCTTGGCACCGCAGCGAGTCGCAGCGTCAACGCCCGCCTCGGAAGCCTTGCCGGGGCCGACACGCTGGGACCCGACGACCTGAGGATGTCTTCGCGATTACTGGCGGTTGTGCATCCATTCAGAAGTACTTTCGGAAACAGTCTATTCTTCCCGCTCCGCTCGAGTGAACCTCGAGGCGGGATCGGCGGAAATCGAGACGTCGATATTCTTGATCCGTAATATTATCAGCGTCTTGATCAGCATGCGCCGTGAGGCGTGCCGGGCAGGACAAGGGCAGTTGCGCAGAAATGCACACGTTAACCGTGTTAGGCGTCTGTCCTAACGTGATTTAGCCATATTCGGCTATCATCCGAGCGGCTAGAAGGTGCCCACCCGGAGCATTGGCCGGTGTCCGAAAGCGGACCTTGTATTTTTGAACGTGTCGAGTGTGTGACGATGTTGGCGAATTCATTGGTTAACCGGGCCACCATCGTGTGCGGTTCATCTGCCGCCCACAATGGTGGTCCAACTATTTCAGCTCGCCCCCTCGCCGGGTCCGCCCGTTTGCTGTTGCTGGTCGCGGCCTGTCTTGCGTGTCTGCTGTTCGTCGGTTCGCCGGACGCGGCAACGGTCGGGAACGATGATCCGCGATATGGCGCCATGGAACCTGCCATGACCCTCGCAGATCTGCTGGCCGAGGATCAGCTCGGCTACGAATGTGTTCCAGAGGCACGTCTCGACGCGGCATTTTCCATCTCGGGCAAGGGCATCGCGATGCCCCAGACCTGTCTGCCCGATCCTTGCGAGGGCGCTCTCACTCATGCGGATTACGGCATCCTGCTCGGGCATATGCCCGACGACGTCGAATGGGACGACTATTACGCCCGCTATGCCGATTTTTGCCGGGCCGAGGTGACGCCATTCGGAGAAGACGGGGCGCCGGTTCTTTTCGCCTCGGGATCGGCCGGTTTCAGGGAAACATTCTGGAAGCCTCTGCTGCAACAGCGCTACCAGCCTCCCTCGCGGGGTTATGCCGGCTGGAACTTCGGGGGCGGTCATGGTGGCAGCAGTGGATCCAGCCACCCCGATGCCCCTGAACCCGGCCCGCACCGGCGGATCCTCATCGGCGGATCGTCGTTCGAGGATACTCTGGGCGGCTCCCCCACCCCGCGGCCCGACTTTCCGGGTCCGGTGACACCTCGCCCACTACCCAATCCTCCGCCGCACTATTCGATCCTGCCGGTGCCCCTGCCCGGCGCGATGGTTGCGTTGCTCACTGCGACCGGTCTTTTCTTCGGCATGCGTCGTCGGCGCTGCTGACGAGAAGGCACCGCCTGACGCTCTAGCGCGCGATCACTATATCTGCCCTGAGGCCGCCGAGCCCCTCGGCCTCTCCCAGCCGCAGGATGCCCCCATGCGCGCGCGCCGCATCGGTCGCGATGGCGAGCCCGAGCCCCACGCTTCCGCCCTTGTCGAGATTGCGTGCGGGATCGAGACGGGTGAAGGGGCGCATCGCTTCGCTTCGGCGCGCTTCCGGGATTCCGGGGCCATCATCGTCCACCCGGATGCGCAGCGTCTTGTCGGTCAGCAGAACCGACACTTCGGCCCTTGTCGCATATCGTCCCGCATTGCTGATCAGATTGTCTACCGCGCGACGGATGATCAGCGGATTGAGCGTAACCCGCCCCGACCCCTCCCCCTCGGGCGGCAGCAGCGTCACATCGACGCCCTGACGCCGGGCATCCCGCACGGCTTCCTCGACCATCGCGACGGGATCTACCGGTTCGGGGGCCCCCTCGCCTTCTCCCTTGGCGAAGTTCAGGAAGGCGTCGAGCATCCGCTGCATGTCGTCGACGTCCTGCTCGAGCGCCGCGCGTTCCTCGTCCTCAAGCATTGACAGGCTCAGCCGCATGCGCGTCAGCGGTGTGCGCAGGTCATGGCTCACCCCCGAGAGCATGAGCGTGCGCTGCTCGATCTGACGCTCGATACGCGCCCTCATTTCGACAAACGCGTTCCCGGCCGCCCGGACCTCGACAGCGCCGGCGGGCGTGTAGCGAACATGACGCCCCTTTCCGAACGCCTCCGCGGCCCGGGCGAGACGATTGATCGGGCGGAGCTGATTGCGCAGGTAGAGCATGGCGATGACCGTCACGAGCGCGCCGAAGAAGATCGAGTTCACGAAGAGCTGGTGCGCATTGGATACCGCCACCCTGCGGCGGTCGAAACTCATCCGCACCGGACCAAGCGCTGTCTCGGCATAGACCCGCACCAGCCGGTCCGCGCTCAGGTCGACCGCAAGAAGCCCCGGGACCCCCTGCTCGAGCTCGGCGATGACCGCGCGATCCGAAAAATCGATCCACGGTGGCGAATAGGGCGTCGGCACCTCCACCGGATCGACGGGAACCGTCGTGATGTCGAGCGCGCCGGTCCGCGCCTGCACAGCCTGCGCGATCAGTGCCGGGCTGTCGGCGGTTGCAACCGCCTCGAGAGCAAGCCGGATCTCGCGCGAGACCGACTTCGTCATCTGCGCGCTCACATCCTGAAAATGCCGCGTCACGAACAGCACCGACACCACGAGCTGCAGGCAGACCACCGGCAGCACGAGGATCAGGGCGGCGCGCCCGTAGAGACTGCGCGGCATATAATGTTTGAGCCAGTCGAAGGACATGGACTAGATCTAGCCGGGCGTCAGGATGTTAGAAAGTGCCGATGATGGATCTGCCCGAAGACTTCGATCCGCCCGCCGGGCTCGCGCAAACGCTCGAGCCGGGTCTGCGCCGCATCCTTGCCCCGAATCCGTCCCCCATGACGTGGCGCGGCACCAACACCTATCTGCTGGGCTTGCGCGACATTGCCGTGGTCGATCCCGGTCCGCTGTTGCCCGCCCATCTCGAGGCGATCCTCGCGGCCCTCACCCCGTCGCAGCGGATATCGCATATCATCGTGACCCATTCGCACCTGGATCACGCGCCACTCGCCCGACCCTTGGCAGAGCGCACGGGCGCTCCGGTGCTGGGGTTCGGGGACGCCGAGGCCGGGCGATCCGCGATCATGGGAGAGCTCGCACGCAGCGGCCTCGTCGGTGGCGGCGAGGGTGTGGACCGCGATTTCGCTCCGGATATCGCATTGGCGGACGGCGCGCGCATCGAAGGGGATGACTGGCAGCTCGAGGTCCTGCACACGCCCGGTCACATGGGCAACCATATCTGCCTCGCCTGGGCAGACGCCTGCCTGACCGCCGACCATGTCATGGGCTGGGCGAGCTCGCTGGTTTCGCCGCCCGACGGCGATCTTACCGATTTCATGCAGAGTTGCGACAGACTGCGCGCCCGCAGCTGGCGGGTCTTTCATCCGGGCCACGGCGCGCCCGTGACGGACCCTGCCGGCCGGCTCGACTGGCTGGTCGCGCACCGGCGCGCCCGCGAGACGTCGATCCTGGACGCCCTGGCAGAGAACCCCGGCACGGCCCGGAGCCTCGCGCGGCGCATCTACAGCGACCTCTCTCCCGCGCTGCTGCCGGCCGCCCAACGTAACGTCCTCGCCCATCTCGTTGATCTGATGCAGAAACATGCGGTCGAGCCCCTCGGCCCGCTGACCGTCGAGTCGCCCTTCCGGCGGCTCTGAAACAACATCGGAGATTCTGGATTTTTTGCCGCCCTCCCCTCTGGACGCCTCTGCGGAGCGCTGCTATATCGCGCGGACCGTTCCGGCGTAGCTCAGCGGTAGAGCAGTTGACTGTTAATCAATTGGTCGTAGGTTCGATCCCTACCGCCGGAGCCAAAATCCCTCAGACATAGGCGAAACGCCTTGTTTCATTGGGTTTCCCATCAGGTGACCTCCGACCAGAGTCGGAGCCACCTGTGCACGTGCACAAATTGGTGCACAAACGCGTGCCCGAACCGGTGCACCACCGCGACTCCCGGATGCCCTGGAACCCGTTTCGGAGGCTGCCCGCATGGCCGGAGTCGCACACACCGCTCACCTCGAAAAACGCCCCTCGGGCTACTTCTTCCGTCGCCGGCTTCCGCGCGCGTTCCGGGAGATATCGAACCCTGGTCAAAGTTCGGCCATCTGTCTCAGCCTTCGGACCGACGTCCTCTCCGAAGCGACATGCCGCGTCCGCGCCCTCACGGCGCTCACGGACCTGGCCGTCGCGCTGACGACGGAGAGACCGGTGAACCACCTGAGCACCGAGCACGTGACATTGCTGACCGAACTGGCCCGCTGCCAGATCGCCGCCCACGAGGCCCTGCGGGCGTCGGCGGAGCCGCGTTCGGAGGCGGCCGCGAATTTCGCAGCGCAGACCGAGCGCGCGACCCAGGACATGCTGCGCCGAGCCCTGGCGCTCGGCGACCGGTCCCCGGTCACGGATCCCCTGCGCGAGATGGCGAAGCAGTTCGGCGTGACCCTCGACGAGACCAGCTCGGACTGGCGTGCCCTCGCCTTCGAGGCTCTGCGGGTCATGCTGGACGTGTCGCGCGAGCGGGAAAAGCGCGAGGTTGGGAACTACGAGGAAGCGACCCCGATCTTCCGGTCGGTCATGGCAAGCCGGTCAGTCTCCCCAGCCGCCGGCTCGCCCGTGGTCCTGGCACAGGCGCCGGCCTCGGCCCTGGCCGTCCCGGCGGCGACCGCCCCGGCCGTGAGTCCCGTGGCTGTGCCGGCCATGCCGGCTGCCACCACGCCCGCCGAACCACAGTTGGCCTGTCCCGTTCAGAACCAGGTAGAGACTACCGGCGTCGAGCCCGAAACCGAAGCGTCAGTTGTCGAGAATGATACCTCCCACCCGCCCTCTTCCCAGGAACGCGCACCCACTCCCTCCGCCAAGACGCAGGAGACGGCACCGATGCGCTCCGCAATGCCACGGGGGGAGCCGCAGATCCTGATCGATCAATCGCTCCTCTCGGACAAGGCGCGCTCCGCGCTGGCGAAAGGTCCCAACATTGAGCTCCGCGAGGCCTTCGATCTCTATTTCGAACTCAAGGAGCTCGGATATGGAGATCTCTTCAAGGCCCGGCAGAAACGATTCCCGGACAAGGGTCGGAACTGGGTTCGGTCATCGAGGGGCAATGCCAGGAAAGCCCGCGATATCTGGGTCGATGTCCTGGGCAACCAGCCGTTCCACCAGATCGACTGGACCGAGATCGACGGCGTCCTGAATGTCATTCGCCGCATCCCCAAATACCACGGCAAGAAAAAGAACCTTCTCAATTTGAAGGGTTTCCGCGCTCTCGTCGAGCGTGCCGACGAACAGGAACTGGCAGCGGCAACGGCCGCGAGGGAAGAACTCGCCGCCAAGGGCATAGCCAAACCGGCGGATCTCGAACGCGCGGACCTCGATGCGAAGATCCCGCGGCTTCGTGTCGCCACCTTCCTCCGCCATGGCCGCATGGCAAACCGGGTTGGCAAGATGCTGAAATCCATGAACCTGATCGACGAGAATCCCTTCGAGATCTGTTCCTGGACCAACGACGAGGAGAAGGCGCTGAAGGCGAACGAGGACGACCGCTCGCGCATGCTCTGGGACGACAAGATCCAGAAGCTCTTCGCCTCTCCGGTCTACCAGGGGCAATGCGAAGAAAAGGATTACCCGCTGTTCTGGGGTCCGCTCATCGCGCGCCTGGCCGGCTGTCGCGCCGAGGAATTCCTGCAACTTGCACCGGAGGATTTCGGCTCGGAGAACGGCATCGCGTATTTCATGGTGCGGAACGTGACCGGCAACCACGTGAAATCCACCGCCGGGGAACGTCGCATCGCCGTGCACCCCAAGCTCGTGGAGCTGGGTCTTCTCCAGTTTGTGGAGATGCGGCGGCGGCAGAAGCAATCGCGCCTGTTTCCGGACCTCAACCGCGGCAAGACCAAGGACACGTTCTCCGAGCTCTACAGCAAGACCTTCGGCTACTACCGCAAGACAAACGATTGCTACTGGCCCGGGCTCGACTTCCATGCGTTCCGCACGACCTTCCACAACGACCTCGGCAACCTGCTCTGTCCCGACATGGTGCGTCGGCGCATCATGGGGCACGAGAAACCGGTGGACGAGGGGGACGGGTCCTACACGCGCGAGATCTGGGTGAAGACGCTCCACGAGGTCATCAGCCGGATCGACTTAGATATCTCGGGGATCAAGAGCCCGTTCGCCTCTTCCGCGGCCGCAGCTTCCAAGGCAGTGCAGACTGAGACAAAGGACAATGGCGGCAATGTCGTCGGGTTTCGTCGCCGGCCGGCCTGAAATTCAGAGCCGGCACTGCCCACCGCGGAGTCATTCGACCTCACGAAGGCGTGATACGTCGCCAGAGATAACGGACAGAAATTTTGACTTAGATCAACTGTTTTCTGCGAATCCGAGGCATAGGGGCAGCATTCCCACAGGAACGGAGACCCAGGAAATGCGAGTTATCCTCGCAAACGAAACTGCAACCACAATATGGCGGACAACGGCCGACCAATCGGTACCCCGCCACCTTCTTGACCCCGCCAATCGCATTGAACAATCGCAATCGATCCTTGCCGGCGAACACCAGGTCTGCCTGTCAGAAGCCTTCGACATCTTCATGGATGCAAAGTCGCAGGGCTATCGGTCCGGTGCTCGATTAATCGATGCAGTTCGTGGTGAACACTGGCGCCGGATCAGCGGTGCGCATACCCAGAGCGCGAAGCGCGTGTGGACGTGGGCCCTCGGGAATCCGATCTTTTCCGACATCGATCGGGAAGATGTCGTCCTCGCATTGGCGAAAATCCGAAACCTTCCGAAATACCACGGCAAACGCTGCAGCAATGGCGCCGTTAATGAAAGTGGGCTGGGAAAACAAACTTCTGCTCCCGACCGCATCAGGATCTCGACATTCCTGAAGTTCGGGCGGACGGCACGGCAGGTTGGCGATCTACTGGTCGAATTGAATCTCGAAGACGCGAACCCGTTCGATATCTGTTCCTGGTCGACGGCCGAGGAGGCCCGTCTGCGTCAGCAAGAGCGCCAGTTCGTGCCCCGGAACAGTTCTGAGGCAGTTAAGGGCTACCTGTCCTCGCCGATGTTCAAGGGTGCCATGAGGGATCCCGGGGATCCACTGTTCTGGATCCCGCTCTTGATGCGCCTCGGGGGCCTGCGGCTCGACGAAGCCGTCCACCTCAAGATCCGGGATCTGCAATATCGTAACGGCATGCCGGTAATCTGCATTGATCGTGACGGGAAGACGCCAGCGGCCCGCCGGGAGATCCCTGTCACTCGGAGGCTGCAGGATCTTGGCCTCGTCGATCTGTTTGAGCTGCGGCGCGACCAGAAGGAGACACTGCTGTTCCCACAACTTGCGGAAGGTCGACCCGGGTCGGGCAGCACGCGGTTCCGGAAGGATTTCATTCGCTACTGCGAGACGCACGGGATCGATGCTTCGACGCTCCACGCTCACAATTTCCGGAGAGCCTTGCATCATGCACTGCTCGAACAGGAATGCCCGGAGCACGTAGTCAGAAGCGCAATGGGTCAGATGTCGCGGGATACGTGGGACAAGTTTCTCGACGACAGCCTGCTTCAGACCGTCCAGCAGGCGCTATCCAAGGCTGGCGCGGACCTTCCGGATATCGTCGGACCGAACCGCTGAAGCATAGCAAAGAGAAGGCCCGGGCACATGCCCGGGCCTTCTACATGATTCCGCATCATTCTCGTCTTCAGCAAATCCTCTGCGCGACGAGCCCCCTGCTCTGAAAACGGGCCAACGCGCGCAGGGTCTCATGTGCGGAAAGCCGCCGCGCGAAAATGAAGGCGGTTGGATACCGAGCATACCATCCTGCCGGCGCTTCGAGATAGCCGAGCGTGCCGAGCGCCTCGAGCGCCGTCACCCGAACGACACCGCACTCGAAATACCACTCGGTTTCCTCGATACTTGGCTCCACCCCGAAGCGACCATCCCCGAGATCGAAAACACCTGCGACGAGCGTGAATGGCTTGAGATCGCGATGGACATGTTCGCACCAAGCCCAGGCCATCCCCAAATCGTCGGCAATCCTGCGGCGGTCTCCGGTGAACGGGTCATTCCTACTCACCATGGGAGCTCGCGCCGAACTCCGAGGCGATAGGAACGCGGAGACGCGCTATCGTGCTGTCACCGTTATGCATCAGCCCGCGAATCTGCGATTGACCATCCGCTCGCCACAGAGGCGCGCGTCGAGAACCCGCATCATGCGCGCGAGGTGAAGAAGCTTGTTGGACCAAGCCTCGATCGCTTCCCCGCGCTCCGAGAGAACCCGGTGCCTGTAGACCGCACCAGCGGCTCCGTATTCGGGGTCATTCTCCCCCTCGAACACATCCTCGTAGCCGAGCGTCTCCGTCTCGCGTTCCGCTCGGAGAATGTCCACGAGCAGATCGACGGACTGCAGCGCACGCGGACCAGCTGGATCATCGCCAGAGATGTCGTTCAACAGGCCGCGGATATGACGGTGCTGATGTGCATCTGCGGACAGTAGGTTCACGGGCAGGTCCTCGGCAAGAGCCCTGCAGGCCACGATTGTCCGCGCGGCAAGCTCTTCGATTGGCATCACATAGAGTTGTATGTCGTTCATCCAGTCTCTCCAGAAATCATTCTCTGGCACCACACGTCGCGGTGCCTTCAAGAGCCGGCCCAAAGGGCCGGGGGGAGAGATCAGGCGGCGACGCGGGCACCTTTCGCGGCCAACGGCGTGGCCGCAGGCGCCGACGCGACCGGCAGAGAACACAGAACCTCGGTCATTGCGTCCGCAAGGCGGCAAATTCCGGTGACCACGAGATCGTCGGGATGGATGTCGCAGAAGTGGCCAGGATCGGTCGCATCCGGATCGCCGATCAGCTCGAGGGTCAGCACCCCATGGAGCCAGCGGATCTCGCGCCGCAGGTGGGGCCCGAGTCCGGACGCCTGTCGAAGCCGCGAAACCAGGCGCAGAATTCGGCGCTGCGCTGCCTGCCCGCCGAGCAGCAATGATGCCTCCGAGAGGCCTGCGAAGTGCTCGGCGACAAAGCTCCGTATTGACCTTAGGGCAATGACACCTGCAGACCGGGCGGGGGTGATGTTGTGCATGGTGAGTTCCTTCTGTCACGGACAGTCCGTGTCCGCTTCAAGCGCCCTGATTTCTCCTTTCGTCGGGGCGGGTTGCGGGGCTCGACGCTCCTCTCGGTAGCAGCCAGGAGAGTGATAGTTGTGTCGAACCCGTTGTCTCTCGTTTTGGCGCGCGAGGCGTCGGCGGCGCGCCCTCACGCAGAGGGGCGCGCAGTCCGACGGCTCGTGCACGAATATCTTGCTGCGTATTGTCACGCGCTGAACCTGCGGGACTGCCATCCGAGACCATTCCTATCGCGTCTCGTGCTGCACCTTTCATGCCGATCAGCTCGGCCTCGTCGATCGCGGCCTCACCCGGATGGCCGCGATCGATCGGGGACGATCCGCTTTTCCAATTCCTCCGCGCTTGCTGTCAGGCAGACACCATGGCGAAGCTACAGATGCGTCGCGCGGTTCCGAGACTTGTGATGGGCGGTTGTTTTTTCCGACTGCGCCGCAATGGCCTTTCGCGCCCTTTGCCAGATGGCTTCCCCCGCCGCTCCTTCGCACTCGGCACGATACGCCTTGCCGGCTCTTCGCGTGCCATGTCCCAGGTGGGTCGCAATGACATCGGCCGCGCGTACCGGGTCGTGACGACGCATGTAGTCCGCGGCAAGGGTCCTCAGATCATGCGAAGGGACACCAATCGCGGCCTTGGTCAGTTCGGTCGGAAGATTCCGGTAGGGCTGGCTGTGAACGAGCGACAACCAGTTGCAGCCGACAAGCTCCTGGTAGCGGATATGGACGAGGCGATCGGGCCGCCCGTCGAGGATCCACTCGTCGAGGATTTCGCAGATCTCGGGCCAGATCGCACCCGTTTCCGCCTCGGCCCGGGTCTTCTGCTGCTGCCATTCGGCGCGCCAGGTTCCGTCGACCTCACGGACGATCTGATGGCCGAAGCGCCAGGATACGAGATCGCCCTTCCGCGGCGGCTTGTGCAGGATGACCGCGCAGACGACCGCCTGCTGCATGCAGCGGCGTCGCGCTGAGCTATGTGCCGGCAGGTCATGAGCGCGTTCCCTGAGTTCGCGGATCCTGTCGGCGACATGAGCATATCCGCCGCGTTCCGTGAGGCCCGCCAGCCGTTCATACTTGTTCTTCGCAGCCAGCTCGGCCTGATCTCGCAGATCGCGCGAGATGACCCGCATCGCAGTCAGGCTCTCTTGCGCGACGCCACATTTGGCGCCCAAGGCAATCAGGCCCTCGAGGTAGTTCGCGGCCGTGACGGGCTTCACGCGCCGTTCCGGGTCGGGGTGGAACAGGAAAGCATCCGACAGTTCGCACGCCGCGACGAAGCCATGCGCCTCGGACGCGAGACCTTCCGCGACGATCGTGGCGCACCGATCGATGCTGGCGATGTACCGCTGCCTGGTGCTGGCCTTGATAGGTGCGTCGTCGAGGTCTGGCTTCATCCGCCGCCACGTCTCGGGCCAGGCCGCGCCGATGGTCGTCTCAACGGTCGGCGCGACCTTCGCGGTCCGCTTTGGTCGCCGGGCATACCATTCCTCGCTGACGACCTTGGCCAAGGCAGTCGACACATGCGGCGCGTATCGCGAGAGCGCGCGCAGCAGACACCGAAATGTCGATTCCGAAGCGGCCGCGTCCCGGTATGCCTCGGTGGGCGGCATGGCGAGACTGCCCTTGCCTGCCCGGACCGCCGACCAGAAACGACCCATCACCTGCGCCGCACCCGGCTCGAGTTGCGGCGCGTCTTCCAGCATGGCACGGCGGATCGCGGCCGGCACATCTTTCAGTATCTCGTCGGGCCTGCTCTTCATGTCATGTTCTCCGTTGCATGCGCGAAAAAATATCCGGGTGCCGCTCAAGCAGAGCGGCGCGCACGGCCACGGCCGCCGCTTCACCGCTGTCCTTCCCGTAATGCCGTTTCGCGACTTGTTCCGTGTTCGCGAGAACCGAAGCGACGGTTCCGAACGCACCGGGTTTGACAGCGAGCAACAGCGTGGCAAGCGCGTACCGGCACTGGTGCGGCGTCAGCCCGAGCCCGAGCTGGCGGTCGCCGAGATCCCACAACTCCAGGATCGATGCGACGGACATGCAACCACCGGGCAGGTTCAGGGCCGATTTCCGCAACCGTGGTGCGGCGGTGCCCGGAAAAAGGTAGGGCGAGTCATCGAGGCCGCGGAGCTTCATCAGCTTGGGCCGGTCGACCTTGTCCCACTGCCAGAGCACCTTGGCGTCGTCTCCGAGCACGTTGACGACCAAAGTTTCCCCGTTCTTGACCTCGCCTCCGGAAAACCGGATCTCGGCATGCTCCCGGTCCGCGATCCATGTCAGGTTGCGCGGGCATCCCGGTGTCGCCCGGCGACGGGTCATGAACAGGTTGGCCGGCCACAGCGCCCGGCTGACCTGGATCGCGTAGGCAGCGGCGCAAGCCGACAGCCGGAGTGCACGATCCTTTGCAAAGTCGGTCGATGCCGCCGCGAGTTCCTTGGTCGAGATGTCGCCGAGCCGGGCGGGGGCGTTCACGAAGGCCGCCGCGAGATGCGGGGACTTTCGCAGACGGTTGCAGATGGCCTCCGCGTCTGCGGTCATTTCGATCGGCGACAACACGTAGTCCGCATGGAACAGCCGCACGAGGCGGATCCGCGCGAGGATCTCGGGATCGCGCAGACCGTGCCGCGCGATCGTCGTTAGGTTCGTGAACCGAGACCACAGCGTCGAGCTTTCGTCCGCATCCTTCAGCGTAGGAGACGCCGCGCTCCGCGCAATCTGCGCGGCGCAGGCCGCTTCCAGCGCGTCGGTGGTGAACGCGTCGCGCAACGTCCCGAGGCCCGCGAACCCGGTCTCCGGCGCATGGCTCTCGCGCAGAAGCCATGTCGTGGCCTGCCGGTAGCCAGCCAGCGCGGTCTCAATGTTCTTGGGCAGCTTTTTCTTCTTGTCACCGACGCGCGCGGCAATCTCCGCATCGATCTCGATGGCCGACCGGCCAAGTCGCATCTGCTCCTTGGCCCATTCTCGCATGTCGGCTGGCTGGCGCAGGGTCTGGCGGAACACCTCCTCCGCATCTGCACGGAAATCGGCGGGCAGCGACTCCCAGGGAATGCGGCGCGCCCGGTCGGAGGCGGCCGGCACGACGAAATCCTGGCGTGGCAGCAGGCCCGCAAGCTCCGGCCAGCGATTGTGTCCGCGTCGCAGCTCGACAATGCGCTGCGCAAACTTCCGTAGCGACTTGCGACCATCCGGCGTCGCGTCGTGCCAGAGCCGGTCGAATTCTGCCTGGTCGAGGTCCGGCAAGACAAGGCGAGCCCGCGCCCGGACCATGAGAAACGGCCTGTGGGTGCTGGTGGTGAATAGCGCGCCGCTGTCGACGAACCCCTCGTTCTCGACGATGAACCCGATGGCCTTGTCGTAGCTCGCGCGGGCGCCCGTGTCCGGGGTGTCATGTCCGCGCGCCGCAAGAAATCGCTGCAGAGCGGAGCGGACACGGGAATTCCCGCGCTTGCGTGCCGTGTCGAGGTTCTTCGAGCGGGAGACGGCCCCATAGGCGGATACGGCGATCACCTTCTCGAAGTAGCCGAGGTCAGCCGGAACGAGATCCAATTCCTCTTCGGTCAGGTCGAGCCGTGTGGCGACCTTCTCGATCTCAGAGACGGTGTCGCGGCTCTCGCCGGTTTCCTTCGCCCAGTCCAGAAAGTCCGGGAACATCGGGGGTGCGGCGTTGGTCAATGTTCTGTCGTGTTTCATCTTTTCGATCTCCAGGGTTGGGGCCTCTCGGGCCGCCTTCACGCGGAAAGGCGGCTCGTGCGGCCCAGGCCACGGACCTCATTCGGTCCCTTCAGGAGATCGCGCCCGGCGCGGCGTCTCGCACAATCTGTCGTGATTTTCCCGCGTTTCGCAGGATCGCCCCCGAGCATAACGCCGATTTATGTTCGGGGACGGATGTGCGACGGGCGGAGCCATCCCGCTCGTGTCGGAATGATCCCGGTCGCACTTGTGCAACGCGGACGCAGCGTCATGTCCACCAGCCGTGAGGAAGATCGACACCCCGCAGCTGCAGCCAATCGGTCACGTCATGCAGGTTGAAGCGGACGGCCCCGAAGACGTTGCGCGTGGGCATCCCGTCATCGATCCACCGCTCGACGGTGCGCACGCTGACCCGGAGGGCTCCGGCTATGACCTTCTTGCCAAGCAAATTGTCTTGGTAGCGTCGGATCAGCGCACGCTTCGGCATCGGTCCGTCCTCGCAAGCCCAGACATCCGGCCAAGCCATGCGATAGACGCGACCGATGCGGGTCGCTTCGATCTCACCCGCTCGGATCTTGCGCCGGACAGTGTCCGGTCGCAGGCCAAAATGGTTGGCAACTTCTTCAACTGACAGCATTTTTTCCTCATCAGGTTGTTCCTGAAGAGGAATTAGTCCCCGCGTTCTTGGTTCTGAAACGCACGGAGACAACCCCAATGGTGTCATGCCTCAATTAGAACGATCAATTGGCCAGCGACACCATTGCTGTCGCGCAAGTCCTCACGCAGCTGTGACCGAACGCATTTCTGCGAGACAACGCCTGCGCCCAGTTCCTCCGAAACGGAGGCAGCAGATGAAAGAAAACAAGACCCTGGAAGTGATGGGAACCGTCCCGCTATGGCACCGCCCCGCCGAAGCGCGCGAAAAGCTCGACCAGATCATCGGCGGGTTCGTTGCGGCGGCCACGTCCGTTTCGAAAACGCCTGAAAGGGAATGTGCAGCACTCGCCCTCAAGGTGACGGCTGGTCTCGGCAAGACGGCAACAACGCTTCGCCTGATCGCCCGCCATGGGGAGGCGCTGCTCGCGCGCGGTCACGTGCTCTTCTACGTCCCGACCCTCGATCTCGCGGAGCGGGCCCACAGCGAGTTCTTGAGACTGGCACCCGATATTCCGAGCCGTGTAATCCGCGGCCGTGAGGCCCTTCGCCCCCACGACAAATCAAAGCAAATGTGCGAAAATGCCGATCTGGCAAAAAAGATTGCCGGCTTCGTCCCGTCCGTGACGCAAGCACTGTGTCGCGGAGTGGATGCTGATGGAAATTTCGTCCAGTCGTCCTGCGCATCGGAGTGTGCGTATCTTGCGCAAAAAGATGTCAGCGGACCGCATGTCGTCTTCCTTTCGCACGCATATCTGACAGTGCACCCCCCGATCGACGACGATTTCCCGGTCGTGCTGCGGGTCGTGGATGAAAAGGTCTGGCCGACCCTGACACGGATATCCCACATTTCCGTCGAGGATTTCATGCGCGCTCCGCCCGCAGGTGTCGAAGAGGAGCTCCTCAATGCCCTATCCAGGGCCAAGGGCCTCGTGGTCGACGGTCTCCAACGAGATCTGCCGCTCTACGAACATCTGCGGCGAGACGGACTCACAACCGACAGCATCAGCAGTCTCGCCGACATGGAGCGCAAGTCGCGTAAGCATCTGGAGCTCAGCCCGGCACAGGATATGGCGTCGAAGAAGTTCCGGATTACCACTTTTGATAGCAGGGCTTTCCTGGCCTCCCGGCGCCGGCAGCGCATCTTTTCGCTGTTGTCAGAAAAGGACGTCGGGCGCTGCAACATCCTGCGGCTGGCGGAGACTACCGTCGATGGCGCATCAAGGCAGTCGATCGAAATATTCACCACCGAGGACGTCCCCCGCGACGCGCCGATGCTGCTGCTCGATGCCGACGCAGACCGGGAGATCACAGAACGGGTTGTCCCGGGAGCGGAGGTGATCGCCATCGAGTCTCCCCCGGATGCGGACATAGTCCAGATCAGGGATCTTACACTCTCCAACACGTGGATGCTCGACGAAGAAAAGAGCGCGGGGCGGCGCGCTGCCGTACTGAAAATAATCAAACGTGAAGTCAGCCGGGCCGCGGGAGCAGGCGTGCTCGTTGTCGCCACGAAAGCGGTTCTCGGGGCGCTCCATACAGACGCCTCCGGTGTCACTCCGACGGATGAGGCCGGGCTGAAACAACCGCTCCTCGGTGCAGTGCCTCGATGGTTCGGGCCGCGAACACAAGGGGTCAACGACTTCGAGGATTTCGCCGCAATCGTCGTGGTCGGTCGCTTGCAACCCCATATTTCCGATGTGGAAGCTTCCGCTCGTGCAATTTTCGGAAAGGATCTCCTTCCTATCGCCTCGCATGACGGTGGTCCCCTCCCGGCGCTGAAATCCTTCCACCTGATGAGCGACGGCTCAGATCCTCCGGCAAAATGCCACACGCACCCCGATCCCCGAGTCCACGCCGTCATCGCGCAGACACGCGAGTGCGGGACGCTGCAAGCGATCGCGCGACTGCGCCTCGTTGCCCCGGTGCGGAGCAAACGGGTCGTGATTCTGAGCAGCCTGCCTCTGCCAGGCTTTCCTGTCACCCGGCTTGTCGCGTTCGATCAACTCGCCCGCGGACTCGAACACGAGCCTGATCCGGCAGGCTTCATCCGGATGGAAGCGTCCCTGAGGGCGTTACGTCGGCGGCCTGTTTGCGGCACGCGCCTGTCGGCTGGCGGACTGGCCGCTGACCTTCCGCGCGATTTCAAGACAGACGAGGCAGCGAAGCGATTTCGACGCGGCAGGTCCACCGATCACCTCGTCGCGCTCTGCAGACGGGTTTCTAAAAGGAATGGCTGGCCGATCACTCTGATTGCCCTCCAAAAACCCGGAGGTGGCCATGAAATTCCGGCGATCATGCTCGCGCCACCGGAAAATGCGCTGCAACAGGCAAAGCGTCTGTGGCCAGATCTGCACGCGACATGCGGCGCATGATATCTGCCTCAGATTTTCTTTTTCGACGCGCCGGACGAACCAATATCCTTTTCAGCCACCAGCGGCGCCTTTGACAAACACCCTTTCGCAAAGACTTTGCGAAACCAACGAGGAAAGACAATGACCGAGAAGAAGACGGGCCGACCGCCGAAGTACACCGAGGCGCAAGTTCTCGAAGGCATCGGGATCGTCGAGGAACACGGCGATACCCCGACCGGCGAGGCTGTGAAGAAAGCGATGTGTGTCCACCTCGACGTGCCGCCTGGGATCAACGCCCAGAGCCTCGACAAGGAGGTCCAGCGGCTTCTCGTGGAGCGGGAACGTCAGCAATCCGCGCGTCTGATCGAGGCCTTGCCTGAAACAAGCCGGAATGCAGTCCGAGAGATCAGCCAAGCCGTGGAGTCCGCGATCCTGCTGCACCTCGGCCGCGAACATGATGAACTCCGACGTATCAATGAACAGAAGGTCACGCAGAAGGACATGGACCTGGCGAACCAGCGTGCGCAAATCCGGGACCTACTGATGAAGCTCGATGATCAGGCAGAAGAGATGGCGGGCCTCGAAGCCGAGAAACGAATTCTGAATGACCAGCTCAATGCGGCAAAAGAACAGAATGCGGCGTTGAAGACGCATATCACCGAGCTGGAAAAGAAGGAAAATTTCAAGGAGGAAATGCTCGCTTTCATGAAGGACGCGCTGGCGCCGAAGACCGAAAAGGCATAGCGAAAGTTGGTCGCACCCGGCTCTTTCACCGCGGCTTTCGAAATCCCCCGTCTGCTACGTGTGTCGATGACTACACCTACGTGAGCAGGCGCTCGCGATGCCATGCGAGGGGACCGATATGGTCCGCGGCCAAGATCAGTTGCGGAACGTCGGCGAGACCCAGGGCCAGCGCGGCGGCCTCCGACAACTTGGGTGACGGAACCGCCCGGCCCTCTCCGTCGAAGCTGACCAGGAAGGCGTCGAACGCGGCGTCCCAGTGGGCGGCCAGCAGCAGGCCGTTGAAGACGTCGAGGCGCTGGCCGTCGCTCTTGCACTCGGCCCAAGGGACTATGTGGCTGGCGCGCAGGAGGGCGCGGTCGGTGATGCCGGTCAGTGGGCAGCGGCCACCCCAATAGTCGTCGAGGGCCGCGCGGAAGGTGTTCTGGCCGACGCGGAGGCGGACCTGGGCCTCGCGGGTGGTGGCGCGGTTGGGGTCGAGGTCTTGGGAGTCCGGACCGGACCAGGACTGGCCTTCCTGTTTCAACCCGGCCTCGAAGGCGGCCTCGGGAGCGTCCGGGAGGGCGCGGAAAAGGTGCCAGGCGCGCAGGCAGGCGGCGCGGAGTTCGGCGAGGGTCTCGAACCGCAGATGGTCCGCCTCGGGAGCGCCCAGTCCCTCCTCGGCCAGACGGCGCAGAACGCGCTTGGTTGTCCGTGGTCGCATCTCCAGGTCGGGGGATGCATTCACCCGGACGGCGCTGTTCGCCGCGGCCCACGTGATGCTGACCCGGTCCCGGCAGTGGACGGCGATCCGTGCCTGGGGCATGCGGATCGCGCAGCGCAGTAACCTGAAGAAGGCCAAGATCGCTGTGGCGAGGAAACTCGCCGTCGTCATGCACCGCATGTGGCGCGATGAGACCCCGTTCCGTTGGGGTGCATCGGCATGACCTGAATCTCTGTCGACCGGGGCACATACAGCACCCGGTCACAACCGGCTCCCGTCAGGGACGGGGATGAGGCGAAGGCCGCACGAGTGTCTGAGCTGCAATGCGCGCTAATCCGCAAGCTCGCCGTTTAGCATGGTCCGCCTCACCTTCGACCACCATTATGCGGCAGCGCCATGCCGACCGCGGACAGAAGCATGACCCCAGACGGGACCAGGGTGACCGACAGCTTGACAGCCACGCCCCGATTACAGAAGCAGTTCGTCGCGGAGCTTCGAGTTGAAGCTCTCGCAGTAGCCGTTCTCCCAGGGACTGCCTGGTTCAATGAACGCCGTCTTCGCGCCGACGGCATCGGTCCAGTCCCGCACGGCCTTGGCGATGAACTCGGGGCCGTTGTCGGATCGGACGTGCCCGGGCACACCGCGCAGGATAAACAGGTCGGTCAGGACATCGATCACGGCGGTCGAATTGAGCCTCCGGTCGATCCGGATCGCCAGGCATTCCCGGGTGAACTCGTCTATGACATTGAGCATGCGGAACTTCCGACCGTCATGGGTCCGGCTCTCGACGAAGTCATAGGACCAGACGTGGTTCGGGCGCTCTGGTCGAAGGCGGATGCACGACCCGTCGTTCAGCCAGAGACGCCCCTTCTTCGGTTGCTTTTGTGGCACTTTCAGCTTCGTCGGGAAAACGGTCCCCCGGACCGTTTTCTGATCCTCCTCAGTCCCGCCGCCAGATCCGCTCGACGCGCTTCACGTTCACGGCCCAGCCGGCGTCTCGCAGCATGGCTGCGATCCGGCGATAGCCGTAACGTCCATACTGGCTGGCTGGTCTGCCCCCTGGAAAGTGGTCCTTCCTGGAGTAGGCTTTCGAGCCGTATGGAGGACAAGGAATGGGACAGAAGAGACATAAGCCTGAGGAGATCGTCGCGAAGCTGAGGCAGGTCGACGTTCTGGTATCGCAGGGGCGATCGGTGGCCGAGGCGGTGCGATCCATCGGTGTGACACAGTTCACCTATTACCGCTGGCGCAAGGAGTTCGGCGGGTTGAAGCCCGACCAGGTGAAGCGCTTGAAGGAGCTCGAGAAAGAGAACGAGCGCCTGCGGAAGGCCGTGTCGGATTTGACGCTCGAGAAGCTGATCCTGCGGGAGGCGGCCTCGGGAAACTTCTAAGCCCCGCCCGCCGCCGAGCATGCGTCGATCACGTCAGACGGAAATTTCGGATCTCCGAACGTCTTGCCTGTCGCGTTCTGGGGCAGCATCGATCGACCCAGCGGAAGGCGCCGCGCGGGCCGGCCGACGAGGAGGCGCTGACCGCGGACATCGTCGCGCTGGCCAGCCAGTATGGACGTTACGGCTATCGCCGGATCGCAGCCATGCTGCGAGACGCCGGCTGGGCCGTGAACGTGAAGCGCGTCGAGCGGATCTGGCGGCGGGACTGAGGAGGATCAGAAAACGGTCCGGGGGACCGTTTTCCCGACGAAGCTGAAAGTGCCACAAAAGCAACCGAAGAAGGGGCGTCTCTGGCTGAACGACGGGTCGTGCATCCGCCTTCGACCAGAGCGCCCGAACCACGTCTGGTCCTATGACTTCGTCGAGAGCCGGACCCATGACGGTCGGAAGTTCCGCATGCTCAATGTCATAGACGAGTTCACCCGGGAATGCCTGGCGATCCGGATCGACCGGAGGCTCAATTCGACCGCCGTGATCGATGTCCTGACCGACCTGTTTATCCTGCGAGGTGTGCCCGGGCACGTCCGATCCGACAACGGCCCCGAGTTCATCGCCAAGGCCGTGCGGGACTGGACCGATGCCGTCGGCGCGAAGACGGCGTTCATTGAACCAGGCAGTCCCTGGGAGAACGGCTACTGCGAGAGCTTCAACTCGAAGCTCCGCGACGAACTGCTGAACGGCGAGATCTTCTACTCGCTGGCGGAGGCTCGCGCCGTGATCGAGGCATGGCGGGTCCACTACAACACTGTCAGGCCCCATTCGTCGCTGGGCTACCGACCGCCAGCGCCGGAGGCTGTCCACTGGCCGTCTCGCGGACGGGGATCAGCCCCGCCGCAGGCATCCGCCTTGGCAGGGAAACCCGTCATGCACTAAGATTGAAACCGGACCACCCGATAGGGGCAGGCCACTGCACACGACGCCACCCAAGACCCTGAAATCGCATCAAAATCGTCACCATCCATCACGCGCGCACGCGCCCCGTCCCGGTCGAGCGTGAGGCGACGCACCGCGCAACCACGCTCGCGGAAGTGGCGGACGTGCCGGTGATGATCGTCCATGTGTCGAACGGCGCGGCGCTGGAAGAGATCCGGCGGGCCCGCGCCCGGGGCGTCCGCGTTTTCGCAGAGACGTGCCCGCAATACATCACCCTGACGGCCGACGATCTCGACCGCGCGGGCTTCGAGGGTGCGAAATGGGTCTGCTCGCCCCCGCCCCGCGACACCGCTGAACAGGCAGCGATATGGGCAGGACTCGAGCAGGGCGCCTTCGACGTATTCTCCTCCGACCACTGCCCGTTTCTCTTCGCCGATCCAGCCGGAAAGGACGCGCCCGGCGCGCGGACGTCGTTTCGCAACATCCCCAACGGCATACCCGGTGTCGAGACGCGCCTGCCGATCCTCTTTTCCGAGGGCGTCACGAAAGGGCGCATCAGCCTCGAGACGTTCGCCGACCTCACGGCAACCCACCACGCCCGCATCTACGGCCTGGAGCACAAGGGCTCCATCGCCATCGGCAAGGATGCCGACATCGCACTCTGGGACCCGTCCCTGACGCGCAGGATCACCCAGGACGATCTGCATCACGGCTCGGATTACACGCCGTGGGAAGGGTTCGAGGTGACGGGCTGGCCTGTCCGCACGATCCTCAGGGGCCGGACCACGATGCTGAACGGCGCACCTGTCGGCAAAGCTGATGGCCGTCACGTCGGCCGCACGAAACCGAGCGTGACACCATGAATTACACACCCGTCAACGGCCGCCGCATCGGCATGCTCACGCCGTCTTCAAACACGGTGCTGGAGCCCTACACCTCGTCCATGTTCGCGCCATTCGGGGACGAGGCGACCGCTCATTTCGGACGCTTTCGCGTGGTGGAAATCTCGATGTCCGAAGCGTCCCAGACGCAATTCACACTCGAGCCGATCCTTGAAGCCGCCGAACGCCTCGCCGAAGCGGAACCGGCCCTGATCTGCTGGAACGGCACTTCCGCGAGCTGGCTGGGTCTCGAGAAAGACGTAGCCCTTTGTGCCGCGATCACCGAGCGCACCGGCGTGCCAGCGACATCGACGATCCTGGCCTACGACGCACTCTTTCGAAAGTTGGGCGTCAGCCGCCTTGGCGTGGTCACGCCCTATATCGCAGATATGGAAGCCCGCATGATAGCCAACTACGCATCGCAGGGCATCGAGGTGGTGAGCGCCGCGCGCCTCGACGACAAGGGAAACTACAGCTTTGCAACCTACCCGCCCGAACAGGTCGGCGCGCTTGTGGAACAGGTGGCCGAAGCGGAACCCGACGCCATCGCCATCGTCTGCACGAATTTCCGCGGCGCGCCCATGGCGGCCCGGATCGAGGAGGCCACGGGCATCCCCGTGCTGGACTCCGTGTCGATAACCGCTGCCCACTGTCTGCGCCTCGTCGGTCTTGACCCGGCGCGTGTAACCGACTGGGGTAGCGTGTTCCGGCTCGTCTGAGTGAGGTGCCCCTGGATTTGCAGACGCTTTGCTCCCTAACTTTTAGGCAAGGAGGCCGACATGGGGACAAGCAATTACGGCGACGATTTCAAGCGGGACGCGGTGCATCAGATCACGGTGCGAGGGTATCCGGTTCGGGAAGTTTCCCGGCGTTTGGGCGTCAGCACGCATTCTCTGTACAAATGGGTGAAGCTGTTCGGTGATACGGCGTCACAGGCTGCTGCCACTGGACCGCTAGCTCCACACTCAGATGCCTCTATGCCGGTTCAGACCCTCAATCGCCTCGCGTCTTGCGGATTGATCTGCAAGCCATGGACGCAAGAGCCGCATCGGTTCATCCTCGATCCGATCCAGCAGATGACGGGACTGAACACCTGGCTCGATCGGAACTTGCGGGCTGGCGCGCCTCGCGGATCGGCATGGCCGTCTCGATCAGACACGGAGATGGCGTCGCCACGCATCGCACGCTGGAATCCCGCTCAGGGGTCCGGCAGGAAGGACGATCCCGATCTGCTATACCGAGATCTGCTCGGGTGGATTGTCCAGAAGCGCACGGAGGCGCTGCATCGCGGCCTCGAAGCTGCGCAACGAGACCTGCCCGTTGACGGCGATGCGCACCGCATGGGCCGCCCGCCCGTCGCGCAGCGCGAATTCGTCGGCCGAACGGATCTGGACGCCCTGCCCCTCGGCTGCCCTGCAGAAGGCCGCCGCCCGCCACCCCGTCGGCAGCCGCAGCCATACGAATGAGACATCCCGGTTCCAGGACAGTTCGAAAGCGCCCAAAGCGTTGACGGCGACTTCGATGTAGTCGCCCAGACGATCGCGAACCCTGTCGCAGACCTCCCGGCAGTCGGGGGACTCGAGAACGTGGCGCACGGTCTCCGCCAGCGGCCGCGCCAGGCCGAAGAACCCCCGTTCCGCCACGCGCCGCAGATCGGCCGATCGACCCTCAGGGGCAAGGGCATAGCCGAAGCGAAGCGCCGGAGAGATGCTCTTTGAAAGCGACGAGACATACCAGCCCTGGCGCGGCGCCAGCAGGCGGTAGGAAGCGCCGCGCACCGCGCCCAGTCGATAGCAGTCGTCCTCGAGGATCTGCACGTCATGGCGCCGGCAAATCTCGGAAAGCTGCTTGCGCCGCTCAAGAGGCGTATGCAGTCCGGTGGGATTGTGCACCTCGGGCGATGTGCAGAAGACCTGCGCGCCGGTCTGGCGGATCGCCCGTTCCAGCGCCGCGGGCTCGACGCCGTCGTCGTCCATCTCCACCCCATGAACGTCCGCGCGCAGCATCTCGGCCGCGCGCCGGAAACCCGCATAGGAGAGATCCTCGACCAGCACGGTGGGACGCGCGCCCTGCAGCACGGCCTGAAGCACAAGCGAGATCGCGTTCTGCCCTCCGTGCGCCAGCACGATGTCCTCCTGCGAGAAGGCCCCCAGCGGCACATCGCAGAGCCAGTCCGCCACCGCCTGACGTACCGGACGATAGGCGTCCCGGGTCGGATAGTTGACGAAATCGAGTTCCGGCATCCCGATCACCCGCTCCATCGCCCGACGGATGAGACGCACCTGCCCCATGTCCGGCAGACGCGGGCTGAAGAGGCTCACAACCTCGGCATCCTGCGGCTCGAGAAGGCGCGACCAGACGTCGTCGCGAAGTTCCGTCTTCGCCTCCGCCACGAAGGTGCCCCGGCCGACCGCCGCACTCAGCAGTCCCTCGTCGGTGAGCAGGCTGTAGGCGCGCGCGACCGTGCCGGGTGTAATCTTCAGCTGCCAGGCGAGATCGCGGACCGGAGGAAGCCTTTCGCCGGCCGCCATCCTGCCGCTGCCGATCGCCTCGCGGATCGAGCGCGCCAGAAGCTTGTACTTGGGCCCCTGGATGTCCGTGCCCTCCGGCAGGCAAATTGTATCCATTACAATAAATCCGTGGATTTGGAGGTGATAGGATTGTATCAAGAAAGCGTAGTGATCAGTCACTATTGTGTCAATACATTTAGGAGATTCCCATGACACAGGCACTGACCCTGACGCCTGAAACCCTGGCCTACCTGTCGCAGACGCGCTCCATGCCCGTCCTGGCAGTCGTCGCGGTGAAGTTTGCGGTCGTGCTGTCGAAATGGACCACGCGCCGCCGATCGCGACAGGCTCTCAGCCAGCTTGCACCCTGGCAATTGCGCGACGTGGGGCTGACACCCGGGCAGGCTCGAGAGGAGGCGGCCAAGGTGTTCTGGCGCGCCTGACTTTCCCCGTTGCAGCGCGCATCCTCTTCCTTTGGCCGGGCTCGTCCCGGCCATTTTTTTACATGACGTGGACAGGCGGCAACGAGTAGGTCAGGCTTGCCCTGGCAACCGGCTTGTCGCTTGCTTCCGAAAAAACCAGCACGTCGCTGACGGAAAGCTGCCGGCCCAGCTTCAGGAGCCGCGCCTCGGCGATCAGGTCGACACCCGCCGCCGGCTTGCGCATGAAGTCGATGGAACAGTTCGTCGTGACGGCAAGCGCCCTGGGCCCGATCATTGCAAGGGTGACAAGGTAGGCGGCCACATCCGCCAGCGCGAAGATCGAGGGGCCCGATACGGTGCCGCCCGGACGCAGGTGCTTGTGCGCTACCCTGAGGCGCATGGTGATCTCGTTTTCCGCGACGCGCTCGACCCGGAAATCGTCGGCCACCTGATCGAAAACCTCTCCCATGAAGGCGTTCAGTGCCGCCGCATCCATCTGCAATCCCATGCCTTTCCTCCCCGCAACTCCCGGCGTAGAGTTGAGCCGAGACGCCGAGGGAGGGCAAGATGGCAATATTGGAACGTCACGACAGCGGGGCGATCGCACATCTGCGGATGAACGCGCCCGACAGGCTGAACGCGCTGTCGGATGCCATGCTGGAGGCGCTGCAATCGACGCTCGACGAGATCGCGCAGACGTCCGGGATACGCGTGGTCGTCCTCTCCGGGGAAGGCCGGGCATTCTGTGCCGGGCATGACCTGCGCGAAATGACGGCGGCGCGCCAGGCCGAGGACGGCGGCGCCGGTGCCTTCGCGGATCTCTTCGATCGCTGCGCGCGGGTGATGCAGACGATTCAGTCCATTCCGCAGCCGGTCATTGCGCAGGTCCATGGCATCGCCACCGCGGCCGGCTGCCAGCTTGTGGCGAGCGCGGACATGGCCCTTGCCGCCGAGGGCACGCGGTTCGGGGTCAACGGCGTGAACATCGGGCTCTTCTGCTCCACCCCGATGGTCGCCCTGAGCCGCAACATCGGCCGGAAGCGGGCCTTCGAGATGCTGACCACGGGGCGTTTCATCGACACGGCAGAGGCGCAGTCGCTGGGGCTGATCAACCGCGCCTGCCCCCCCGAGGCGCTGGCGGACGAAACACGCGCCCTGGCCGGGACCGTCGCCTCGAAGCTCGGCAGCGCCGTGCGGATCGGCAAGCAGGCCTTCTACACGCAGGTCGAGATGCCCACCGCCGAAGCCTATGTCTATACCGGCAACGTGATGGTCGAGAACATGCTCGACCGCGACACGCAAGAGGGGATCGCCGCCTTCATCGAGAAGCGGGACCCGCGCTGGGACCAGTAGGCCCGTCCCGCTACCCCACGCGGGTCTGCCGCCTCCCTTTCAGTTGCGCCGCAAGCCGCCCTGAACTAAATGCGGGCCATGGACAGCGAATTGCATATCGTCGGCGGCGGCATGGCCGGATCGGAGGCCGCGTGGCAGGCCGCCCAGGCCGGACTGCGCGTCGTGATACACGAGATGCGGCCGAAGACAGGCACGTTCGCGCACCAGACCGGCCTGCTGGCCGAGATGGTCTGCTCGAATTCCTTCCGCTCGGATGATTCCGAGCAGAACGCCGTCGGATTGCTTCACTGGGAAATGCGCCGGGCGGGCGGGCTCATCATGTCCTGCGCCGACCGCAACCGCCTGCCGGCGGGCGGGGCGCTCGCCGTGGATCGCGACGGCTTCGCCCGCTCGGTGACGGAAGCTCTGAAATCCCATCCCCTGATCCGGATCGAGGAAGGCGAGATCACCTGCCTGCCGCGCGACGGGCAGTGGATCATCGCGACGGGGCCACTGACGTCCTCCGCGCTCGGACAGGCGATCGCCGCCGAAACGGGCGCCGATGCACTGGCCTTCTTCGACGCAATCGCACCCATCGTCTATTTCGACAGCATCGACATGTCGAAAGCCTGGATGCAATCGCGCTACGACAAGGGAGAGACCGAGGAAGAGCGGACGGCCTACCTCAACTGCCCGATGACCCGCGAGGAATACGAAGGCTTCATCGATGCGCTGCTCGACGCGGAGAAGACCGAATTCCACGAAGGCGAAACGGCGGGATACTTCGACGGTTGCCTGCCGATCGAGGTCATGGCGGAACGCGGGCGCGAGACCCTGCGCTTCGGGCCGATGAAACCCGTCGGCCTGACGAATGCCCACCACCCGGATCAGAAGCCCTACGCCGTGGTGCAGCTACGGCGCGACAACAAGATGGGGACGCTCTACAACATCGTCGGCTTCCAGACGAAAATGAAGTACGGCGCGCAAACAGACGTTTTCAAACGAATTCCCGGGCTCGAGCAGGCCAGCTTCGCGCGTCTCGGCGGGATCCATCGGAACACCTTCCTGAATTCGCCGACGCTGCTTGACGATCAGCTGCGCCTCAGGTCACAGCCGCATATCCGGTTTGCCGGGCAGATCACCGGGGTCGAGGGGTATGTGGAATCGGCAGCCATGGGGCTTCTGGCAGGGCGGATGGCCGCGGCGGAGGCGCGCTCGGAAGCGCTGCGGCCGCCTCCGGCCGGGACAGCGACGGGCGCGCTCGTCACGCACATAACCGGCGGCGCGGACGCGAAGACCTTCCAGCCGATGAACGTCAATTTCGGCCTCTTCCCCCCCGTCAGCGGGCTCAGGGGTGGCAGGCGTGGCCGGAAGGACCGCTACAAGGCCTATACGGATCGCGCGAAGGCCGAGTGGGAACGCTGGCTCGCGGGCGAGACACTGGACGCCGTACAAGCTTAGGCGCTATGCTTCGATGCACTCACGGAGGGTTGCATGAAGCACGGGTTTCTCCAGAAGGCCTACGAGGCACGTTCGGCCGACGAGACGCGCGCGCTTTACGACGAGTGGTCGGCGACCTATGAAGAAGAAATCCGCGATCAGGGCTATGCGACCCCTGGACGCTGCGCCGCCGCACTGGCGAAATTCGCCCCGGACCAGACCTTGCCGATCCTGGATTTCGGTTGCGGGACGGGCCTTTCCGGGCTGTCGTTGAAGCTCGCCGGGTTCGCGACAATTGACGGTGTGGACATTTCCCCCGACATGCTCGCCAAGGCGGAGGCCAAGAGGCTCTATCGTGATCTCAGGATCGTCGAGCCGGGCGAGAACCTCGCGCCGATCTGCAGGAACTACAGCGCAGTCGCGGCCATCGGTGTCATAGGGGCCGGATCGGCGCCCCCCACGGTGATCGACGGGATCCTGAGCGGCCTGCCCCGAGAAGGTCTTTTCGTGATGTCCTTCAACGATCACGCGCTGGCGGACAAGGCGAACACCGGACGGCTGAACGAATGGCTCGATTGCGGCGCGGCACGGTGCCTGTTTCGCGAACACGGCCCCCACCTGCCGGGCATCGGTCTGAACTCCACCGTCTACGTCATTCAAAAGAATTGACTTTCGTCACGCGTTTCGCGCCGTCCCCCACGGGGCCATTGCATCTTGGCCACGCATATTCCGCCATGCTGGCCCATGATCTCGCGCGCGACAACGCAGGCATCTTCCTGCTGCGCATCGAGGATATCGACCGGTCCCGCGCGCGCCCGGAGTGGGAAGCGGCGATCCGCGACGATCTGCGCTGGCTCGGCCTTGACTGGCCCGAGCCCGTCATGCGCCAGTCGGAGCGCATCGGAGCCTACCGCTCGGCCCTAGATCAGCTCTGGAAGCGCGGGCTGCTCTTCGCCTGCACCTGCTCGCGGCGTGACGTGCTTGCGGCAGCCTCCGCTCCGCAGGAGGGTGCGCCGCTCGCGACCGGCCCGGACGGGGTCATCTATCCCGGCACCTGCAGGGCGCATGACATCACGTCGCGCGTCCGCGCCCTGCCCGACGATGCCGCCCTCAGGTTGTACATGGACCGCGCGACGGCGCAGACCGGACATGTCAGATTTGAAGAGGCCGGCGAAGGTCCGAAGGGCGAGACCGGCACGGTTCAGGTCGATCCGGAACAGGCGGTCTCCGAGATCGGCGATGTCGTGCTGGCGCGGCCGGACATGGGTACATCCTATCATCTGTCCGTCGTGCTTGACGATGCGGCGCAAGGCGTCACGCATGTGGTCCGGGGGGCCGATCTTTTCGAGGCCACCCGCATTCACGTCGTCCTCCAACGGCTGCTGGGAGTGCCCTCGCCCGTCTACCATCACCACAGGCTGATCCGCGACGCGCAGGGCAAGCGGCTGGCAAAGCGCGACGACGCGCGCGCGCTGTCGAAATTCCGCTCCGAAGGAGCGACGCCCGCCGACATCCGCCGCATGGTAGGCCTGCCGGAGCCGAATGTCATTCGGGGCTGAGGATCTCGACCTCCTGCCCTTCGCGAACTGCCGTGTAAAAGCAGCTTCTGCGCCCCGTGTGGCAGGCGGGCCCGGTCTGGCGGACGGTCAGCAGCAGGCAGTCACGGTCGCAATCCACGCGCAGGTCCACCAGCATCTGGTGATTGCCGCTGGTCTCGCCCTTGACCCAGAACGCCCCGCGCGACCTGCTCCAATAGGTCACACGTCCGCTTTCCAGCGTGCGCGCGACCGCCTCGGCGTTCATCCAGGCCATCATCAGGACCTCGCCCGTCCCGGCGTCCTGGGCGATGGCGGGTATCAGGCCCGCGTCGTTGAAGGACAGGCTTTCGGGGTCGAAGGGCCGCATCGGCATCGCTGAAACCTTTTGAATCTGGACGACGAGACATTATGTATGCAGTCAGACCGCGAAGGAAAACCACAAAGGCCGCGCTGATGTCCGTGGATAACGATCTGATCAAGCTCTACTCCGGCCGCATCCTCGCGCTCGCCGCGGATATACCGCATGTGGGACGGCTCGACTCGCCCATGGCCAGCGTCAAGCGCCGCTCACCGCTGTGCGGATCCACCGTCACGGTCGATCTCGACGTGCAAGACGGCCGGATCAGCCGCTTCGCGCAGGACGTGAGGGCCTGTGCGCTGGGGCAGGCCGCCGCATCGGTCACAGGCGCGGCGATCGTCGGACGGACGCTTGACGAGATCGAGACCGCGCGCGACCAGCTGCGCGCCATGCTGACGCAGGATGGCCCGGTGCCCGACGCACCTTTCGACGGTTACGAGGTCCTGGAACCTGCGCAAAGCTACCGCAACCGCCATGCGTCGATCATGCTGAGCATCGAGGCCGCCGCAGAGGCCATGGGCAACGCGCTGCGCTCGGACTGCGCCTGAGCGGACGGACCTGCCCAAGCATAAAATCTCTCCCAGCATAAAAAAGGCGCCGCACATCCGGGGAGATGGCGGCGCCCAGGCAAGCGTTGATCATGTGGGACTCCAGCATACCTGCAGCGGAGACCTCTCCGCAAAGGGTGCGTACAGGCAGTAAACGCACCCGGAGCCGTTCACGGGACAGACGGCAGGCAGGACGCCGGCATGACAGCGCAGGCAGAACTCAGGCAAGAACGGGCAGGTGAAGTCCGACAACCAGCATGACGACGAGCGCCGCGACACCGACAGCGTCACCCAGCAAGGTCATACGGGTCCGAAGTGCGACTGACTTGATCTCTCGCAGGGTCGACATGTTCACCTCCGTCCTCTGTTGCTCCTTTGTTCTCACAATTTGAGGCAAGTTGTAAAGAACTTTTTAGGAACATTTGCGAACAAAGCGGATTCACGTGGGTAAACCGACCTTCTAGCCCACCGAGATCAGGCGAATGGCTTCGTCCTGTCGCATCAGCCACAGCAGTAGACGCGCCGCCCGCCCCCGCTCCGATTCGAGGCCGGGATCGCCCTCCAGCAACGTCCGCGCATCGCTTTGCGCCACCGCCATCAGCCCCGCCTGCCGTTCGAGATCCGCGATCCTGAACCTCGGCAGGCCCGACTGCGCCGTGCCGATCAGATCCCCGGCCCCGCGCATGGCGAGGTCCGCTTCCGCGATCGCGAAGCCGTCTTCCGTAGCGCGCATGACCTCGAGCCTCTGGCGGGCGCTTTCCGAAAGCGGCGCCTGATAGAGCAGCAGGCATGTGGATGCGCCTTCGCCCCGGCCCACCCTTCCACGAAGCTGGTGGAGTTGGGCCAGCCCGAAGGTTTCGGCGCGTTCGATGACCATGATGGTCGCATTCGGGACATTGACGCCGACCTCGATGACGGTCGTCGCGACCAGCACCTGCGTCTCGCCCGCAGCGAAGCGCGCCATTGCCGCATCCTTCTCGGCAGGGGGCATCTGCCCGTGGACAAGCCCGACCACCCCCTCGCCCAGAGCCGCGCGCAGGCGTTTGAATCGTTCCTCGGCAGCGGTCAGGTCCACCGACTCGCTCTCTTCGACCAGCGGGCAGACCCAGTAGCACTGCCGCCCCTCCGCAACGGCGGCGCGCAGCCGGCCAAAAACCTCGTCCATGCGCTCGGTGCTGACCAGGGCGGTGCGGATCGGCTGACGCCCCGGCGGCTTTTCGTCCAGCACGGATACGTCCATGTCGCCGTATTGCGCCAGCGAAAGTGAGCGCGGTATTGGCGTCGCCGTCATCACGAGCATATCCGCCGCCGCGCCCTTGCGGCCCAGTTCGAGCCTCTGGCGCACCCCGAAACGGTGCTGTTCGTCCACGATGGCAAGCCGAAGATCGGCGAATTCGACGTCGCGCTGGAAGACCGCATGGGTGCCCACAAGGATCTGGATGTCGCCCGCGGCCAGCGCGCCGAGCTTTGCCTGCCGCTCGGCACCCTTGTCGCGGCCGGTCAGGAGTTCAAGCACGACACCGGCCATCTCGGCAAGCGGGCGCAGCCCGTCGAGATGCTGCCGGGCAAGGATCTCGGTGGGGGCCATCAGCGCCCCCTGCCCGCCCGCCTCGACCGCCCCGAGAAGGGCCATGAAGGCCACCAGGGTCTTGCCCGATCCGACATCGCCCTGAAGCAGCCTTTGCATTCGCGTGGGACTGGCCATGTCGGCGTTGATCTCTTCCACCGCGCGCCTCTGGGCTCCGGTGGGCGCGTAGGGAAGACGGGCGAGCACCCGGCGCTGCAACCGCCCGTCCCCGTCCGACCTGCGCCCCGGCTTGCGCCGGTCCCGCATGCGCGCAAGCGCCAGCGTCAGCTGATGCGACAGAAGCTCGTCATAGGCCAGCCGCTCGCGCGCCGGGGCGTCGATCGAGATGTCGCCCGGCGCTTCGGGTGCATGGGCGCGGGCAAGTGCCGCGCCGAAATCGGGCCACCCCTCGCGGCGTTTCAATTCGGGATCGATCCATTCCGCCAGAGGCGGCACCCGCGTCAGCGCGCTGCGGGTCGCCTTGAACATCTGTTTCTGGCCAAGCCCAGACGTCAGCGGGTAGACCGGCTCGAACGAAGGGATCCCGTCCGCTTCCTCCTCCGGTATGGCGAAGTCCGGATGCACCATCTGGGGAATTCCGTCGAACAGCTCGACCCGGCCCGATACGACCCTGCGCTGGCCCGTCGGCAGACTGCGTTGCAGGTAGTCGCCGCGGACATGGAAATACACCAGCATGAACGAGGTCTTCGCGTCCTCGACATGGATGCGGTAGGCCCCACTCGGTTTGCGCGGGGCCTCATGGCGCCCGATGGTCACGGGCACTGTCACGACGGCGGGAAGGTCGGCGTCCCTGACGCTTTGCACGGGACGGCGGTCGATGACCGAATGGGGAAGCACGAAGATCAGGTCTCGCGGTGTCTCGACATCAAGCCCGGCCATCAGCTTGGCGGTCTTCGGTCCGACGCCCTCGAGCGTCTCGATCTGCGCGAAGAGGGGAAAGAGCGGCTCGGGCCGGGTGCTCATGATCCCGCGATCAGGGCCAGCCAGCCGTCTTCATCGAGCGTCCGGATTCCCAGCTCTGCCGCCTTCGTCGCCTTTGACCCCGCACCCGGCCCGGCCACCAGGATGTCGGTCCTGGCAGACACCGACCCCGAAACCTTGGCGCCCAGTGCCTCGGCCCGTGCCTTGGCTTCGGCACGGGTCATCTTTTCGAGCGTACCGGTGAAGACGACGGTCTTGCCCGCCACCGGCGAGGAGGTCGCCCGCGCCTCGGGCGGCCGAATGTCCGTGAGTTCAGCGATAAGACGGTCGAACGCCTCGCGCTCCACCGGGTTGGCGAAGGCGTCCGAAAGAGACAGCGCGAGGGTGGGACCGATACCGTCGATCCCGATCAGATCGGACCAGGCGGCAATCGCGGGAGCTGGCAGATCGCAGTCCGCGACAGCCTTGGCGCGGACCTCGGCGATCCGGGCGCGCCGCTTGCCTGCGGCGGCGGCGGCGCGTTCGGCATCCTCGGCCGCATCGGCGGCGCGATGGGCAAGCGCGGCCGGCCGAGCGGTATCCAGCGCATCGGCCATGGCCTTCCAGCTCTGGAAGTGCCGGGCCAGATCCTGCGCGGCCACTTCTCCCACATGCCGGATCCCGAGCGCGAAGATCAGACGCGAGAGCGCAATATCGCGCTTCTCGTCGATGGCCCGGAAGAGGTTGCCCGCGCTGGTCTCGCCCCAGCCGTCCCGGTTGGCCAGCCTTGTGAGATTGGCCCGGTCGCGCGCTGCGAGCGTGAAGATATCCGCAGGTTCCTTCACCGGGAGCTGGTCGTCGGCATGGAAGGCCTCGATCTGCTTCGCGCCCAACCCCTCGATGTCGAACGCCGCGCGCGACACGAAATGCCTGAGCTTCTCGACCGCTTGCGCCGCGCAGATCAGCCCGCCGGTGCAGCGGCGCACCGCATCGCCCGGCTCGCGTACGGCCGGCGAGGCGCAGATCGGACAGGTTTTCGGAAAGTCATAGGGCTCGGCCCCGTCCGGGCGTTTCGCAAGATCCACATCGGCGACCTTGGGGATCACATCCCCCGCGCGGTACACCTGAACCCAATCACCGATGCGGATATCCTTGCCGCCGCGGATCTCCTTACCCCTGCTGTCGCGCCCCGCGATGTAATCCTCGTTGTGCAGGGTCGCGTTGGACACCACGACGCCGCCGACCGTCACGGGCGCCAGGCGGGCCACCGGCGACAGCGCGCCGGTGCGGCCCACCTGGATGTCGATGGCCTCGAGCCGGGTCCAGGCGAGCTCGGCCGGGAACTTGTGCGCCAGCGCCCACCGCGGCGTCGTCGAGCGGAAGCCGAGGCGCTGCTGCAGCGCGAGATCGTTCACCTTGTATACCACGCCGTCGATGTCATAGCCGAGCGTGGCACGCTGTTCCTCGATGGCGGCGTACTGCGCCAGCATCGCCTGCGGCCCGTCGCACAGGGCGGTCAGCGGATTGATCGCGAAGCCGAAGCCGGACAGCCGTTCGATCGCCTCCATCTGCGTTTCGGCAAGCGGCGCGGACAGGTCCCCCCATGCATAGGCGAAGAAACGCAGGGGCCGGTCGCGGGTGATGGCGGGGTCGAGCTGGCGCAGCGACCCCGCGGCGGCGTTGCGGGGGTTGGCGAAGGTCTTGCCGCCGCCTTCGGCCTGCCTCGCATTCAGATCGGCGAAGTCCGGATGCGACATGTAGACCTCGCCGCGCACCTCCAGCACCTCAGGCGCGCCCTCGATCCGCTCGGGAATATCCTTGATCGTGCGGGCGTTGGCGGTGACGTTCTCGCCGATCGTGCCGTCGCCACGCGTGGCTGCCTGGACCAGGGTGCCGTTTTCGTAGCGCAGCGACAGCGACAGGCCGTCGATCTTGGGCTCGGCGGTGAAGGAAAGCGGCGCATCCGCCGAAAGGCCGAGATACTTGCGAATGCGGGCGTCGAATTCCGTGACCTCTTCAGGGTCGAATGCATTGCCGAGCGAGAGCATCGGAACCACGTGGCGGATCTTGGAAAAGCCTTCCGCAGGAGCGGCGCCCACCACATCGCTCGGGCTGTCGGCCCTCTTGAGGTGGGGAAAGCGCGCCTCGATGGCCGCGTTGCGTCGCTTCAGCGCATCATATTCCGAATCCGCGATCCGGGGCGCATCCTCGGCGTGATAGGCGGCGTTCGCCTCGGCGAGGCGCTGCGCCAGCTCGGCGAGTTCGGCCCGCGCGGCATCCTCGTCCAGGGTGTCGATTTCGCTCTGGCTGGCCAAGTCCTGTCCCCTTCAACCGGATGAGACCTAGATATGCGGTCAGGCGGGGGCGGGTCCAGCCGGTTTGCGCGCCGTCTCCTGAAGGATGTCCGGAACGTGGCGCTTGACCGGCCGGTGGCGGAACGGCTGGATCGCCGAAATGAAACGTCGCGGGATCGGGACGCTGCCGGCCCGGGGACGGGGCGCGCGCCGGGTGACTACCCGTCGGGGCCGACACTGTCGCGCGAAGCGGGTCGTCGAGGCCGGAACGGGGCGTGCGAAGCAGAGCATGTTCGACACCAGCCTGATCGCTGTCGGAAGCTCAGGCGTTTTGCACGGAACGCGAATGCGTCACCGGGCAAATCCTTCCGTTTCGGATCGAAGGTCGCCGATGCCCGGTCGGTCCTGCGGACCGCAACGGGGATGGCCGGGTTCAGGCGCCTATGGCGAGGCGTTGGGGATCGCCTTGCTGGCTGGGATCGGGGTCACGAAGGACATATCCACGCCCCCAGACAGTCTCGATATAGTTGTCGCCGCCGGTTGCGATGCTGAGCTTCTTGCGCAGCTTGCAGATGAAGACGTCGATGATCTTCAGCTCCGGCTCGTCCATGCCCCCGTAGAGATGGTTGAGGAACATCTCCTTGGTCAGGGTCGTGCCCTTTCTCAGCGAGAGAAGTTCGAGCATCTGATATTCCTTCCCGGTCAGATGCACCGACTTGCCGCCGACACTCACCGTCTTGGCATCGAGGTTGACCGAGATCTGGCCGGTCTCGATGACCGACTGCGAATGCCCCTTGGAGCGGCGGATGATCGCATGGATGCGTGCCACGAGCTCTTCGCGGTGGAACGGCTTGGTGAGATAATCGTCCGCGCCGAAACCGAACCCCTTGATCTTGTTCTCGGTATCGTCCGCTCCCGAGAGGATGAGGATCGGTGTCGAGATCCGTGCCAGGCGCAGCTGGCGCAACACCTCATGGCCATTCATGTCCGGCAGGTCGAGGTCAAGCAGGATAAGGTCGTAGTCATAGAGCTTCGCGAGGTCGATGCCCTCTTCGCCCAGATCGGTCGCATAGACATTCAGGTTGGCATGCGTGAGCATCAGTTCGATGCTCTTGGAGGTGGTAGGGTCGTCTTCGACCAGCAGTACACGCATGAGTTTCTCCCGAACGATTGCTATGGACCTGAAGTCACAACCTGCGCAAAAAAGGTTAACGACACGTTATCCGATGAAAGAAAGCTACGACAACAACCTAGAGTTGTCTACACTATTGTTGCCGGTACTTTTTCAGTGCCGTCGCCTTGAGTGCGTCTTCACCATGCTCGGACACGGCCCTGACCCACTCAAGAAACTCCTCGGCGCTGATCTGGTAGCGGGCCAGCGCGTCGGCCTTGGAGATCAGACCGTAGGCGACGCCACGTACAACGGCGGCCTTGCGCGAGGCGACCCAGCGCCGGGTCTTTGCCGGTGGCAGATCGGCCTGGGTCATGATACGGCCGTCAGCAAGGGTGACGGCCCTTGGACCATCAACTTTTTTAAGATACATCGCACTCGCCCGAAACTCTGCCTCATTCTTGGAGACGGAAATTGCCTCGGCTGGCTTAAGGACAGGTGAAACCGGTTCTTGAGAGTGACTAGGATTTTCTTATATTCCAGCGGACACGGCCCCGAGCCGTCCGCCCCCGGAGCACGTTGATGCCACTCGATCAGACACCGCCCCTCAACTCCCTCGGCTTCGCCAAGGCGCCTGCCGACACGCGGGTCGTCGTGGCGATGTCGGGCGGCGTGGACAGTTCGGTCGTTGCCGCGATGCTGGCCGAGGAAGGCTATGACGTCGTAGGCGTGACGCTGCAGCTTTACGATCATGGCGCGGCCCTGGCCAAGAAGGGTGCCTGCTGCGCGGGTCTCGACATCCACGATGCCCGGCGCGTCGCCGAGCAGATGGGCTTTCCGCATTACGTGCTCGATTACGAGAATGTCTTCCGGGATGCCGTCATCGACGAATTCGCCGACAGCTACCTTGGCGGGGCGACCCCGGTGCCCTGCATCCGCTGCAACGAGCGGGTGAAATTCAAGGATCTGCTCGAGACGGCCAGGGAACTCGACGCCGATTGCATGGCAACGGGACATTACATCCAGCGCAAGCTCGGACATCTCGGCCCCGAGCTGCATGCCGCAGCCGATGCGTCGCGCGACCAGAGCTATTTCCTGTTCTCGACGACGCCGGAACAGCTTGATTTCCTGCGCTTCCCGCTCGGACACCTCGCCTCGAAGGACGAGACGCGCGCGTTGGCCGGAAAATACGGTCTGAGCGTGGCGATGAAGCCCGACAGTCAGGATATCTGCTTCGTGCCGAACGGCGATTATGCCTCCGTGATCCGCAAGCTGCGTCCGGAGGCGGCCGATCCGGGCGAGATCGTGCACGCGGACGGCACGGTGCTGGGCCGCCATGACGGCGTGATCAACTACACCATCGGCCAGCGCCGGGGGCTCGGAATCGGCGGGCTGGCGGATCCGCTCTATGTGGTGAAGCTGGACGCGGACTCCAAGCGCGTGGTCGTCGGGCCCCGAGAGATGCTTTCGACGCGGACCGTTCCGGTGCGCGAAATCAACTGGCTCGGCGACGAAGCCTTCTCGTCCCGGCCGGAATGGCATGTGGCCGTGCGGGTGCGGTCCACCCGTCCGCCGACCGAGGCGGTGATCCGTCCCACGAGCGACACAGAAGCCACGGTAGAGCTGCTGAGCCCGGAACAGGGCATCTCTCCAGGGCAGGCCTGCGTCTTTTACGCTACCGAAAGCAGCCGGATCTTCGGCGGCGGCTGGATCCACAAGGGCTGAGCCCGATCAGCCCCGCTGCCGGGCGAGCCCGTCGAGCACCGCGCGCGCGGCCCTGAGGCCGGGGTCCTCTCCGGCGCGCCCCAAACGCTCCATCGTCAGATCCATTGCCGCGCGCTGGCGGTCGGGATGGGCGATGACGTCGAGAAGCCCCGGCGCGATCTTCTCGGGCCGGCAGTCGGCGGCGATGAATTCGGGCACCACGCGGGTGTCGGAGACGAGATTGACCAGCGTTACCGTGTCAACCTTCATCATCATCCGTATGATGGTCCGGCTCAGCCAGTTCATGTCATAGGCGATCACCATCGGCGTCGATGCCGCCGCGAGTTCGAGCGAGACCGTGCCCGACGCGGCAAGCGCCACCGACGCCGCGCGGAAGGCGGCGCGCTTCTGGCGCGCGGCCACTTTTGCGGGCAGCCCGCGCGGGTCGAGCACCGTCACCGGCACCGGCCAGTCGCGCACGGCGTCCTGCACCGCGGCGGCGACTGGTGCGGCGGCAGGCAGCACAAGGCGCATGTCGGGATGGCGATCCAGCACCGGCGGCAGGGATGCCCCGAAGACGGGCGCCAGGCGCGAGACCTCACCGCGCCGCGAGCCCGGCAGCACCAGCAGGACAGGCGCTTCCCCCAGTCCGAATTCTTCGCGGAATCGCGCGACTTCGGCATCTGTCGCCACAGGCTCCGACACCACAGGATGGCCCACGAAATCGCAGTCCATACCATGCGCGGTCATGTAGGGCGGCTCGAACGGGAAAAGCGCCAGCACATGGTCGATCATGCGGCTCATCTTCTCCGCCCTGCCCGCCCGCCAGGCCCAGACCGTCGGCGCGACGTAATGGACCGTCCGCACTTCCGGGGCGCGCGCCTTTACCCGGCGCGCCACACGAAGCGAGAAGTCGGGCGAGTCGATGGTGATCAGGACATCGGGCCGTTTCGCCACCACCGCATCCGCCGTCTCTTCGATGCGCCGCATCAGGGCCCGGTACTTCGGCAGCACCTCGGCGATGCCCATGACGCTGAGCTCGTCCATGGGAAAGCGGCTCTCGAGCCCTTGCGCGATCATCCGTTCGCCGCCCACCCCGTCGAAGGCAATGCCCGGTTCCAGCGACCGAAGTCCGGCCATAAGCGCCCCGCCCAGCCGGTCGCCCGAAGGTTCGCCTGCGATGAGAAATGCGCGCGTCACGGCTTTTCGCGGGCCCAGAGCACGAGCCCCTGCGCATCGGCGCGCGCCACTGCGTCTTCGCGATCAAGCAGGATCACGTCGCCCGCGTCGATCACCAGCCCCGCAAGCCCCGCCGCCGCGATTGCATCGAGCGTCGCGGGCCCGACCGTGGGCAGGTCCACACGCCGGTCCTGTCCCCGCTTGGGCCGTTTCACCAGTACCGCCCGCAGCTTTCGCGCGCGTTCGGGCAGATGGGCCAGCATGTGGTCGGTCCCGCCGAGGGTCTCGATCCCGGCAACCTGCCCTGCCCCCACGACGCACCCCTGCCCGACATCGAGCGGCGCCAGCGCATCGAGCACGGCGATGGCGCGCGCCACGTCCGCCCGCATGGCATCGTCCGGCTGTGCCCGGCTGAGCACCCCGGGCGGCGCCAACAGCGAAGGGACCAGATCCTGCGCCGCGCGGACCGAGAACCCCTTCTGCTCGAAGATGTCCAGAACGGTTCGCAAGGCACCGTCATCGCCCGCGCGCAGGCCCTTCTGCATCAGCGGCACCAGCGGCAGGGTGGCAAGGTCTATGGCCTTGAGATCGACGCGCGGGCGAACGATGGCGCCGCAGAGACAGACCTCGGTTACACCCCGCTTGCGCAGATCCTTGAGGAAGCTGCCGAATTTCTCGATCCGGAAGACGATGTCCGGGGCCAGCCCGTCGGGCACATGCGCCGCCATCGCGCAGACCAGCGGCGGACGGTCGAGCGCGGCCGCGACCCGGGCGGGCAGATCCCCGCTGCCTGCGATCAGCGCCAGCATCAGCCGGGCGTCAGGAAATGCCGGTCGGAGTCCGCAAGGACGAATTCGACAATTTCCCGTACGAAGGGGCTCTTGTCGCCGCCAAGCCGCTCGGCGCGCTGATGAAACGTACCCTCGCCCGCGGACAGCTCGCGAAAGGCCGCCCGCAGTGCAGCGATATCCTCGCGCGAGACACCGCGCCGCTTGAGACCGACGAGGTTCAGCCCGTCGAGCGCCCCGCGCGGCGCCTGAACGAGGCCGTAGGGGATCACGTCGTTGGTCACCATCGTCACCGCCCCGATGATCGCCCCGCGCCCGATCCGCACGAACTGATGCACCCCCGAAAGGCCGCCCACGATCACGTCATCCTCGAGCACGCAATGGCCCGCGATGGCGACCTGGTTGACGATGATGCAGCGGTTGCCGATCTGCGCGTCATGGGCGATGTGGCAGCCCGCCATGAACAGGCAGTCATCGCCCACCCGCGTGACGCCTCCGCCGCCTTCCGTGCCCGAATTCATCGTCACATGCTCGCGGATGCGGTTGCGCGCGCCGATCACGAGCTCGGTGCTTTCGCCCCTGAACTTCAGATCCTGCGGGATCTCGCCGATGACCGAGAAGGGAAAGATCACCGTCTCTTCGCCGATGCGGGTGCGCCCCGTCACGACCACATGGGATTTCAGCTCGACCCCCGGGGCCAGAACGACTTCGGGCCCCACGACGCAGAACGGTCCGATCCGCACGGTCGGATCGATCCGGGCCCCCGCCTCGATGATCGCGCTGGGATGGACGTTCTCCACAGCCTCAGCCCACGTCCATCATCGCTGTGAATTCCGCCTCGGCCGCGACCTCGCCATCGACCGTGGCCACGCCGCCAAAACGCCAGACCTTGCCGCCGGGCTTGCCGCGCAGGGTTTTCACCGCCAGCCGCAATTGATCGCCCGGAACGACCTTGCGGCGGAACTTGCAGTTGTCGATGGCCATGAAAAAGACCTTCATGTTCTTGTCGGCCATCCCGAGGAAAGTCCCCACCATCACGGCCGTCGTCTGTGCCATGGCCTCGACGATCGTCACCCCCGGCATGACAGGCAATCCCGGGAAATGACCCTGAAAATGCGGCTCGTTCATGGTGACGTTCTTGATGCCCACGGCGGAGCTGTAGCCCTCGATCTCGACGACCCGGTCGACCAGAAGAAACGGATAGCGGTGCGGCAGGATCCGCTGGATGAGCTGGATATCCGCCTCAACGAGCGGTTCTGTGCCGTCTGCGGTCATGCGTGCCGTCCTCAAGCGTTAAGAAATGTGTCGCCCTGCCTACCAACTGCGTCCCGCCTGGGCAAGCGCGGCTCACTCCGAGGGCGCCGGCGCCGGCTGCGGCGGCGTCCCGCTGCCGGACGTCGCGGGCGCCTGCGTCTCCAGAAGGTCCGAGCCGTCGCCAAGCACCTCGTTGACCCGGGCAATGGCCTCGGCGGTCACGTCGATGGCATTCACGCTGATGAAGACGGATCGTCGCTCGAGTATGACCGCCGCCCCCGCGGTGCGCATCAGATCCTCCAGCGCCGGGACCGCCGCCTTCAGAAAGGCCACGCGGCTGTTATCGAATTCCTGCGTGAGCGCCCGGTTCTTGCCCTCCTGGGCGCGGCGGGTGGCCTGAACCTTCTCGTCGAAGGCATCCGCCAGGCTGCGGAAGTCCTCGGCCGCCATCGTAGGGCGGCGCTCGGTCAAAGTCCGCTCCTCCGCCGACAGTTCCGCCTCGATCCGCCGGTTCTCGGCGGCCAGCTCGGCGCTGCGCGCTTCCAGGTCTTCGGTCGTGCGGCGGCCATAGGCGCTGTCGAGGAACAGCCTCTCGGTGTCGATCGTCAGGATCGGACTGTGGATCGACCCGCCCGAAATCGCCTGCGCGGCGGCCGGCCCGGCAGCTCCCAGCGCCAGCGCCAGAAGAGCCGCCGGAAGGAGCCGGGCCGGCATCGCGCGCGTCAGAAGCGCGCCGAGAGCGTCACGTCGAACGACTGCTCCCGGTCGAAATCTTCCTTCTGCAGCGCCTTGGTGAAATTGAACCGCAGCGGCCCGATCGGCGTATCCCAGAAAAGCGCGAAGCCGACCACATGACGGAACGATCCGTCCTCGCCGACCACATCGCCGCCTCTCAGGTTCACGTCGTCGAGATTCCACAGGTTGCCGATGTCGTAGAAGACGCCGCCGGATACGCCATATTCCTCGGGCAGACCCAGCGGGAACTCCGCCTCCAGACGTGCCACCACATAATAGTTTCCGCCCAGCGGGTCGCGATTGCTCACGCTCTCGTCGCGCGGCCCGATGCCGCCCGGTTCGAATCCGCGCATGATGCTGGGGTTGAGGAGGAAACGGTCGATCGCGCGGCTGTTGCCGCTCTGCCAGTTGAGCGCCCCGCCCTCGAGCGTCGCCCGAAGCGTGATCTCCTCGTTGCGGATCTTCGTCTCGCCGATAAGGCGCGCGGTGGACTTGATGTACTTGTCGTCTCCGCCGAGGCCCGCGAAATCCTGTCCGAACTCGACCAGGACGCCTGCGTTCGGGTTCAGGCCGGTACGGCGCGTGTCGTAGGTGTAGACGTATCCGAGCGCGCTCGCGTCGCGGCGCCCCTCGTCTATCTCGCGCAGGACGATCGGGCCGCTTTCGGAATCGTCTTCATCGTCGTCGTCATCGTCATCCGCCAGCATCTCGGAGCTGAGATAGCTGTAGCGCAGCTTCAGCCGGCTGTTCTCGCTCAGCGGAAAGGCCACGCCGGGCTGGAAGGTGAACCGGTCCGCATCGTAGGAGATGTAGGACGAACGCTGCTCGGTCACATCGAGGTTCAGCGAGAACTCGAGGTCGCGTCCCAGCAATGCCGGCTCGACGAAGCGCAGGCCGTAGCGCCGCGCTTCCTGTGCCGTGGAAAGGTCGACCGAAAGCTGCTGGCCCCGCCCGAGGAAATTCTGCTCGGCGAAGCTGAGCGCGACGCCGAATCCGTCGCTCGTCGAATAGGATCCCCCGATCGTGAGCGAGCCGGTCGGCGCCTCGACCACGTTGACGTCGACCACCACCTGATCCTCGGACGAGCCCTGGCGGGCTTCGACCTCGGCGGTCTCGAAATACCCCAGCGCCCGGATCCGTTCCGCGGACTCGCGGATTTCGCGCGGATTGAAGGGATCGCCCTCGACCGAGGTGAACTGGCGCCGGATCACCTGGTCCAGCGTGGTGGTGTTGCCCTCGATGTCGATACGTTCGACGAAGATGCGCGGTCCGCGGCTGAGCACGTAGTTCACATCAAGTGTGAGCGTGCGGTCGTTGCGGGTGATGCGGGGTTCGACCCTCAGGAAATCCACGCCGTCCCTGACCGCCTGGCGCTCCATCCGCGCGATGTCCTGCTCGATCAGGGTCGGGGTGTAGACCACGCCGGGCTTGATCTTGACGATCTCGGCGTACCGGTCGGCATCCACACCCGGATAATCGCTTGCCACGGCAACCTGCCCGAAGCGGAACTGCTGACCTTCGTTGATGTTGAAGGTCAGGAAGTATCCGTCCCGCTCCCTTGCGAGCTGGGCGTTGACCGACAATACGCGGAAATCGACATAGCCGCGCGAAAGGTAGAAGTCGGACAGCATCTGCTTGTCGAGATCGATGCGCTCCTCCACGAAGGTGTCGCGTTGCACGAGCGCATGGAAAAGGCCGGCCTGCTTGGTCCCGAGCACGCGGCGCAGCCGACCCTCGGAATAGGCGCGGTTGCCCACGAAACTCAGGCGCTGGATCTCGACGGCGCCGCCCTCGTAGATCTCGAAGACCAGATTGACGCGGTTGTCGCTCAGGCGGATCACCCGCGGCGTCACCGTCGCGGCGATCCGGCCTTCGTTGGCATAGGCCTCGGCGATGAGCTTGGCGTCCTGCTCGGCCTGCGTGGGGTTGAACACCCGCCGCTCGTTCGAGCCGGTCAGCTCGACCAGAGCATCGTCCTTGATGCGCCGGTTGCCCTCGAAGCTGATCTGGTTGATCGTGGGGAATTCCACCACCCGGATGATCAGCGTGTTGCCCGATGGCGTGAGGTCGACGCTTTCGAAGAGACCCGAATTCACCAGGCGCTGATAGGCGTCGTTCAGCTGGCCTGCCGAGACCGTGCCGCTGCCGATGCCCGCGCGGCTGATGATGGCCGCGTCACCGATGCGCTGGTTGCCCTCGATCGAGACCGCGCCGATGCTGTAGCTCTGGGCCTCTGCGGCGACGAACGGCAGCCCGCAAGCCGTTGAAAATGCGGCACAGAATGCCGCGGCCCTCACCCTGCGCCGCAACGGAGATTTCCGATAAGCCGCCGGCTGAGCCTGCCCTGTCCTGCCCGGTATCATAGTCTGCCCGACCCACTTTTATTTGCTCTGATCCTGACTAACCAGAATGCCGGGTCTTGTCAAAACCATGTGGATCCAAAAGCGCGGGCAACAAGATGGGCGCGGCTTACGCTTCCGTCCCGCGCGAAGGCGCGCGCCGGAAGATGGCGCCAGGGCGGAATTCAGAGTGCCTGGGTGCCCAGATATGTCGCGGCGAGCAGCGCAAGCGACAGCGTGCCGAAATAGAGTGCCAAGTCCCAGTTCAGGTCAACCAGCAGACTCAGGCCGCGATATCCTTCAGTAAGAGTTTTCATGTGCGACTCCTTGCATCAGACGGCAGATACCGCCTGATTGTGGCCGCAGTTTGTCCAATGATGGCAGGAAGGCGGCATCCCCCCCGCCCGGCGGCACCTCGCCGGCGCGGGTCAGGGACAGAAGATGTCGTTTCCGAGCGCGAAGACCATCAGCGTCAGCACCAGGGCCAGGCCAGCCGTCATGAGAACCCTCAGGGCGCCGTCGCTTGGCGGGCGACCCGAGACCGCCTCGTAGGCGTAAAAGACCAGATGACCGCCGTCGAGCGCCGGAATCGGAAAGAGGTTCAGGAGACCGACCGCGGTGCTCAGGACGGCGATGAACCAGATGAACGACGCGGGACCCTGGCTCGCCATCGCGCCGGATGTCTGTGCGATACCGATCGGCCCCGACAGGTTGCAGGTGCTGATTGCCCCGCTGATCATGTGCGACAGGCCCGAGATCGACCCTTCCATGATCCGCCCGACCTGGCTTACCCCGCCCCAGAGCGCGTGCCCAAGTCCCGGCGTCTCGGTGGCGGCCTCGAACACCAGCCCGCCGGCAATTCCGATCCGCCAGTTGTTGACGAAGCCACCCTCGGCCTGCGGTTCGTCCATGCGCTTGGGGGCCAGGGTGACATGCACTTCCCGCCCGTCGCGCCAGACCGTGAGATCGAGCGGAGCGCCCTCGCCGCCTTCGACGGCCGCCTTGAGCTGGTCGAAGGCAAAGATCGGCTGGCCGTCGATGGCGGTGATCAGATCACCGACCTGAAGGCCCGCGTCCATGGCGGCGCTTTGCGGAACAAGTCCCTTGACCATCGGCGGCATGAGATAGGGCCCCTGGACCTCCATCTCGACGCCGTCGCGGCGCACCGTGTAGTCCAGCACCGCCAGCTCGGGCAGGGTATCGTAGAAGTCGCCCGCCGCCGGGTCCTCGGGATCCGGCATGGGCCGGCCGCTGATCCCCAGAAGCTCGTCCCCCGCCCGCAGGTCCCCCACCGTTTCCGGCATGGGGATCAGGCTTGCGATGGTCAGCGGGTCGCGCTGAACGCCGGAGGCAAGCAGGACAGCGGCGAAGATCACGATCGAGAGCGCGAAGTTGAACAGCGGCCCCGCGGCGACGGTAGCGGCCCGCGCCCAGAGCGGCGCGCCGTGCATCGTCGTCCTGAGCCCCTCGGCATCGCCCTCGAGCGCCTTCATCGCAGCCTCGTCCTTGCCCGATGCGGCGTTGGAATCGCCTGCGAACTTGACATAGCCGCCGAATGGCAGCGCCGCGACCTGCCAGCGCGTACCGCGCCGGTCGACACGCGACCAGAGAACGGGACCGAAGCCGATGGAAAACACATCGGCCCGGATTCCGGACCAGCGCCCGACGATGTAATGGCCGTATTCATGGATGGCGACGATCACCGACAGGGCGAGTACGAAGGCAGCGACGGTCCAGATGAGGCTGCCAAACTGCGGGATCAGTGCCGTGATATCCAAAAGCTATCCTGTTTTCTGCTGTATGACCAATTCGGCTTCTTTGCGTGCCAGATGGTCGATGCGTGCGACGTTATCAAGGGACATGGTGGCATCAATGTGACCCGGGCGCGCGCAGAGCCTCTCGAGAACCTCCTCCACGACGCCTGCCATGTCGACGAAACCCACCCGCCCCGCGATGAAGGCGTCCAGCGCCGCGTCCTTGCCGGCAGTGAAGGCCGCGCCGGCAAGACCGCCGATCGCCATCACCTCGCGCGCAAGCCTCAGCGCCGGCCAGCGGCGGTCGTCCGGGGCGCGAAAGCTCAGCGAGCCGATGCTCGCGAGGTCCAGCCGCTCGACCGGAAGCGCGCGCCGTTCGGGCCAGTGCAGCGCGTAGCCGATGGCGTGGCGCATGTCCGGCGGGCCGACATGGGCCATCAGCGCCCCGTCGCGGAAGCCCACCAGGGCGTGAATCAGGGATTGCGGGTGCACCAGAACCTCGATCCGCTCCGGATCGATCCCGAAGAATTCCCGCGTCTCGATGATCTCCATCGCCTTGTTGAACATCGAGGCGGAATCGATGGTGATCCGTACGCCCATGTCCCAGTTCGGATGGCACGACGCCTCGGCCAGGGTCGCCTTGGGCAGATCCTCGAGCGGCCAGTCGCGGAACGCGCCCCCCGATGCGGTGATGACGATGCGCTCGACCGCTTCGATCCGCTCTCCAACCAGCGCCTGGAAGATCGCCGAATGCTCGCTGTCCACGGGCAGCATCGTGGCATCGTGGGCCCGGGCGGTTCCCAACATGAGCGGCCCGGCGCAAACCAGCGATTCCTTGTTCGCCAGCGCCAGCGTCGCCCCCTGCCGCAGCGCTTCGATCCCCGGGGCGAGCCCGGCCGAGCCCACGATGGCCGACATCACCCAGTCCGCCGGGCGCGCCGCCGCCTCGACGATGGCCGCCGTGCCCGCTGCCGCCTCGACACCGCTGCCCGCCAGCGCCGCGCGCAGATCGTCCAGCCGGTCGTCATGGGCGGTCACGGCGATCCGCGCCCCGAGCCTGCGGGCGTCCTTCGCCAGTTGCGCGACGTTGCCGGCGCCGGTCAGGGCCACGACTTCGTAATCATGCGGCGCGCGGGCGATCAGGTCTATGGTATTCTGCCCGATGGAACCGGTGGCCCCGAAGATGCTGACGCGCCGCATCGCGCCTCAGCCCGAGCCGAAGGGGAAACCGATGAACCCTCCGACCAGAAGCAGGAACACGGAGGCGCCAAGCATTCCGTCGAAACGGTCCAGAAGTCCCCCATGGCCCGGAATGAGCGAGGAGCTGTCCTTGATGCCGCGGCTGCGCTTGAGCGCGCTTTCGGCGATGTCACCCATCTGGCTTGCCATGGAAAGCGCAACGGAAACGCCGATCAGCTGGGACCCCGCGCCGGTATTGGCCGCGAAGATCCAGCCGACGATCGCCGCCCCGATCCAGCCCGCGCCGGTGCCGGACCAGGTCTTCTTGGGGCTGACACGGGGCCAGAACTTGGGCCCGCCGATGGCGCGTCCGGCAAAATAGCCGACCACATCCGTGACCACGACGACGACGACGACCCACAGCAGCCAGGCAAAGCCCAGGTCGTCGCGGATCTGCATCATGCCGTAGCCCGACAGCAGGATCATGGCCGTGAAGACCATGAAAAGCGTGCGGGACCGTTCGAGCTGGCTGAAGCCCAGCAGTCCGACGGCAAGCAGTATCGGAAGCGCGAAGCCCACGGGCAGGTAGATCGCCGCAAGCGTGACGCCGCCGGCGAGACCTCCGAGGGCCGAGGGCGCCCAGCCGCTCGTCGGGTTGAGCATGCCCACCAGTTCCCAGACCATGACGCCGCAGATCACCGCGACGAGCGCGTGAAAGGTGAATCCGCCGATCCCGAGTGCGATCACTCCGATCAGCACCATCAGAGCGCTCGAGCCCATGCGCGCCCAAAGATCCGACCACTTTCCGCTGCCGGCGCTCACGGTCGCGGTCTCACTTCAGGACGCCGCCGTAGCGCCGCTCGCGCCCGCCATAGGAGGCGCAGAGCCGGGCGAATTCCTCGCGGGAAAAATCCGGCCACAGCGTGTCGATGAATTCATATTCCGAATATGCCGACTGCCAGAGCAGGAAATTCGAGATCCGCGCCTCGCCGCTGGTGCGGATCACCAGATCCGGGTCGGGCAGAACATAGGTGTCGAGGTACTTCGGCAGCGTTTCCTCGTCGACATTCTCCGGCATCAGCCGTCCGGCCGCAACATCCTCGGCCAGCCGGCGCGTGGCGCGCGCCACCTCGTCACGCCCGCCGTAGTTGAGCGCGATGGTCAGGTTCACGCGGGTATTGGCCGATGTCGCCGCCTCGAGTTCGTGCATCAGGCGGATGAGCTTGTCGTCAAGCCGGACACGGTCGCCGATGAAGCGCACGCGGACCCCGAACTCGCTGAGAGCGCGGGTCTCCTTGGAGATGTAGCGCCGGAACAGGCTCATGAGCCCGGCGACCTCGACCTGGGTGCGTTTCCAGTTCTCGGTCGAGAAGGCGAAGATCGTCAGATACTCGACGCCCACGTCCGGGCAGGCCTCGACGATCTCGCGGACCCGGCGCGCGCCGGCATGATGTCCGAAAAGCCTCGGCCGGCCGCGCTGGGTCGCCCATCGCCCGTTGCCATCCATGATGATGGCCACATGACGCGGACCGCCCGGAACCGGCCCCGACGGCGCTTCTGACACACGGGCGCTCCTCATACCTGCATGATTTCGGCTTGCTTGTGTTCGAGGGCCTCGTCGACGGCCTTGATGAAGCGGTCCGTCATCTGCTGCACCTCGGCTTCCCAGAATTTCTGGTCGTCCTCCGACATCCCGTCGGCCTTGGCCTTCTTGATCCGGTCCATCCCGTCGCGCCGGACGTTGCGGATCGAAACACGCGCATGTTCGGCATAGTTGCCGGCGACCTTCGTCAGATCGCGGCGGCGTTCCTCGTTCAGCTCGGGGATCGGCAGCATGATGATCGTGCCGTTGAGCTGCGGATTGATCCCCAGACCGCTTTCGCGGATCGCCTTCTCGACCTTGCCCACCAGCGCCTTGTCCCAGACGTTGATCGTGACCATCCGCGGCTCGGGCACGTTCACGGTGCCAACCTGGTTGATCGGGGTTTTCTGGCCGTAGGCGTCCACCATCACCGGCTCCAGCATGGAGGCCGAGGCCCGGCCGGTCCGGAGCGAGGCGAATTCGGTCCGAAGCGACGAAATGGCGCCATCCATACGCCGCTCGATATCGTCGGTGTCCAGCTCGAAATCTTCTGACATGGCTAATCGTCCCAGTTCCGTTTTGCTGGGCTTATAGCGTGTCAGGCGAAGCAGTGTACAGGACGGCTTTGGGGATTTTCGCTTTGCATGCGCAGCATTCCGCGTCCGTTCAGGGTCACCTGACGGGCGCTGCGCCGGTCTTGTCCCGACGCTACCTGAAGGCTCAGCCCTGCACCCGCGTGTAGGTCCCTTCGCCCGCGAGGATGCCCTTGAAGCCGCCGGGCTCGTCGAGCGAGAAGACGATGATCGGGATGTTGTTGTCGCGCGCCAGCGCGATCGCCGAGGCGTCCATCACCCCCAGCCGCTTGGCCAACACGTCATCGAAGCTGACGGTGTCGTAGCGCACGGCATCGGCGTGCTTCTTCGGGTCCTTGTCATAGACACCGTCGACCTTGGTGCCCTTGAAGATCGCCTCGCAGTTCATCTCATTGGCGCGCAGGGTCGCCGCCGTGTCGGTGGTGAAGTAGGGATTGCCGGTGCCGGCGGCGAAGATGCAGATCCGCTTCTTCTCGAGATGGCGCACGGCGCGCCGGCGGATGTAGGGCTCGGCCACCTCGTTCATGGTGATTGCCGAGATCACCCGCGTGTGGATGCCCAGACCCTCGAGCGAGGATTGCATCGCGAGCGCGTTCATCACCGTGGCCAGCATTCCCATGTAGTCGGCCGTCGTGCGTTCCATCCCCTGCGCCGAGCCCTGAAGGCCGCGGAAGATGTTGCCGCCGCCGATGACCATGCAGATCTCGACGCCAAGCTCGTGGACCGACTGCACCTCGCGGGCGATGCGCTCGACGGTGGGCGGATGCAGGCCGAATCCCTGATCTCCCATCAGCGCCTCGCCCGAAATCTTGAGCATCACGCGGCCGAACTTTGCGTGGGGCGACAACTGCCGCGGCTGTGGCTCCACGGCGGCTAGATCGGGCATTGGCTTCTCCGGGGCTGGGGTTCCGTTCGCGCGCAAAATGTCGGAAAAGCGCCTTCACTGCAATGCACGCAAGACCCGGAACAGGTGAAAATTGGCCGACGCCATGAAAATGCTGGCCGAGAGGATATTCCGCGACCTGCCCGATGACCGTCCGGTCCTGATCGCCGGACCCACCGCCTCGGGCAAGTCCGACCTTGCGCTCGCGCTGGCCGAGGCGCGCGGCGGCGTGATCGTCAACGCCGACGCCAGCCAGGTCTACGACTGCTGGCGCGTGCTGACGGCGCGTCCCTCGGTCGCGGACGAAGCCATCGCGCCGCATGCGCTTTTCGGTCATGTCGACGCGCGCGCGCCCTATTCCGCCGGGCACTGGCTGCGGGAGGTGATCCCTCTGCTTGCAGCGGATGCGCGTCCGATCATCACCGGGGGCACCGGGCTTTATTTCACGGCACTTACCGAGGGGCTGGCCGAGATCCCGCCGGTTCCGGCGGAGATACGGACCGCAGGCAACGCGATGGACCTCGATGAATTGCTCGCAGGCCTTGATGCGCCCACCATCGGCCGGATCGACCGCGCAAACCGCGCCAGGGTCCAGCGCGCCTGGGAGGTGCTGCAGGCGACCGGCCTGGGTCTTTCCGCGTGGCAGGCCCGCACGCCCGCGCCCGCCCTTCCCCTCGACGCCGCCGAGGCCGTGGTGCTTGCGCCGGACAAGGAGACGCTGGGCACGCGCATCGCCGCGCGGTTCGACCGGATGATCGAGGGCGGCGCGCTCGAGGAGGCGCGCGCGCTGCAACCGCAATACGATCCCGCGCTCCCCGCCCACCGCGCCATCGGGGCGCCGGAGCTGATCGCCCATCTCGACGGCCGCCTCACGCTCGATGAGGCACGCTCTGCCGCCGTGACAGCGACCCGCCAGTTCGCCAAGCGCCAGCGCACATGGTTCCGTTCGAGGATGCGCGACTGGCGCTGGCACGAGAGCCCGGCATGAAGGCGCTGCTTTAAGAAAAGCGATTGGTAGCGACGCGCATTTCGTGCGATAATGGACTTGCGCCCATCAAAAGCGGACAATTCGGGAAAACGCCCGTGACCACACCGATTTTGACTGTTCAAAGCCTCTCGCAGCTCACATCCGGTCAGGAGTGGCAGCTCAGCCTCGCCCACGACCGGGCAGAGCACCTGCTGATCTGGATCCAGCGCGGCCAGGGACGGCTGCTGATGGACGGCCAGCGCAGCGGCGCGGGAACCCATAACGCGATTTTCGTGCCCTCCCGGCATCTCTTCGCGGTTGATCTGGGTCGCCAGAGCAGCGGCACCGTTCTGGTGATCCCGGACGGCAGCGAGATGCGTCTGCCGAAACTGCCGCGACAGCTGCGAATCCGCGACATCCGCCTGCAGGCCGAGCTTACCGGGCTCTTCGAGGCCGCGCAGCGCGAGCAGAGTTCGGGCCGGCCGCTCAAATCCGAGGCGATGGAGGCGCATGGCGCCCTCATCTGCATCTGGCTGCGCCGCCAGCTTGGCCTCGAGGAACACCTGCCGCCTCGCAAGTCGGCCGGGCAGCGGCTTTCCGCGCGCTTCTGCGAGCGCATCGCCCGCCATTATTCCGAGACGCTCACGATGGCGGACCACGCCGAGGCGCTCGGGGTCACGCCCACCCATCTGACACGGGCCTGCAAGGCCGCGACGGGCAAGACGGCGGCGGATCTGCTGACCGAGCGTGTGCTCTACGAGGCGCGGATGCTGCTGGCCAGCACCAGGGTTCCGGCCCAGGACATCGCGCGTCATCTCGGGTTCGGAAGCGCCGCGTATTTCACCCGCTTCATGCAGCATCACACCCGGCGTTCCCCCTCGGAGTTGCGCGAACCGCCGCCGCGCCAGCGCATCAACGCCTGACCAAACGGTGGCCGCAATGTCGCGCACAGACAAAAAGATGTCGCAAATAACGCTGCCTGACGGTAAGGCATGAATTGACGCAACGCCCCAACTCGTGGCTCACTGAGTTCGACTGGCAAGCAAGCCACGTGTCCCGATCCGCCCTGATCCGCGGAGAGAGGCATCACGAAGCCTGACGACAGGGGCACGCATGGGACTATTCATACTGCGACGCCTTGGCGTGATGCTGCTTACGGCGCTTTCCCTGACCTTCATCGTCTTCTGGCTCACCAATCTCTACCCGAACCTCGAGAAGATGGCCAAGACGCAGGGCAACTTCCGGATGTCGGACGAGGCCGTCGAGAGCTATCTGGGAAACCGGGGCTATCTCGATCCGATGCCGGTGAAATTCGGGCGCTGGCTGGGCGTGGTCCCGGGATGGGTGAGCGAGCGCGAGGGCGAGGTCACCGGGCGGTGCTTCGCCGCCGGCACGCCCGAGGCGGATCGGCCCGTTTTCTGCGGGATCCTGCAGGGCTACTGGGGCTATTCCACCGTCTTCAGGGACGAGGTCGGGGACATCGTCCTCACGCGGCTCGCGCTGACGGGCAAGCTGATGCTGGCGGTGATGCTTGTCATGGTGCCAAGCGCGCTTCTGGTCGGCGTTCTGGCCGGGATGCGGGAGGGCTCGGCCACGGACCGCTCGCTTTCGACCTTCTCGATCCTCTCGACGGCCACACCCGAATATGTGTCGGGCGTCATCTTCATCGCGGTTTTCTCGTCCTCCGCCGTCGGTCTGAAGTGGTTCAAGGGGTCCGCAACCTCGGCGATGGAGGATATCACCTTCGACAACTTCACGCTGCCGGTGGTGACCATCGCCCTTTACGGCATGGGCTACATCGCCCGGATGACGCGGGCCTCGATGACCGAGGTGATGACGGCGCAGTATATCCGCACCGCGCGGCTGAAGGGCGTGAGCTTTCCCAACATCGTTCTGAAGCACGCGCTGAGAAACGCGCTGATCGCTCCCTTCACGGTCATCATGCTTCAGTTCCCGTGGCTGCTCAACGGCGTGGTGATCGTCGAGACCCTGTTCAACTACAAGGGTTTCGGCTGGCTGCTGGTGGAGGCGGCCAGCAACAACGACATCGAACTGCTGCTGGCGGTCTCGGTGGTTTCCGTCATCGTGGTTCTGGTGACGCAGCTGATCTCGGATATCGGCTACGTCTATCTGAATCCGCGCATCCGCATCGCGTAGGGAGGGGCCCGCACCATGGAAGAACTGGGCTGGGGCGCGATCCTCTGGCGGATGGCCGTGCAGTTCCTGCCGGTCTGGATCGCGCTTGCCGGACTTTTCGCCCTGTCGCTCACGTTCCGGCGCCGGTTGGGCCTCTACGGAAAGCTTTTCGACAGCACCATCGGGATGATCGGCTTCGGGCTGGTGATGTTCTGGGTCTTTACCGGGATCTTCGGCGGGCCACTCGATCTGATCGTGACCCATGACCCGCTGAGCCAGGTCTCGGGGATGAAGAACGCCCTGCCCGGCGAGGCGATGGCGCGGGCGGAGGAAGGCGACTATGCCTGGTTCCTGCTGGGTGGCGACAATCTGGCGCGCGACGTCTTCAGCCGGCTGGTCAAGGGTGCCTGGGTCGTGGTGCAGATCGCGCCGATGGCGACGCTGTTCGCCTTCATGGTGGGGATCACGCTGGGCCTGCCGGCGGGATATTACGGCGGGCGGCTCGATACGTTCCTGTCCTTTCTGGCGAACCTGATCCTCGCGTTTCCCGTGATACTGCTTTTTTACCTGCTGGTGACGCCGGAAATCGTCCTGACAGGCATCCCGAACTACATGGCGCTCGTCTTCTTCGTCTTCCCGATCGTCTTCGTCGCGATCCTGCTCAATTCGCGCTACCACACCCGGCCCTCGCTGCGCGCGCCGCTGCTGATCGCCGCACTTGGCGTGCTGTCATGGCTGTATCTGTCGCTGGTCTCGACGGGTGGCGCGCTGGTGCGCACGCCGACCTATACCGTCCCCGGCCTGCCCGGGTGGCTCGATCTGTTCGATGTCGATCCGGCCATCCTCGTCGTCTTCGTCTCGGTCGTCTTCGTGAACTCGCCGACCGTCTTCCGGATCGTGCGCGGGCTCGCCATGGACCTCAAGACGCGCGACTACGTGGCCGCGGCACAGACCCGTGGCGAGCGACCCTGGTACATCATGCTCTGGGAAATCCTGCCCAATGCCCGGGGGCCGCTGATCGTCGATTTCTGCCTGCGCATCGGCTACACGACGATCCTGCTGGGCACGCTGGGCTTCTTCGGTCTGGGGCTGGAATCCGAAAGCCCGGACTGGGGAACGACGATCAATGCGGGGCGGCGCCTTCTCGCGCTCTATCCGCACGCGGCCATCGCGCCCGCACTGGCGCTGCTGACGCTGGTGCTGGGGCTGAACCTGCTGGCGGACGGTCTGCGGGAGGAATCCATGCGCGACTGAGGGGGCGGCGGACCGGGGCGCTGCCCCGGACCCCGGGATATTTAGGAGCAAAGGAAGCGGGCGTCGCTTCCTGCGGGATGGTGAGGGCCGGAAAATGGCGAAAGACGGCTATGAGGGGCCGATTCTGGAGATCGACAGGCTTTCGATTTCCTTCTTCACGCGGTTGCGCGAGATCCCGGCGGTCATGGATTTCTCGCTGACCGTCCGGCCCGGCGAGGCCGTGGGCCTCGTGGGCGAAAGCGGCTGCGGCAAGTCGACGGTGGCGCTTGGCGTGATGCAGGATCTCGGCAGGAACGGCAGGATCACCGGAGGAAGCATCCGCTTCAAGGGGCGCGACCTGGGAGCCATGTCGCAGAAGGAGCTGCGCGATATCCGCGGTTCGGAAATCGCGATGATCTATCAGGAACCGATGGCCTCGCTCAATCCGGCGATGCGGATCGGGCGCCAGCTCATGGAAGTGCCGATGATCCATCAGGGCCTGAGCGAGAAGCAGGCCCGGCAAAGGGCACTTCAGGTTGTCAGCGACGTGAAGCTGCCGGACCCGGAGCGGATCCTGAAGGCCTATCCGCACCAGCTTTCCGGAGGGCAGCAACAGCGCATCGTGATCGCCATGGCGCTGATGTCGGAACCCTCGCTGCTGATCCTGGACGAGCCGACCACGGCGCTTGATGTGACGGTGGAGGCGGCGGTGGTGGAACTGGTCAAGGAGCTTGGGCGCAAGTACGGCACCTCGATGCTCTTCATCTCGCACAACCTCGGGCTGGTGCTGGAGACATGCGACCGCATCTGCGTGATGTATTCGGGCGAGGCGGTCGAGCGCGGCTCGATCGCGGATGTCTTCGACGGGATGCGCCACCCCTACACACAGGCGCTCTTCCGGTCGATCCCGCTGCCGGGCGCCGACAAGGCGACCCGGCCGCTGGTCGCGATCCCCGGCAACTTCCCCCTGCCCCACGAGCGGCCGCGAGGCTGCAATTTCGGACCCCGCTGCGCCTACTTCCAGGCCGGGCGTTGCGATGCGGGCGAGATCCCGATGGAGACCATCACCGGCGACGACCGGCATCAGACCCGCTGCCTGCGGTTCCGCGAGATCGACTGGAAGGCGGCTCCCGATGCCTCGGGCGTCAGGAGCAGGGCCGAACCGGGGCCGGTGGTCCTGAAGATGGACCGGCTGAAGAAATACTACGAGGTCGCCGCCAATGTGATCTTCGGCGGCGGCAGCACCCGCGTGGTCAAGGCCAACGAGACCCTGAGCTTCGAGGCGCGCGAGGGCGAGACCCTCGCGATCGTCGGCGAGAGCGGCTGCGGCAAGTCCACCTTCGCGAAGGTGCTCATGGGGCTTGAGACGGCGACGGAGGGGTCGATCCTGCTCGACAACCGGTCGATCGAGCGGATCCCGATCGAGAAGCGCGACACCCGGACGGTGGCCGACATCCAGATGGTGTTCCAGAATCCCTTCGACACGCTCAACCCGTCGATGACCGTGGGGCGCCAGATCATGCGCGCGCTCGAGATCTTCGGCGTGGGCACAAACGAGGGTGAGCGGCGCGAGCGGATGCTGAAGCTGCTCGATCTGGTGAAGCTGCCCCGCGAATTCGCCGGGCGGATTCCGCGCCAGCTTTCGGGCGGGCAGAAGCAGCGTGTGGGCATCGCGCGGGCCTTTGCCGGCGATGCGCGCATCGTGGTGGCGGACGAGCCGGTTTCGGCGCTCGACGTTTCGGTTCAGGCGGCGGTGACGGACCTGCTGATGGAGATCCAGCGCGAGCATCGCACGACGCTGCTGTTCATCAGCCACGACCTGTCCATCGTGCGCTATCTCAGCGACCGGGTGATGGTGATGTATCTGGGCCATGTGGTCGAGCTCGGAACGACCGAGCAGGTCTTCGCGCCGCCCTACCACCCCTATACCGAAGCGCTGCTGTCGGCGGTGCCCATTGCCGACACTTCGGTGCAGAAGAAGCATATCGTGCTCGAGGGCGAGATCCCCTCGGCGATGAACCCGCCGCCCGGCTGTCCGTTCCAGACCCGCTGCCGCTGGAAATCCAGGGTGGCGGGAAGGCTCTGCGAAACCGAGGTACCCCCGATGCGGGATTTCGCGGGGCACCAGATCAATTGCCATCTGAGCGACGCGCAGTTCTCCGAGATGGAGCCGGTGATCGAGGCAAGCGCAGCGGCGCAGTGAGCGGCGTCATCACGCGCGCAGAGGGGATGAATGCGACCCGCATGCAGGAAAGCAGCCGAGACACGATTGTGCTCGGCTACCGGGGACGCAGGCGAGCTCAGAATATGATCGTGATCGTGAACCCAGTCAGATAGGCCAATCCGAAGACCAGTTCGTGGGGCGCGCGTTCCTTGCCGTAAAGCCCGTCGACGATCAGCAGCGGCGAAAGGGCAAGACCCCCGAGACCCGCCAAGTAGAGCGCGTTACCAAGCGGGGTGCCGGGGCCGGTCTGGGGTCCGAACAGGATCACGGCAAGCATCACGAGCGCGGCGGTCACGCCGAAGACCGTTCCCGCTGCGATCAGCGCCATGTAGCGGGCAAAGCCTGCCGAAAGCGCTTCACGATCGGCTTGCGGGAAATCTCGGTATCCCTCCATCAGGCGGGGGACTGCATTCGCAATTTCCGCGCCCATTCCGGACATTGCGGGCGCATTGCCCTGGGTACGATTAATGCGCTCAATACGCGCCTGGAAACTCGTCATGGTCACTTTCAAACTCCGCATTCGCTAACCATTGCAATGTGTGCGAAGATTCTGACCCGACGGAGGCGTGGGACGGCGAGAATTGTGGAATTTGAATGGATATTCCCGCGCCGGGGATTGCTGTTTCCACCGGGGCGCGAGATCGTGGAAATGTTCCGGCGCAGCGTCGTTTCCGACGCCGCGCCGGTATCCCCGATTCGCCGGGTGACGGGGCGGTACCCGACAAGAGGGATATTCGGTTCAGACCGTACTTATTCGGGAATGGCGTCAACGACGGCGCCCACGAAGACGTCGACCATGGCGTTGTAATAGTCGGACGTGCTGGGCTCGATCACGATCATGCCGTCGGCCGAGGTACCGGGCGCACCCTCTGCGGAGACGCTGATCGGCATCGTTACCTCTTCATCTCCGCCACTGTAGCTCATCACGCCTTCCAGCTTGTTGAACTCCTTGCTGTCGGGCAGCAGCGTGCTGCCGTCGAGGCTGATCTCGCGCAGCGCGACACGCAGGGTCGGTGCGGTGGGATCGTCGCTCGGTGCGACGCGTGCCCTGATACGCTGCTCGACATCGCTGGCCAGGTCCGGATAATAGCTCATCACGTTGCTGCCCTCGGCGGACAGGAATGTGGTATCGACCTCGATCTTGCTGACTGCGGGCGTATCGGCGACTGCAATTCCGGCAAAACCGATCACGCTGGCTGCGGTTGCAAGCAATAGACGTTTGGCACTACTCATAATACTGGTCTCCTGATCTTCAATCGAGGCGCCGACATCGGCGGCTCGTTGTTGATTGGAAACGCGGTCGTCAGGCAGTTGTTCCAGCCATTGCATCTGACCTTGCGACAATACGCCGATCGGCCTTGCCGGACCGGGCAAGGCAATTCACATCCATAAGGATTGAGGTAACGGGCCGGCTCTCAGCCGCCCCATATCACCTTAACGTAGTTCATGGTTTCGGCGTAAGGCGGCACACCACCATACTTGCGCACCGCTTCGGGCCCGGCATTGTAGGCCGCGAGGGCAAGCTCCCAGGTTCCGAAAGCGTCAAACTGCCGCCGAAGATAGCGCGCGCCGCCTTCGAGGTTCTCGCGCGGGTCTTCGGGGTTCACGCGCAGGTGCCTGGCGGTGTCGGGCATCAACTGGGCAAGGCCGAGCGCGCCCTTGTGGGACCTGGCGTTCGGATTCCAGCCGGATTCCTGATGCACGAGCCGCAGGAAGAGGTCTTCGGGCACGTTGTGCCGCCGCGCGGCGTCCCTGGCCATGTCCAGATAGATGCCGCGATACTTTCCGCTGTAGCCCTTCACGCCCCATTTCGTCGGCGTGTTGACCGTCGGCGGCTGCAGGCGGACCGAGTTGGAATACTGCTGCGAGGCGCGGTTATCGAGAAGCGCCTTCTGGGCGGCGAAGAGCTTGACCCTGGAGTTGCTGGAGAACACGTCCGCCGCAGCCGGTGCCGCAACGAGGAGAGTGGCGGCAATTGCCACGAAATGGCGTTTACGCATTGTCCCAGCCGATCCGTTTATCTGTCCCTCACGCCCTCTATACCATACGGGGCATTCAGGGCTACCCCCCGCAAAGTCGGCTTCGCGCTGGTTGCGCCCCCCACTCCCGCCCGACCGGTGAACGGTCCCTGCCGATACCGCCGGGGCAGCGAGGCCTTAACCATGTTTCAACCCCCGTGCGGTCGGTATAGGATCTCGCCAAACGGTGCGCCGGATTCGGCGGCGCCTCGGAAACGGCAGATCTCGAACAGGAAGGAGGCCCCGATGGCTGGCTCGGTAAACAAGGTAATTCTCATCGGCAATCTGGGGCGCGACCCGGAAGTGCGCACCTTCCAGAACGGCGGCAAGGTCTGCAACCTGCGTATCGCCACCTCGGAGACATGGAAGGACCGCAACTCGGGCGAGCGCAAGGAGCGCACGGAATGGCATTCCGTCGCGATATTCTCGGAGCCGCTCGCAAGGGTGGCAGAACAGTATCTCAAGAAGGGCTCCAAGGTTTACATCGAAGGCCAGCTAGAGACCCGGAAATGGCAGGACCAGTCCGGACAGGACCGCTACAGCACCGAGGTTGTCCTCAGGCCCTACAACTCCACCCTGACCATGCTCGACGGGCGTGACGGAGCGGGCGGACAGGGAGGTCAGGGCGGTTACGACAGCGGACCTTCGGACGACTACGGCTACGACGATCGCGGCGGGTCCAGCAGCGGCGGCGGTGGCGGCGGTCGTGCGCCCTCGCGCGATCTCGACGACGAAATCCCGTTCTGATTGATGCAAGCAGGTCCGTTCTCGCCAACCACGGCTGGTGAGGACGCGCTTCATGGTGCTATAGCGCTAGGACCAGCCGGATGTCCGGTGTTTTGGCTCACGAGGTACCATGACCGCCCTAACCCTACACGCTCCGAAGATGCTCAGTGTCCTGCGCATCATGTCGTCGCTGCTTTTCATCGCCCACGGCACACAGAAGCTCTTCGGCTTCCCGGCCACGGAACAAATGCCCCCCGCCTTCTCGCTCATGTGGATCGGTGGCGTGCTTGAACTCGTGGGCGGTCTGCTGCTTCTCATCGGGCTCTTCACCCGCCCGGTGGCGTTCATCCTCTCGGGCATGATGGCCGTGGCATATTTCATGTTCCACGCGCCGCAAGGCTTCTATCCGTCGAACAACGGCGGCGATGCGGCCATCCTGTTCTGCTTCGTGTTCCTCTACTTCGTCTTCGCGGGCCCCGGCCCCATCAGCCTCGACGCCAGCCGCAAGGCCTGAGCGATCCGGCAGGGGCGCGGCGCCGTCAGGTCCGCCGCGCCTCGAGCGCTTCCGACAGCAGCCCGTGCACCGCATCCCGCGGCACTTCAGACGTGACGAAGGCCCGCCCGATGCCCCGGGCAAGGATGAAGCGCAGCCTTCCGTCCAGCACCTTCTTGTCCTGCGCCATCAGATCGAGCAGACCGGACGCGTCGGGCAGATCGCCTTCGATATCCGCCAGATCCGTCTTCATGCCCATGGCGCGCAGATGCGCGCGAACGCGGCTGGGATCCTCCTGCGCGCACAGGCCCAGACGCGCGGAAAGCTCGAAGGCGAGCGCACAGCCGATCGCGACACCCTCGCCGTGCAGCAGGCGCGCACAATAGCCCGTCGCGGCCTCGAGGGCATGGCAGAAGGTATGGCCGAGGTTCAGGAGCGCCCGCTCGCCCTGCTCCGTCTCGTCGCGCATGACGATGTCGGCCTTCATCTCGACGGATCGGCGCACGGCCTCGACACGCGCCGCGACATCGCCCCGCGCGATCGCGGGGCCGTTGTCCTCGAGCCAGGCGAAGAAATCCGCGTCGCCGAGCAGGCCGTACTTCACCACCTCGCCATATCCCGCCAGCACGTCGCGTTCCGGCAGCGTGTCCAGTGCCGCGGTATCAGCCAGCACGAGGGCGGGCTGGTGAAAGGCCCCCACAAGGTTCTTTCCCGCCGTGACGTTGATCCCGGTCTTGCCTCCGACGGAACTGTCCACCTGCGCCAGCAGCGAGGTCGGGATCTGCACGAAGCGCACACCCCGACGCAGGATCGCGGCGGCGAAACCCGCAAGATCGCCGATCACGCCCCCGCCGAGCGCGACGACGACATCGCCGCGTTCGACCTTGCAGGCGAGCAGCCATTCGGTGCTCTGCTGCAGCGGGCCCCAGGATTTGGTCGCTTCTCCGGGCTCAAGCGTCAGGGCCTCGACCGCGATGCCCTCGGCCCGCAGCCCCTCGCGAAGCGGCGCAAGATGACATTCGGCGACATTGCAATCGGTGATGACAGCCACGCGCGGGCGACGCAGCAGGGGGGCGATCTCGGAACCGGCGTTGCGGATCAGTCCCGGACCGATCCTCACTTCATAGTCGCGTCCCGGCAGGTCGACGCGGACAACCTCACGCATCCAGCCGCTCCAGTACGTCCGGACGCGTGCAGAGACGCTCGATCACGCGTCTGGCCATCGCCTCGACACTGACCGGCGGCGCGCAGGGTACCCGCAGGTCGGCCTTTGCATAGATGTCCTTGCGGGCCTCGAGAAGCGCGCGCAGCGTCCCCTTCGGATCGGGCGTGCGCAGCAGCGGTCGGGTGTCGCGATGGCGCACCCGGCTCCAGAGAAGATCGATGTCGGCATCCAGCCAGACGGAAACACCCCGTTTGGAGATGTTGCGCCGGTTCGTCTCGGACAGGAACGCCCCGCCGCCGGTCGACAGGACGCGCGCGGGCCCGCTCAGCAGGCGCGCTATCACCTCGCTTTCGCGGGCGCGGAAGAAGTCCTCGCCGTCGCGGGCGAAGATCTCGGGCACCGTGAGGTTTGCGGCATTCTCGATCTCGGTATCCGAATCCATGAATGAAACGCGCAGAAGCTGGGCCAGCGCGCGGCCCACCGCGGTCTTCCCCGCGCCCATCATGCCCACCATCACCACCGTTTTCCTCAGATGGTGTTGCACCGTTTCGACTTTCTCGGCCATGGATCGCTCAATTGTGCTCATAACTTGCTGAATGACGTGATATTGCCGGAAAGGCCATATATATCTTGCTCAAAACACGGGTGAAAAGAGGCAGAGCAAAACATGGGTCGGCTGTTCAAGCTGTTGCTATTTCTATTGATTCTGGCTTTCGTCGCTCTCGTCGGATACGCCTATGTCGGGCCGTTCTTCGGCGCCGACTTTTCCGCGCCGCAGCAAGAGACAAGGGTGCCCGTGATCCTAGATGAGAATTGACGCCGGTAGAATTCTGCTGAGGACCGTACTCTTCGCCCTCTTGCCCGGCGCGGTAATGGCGCAGGAGCCGCCCCTGTCGGCGATCGACTGGCTGGAACGAAACGCGGCGGGCGCGGTCCCGGTCGCATTGCCGGCGCCAAGCGAGCCTCCCGTGACCCGGTCCGGCCGGGTTCCCGAGGTACAGACGCAGATGCTGGCCGAGTCCGGGCTCAGGCAACTCGGTCTCGTGCCCACGGACGTCACGGGCCTGCCGGTCGATCTGTGGCGCAAGAGCGATGCGACGACGCTCGCCCGGCTTCTCGACACCCTGCCCGATCTCGACCTTCCGGCCGCGCAGGCGCTGCTCTATACGGTGCTGCTGAGCGAGGCCGTCGGGCCGCGCGGGGATGCCGGCGGCACGGATGTCTTCACGCTTGCCCGGGTGCATACGCTGGTGCGTTTCGGCGCGCTCGAGCCGGCGCTCGCGCTGATCGAACTGGCCGGGCCGACGCGGGACGAGGCGCATTTCACGGCCTACATGGACACCGCCCTGCTGACCGGCGACGAGGATGCCGCCTGCGAATTGCTGGTGGCCTATCGCCAGCTCGCCCCGTCGCTTGCCCACAACGTTTTCTGCACCGCCCGCACCGGCGACTGGTCCACGGCGGCACTGCTTTACGAGACCGGCCGCGCGACGGGGGCGATAGATGCGACCGAGGCCGCTCTGCTCGACCGGTTCCTCAACCCCGACCTCTACGAGAACGCGCCCCCCATTCCCCCGCCCGCCACCATCACGCCCCTGAAATTCCGCCTGCATGAAACCATCGGAGAGGCATTGCCGACCGGCAGCCTGCCGCGCGCCTATGCCGTGGCGGATCTGCGCGATCTCGCGGGCTGGAAGGCCCAGCTCGAGGCGGCTGAACGGCTTACCCGCACGGGCGCCCTGCCCGACAACCGGCTTCTCGGGATCTACACCGCGCGCCTGCCCGCCGCCTCGGGCGGCATCTGGGACCGCGTGGAAGCCCTGCAGCAATTCGACACCGCTCTGTCGACCAATTCGGCCGATGCCGTGTCCAAGACGCTTCCCCCGGCCTGGTCGGCAATGCGGGAGGCAGGGCTCGAGACATCCTTTTCCGAACTCTACGCGGGCAGGCTCGCAGCCATGACGCTCGAGGGCGAAAGCCTTCGCATCGCCTATCACATGCGCATGCTCTCATCGGGATACGAACAGGCCGCGCAGGATGACGGCATCCGCCAGGAGCCCGTTGCGCAGGGCATCGCGCTCGGGCACATGTCCGGCCTGCGCGTCGATGATCCGGTGACGGAGGCGATCCAGAACGGATTCGAGGACCGGGCGGTCGATCCGGCGCTGGTCCGCATGGCCGGCGAGGGGAAACTCGGAGAGGCCATCCTCAGAACGCTCCGCGTGCTTGCGGAGGGCACGAACGGCGATACCAAGGCGCTTGGGAATGCCATCGGCACCCTGCGCAAGCTCGGCCTCGAAGACACGGCCCGGCGCGCCGGTCTCGAGATCGTGCTTCTCGAAAGGCTGCGCGGATGAACGCCGACAGCTGGATCTCGGCCTTTCTCGAAGCCCAGGCCGCCGAACTGGGGGCGGCGCGGAACACCTTGCTGGCCTATGGTCGCGACCTGCAGGATCTCGCGGCGTGGATGGCGGCGAGAAACCAGGATTTCGAAGGGCTCGCGCGCGAGGATGTCGAGGCCTACATCGTCCATTGCGACGCGCAGGGGCTGGCGCGGTCCACCCGGGCGCGGCGGCTTTCGGCGATAAAGCAGCTTTACCGCTTTGCCTTCGAGGAAGGCTGGCGCGCCGACAATCCGGCGATCCAGATCTCGGGGCCCGGACGCGAGAAGCGCTTGCCCAGGACATTGTCCGAGGACGAGGTCGAACGGCTGCTGGAAGCGGCGCGCGGCTCTGGCCGCACGGCGGCCGACACGGCACGCAACACCTGCATGCTCGAACTGCTCTACGCGACGGGAATGCGCGTCAGCGAACTTGTCGGCCTTCCGGTGAGCGCGGCGCGCGGCGATCCGCGGATGCTGCTGATCCTCGGCAAGGGCGGCAAGGAGCGCATGGTGCCGCTGTCGCCCCCGGCGCGCGAGGCGCTGTCCGGCTGGCTCGCCCTGCGCGACGCGGCCGAGGAAGGCGCCAGGCTGAAGGGCAAGCCGGTCTCGCGCTTCCTGTTTCCCTCGCGCGGCGCCCAGGGACATCTGACCCGGCATCGCTTCTACCTGCTGATAAAGGAACTCGCCGTGGCGGGCGGGGTCGCGCCCGACAAGGTGACACCGCACACGCTGCGTCATGCCTTCGCCACGCATCTGCTGGCGCGCGGCGCCGATCTGCGCTCGATCCAGACCCTGCTCGGCCATGCGGATGTCGCGACGACGGAAATCTATACGCATGTCCTGCAAGAGCGCCTGTCGGACCTGGTGCTGAACCATCATCCGCTTGCGCGGGCAGCAGGCAGCGGAAAACCCGCCGCTTCCGACCGCCGTTAGCCTGCGCATGACCGATTTTTCCGCCCCTGCGCTACGCAACCTACCCGCGACACTTGAATGCAGCGCCCGGCGAGACCATAACGCTGGCCTGACCCCACAACCGTGACGACAATGGAAACCGTTCCCGAAATCTACGACAGTTCCTTCTGGATCACCTGCGCCGTGATCCTTCTTCTGCTCGTGATGTCCGCGTTCTTCTCGGGTTCCGAGACCGCGCTGACCGCCGCGTCGCGCGGCAAGCTGCGTGCCCTTGCCGACAAGGGTTCGGGCGGGGCCGACCGGGCGCTGAAGATCACCGAGGACAACGAGCGTCTGATCGGATCGGTGCTGCTGGGCAACAACCTCGTCAACATCCTGGCGACCTCGCTGGCCACGGCGCTTTTCACCCGCGCCGTCGGCGACAGTGGCGTGGCGATCGCCACCCTCGTGATGACGCTGCTCGTCCTGATCTTTGCCGAGGTGCTGCCGAAGACCTATGCGATCACCAACGCCGAGACGGCCGCATCGCTGGTCTCGCGCCCGATCCAGCTCATCATCGCCGTGCTGTCGCCCATCGTTTCGGCGGTCCGCCTGCTGGTGCGCGGGGTGCTGCGCCTTTTCGGCGTTGCAATCGACCCCGACACCTCGGTTCTTGCGGTACGCGAAGAAATCGCGGGCGCCCTGCAACTCGGACATTCCGAGGGTGTGGTCGAAAAGGAGGATCGGGACCGCATCCTCGGGGCGCTGGACCTGGGCGACCGGACGGTCGAGGAGATCATGCTCCACCGGTCTTCCATCGAGATGATCGACGCGGACGAGGAGCCCCAGAAGATCCTCGACCAGTGCCTCCAGTCCAACCATACCCGCCTGCCGGTGTTCCGGGGCGAACAGGAGAACATCATCGGCGTGATCCACGCCAAGGACCTTCTCAGGGCGATGTACAAGATCATCGGCGGACCCGAAGGCGACGCGCGCAAGCTGCGCAAGTTCAAGATCACCGACGTGGCTATGAAGCCCTATTTCGTGCCCGAGACGTCGACGCTTGACGAGCAGATGCGCCAGTTCCTGCGCCGGCGGACCCATTTCGCGCTTGTGGTCGACGAATACGGCTCGCTGCAGGGGCTGATCACGCTCGAGGACATTCTCGAGGAGATCGTGGGCGCCATCACCGACGAATTCGACCCCGAGGAGGAGGACAGCCTCACCGCCGACGAAGCCGGGCACTACATCGTGGACGGAGCGATGACGATCCGCGACCTGAACCGGGCGACGGACTGGTCGCTGCCCGACGAGGAGGCCAATACCGTGGCGGGTCTTGTGATCCATGACGCGCAGATGATCCCGACCGCCGGGCAGGTCTTTTCCTTTCACGGTTTCCGTTTCGAGGTCTGCGAACGCGAGGGCAACCGTATCACCAAGCTCAAGATACGCCCCCTCTGATCCCGCGTCGCTGGCATCACGATGCCGTGCGCCCTGTTTTCCCGCGCGACGAGAGCGCCATAATAGGTGCAGGGGGGCGTGATTTGTCGCAGGATGCTGGAAGCCGCCCCGAGGATTTCGCGATCACGGGAGAAATGGGAATGACAGCCTTTCCGATCAGCCGCCGCCGCTTCATCGCGCAGGGAGCGGTCTTCACCGCCGTAGCGCTTTGCGGCGCCGGTTTCTCGGTTCCCGCCCGCGCGAAGGGGCTGGCGCCGACGCCGAGCATGCGCGGCGGTGCAAATAACTACCGCCCCGGCGCACCCATCGTCGAACGCATCGGCGGCGGCGGGTTCTGGATGTCGGGCAGCGTGCGTCGCGCGGGCGACGGTGCGCCGCTCGGGGGCATACGCATCCAGATCTGGGCCCACACCACCGAAGGGCAGGAACGCGATCCGCAGAGCCATGGTGCGACGCTGACGCAGGCGGACGGCACCTATCGGCTCGAGATGCCGCAGATCGTTCCGGCCTTTGGTCAACCGCACGCGCATCTTGCCTATGACAGCGGCGATTTCGAGACCGTCTTCCTGCGCCCGGTCATGCGAAGCCCGCGCGACACTCGTCTCAGCGCGGATTTCGTTCTGCAACCGGCCTGAGGCTTGGCGCGTCTGCGCGCGATCCTGATCTGGGCCGCGGCGGGTCTGGCCATCGCCCTTCCGCTGGCGGTGGCCGCCGCGAGCCCGCTTCTGGAATGGCGCGGTCCCGTCTACATCGCTGCCGGTTTCGCGGGTATCGTCGGGATGTCCCTGCTTTTCCTGCAGCCCATTCTGGCCGCGGGACTTCTTCCGGGGCTGAAGGGCGGGCCCGGACGGCGGCTGCACCGCGCGGTCGGCGCCATGCTGTTGCTGAGCGTCGTTCTGCATGTGGCCGGACTTTGGCTGACCAGTCCGCCGGACGTGATCGACGCCCTTCTCTTCCGCTCTCCGACGCCCTTCTCCGACTGGGGTGTGATAGCGCTGGCCGCGCTTGTTGCGGCGGCGCTGCTTGCCGCGTTCCGCCGCCGGTTGCCTCTGCGCCCGATGGTCTGGCGGCGCGCCCACGCCACGGTGGCGCTGGCGGCGGTTCTCGGCAGCGTCCTGCATGCCATGCTGATCGTCGGCACGATGGGCACCGCGACCAAGACCGCGCTCTGCATCCTGACCGTCGCGGCGTGTATCAAGGCGTTTGTCGACCTGCGGATATGGTCGCGCCCGCACGGGGCGCGCCGCTGAGACACCAAGTCGCGGCCCTTTCCGGCGCCGGCCCTGAGGCGCTATGCTCGCCACAGCGAAACTTCGCAAGAGACGCACGCGATGCAAGACAGGCTGCTGATCCGTCAGATGTCCCGGGCGGAGGTCGACACCCTTGTGGGCTGGGCCGCCGCCGAAGGATGGAATCCCGGCCGGCATGATGCCGAGCTCTTCTGGGCAAGCGATCGCGACGCGTTCATCGCCGCCGAGTTCGAGGGAGAACTCGTCGGCGGCGGCGCGATCACCGCCTATCAGGGCGCGTTCGGATTCATGGGATTCTTCATCGTGCGTCCGAAGTTTCGCCGGCGCGGTCTCGGCGACCGCCTGTGGCATGCCCGTCTCGCACGCCTTCGCGACAGACTCGATCCGGGTGCGACCATCGGCATGGACGGCGTCTTCGACATGCAGCCCTACTACGCGAAGGGCGGCTTCGTGCTGTCGCACCGCGATATCCGCTTCAGGGCGGACGAGATTACCCCGAGAGGCCCCGCCGACGACCGCATCGTCGCGCTGGACACGCTGCCGCCCGGCGCGCTCGCGGATCTTGACCGCCAGTGCTTTCCCGCCCGACGCCCGGAATTCCTCGCCCGCTGGATTTCCCAGCCCGACGCCCTGGCGCTCGGCTGCCTGCGCGAGGGGGTGCTGCGCGGCTACGGGGTGATCCGGGCATGTGTCGAGGGCAGCAAGATCGGCCCGCTCTTCGCCGAGAATCCCGAGACCGCCGGCGCGCTGTTCGACCAGCTCGCAGCGCATGGCGCCGGGGGGCCGGTGTTTCTGGACGTGCCCGAGAACAATCCCGCCGCCCTGTCGCTCGTGCGCGCGCGGGGGATGCACGAGGTCTTCGGCTGCGCCCGGATGTACCTCGGCCCCGCTCCGGACATCACCCACCGCAAGATATTCGGGGTGACGACCTTCGAATTCGGCTGACGTCCGCCTTTTCAGGCCCGCAGGCGCGCGCCCGAGGGATCGAATGGCGGCTCGGGCAGGATGACCGCCCGGTGCGGTCGACCCAGCACCATGACCTCGACCGTCTCACCCGGCGCGCAGTCGCGCACGAAGCCGAGCGCAAGGCTTTGATCCACGAAATAGCCGTAGGCGCCTGACGTTACCCGGCCCACTCCCCTCCCGTCCCGGAAGATCGGCTCACCGCCGGTGGCATCGGCATTTGATGCATCGGTATCACGCGCATCGAGCGCCAGCGTCACCAGCCGCTCGCGTGCCGGCTTCGCCATCACCTCGGCTGCGGCGTCGCGGTTGAGAAACGCCTTGTCGAGCCTGCAAAGGCGTTCAAGCCCCACCTCCTGCGGCCAGTATTCCGGTGAATACTCGCGCGACCACGCGCCATAGCCCTTTTCGATCCGAAGACTGGTCAGCGCCCGGCTGCCGACAGGACCGGCGCCAACCGCCTCTCCGGCCTCCAGGAGCGCCGCGTAGAGCCGCGCCTGATCCTCTGTCGCGCAATGCAGCTCCCAGCCCAGATCGCCTGTGAAGGACACCCGCAGCGCAAGCGCCCGGACGCCCGCGATCTCGATCGGCCGGGATGCCATGAAAGGGAAATCCGCCGTCGCCAGCGATGTATTTGTCAGCCCCTGCAACAGAGCGCGCGATGCTGGTCCCGCGACGTTGAAGCCGCAGGTTTCCAGCGTCCGGCTTTCGAATGTCGTGCCCTCCGGCAACGGGACGGCGCGAAAGAAGCGCTGGTGATAGCGCTCGGCCATCCCCGATCCGATGATCCAGTATTCCGCGTCCCCCGTCCGGGTCACGGTGAAATCCCCCGCGATCCCGCCGCGCACGCCGATCAGCGGCGTCAGACAGGATCGTCCCAAGGCCACGGGCATGCGATTGGCGAAGACGGCATTCAGCCAGTCCTCTGCCCCCGGTCCCTTGCAGAGATACCTGGCGAAGTTCGAGATATCGATGATCGCCGCCCTCTCGCGAAGCATCCGCGCCTCGCGCCCGACGGGCTCCCACCAGTTCTGGCGGGTGAAACCTTCCGTATCCCGCGTACCGGGCGCATCGGCGAACCAAAGGGGATGCTCCCAGCCGTAGCTCAGCCCGAAGACGGCGCCCCGCGCCTTCTGCGTCTCATGAACCGGGCGCGTGCGCACGGGGCGTCCGGCGGCGCGTTCCTCGTTCGGGAAATGGATCTTGAACCGGTGCGTATACTGATCGCCGACCCGGGCCCTTGTGAAGGCCGCGTCCGCCCAGTCTCCAAAACGCGCCAGGTCCCAGGCGAACATGTCGTAGCGGCTTTCGCCGGTGGTGATCCAGTCCGCCGCGAGCAGACCCATGCCGCCCGACTGGGAGAAGCCCGGTATGATCCCGTTGCAGCAGAAGTAGTTGCGCAGTTCCGGGACCGGACCGAACAGGACGTTGCTGTCGGGCGACCAGATCATCGGACCGTTGATCACGCGCTTGATCCCCGCCCTCCCCACCGCCGGAACCCGGTCGATGGCCCGCATCATGTTCGGCTCGATGCGGTCGAGATCGTCCGCGAAAAGCTCGTGCCCGAAATCCGGCGGCGTGCCCTGCTCGGCCCAGAACCGCATGTCCTTCTCGTAGGCCCCGACCAGCAGACCCTTGCCTTCCTGCCGGAGATAATACTCTCCGTCCCGATCCGCCACGGAAGGCAGGCGCCGGTCGAGCGCGGCGATTTCGGGAAGTGTCTCGGTCACGAAATACTGGTGTTCGGTCGGTTGCAGCGGCAGCCTGATCCCCGCCATCGCCGCGACCTCGCGGCCCCAGAGGCCGGCCGCATTCACCACCCATTGCGTATGGATATCGCCCTGTTGCGTGCGCACAATCCACGATCCGTCCGCCTGGGGCTCGGTTGCCGTCACCGGGCAGAAACGGACAATTTCCGCCCCGCCGGCCCGCGCGCCCGCCGCATAGGCGTTCGTGACTCCGGACGGATCCACGTTGCCGCCCTCGGGTTCCCACATGATGCAGCGGATGCCGTCGAAGTCGACAAGCGGATGCAGCCTTTCGGCCTCGTCGCGCGCGACCTCGTGGAAGTTCATCCCGTAGAGCTTTGCCTTGGCTGCCTGAAGACGCAGCTGGTGCTGTCGCGCCTCGGTCTGTGCGAGGTAGAGCGAGCCGGGCTGGAACACGCCGCAGCCCTGCCCGGTCTCGGCTTCGAGGCGCTTGTAAAGCCCCATGGTATAATGCTGGATCCGGCTGATGTTGGTGCTGTCGTGCAGCCCGTGAATGTTTGCCGCCGCATGCCAGGTCGAGCCCGAGGTCAGTTCGCTGCGCTCGAGCAGGACGACGTCCGTCCAGCCACCCTTGACCAGGTGGTAGAGGATCGAGCAACCGATCACGCCACCTCCGATGACGACGGCCTGAGCATGGGTCTTCATGATGCAGCCTCCGAAGCTCCCCCCAGCCTTGCCGGCTCTTGCGCAACCCGGATCGCCGGAACCCGACATATCTTGTCGCTGGCGACACTCCTTGCGCTGGCGCGGGCGAGACAGCGATCCCGGTCCGCGCGACCGCGATGCCCGAGGCGGCGGGCCGCTCGCCTCAGGCTTCGGCTTCTGCGCGGATATCTTCCATCGTCGCGCGGCGAAGCGCCTCGCGATCGGCTCCGAAATCCAGCATCTCCATCGCCCGGCGGTACTGTTCCACCGCCTTGGCCCGCACGGCCTTGCTGAGCCCCTCGTCAGGGTGTTTCATCAGCGCCGCGAAGGTACGTTGCAGACGTATCTGCACCTCCAGGAGCTTCCCTCCGTCCCGGCCCACGGCGCCGAAGCCGTCTCGGATCAGATCCTCCGGGTCCAGCGCAGTGACGTGCAGGCGCGGATAGCGGGGTTTGCGGTCGCGCCCCGTCTCGTCGCGGTATCGCGACAGGATGCGCGACACGCGGGTGATCACGTCGATGGCGGTGCCGGGATCGTTGATGCCGGGCGACAGGGCCTTCGAGGCGATCTCGCCCATGACGATGAGGCCGAAGCGGGGGTCCTGCTCGTAGGTGCGCAGATCGCCGACCACGATGCAGGCGCGAAGGGCGTCCTCCATGTTCTCGTCGCGCGCCTCTTCCGTCGCCTCGCCTTCGGCGACGACATGAAGCAGCGGTTCGTTCTCGAACACATAGGATCCCGAGTTGCGCGCGACGAAGACCGCCAGGCCGTGCCGCTCGGCCGCCTCCTGCAGCGCTTCGGGATAGATCTGCTGTACATAGCCGCTTTTCGCCGTGGCGATCGCACGAGTGCCCTCCGGCAATCTGCCGGACCACGGGATGCCGCCGAGGCAGGGTATCTCGAGGCGCTCCTCGAATTGCGCGAGCGTCTTCTCCTCGAGCTGGCGCGTGGTGTCGATCAGGCTCCCGAAGGTCTGCAGGTGCAGCGTCCAGCGGATCAGGTTCCAGACGATGAAGGCCAGCACCAGCATCGTGGTCACGAAAAGCACGAGCGCCCTTTCGTCGGTATAGACGCCGAGCTTGCGCAGGATGATCGCCGTGAGGGCGTAGACATAGGCCCCGATGAAGGCAGCGAGGGTGTTCTGCGTGATCCGGTCCTCGAGGATCATGCGATGCACGCGCGGGGTGAACTGGCTCGACGAGGCGCGGTAGAGCGCGACCATCACCGAGAGCGAGAAGGTCGTCACGACGAGCATGGCGTCGGCGATGATGTCGAGCAGCGCGTCGGCGGCGCTGCCGGTGAGCAGGCTGCCGAGCTTGTCGGGCACGAAGCGCTCCACGATCTGGGTCAGCGCCAGAACGAAAATCGCGAGAAGGCCCATGCCCAGCACGCGGACCCAGAGCTTCCGGCTGTAGCCGCGCGCCTTGCGCAGCAGCGTGTCGGGTGAGAGTTTCCTGAGCGCGATGAGGTCTAGTTTCATGTGCCTTGCCGTCCGTGGATATTGCCGCCCATTGACTCGGAGCGACAGGTCGTGTCGGAAACGGCAAAGGCGCCGCGGCACAACGACCTAGGGTCCCGACCAAGTTCTAGAGCAAAGGTGACATCATGAAAACCACAACCCGCGTCGTTGTTATCGGTGGCGGTGTCGTCGGCGCCTCGGTCCTCTATCATCTCACGAAACTGGGATGGTCCGATGTCATGCTGCTCGAACGGTCCGAGCTGACCTCGGGTTCCACCTGGCACGCGGCGGGCGGCTTTCACACGCTCAACGGCGACACCAACATGGCCGCGTTGCAGGGCTATACCATCCGTCTCTACAAGGAGCTCGAAGAGATTACGGGCATGTCCTGCGGGCTCCATCACGTCGGCGGCGTGACGCTGGCCGACAACCAGGATCGCTTCGACATGATGCTGGCCGAACGTGCAAAGCACCGCTTCATGGGGCTCGAAACCGAGATCGTCACGCCCGAGGAGATCGCGAAGATCGCGCCGGTGACCAACATCGAGGGCATCATCGGCGGGCTCTACGACCCTCTCGACGGGCATCTCGATCCGTCCGGGACGACGCACGCCTACGCGAAGGCCGCGCGGATGGGCGGAGCGACGATCGAGACGCACTGCATGGTGCGCGAAACCAACCAGCGCCCGGACGGGACCTGGGACGTGGTCACCGACAAGGGCACGATCCATGCCGAGCATGTGGTGAACGCGGGCGGACTCTGGGCGCGTGAGGTGGGCGCGATGGCGGGCGTCTACTTCCCGCTGCACCCCATGGAGCATCAGTACATCGTCACCGACGACATCCCCGAGATCTACGAACGCGATCACGAGCATCCCCATGTGATGGACCCCGCCGGGGAAAGCTATCTGCGCCAGGAGGGCCGCGGGCTGTGCATCGGCTTCTACGAGCAACCCTGCCGCCCCTGGGCCGTCGACGGCACGCCCTGGGATTTCGGGCACGAGCTTCTGCCCGACGATTTCGACAAGATCGAGTCGAGCATCGACTTCGCCTACAAGCGCTTCCCCGTCCTCGCCACGGCGGGCGTGAAATCGGTCATCCACGGGCCCTTCACCTTCGCCCCGGACGGCAACCCCCTTGTCGGCCCGGTGCCGGGGATGCGCAACTACTGGTCGGCCTGCGGTGTGATGGCGGGATTCAGCCAGGGCGGCGGCGTGGGCCTGACGCTGGCGCAATGGATGATCGAGGGCGAACCCGAGCGCGACGTGATGGCGCTCGACGTGGCGCGCTTCGGCAACTGGATCACGCCGGGATATACGCGCCCCAAGGTGATCGAGAACTACCAGAAACGCTTTTCCATCTCCTACCCGAACGAGGAACTCCCCGCCGGACGTCCCAACCGCACGACGCCGATGTACGACATCTTCACCAGCATGGGCGCGGTCTGGGGCCAGCAACACGGGCTGGAGGTGGTCAACTACTTCGCGACCGGCGATGAACCGACCTACGAGACTCCCTCCTTCCGTCGCTCCGACGCCTTTGGCGCTACCGCGCGCGAAGTGCGCGGCGTGCGCGAGGGCGTGGGCATCAACGAGGTGCAGAACTTCGGCAAGTATCTCGTGACCGGACCGGGCGCGCGGGAATGGCTCGACCGTATCATGGCGGGGCGCGTGCCACAGCCGGGACGGCTGAGCCTTACGCCGATGCTGTCGCACAAGGGCAAGCTGATTGGCGATTTCACCATCTCCTGCCTGTCGGAGCAGGAATTCCAGCTCACGGCCTCTTACGGGGCGCAGGCATTTCATACGCGCTGGTTCGAGCGCAACGCCGAAGCGGGCGTGCGGGTCGAGAACATCTCCGACCGCCGCACGGGCTTCCAGATCGCGGGGCCCAGGGCGCGCGATGTGCTCGCCGCCTGCACCCGCGCCAACGTCTCGGACATGAAGTTCATGGACGTACGCCGCATGGTCGTGGGCATGACCGACTGCATCGTCCAGCGCGTCAGCTACACGGGCGATCTGGGCTACGAGATCTACTGCGACCCGATGGCCCAGCGGCAGCTCTGGTCCGTCCTCTGGGCCGCCGGAGAGCCGCACGGCATGGTCCCCTTCGGGATGCGCGCGATGATGTCGCTGCGGCTCGACAAGTTCTTCGGGTCCTGGATGTCGGAATTCTCCCCCGACTACACCGCAGCGGAAACCGGACTGGACCGCTTCATCTCTTTCAAGAAGAACACGGATTTCATCGGTCGGGCGGCAGCAGAAGCGGAACGCAGCGCGGGGGCGGCACGCCGGCTGGTGGCCTTCGAGGTCGATGCGGAAGACGCCGATGTACATGGCTACGAGCCGATCTGGATCGACGGCGCAGTCGTGGGCTTCTGCACCTCGGGCGGCTATGCGCATCATTCAGGCAAGTCCATCGCCATGGGCTTTCTGCCTGCGGACCGGGTTGCCGAGGCGCCCCGGGTGGAGATCGAGATCCTGGGCCAGATGCGCCCCGCCAAGACGCTCGCAGAGCCGCCATTCGACGCGGACGGCACCAGGATGCGCGGCTGAGGTGCAAGGTGGAGCTGGCGCCACCTTGCGAGAGAGACATGGACGATGACCGACGCTGTCTCTGACCTGCCGATCATCGTCCTTGCCGCCGGCAGTTCCAGCCGGATGCGCGGGGCCGACAAGCTGATGGAGCCGCTCGACGGGGTTCCGCTCGTCCGCAGACAGGCAATGATCGCGCGGGAGGCCACGACTGGCCCGGTGATCGTTGCCCTCCCCGCAACGCCCAGCCCGCGACGCGAGGCGCTGGACGGGCTGGATGTGACGCTGCTGCCCGTGCCGGAGGCCGATGAGGGAATGGGAGCGAGCCTGCGCACCGCCTTCGCGATCCTGCCGCAGGGCGCGCCCGCCGCGATGCTCGTCCTGGGCGACCTGCCGGAGCTGACGGCGGACGACCTGCGCACCGTCCTGAGCGCGGTCGATACCGGCGACGGCACGCTTGTCTGGCGCGGCGCAACGGATGATGGCGCGCCGGGTCATCCCATCGTCTTCGCCGCCGCGCTCTTTGCGGATCTGCGCGCCCTGCGCGGCGACAGCGGCGGGCGCAGGGTCGTGGAGGCTGCCCGCGATCGCCTGCGTCTCGTCCGCCTGCCGGGCCAGCGCGCCCGGCGCGATCTGGACACACCCGAGGACTGGGCGGCCTGGCGCGCGTCTCGCGAAGATAATTGAGCTGTCGTTAACCATCTTTTCGTCCTGCCGTAGCATTGTCGGACGGGACGCCGGCATGCGCCGAGGCGGTTGACAGAATCCCCGTGCAGGGGGACTGTCGGAGGCAAAACGATACAGGCACGTCCATGATCCGCAGAACCTTTCTCGTCGCCGTGACCGCCCTCGCCCTCGCGGCCTGTTCGGGCGGCAACGGGTCCGCCCCGTCCGATGCGACGCAGACCGTGGCGCGGACCGGTCTCCAGACCTTCCCGGCATTCGACGATCACAATGCCACCGACTGGCCGAGCCGCAGGCCCACGCAGTACCCGGTGCACGGTATCGACGTGTCGCGCTGGCAGGGCCACATCGACTGGGCCGAGGCGCGCGCGTCCGGTGCCGCCTTCGCCTTCATAAAGGCGACGGAAGGCGGAGATATCGTCGACCCCATGTTCCGCACCCACTGGGAAGCGGCGCGCCGCGCGGGCGTCCGTCACGGTGCCTACCATTTCTTCTACTTCTGTCGTCCGGCCGTGGAACAGGCCGCCTGGTTCATCGAGAACGTTCCCCGCGACCGCTTCGCCTTGCCCCACGTCCTCGATATGGAGTGGAACCACCTTTCTCCCACCTGCCGCCTGCGCCCTCCAGGCATCACCGTGCGGGCCGAGGCCGAGCGCTTTCTCGATATCCTCGAGCGGCACTACGGGCGCCGACCCATCGTCTACACCACTCTGGATTTTTACCGCGACACCGGCATCGGAGCCCTGCCGCGCACGCAGTTCTGGCTGCGCTCGGTCAAGGACCACCCGCGCGAAACCTATCCGGGCACCGATTGGGTATTCTGGCAATATACAGGAACAGGCAAGGTGCCCGGGGTGCGTGGCCCTGTCGACGTGAACGTCTTCGCAGGCTCGCTCGAGCAATGGCACGCCTGGGCGAACTGACGCGCCGATCACGCCGTCATCAAGCCACAGGACAGCGATGGTACCCGAGGTCGGACTCGAACCGACAAGGCCGTTAAGCCGGCGGATTTTGAATCCGCTGCGTCTACCATTCCGCCACTCGGGCCCGTTGCCGGACAGTTTCGCGATGTAGCCGCAGCGGACTTTACGGGCAAGGGGTTTTCTCGCGCGCGGCGCTTGACCGGGCCCGTCTCACGTGGTCTTGCAGGGCGCGATACAAGGATCTCGAGACACCCGCTGATGATACGCCGCCTCTACGACCGGGTGATCGGCCTTTCCGACCATCCGAATGCGCTCTGGGCGCTCGCGATCGTCTCTTTCGTGGAAAGCTCCTTCTTTCCGATCCCCCCCGACGTGCTGATGATCCCGATGGTGCTCGCGGCGCCGCGCCGGGCCTGGCTGATCGCGACCGTCGCCATGGTCTCGTCCGTGCTGGGAGGGCTCGCGGGCTACGCCATCGGTGCGCTTGCCTTCGACACGCTGGGACGCCCGATCCTCGAGAGCATGGGCAAGGCCGACGCCATGGCGGAGTTCGGCGCCCGCTTCAACGATTTCGGCTTCTGGGCGGTCCTGACGGCGGGTATCACACCCTTTCCCTACAAGGTCATAACGATCATGTCCGGCTGGACCGGCATGCCGCTTGCGACCTTCATCGCGACCTCGATCCTTGCCCGGGGGATACGCTTCTTCCTGGTCGCGGGGCTGCTCAAGGCGTTCGGTGCACCCGTGAGGGCCTTCATCGAGCGCCGTCTCGGCCTCGTCCTCAGCCTGTTCGTCGCGCTGCTTGTCGGCGGCTTTCTGCTCGTGAGATACCTATGACCCGACATCGCCTTGTCCTGCTGGCCACCCTCGGCTCCGCGGCCCTGCTGCTGGGGGCCTTCGCCTTCCAGCACCTGGGCGGCTACGCGCCCTGCAAGATGTGCCTCTGGCAGCGCTGGCCCCACGCCGCGGCGGTGCTGATCGGTCTCGCGATCCTCGCCGGGGCCCCGCGCAGCCTGGCATGGCTAGGGGCGTTGGCGGCGGCGGCAACCGCCCTGATCGGTGTCTACCATGCCGGCGTCGAATGGCGCTGGTGGCCGGGGCCGGCAAGCTGCACCGGCGGCGGGCTGGACCTTGGCGGCATGTCCGGCGCCGATCTGCTCTCGACGGAGGGGCCCTCTGGACTCGTCATGTGCGACGAGATCGTCTGGTCGCTGATGGGCCTTTCCATGGCGGGCTGGAACGCGCTGTTTTCCTTCGTGCTGGTCGTGATCTGGCTGCGCGCGGCGCGGGGCTGACGGGCCCGATCCGCTGTCCCTGCCCACCGGTCACGCCGATGCCGGGGTTGCCTCAGCCCAGGGCGGCGCGGCGGCGGGCAAGCATTTCTGGCGGCCATTCCGTTTCGAGGTCGTAGAAGACGTCGAAGGCGCGCTGGTCTTCGGGGATCAGCACCCAGTCGAGCTTCGAGCGGGTGAAGATATGGGCATCGGGTGGAAAGCGGGACGGCTCAGCAAGTGTGCCGACCCGAACGAAGCGGTAGTTCGGGCGTCCGCCGTAGTCGCTCCATGTCGCGCCGAGGCAGCGGGCACAGCGATAGATGATGTGCGCCCTGCCCGCCTCCGACGGCCCGTCGGTGGTCACGGTCTGGCCGGACAGGATCTCGATCGCGTCGTTCTCGATGATGGTGTTGAGCACGAAGGCGCTGCCCGTCAGCTTCTGGCACTGAGTGCAGTGGCAGCAATGGGTGAACATGGGCGGGCGGGTCAGCCGGTAGGTCAGCGATCCGCAGGCGCAGGCGCCCGTCGCGAAGGTGTCAGCCATGATCCGGCTCCGCTTTTCTGATGACCCGGAGTATGCGCGCGGACTTGGAACGGGCAAGACCCCTCGGAGCGTCCAAGGCATTCACGGCTTGCCTTGGGGCGCCAGAGCGCATGATATTGCGCAGCACCAACGTCTTGGAGAATTCGATGCCCCAGCAGACCTGCCTCCTGATCGGCGCGCCGGTGGACAGCGGCAAGCGCCGCACCGGCTGCCTCATGGGACCGGACGCCTATCGCACTGCCGGGTTGGGCCGCGCGCTGTCCGAGCTGGGTCACACGGTCGAAGATCTGGGAAATGTGGTGCCACGGCCCTTCGCGGCGCAACCGCATGAGAGGCTTCATGCGCGCGAGGAGACCATCGCCTGGACAGAGGCGCTGGCAGATGCCTCCGAAGACGCGCTTGCACGGGGCTTGCCGATCTTCATGGGAGGCGATCATGCGCTTTCCCTTGGTACCGTGCTCGGGGCAATGCGCTTTGCGGCGGGGCGGCAAAAGCCGCTCTTCGTGCTCTGGCTCGATGCGCACAGCGACTTCCACACGCCCCAGACCACGGATTCCGGCAATCTGCACGGCACGCCGCTTGGTTTTGTCACCGGGCGGTCGGGGTTTGACGGGTTCCCGGAGGTCGCAGACCCGCTCCCGCAGGAAAACATCGCCATCATCGGCTTGCGCTCGGTCGATGCGCCCGAACGCGCGGCCCTGCAGGAAACCGCGATCCAGCGCGTCGACATGCGCGACATCGACGAGAATGGCATCGCCAAGCCCCTGCAGAGCTTCCTCGACCGGGTGGCGGCTGCGGGCGCAATGCTGCATGTCTCGCTCGACGTGGATTTCCTAGATCCCTCGGTGGCCCCCGCGGTGGGCACCACCGTGCCGGGGGGCGCGACGATCCGCGAGGGTCATCTGGTGATGGAGATGCTGCACGACAGCGGGCTCATGACCTCGCTCGATCTGGTCGAGCTCAATCCCTTTCTCGATCAGCGCGGGCAGACGGCGCAGGTGATGGTCGACCTCGCGGCGTCCGCCCTCGGACGCCGCGTCTTCGACCGGCCCACCCGGTCCTATTGAGGAGACGCCCCATGTCGCTTGAACCCTCCGACAAGGCGCTCGTCCCGTTCGTCTCGGTCGATCACATGATGCAGCTCATTCATCATGTGGGCGTCGAAGAGATGCTGCGGGGTCTTGCCGGCTACATCGAGGCGGACTTCCGGCGATGGGAGCTGTTCGACAAGACGCCGCGGGTGGCCTCGCATTCGGCGCAAGGCGTGATCGAGCTGATGCCTACCTCGGACGGGGAGGTCTACGGGTTCAAATACGTCAACGGGCACCCCAGCAACACCGCCGAGGGGCTGCAGACGGTCACGGCCTTCGGGCTGCTTGCCGAAGTCGCGACGGGATATCCGGTTCTGCTGTCGGAGATGACCCTGCTGACGGCGATGCGCACAGCGGCGACTTCGGCCCTGGTTGCCCGGCTGCTGGCGCCGAAGGACAGCCGCAGCATGGCCATGATCGGCAACGGGGCGCAGTCGGAATTCCAGTCGCTGGCGATGAAGGCGATCTGCGGTATCGAGGAGGTGCGCCTTTACGACATCGACGCAGGCGCCACGCGCAAATGCGCGGCGAACCTCGCTGGATCGGGCCTGCGCGTCGTTTCCTGCACCAGCGCCGAGGAAGCCATAGAGGGGGCGCAGATCCTGACGACCTGCACGGCTGACAAGCAGTACGCGACCATTCTGACGGACAACATGGTCGGCACGGGTGTGCACATCAACGCGATCGGTGGCGACTGTCCGGGCAAGACGGAACTTGCTCCAGCGATCCTCAATCGCGCCGAGATATTCGTGGAATACCCCGAACAGACGCGCATCGAGGGCGAGATCCAGCAGTTGGCGCCGGATCACCCCGTGACCGAGATCTGGCAGGTCCTGACAGGGGCCAGGCCGGGACGGACCAGCGATCGCCAGATCACGCTGTTTGATTCCGTGGGCTTCGCGATCGAGGACTTCTCGGCCCTGAGATACGTCCGGGACCGGATCGCAGGCACCGGTTTCTACCACCCGCTGGACCTTCTGGCCGATCCGGACGACCCGCGCGACCTCTTCGGGATGCTCGTGCGGGCGAAGTGACGCCTGCCTCCGACCGGGCGGACGGGCGGCACCCTATCGCGTCACGTCCTCGCGGTAGATCCAGTCGTAGCGCCCCATCAGCACCCCCGGCATGAACCGGCTTCCCAACCTTAGCGCCAGATGCGCCGCCCTGCGGTATGGACCCGGTCTCAGATGGTAGTTCCGCGCATTGGCTTCGGCGGCGGCGATCACGCGACCCACCCGCTCCTCGCGGCGTGACTGGTAGCTTTCAAGCCGTCCCTCGGCGGCGCAATCCGCCAGTACCCAGGCGTCCTCGAGCGCGAGATTCGCGCCCTGTGCAAGGAAGGGAAGCGCGGGATGCGCCGCATCTCCCATGAGTGCGACGCCCTCGCCGAACCAGCGCGGCGCAAGGGGGTGACGGAACAGACCCCAGACATGGACCTCGCGAACCTCCCGCAGCAGGGAAGCGTAGGTGCCCTTGATGCCCGCGAACGCCTGGCGCAGGTGCAGCGGGTCGTCGCGATGCGCCCAGCCTTCCTCGGTCCATTCCGGGCGCTCTTCGACCGCGACGATGTTCACGAGCTTTCCGTCCCGCAGCGGATAGCTCACCATATGCCGCCCCGGTCCCATGATCAGCCGGACCTCGGGCGCCACCGGGTCCGAGACAGCCACGGTTGTTCGCCAGGCGACCTGTCCGGTGAAGAAAGCCGGCGGCGCTGGCCCGAAGGCGAGGCGACCGACCGAGTGAATACCGTCCGCGCAGATGACCAGCGCCGCCTTGCGGGCCGTACCCTGGGCCAGTTCGACCGTCGGCGGCGCGCCGGGCCGGACCCGCGCGACACGGCAGCCGAGTTCGATGGTCACGCCCAATGCGCGCGCGCGGCGTTCGAGGACATCGATCAAGTCGGCACGATGGATGCAGAAATACTGCTGACCCTCCATCCGTGTCAGATCAAGCCGCGCGACCTCGTGCCCGTCGAGCCCGTCCTCAAGAACCACGGCGTCAGGCGCCACCGCACCTTGCTCCAACAGCGCCGGCTCACAGCCGAGGGCGCGCAGGACGGCCAGCCCGTTGGGGCTGATCTGCAGACCCGCACCGACCTCGCGGATGGCCTCGGCCTGTTCCAGCACCGTGACCGCCACGCCACGCTGCGCCAGAGCAATGGCACAGGCGATGCCGCCGATGCCTGCTCCGATGACGGTGGCGCTGTCGGTCAACCTCTTCTCCTGCATAGCAAAAAAGCGCCAAGGACCAGTCCCGGCGCTTCTGCCCCTGTCACGTCCCGCACGGCAGGCGAGCCGTCCGCGTCAGTCGTCGCGGTGGACCTTCTCGCGCCGCTCATGACGCTCCTGCGCCTCGAGGCTCATGGTCGCGATGGGCCGTGCGTCGAGCCGCTTGAGCGAGATGGGTTCGCCGGTCACGACGCAAAATCCGAATTCGCCCTCGTCGATGCGCCGCAGCGCAGAGTCGATCTTGGCCACCAGCTTGCGCTGCCTGTCACGGGTGCGCAGTTCGAGCGCCCGATCGGTTTCCTCGCTGGCCCGGTCGGCCACGTCGGGAATGTTGCGCGTGCCGTCCTGCAGGCCCTCGATCGTGTCGCGCGATCCGGCGAGAAGTTCGGCTTTCCAGGTCAGCAATTTCCTCCGGAAGTACTCGAGCTGACGATCGTTCATGAAAGGTTCGTCTTCTGCCGGACGGTAGTCATCCGACAGGAAAGTTTCCTGCTTCATCGTATCCCCCTCAACGCGGCTTACGTTTTGCATAAGCGACTTTACCCCGGGCAGTTTGGCCCCCCTTCGCGTGCATCTAACTCAGGGGCATGCGATTGTCACTACACAATCCGGCGCTTTTGCGGCTAAAAACGGGACAAGCGGGGAATGCCCAAAGGATTGACAATCTGATGAAATTTTTAGGTACCCACGAGTACGTGGCCACCGACGACCTGACCATCGCGGTCAACGCGGCGGTGACGCTCGAGCGACCCCTGCTGGTCAAGGGCGAACCCGGAACGGGCAAGACGGAACTGGCCCGGCAGGTCGCTTCGGGACTGGGTTTGCGTCTGATCGACTGGAACGTCAAGTCGACCACGCGCGCCCAGCAGGGGCTTTACGAATACGACGCCGTGAGCCGCCTGCGCGACAGCCAGCTCGGCGACGAACGGGTCCATGACGTGCGCAACTACATCCGCAAGGGCAAGCTCTGGGAGGCGTTCGAAGCGGACGAGAAGGTGGTCCTGCTGATCGACGAGATCGACAAGGCCGACATCGAGTTTCCCAATGACCTGCTCCAGGAACTCGACCGGATGGAGTTCTTCGTCTACGAAACGGGCGAGACGATCCGGGCCAGGCAGCGGCCCGTCGTCATCATCACCTCGAACAACGAAAAGGAGCTGCCGGACGCCTTCCTGCGGCGCTGCTTCTTCCACTACATCCGCTTTCCGGACATGGAGACGTTGCGAAAGATCATCGAGGTCCATCATCCCGGCATCAAGGAAGCGTTGCTGACCACGGCCCTGACGCAATTCTACGACATCCGCGACCAGCAGGGTCTCAAGAAGAAGCCCTCGACCTCCGAGGTGCTGGACTGGCTCAAGCTGATCCTCGCCGAGGACCTGAGTGCCGAGGATCTGAAGAAGTCCGGCACGAATGCGCTGCCCAGGCTGCACGGAGCGCTGCTGAAGAACGAACAGGACGTCCACCTCTTCGAGCGGCTGGCCTTCATGGCACGCCGGAACGGCTGAGGCTTCTTACATGCTGGACGTGCTCACCGGGAACATCCTCCCGGTCTTCTCGGTGCTCGCGCTGGGGTTCCTGCTCGGGCGTGCGGGGATGGTGCAGGCCGATGAGGCACGCGCGATCAACCGCATGTCCTTCCTGGTGTTCCAGCCCGCGCTGATCTTCCTGCTGATCGCGCGCATCGACGTCACGACCTTTCCCGCCCGCCCCCTCGCCGCCTATGTGCTGGCCGAGATCGTCGCCTTCACGATCGCCTACCAGCTTGCCTACCGCGTCTTCCGGCGCGAGCGTGCCGAAGCCTGGTTGCTTGGCATGGCAGTGGTCTTCGTCAACTCGCTGCTCTACATCTGGCCGATCTCGGTGCTGATCTACGGACCCGAGGGCGCGGCCCCGATCAGCGCCATCGTGGCCTGGGACGCCACCGCGTCCTTCGCGTTCTTCATCATCTCGATCGAACTGCTTTGCGGCAGCCGCGGCACGGGGGCCGCCCTGCGCTCGATGACGCGCAACCCCGTGCTGCTGGCGATCGGGCTCGCGATCGCCGTTAATCTCGCGGGGGTGCCGGTTCCCGACCCCGTCGCCACGGCGCTGCATTTCGCCGGCTCCGCCGCGCCGCCGCTCACGCTGTTCGCCGTCGGCGTGATCCTGTCGGGCAGCCCGCTGGTACCCGCGCCCGTGGTCTACGCGATCTCGGGGCTGAAACTGGTGTGCTTTCCACTGCTGGTCTGGGCGCTGGTCTCGGGCCTTGCCCCCGGCGATCCCGCTGCACCGCAGTTCATCATGAACGCCGCCGGACCGTCGGGGATGATGGCCTTTGCGCTGGCGCTCCTGCATGGTGTGCGCGGCGAGGCGATCACGCAGGTCGTGATCTGGACCAGCGTGATCTCGCTGCTTCCGTTGGCGCTCCTCGCCTGAACGACTGCGCGCCAATTCAGGGGAGCGCCTGTGCGACCCTGCCGCATCACTTCCCCGCGCGCGATACTGCCGGTGAAAGGGTTTGGCTTGGCAGGCGACGGTAATATCGCGTTAACTGAGACCGGACAGAAGATGGGGCAACAAGACCCCGCACAAGACGAGGCAGGAAAGATGACAGACAGACCCGCCCTCGAGGTGCGTCCCTTGCTTGCGTCCGACAAGCCCGGCTGGTCACGCCTCTGGAACGACTACCTGGCCTTCTACGAAACCTCACGCCCGCAAACGCTGCACGATCTCTATTTCGAGCGGCTGCTGGGCGACGATCCGCAGGATTTCAACGGGCTTCTCGCCATCCTCGAGGGGCGACCGGTCGGGTTGACGCACTACCTCTTCCATCGTCACGGCTGGTCAGAGGCCAATGTCTGCTACCTGCAGGACCTCTACGCCGATCCCGAGGTGCGCGGACAAGGGGTAGGCCGGGCGCTGATCGAGGCGGTCTATGCCGCAGCGGATTCCGCCGGGGCACCGCAGGTCTACTGGCTGACGCAGGACTTCAACGCCACGGCGCGGCGCCTTTATGACCGGATCGGGACGGTCACGCCTTTCATAAAATACAATCGCCGATGAGCGCGCGCCGCGCCCTGCGCCGTCTGGCAATCCCCGTGCTGGCGCTTCTGCATGCCTGCACGCCGGCTGCCGATACCTTCCAGCCCAGCCGCGCGACCCCGATGCAGACGACTCTTCCGCCGATGAAGCGCTTCGCCAGCTACACGGCTCCGCCTCTGACGGCCGCGAATGCGGATCTCGAACGGGATTTCCTCGACCTCAGCTTCATGCTGGAAAGCGGTCGCGCGCTGCCCGTCTTCACCCGTTTCGAGGGTCCGATCAGCCTGCGGTTGGCAGGCCATCCGCCTCCGACACTGGGACCGGATCTTGGCGCGCTGCTGCATCGCCTGAAGACCGAGGCTGGCATCGACATCGCGCGGACCACCTCTGCCGCGGCCTCGATCACGCTCGAGGCGGTCTCGTCCGACCAGATCCGCAGCGCCCTGCCCCAGGCAGCCTGCTTCGTCGCGCCGAACGTCAGCTCTTTCGCCGAATACCGAACCCACCGCCGCGCGGCGCGCACCAACTGGACGCTTCTGGACAGACGCACCCGGCTTTCGGTCTTCGTGCCCGCGGACGCGCCCCCGCAAGAGGTCCGCGACTGCCTGCACGAGGAACTCGCCCAGGCGCTCGGGCCGCTCAACGATCTCTACCGCCTGCCGGACTCTGTCTTCAACGACGACAACATGCATTCCGTGCTGACGGCCCGGGACATGATGATCCTGCGCGCGACCTACGCGCCGGAGCTGCGCTCGGGCATGACCCGCGACGAGGTGGCGGCGCGGCTGCCCGAGATCTTCGACCGCCTCAATCCAGCGGGCAAGGGCCGGCCCGGCGCGCAGGCCTCCGACACGCCCGACGAGTGGCGCCAGGCGGTCGAGACGGCGCTTGGACCCGGCGCGTCCTACGCGCAACGCAGCCGCGCCTCGGCGCAGGCGGTACGTATCGCGGTCAGGCTCGGCTGGCAGGACCAGCGCCGCGCCTTCGCCCATTATGCCCGCGCGCGGGTGCTGCAGCCCTCCGATCCCGGCGATGCCTACCGCGAGTTCCTGCTTGCCGACAGCTATTATGCCCGCCTGCCCCAGACCCGCCTGCACCGCGCCTATGTCGCCAGCCAGCTTGCCGCCTATGCGGTGGCGCAAGGTGACGGCGCAGAGGCCTTGCGGCGCATCGAGCCCGGCCTGACGGTTGCCGCCGAGTCCGGGAACGCGGCGCTTCTCGCGACGCTCATGCTGCTGAAGGCCGAGGCGCTCGAGCTCGAAGGGCGCGACGAAGAGGCGCGCAGCGTGAGACTGGACAGTCTGGGATGGGCACGCTACGGCTTCGGCCCGGACTGGGCCGTGCGGGCCCGTCAGAGCGAGATCGCCGGGCTGAACCCCATGAAGGGATTGAATCCGAGCTGAGGCCAGGGAGCGTCTGACAGATGATCGTGATCGCAGCCGGCGCGGCCGGAGCCCTGATCGGCGGGCTCACCGCCCACCGCCGCCAGGGGAACCGCAAGGACATCGCCCAATATGCGGCCGGCTATGCGCTGGCCTTCATGATCCTCGGGCTTTTCGCGACCGTATTCATCGACCGGGCAATGCGCTGAGGCAGGGGGCCCGCTCCCGCTGGCGGCAATCGCCGCGTCGCGCTAGCATGACCGGCATCAGACATTCCGGAGCGTCCCGATGTTCCTGCCCTTCTTCGACGGCCTGCGCAGACATGGCGTTCCCGTGTCCCTGCGCGAGTTCCTGAGCTTCCTCGACGCGATGAAGGCCGGTCTCGCGACCTATGACGTCGATGCCTTCTACTACCTCGCCCGTGCGACGCTGGTGAAGGATGAACGCAACATCGACCGGTTCGACCGGGCCTTCGCTGCCGCCTTTTCGGGGCTGGAAGAGATCAGTGCCGCGCAGGTGATGGAAGCGGTCGAGATCCCGCGCGAGTGGCTCGAGAAGATGGCCGAGAAGCACCTGAGCGATGCGGAAAAGGCCGAGATCGAGGCCATGGGAGGCTTCGACAAGCTGATGGAGACGCTGCGCAAGCGGCTCGCGGAACAGCAGGGCCGTCATCAGGGCGGTTCGAAGTGGGTCGGCACCGCCGGAACCTCGCCCTTCGGCGCCTATGGCTACAATCCCGAGGGCGTACGCATCGGCCAACAGGAATCGCGCCACCGCCGGGCCGTGAAAGTCTGGGACAAGCGCGAGTTCCGCAATCTCGACGACAAGGTCGAGCTCGGGACGCGCAACATCAAGGTCGCGCTCAAGCGCCTGCGCCGCTGGGCCCGGGACGGCGCGGCCGAGGAGCTCGATCTCGGCGGCACCATCCGGGCGACGGCCGAACATGGATATCTGGACGTGAAGACGAGGCCGGAACGGCGAAACGCCGTCAAGGTCCTGCTGTTTCTGGACGTCGGCGGGTCGATGGACAGCCATGTGCGGGTCGTCGAGGAACTGTTCTCGGCGGCGCGGGCCGAGTTCAAGCACATGGAGCACTACTACTTCCACAACTGTCTCTACGAAGGCGTCTGGCGCGACAACCGGCGGCGCTGGGACGCGCAGATCCCGACCATGGACGTCCTGCATACCTATGGCCCCGATTATCGCTGCATCTTCGTGGGCGACGCTTCGATGTCACCCTACGAGATCGCCTATCCTGGCGGCGCTTCGGAGCACTGGAATGCGGAAAGCGGCGCGGCCTGGCTGCGCCGGGCCCATGAGCAGTGGCCCGCGACGCTCTGGATAAATCCGGTTCCCGAACAGTACTGGAGCTATACCCAGTCCATCGCGATGATCCAGGACATCCTCGGCGCCGAACGGATGGTGCCCATGACGCTGGACGGCCTGAGCCGCGGCATGAAATCGCTCACACGCTAGGAACGCGCGCGCGGTCCGCGCCTGGTACGGGCAGCGCTCCTGACTACCGCCCGCACGACCTCGGGAGCGCCGCAGGAACGCCCGGCAGGGCTCCGCCGGTAGGGACCCGCACGGCTTTCATCTCGGTGCAAACGCTCTATCTAGCAGAGGTGAACCGGCGCCAGCGGGCGCCAAACTCGAAAGGACAGACCATGATCAAGAAATCCGGTTCCGCCAGGTGGCAGGGCGACCTCCGCTCGGGCCGCGGCGTCGTCTCGACCGAAAGCGGTGCCCTGTCAGAGCAGGCCTACGGCTTCAAGACCCGCTTTGACGGCGAGACGGGAACGAACCCCGAGGAACTCATCGGCGCGGCCCATGCGTCGTGCTTTTCCATGGCGCTCTCGATGATCCTGGGCGACTTCGATCTGGTGGCCGACAGCATCGAGACCAAGGCGACGGTCTCTCTCGAACAGAAGGACGGCGGCTATCACATTCCGGCCGTGCACCTCGACGTGACCGCAAAAGTCCATGACGCCTCCGAGGAACAGTTCGCCGAGGCGGCAAAGCTCGCCAAGGAAAACTGCCCGATCTCGAAGCTGCTCGACGCAAAGATCACGATGACCGCAAAGCTGGCCTCCTAGGTCCGAAGATCGCGCGATGCGGCGCGTCCGCGTCGCGCCATCCCTGCCGGGCGGGTGCAGACGACGCTTGCCCCGCTGGCGGGACGACCCCATATCTTGAGCATGCTCAAGGTCACCCCCATCCTTCTCGCGGTCGTCTATGCGCTGGTCATGTACCGGTTTTCGGCCTGGCGCACCGCGAAGGAGCTCGACAGCCGCTCTACGGAACTGGCCGATCCGCAGCTGAAGAAGATCATGGACAGGCTGGCGGGCGCTCTCGACCTGGAGCGTATCCGGGTGCATCTCTACGAGATCGATCCGATCAACGGCCTTGCCGCCCCGGACGGCCGGATCTTTCTGACGCGCGGGTTCTACGAGAAATTTCGCGCCGGCGAGGTCACGGACGCGGAACTGGCCTCGGTGATCGCCCATGAGCTGGGCCATGTGGCCCTTGGCCATTCCCGGCGCCGCATGATCGATTTCTCCGGCCAGAACGCCCTGCGCATGGCTCTGGCGATGGTGCTGGGCCGGATCATCCCCGGCGTGGGTGTATGGATCGCCAACGCACTCGGGTCCCTGCTGGCAGCGCGGCTGTCGCGGCAGGACGAATTCGAGGCCGACGAATATGCCGCCGCGCTCCTGACCAAGGCCGGAATCGGCATCGCTCCGCAGATCAGCCTGTTTCGCAAGCTCGACGCCCTTGCAGGCCGCAAGGGCGCTGGCGCACCGGCATGGATGCTGAGCCACCCCGTGACCACCGAGCGCATCGCAGCGCTGGAAAGGCTTGACGCCCGCTGGTCGCCGCAGGACTCCTGATCCTTCCGGCAGACGCTTTCAAGGCGTTTCGAGTTCCTTGCCCAGGCGCGGCAGGCGCGCCTTCTTCAGAAGGCCCCTGAGCGTCCAGTCCTCTCCCGAAAGCCTGCGCGCTTCCGCCAGGACGCGGGCACTGAGTTCTTCCACTTCGTGGGGATACTCCTGCGCCAGCGAGGTCAGCAGCGCGTCGGGATCAAGCCGCACAAGCCCCTCGTCGGCCAGCGTGCCACGAGGGAAGTCCTTGGCATTCAGCGTCATGATCGCATCGGCGGATGACCCGACAGCGACGGCCAACACATGAATGTCGGCCGGATCGGGTAGCCAGAGCCGCGCTTCGAGGCCCGGTTCAGGGGCACGCTCCGCCCCAGGCCAGGCGGCGCGGAGAAGTGCAACCTCGGCCTGCGCCTGCGTCAGGCCCTCGGGTCCCAGCTTGACGGCCGCGCGCAGCCATTCCTCGAGGATGCGCGCCGACCAGACGGGTTCGAAGGCGCCGGTTTCGCGCGCCGCGCCCAACACCATCTCGCGCATCACCGTGGGGTAGAGCACGCAGGTGTCGATGACGATGCGCATCGGTCAGATCCGGAAGAACAGCGACTTGAGATAGCCGCTTTCGGCAAGCTGCGGCAGGACCGGATGGTCCGGTCCGGCACTGCCCGAATGGATCAGGACACCGCGCCGCCCTGCCCGCCCAATTCCGCGCACACAGGCGTTGCGGAACGCGGCGAGATCGGCGGCGTGGGAACAGGAACAGAGCCCGAGAATGCCGTTCTCGGCCACAAGCCCTGCGGCAAGACGCGCGATGCGTTCGTAGGCGCGCAGCCCGGCGTCGAGTGCCTGTTTCGACGGTGCGAAGGCCGGCGGGTCGCAAATGACCACGTCGAAACGGGCACCCTCAGTCGCGAGCGCCGCGAGCATGTCGAAGGCGTCGCCCTGACGGGTCGTGAAACGATCGGCAAGGCCAGAGGCGTCCGCTCCGCCCTGCGCCAGCTCGAGCGCCGCGGCAGAGCCGTCGACGGCCAGCGCGGAAGACGCACCGCCCGCGAGGCAGGCCAGTCCGAAACCGCCCACATGGCTGAAGACGTCGAGCACGCGCGCCCCGCGCGCAAGGCTGGCGGCGAAGGCATGGTTGGGGCGCTGGTCGTAGAAAAGCCCGGTCTTCTGACCCCCGGTCAGATCGGCGAGATAGGTGGCCCCGTTCATGGGAACCTCGACAGCAGCCTCGGGCGCCGCCCCCGCGAGCACGCCGCTGGCATCGTCCAGCCCCTCCAGGGTGCGGGTCCGCCCCGAGGCGTTCTTGAGTACCGCCGTGACGCCCGTCACCTCGACCAGCGCCTCCGTCAGCACATCGAGCTGATGTTCGGCCCAGGCAGCATTGGGCTGTACCACGCAGGTGTCGCCGAAGCGGTCGATGATCACGCCGGGCAGCCCGTCCGCCTCGGCATGGACCAGACGGTAGAAGGGCGCCTCATAGAGCCTTTCGCGCAGCCCGAGCGCCCGGCGCAGGCGGGCAGAGAACCAGTCGCCGTCTATGCGCGCCGCCGGATCGGGATCAAGCGTGCGGCAGATGATCTTCGACAGCGGATTCACCGCGACGATGCCGAGCGGCGCGCGGTCGTGGTCCTGCAACTGGGCAAGGCTGCCCGGAGCAAGGGCGCGCGTGCGACGGTCGGTCACCAGCTCGTTCGCAAAGACCCAAGGCGCACCATGACGGATGGCACGCGCATTTGCCTTCGGCAGCAGCCGGACAACGGGATAGTCTGAGGGGGTTTCTTCATGGGGCATGACCAGCCCCATAGTGCCTTCCGCTTTCCCGCGAAAGGGCCGATCTCGATGGAGGGGCCAAATGGCGCGCGTGGCCGCACCGAAAGGCACGGTCCGGACCACGTTTCATGCCGGCAACCAGACGAACCGGCACCCTTGGCCATCGGCCTCGATGATTGCCGGGGCGTCAGTGCGTGCGTCCTCCGTCAACACAAGTCACATTTATAGCGGACCATCGCTCATGGCGGATCTCGCTTCGGCAGAGCGGACAGAGCCGTCATTGGCGACACGCTCTGCAGCGTCTGCAATCACTTCAAGATGGATTATCTGATAGTCTCAGTCAGGCGCAGGAGCACAGGAAGTTGTCACTTCCCAAGCCGCGCCGTTGTGGTTCTTGGTTTCGCTCCAAAGAACCGTTCCTGAACGGAGCCCTCTCCGACCGCAGATAGCATCTGTAGCCAGAACGGCGATCAAGAAGTTACCGTGTTCGGAAAGCGTTGGAGCTTCAATTGCAAGGGCGAAATCCTGTAATGTATCGGCCCTGAGCGCTCCACCGGAAAAATGCTCACCAAGAATTTTTCCAGAGAAATTAATGGATTGCGCCCCACCCTCGGCAATGGAAAAAGCCAGCTGAAAACCAGACAATGCTTCTTCGACATTCACCGAGCCATCCGCGAGAAGGGGCACCTGAACAAGGTCGGCATACAACGGTTGCGCAGAAAGAAGAAAAGCCAAAAGAAAAATGGAAATGCGCACCTTTTCAACACTCCGACCAACCGGTGGGTTTTGCTACCGATATGTGTCTTTTTCCTACACGACAAGCCGTTGCTATATTCTCCTACTTCATAGGCGCCGTTCATCCAAAGTGCAGCATCGGTGAACTTGGACTCGAACCGGACCTTCGGCAGCGTAGAATTCGGACGGCTGCTTTAATGGTCAACGCCTCCGTGTGGGTCCAAAAGCCTGCGAAACCCCGGCGGTTTCGGGCTGACCGCTGGGGTCGGTTGTCTGTGCCAACGGTGATGGCATCAACTGGAATAAATAGGGCAAAGGTCGCCCACGGCGCGCAGGGCGGGACCACAAGCGCCTCAGTTGCGCTGGCGCGCCCGCCAGCCGCCGCGTCGCCGGGGCGCGGAGATGCCCCTTAGCCCATCCTGCATCACCTTGTACATCGGATGATCCGAAAGCTCGTCGCCAATACGGGACAGCATCCGCTCGAGCGCTGCGCGGGGCTCGACCCCGGAAGGAAGGCTGAGCGCCCAGTCGAGGAATATCGACCGGCATTCCGGCGCCTCGATCCCGTCGATCCGGAAGGCTTCGCGCAGCAGGCCCTTCGGATCGTCGTCGGGCGCGTCCACGCTCATGCCGCATCTTCCCCCGCATGGGGTGCAAGCGCCGCGGTGACGATCTCGTCACACCGATGATGCAGCGCCGCGAGTCTTTCCGCCAGTGCCTCGATCGAGTCCGCATCGAGCACGCGCAGGAGGAAGGCACGCCCCGCCACGCCCAGCTTCTCGGGTCGCAGCGGACCAGAGGCAAGCAGACGCGCGGCCATGGTCAGATCGGTCAGGGCGACATGAGCGTCCTTCAGCACGTCGACCTCGGACGCTCCAAGTATCCCCTCGGCCCGCGCATTGCCGAGGCCCTCGCGGATCGAACGCTGCGCGGTGCCGGCAAGCAGCGTGCCGGCCTGCGCAAGCAGTTCGATCTCCTGCATTCGACCGGGCCCGACCTTGGGCTCCCAGACCGAGACGGGTGCCTTCGCGGCCGAGATGCGGGCACGCATCGTGGCGACCTCCCTCAGGATCTCGGCCCTGTCGCGCCGGGGCGCCAGCACGCCCCGGCGGAAGGTCTCGATGTCCGACGCGAGGTCTTCCGGACCGGCGACCACCGCGGCGCGCGTCAGCGCAAGATGTTCCCAGACCCAGGCTTGGTTGCGCTGATAGTCCTGAAAGGCCGACCAGCTCGTCGCGACCGGGCCCTGGTTGCCGGACGGCCGCAGGCGCATGTCGACCTCGTAGAGACGCCCCTGGGACATCGGCACGGTGAGCGCGGTGATCAGCGTCTGTGTCAGCCGCGCGTAGTATTGACGGGTGGGCAGTTGTTTCTTGCCCTCAGACATTTCCTGAAGCCCGGGGTCGTAGATCACGATCAGGTCGAGATCCGAGCCCGGATTGAGACTCCCCGCCCCGATCGAGCCCAAGCCGAGCACACAGGCGCCCCGCCCCGGCGGCGGTCCGTGGCGCAGCGCGAACTGCCGCGATACTTCGGGCCAGAGCACCCGCAGGATGGCGCGGGCGAGATCGGCATATTGCTGTCCCGCCGTGGCGGGGTCGACCAGCCCGCGCAACAGGTGCACCCCGATCCGGAAATGCCATTCGCGCCGCCAGCGACGCATCCGGTCGAGGCGGCTCTCGTAATCCGGCTCGTCCGGGAGCACGCCGGCCAGATCGCGCGAAAGCGCATCGGCACCGGGCCAGTCGCGAAAGAAATCCCCGCCGATCACCGCGTCGAAGACCACCGCATTCTGCGAAAGGTAGCCGGCAAGCTGGGGCGAGGTCGCGATGACGTCGATCAGCAGGTCGCGCAGTTGCGGATGCGCATCGAGCAGCGAAAAGAGTTGCACCCCCGCGGGCAGCCCCCTGAGGAAGCCGTCGAAGGCCACCAGCGCCTCGTCTGGCCGCGCGCTTTCGGAAAGGCGTGCCAGCAGGTCGGGCTTCAGGCGTTCGAAAAGGCTGCTGCTTCGCGCGCTGCGCAGCGCCGGGTAGCTGGGCCAGCGCGCCATCAACGCCTCGTCGAAGGCATGTGCTTCGGTTTGCGGCGCCGCCGCAGGTTCCGTGGAACGCGCGAAGAAACCTTCGGTGCATTCGTGGACAGCGGCCAGGCGGTCGCCAAGCTCGACCTTCAGATCGCCCGATGTGCGATCCATGAGACAGGCCAGCCTCTCGAAGCCCTTGTCGGTTTCCGGCAGCCTGTGGGTCTGGGCGTCGTTGATCATCTGCAGGCGATGCTCGACCGTCCGGTGGAAGACATAGCTTTCCGACAGCGCGCCGGCGGCGTCGGGTTCGACCCAGCCCTTCTCGACCAGCACCTTGAGCGCGGGGAGCGTGCCGCGCAGCCGCAAATCAGGATCGCGCCCCCCGGCGATGATCTGGCGTGTCTGGGTGAAGAATTCGATCTCGCGGATGCCGCCCCGCCCCAGCTTCATGTCATGGCCCGGCAGGGTGATCGGCCCCCCCAGCCCCTTGTGCTCGCGGATCGCCAGCCGCATGTCATGGGCGTCCTGGATCGCGGCGTAATCGAGATGCCGCCGCCAGACGAAAGGCCGGATGGTTTCGAGAAATCGCTCGCCCGCCCTAATATCCCCGGCACAGGGCCGCGCCTTGATATAGGCGGCGCGTTCCCAGGTCCGCCCGACGCTCTCATAATATTGCTCCGCCGCCAGCATCGCCATGCAGACCGGCGTGACGGCCGGATCGGGGCGCAGGCGCAGGTCGGTCCTGAACACGTAGCCTTCCGCGGTATGGTCGCTGAGGGTGGCGCACATGGCCCTGGTTGCGCGCACGAAGGCGGCTCGGGCGTCGTGGAAGTCGTCCGGATCGAAGCGGCTTTCGTCGAAGAGGCAGATCAGGTCGATGTCGGACGAATAGTTGAGCTCATGCGCTCCCATCTTGCCCATGGCCAGCACGACCATGCCGCCTGCGGTCTCGACGTCTGCATCGGTCATCCCCGGCAGCTTGCCGCGCCGGATCTGTGCGGCAACCGCCGACGTCAGGGCCGCGCGGCAGGCGGCATCCGCGAAATCGGTAAGCAGACCGGTGACGCGCCCGAGCGGCCAGGCCCCGCCCAGATCCGCCAGCGCACTCAGCAGCGCCACGCGCCGCTTGCCTTGCCGCAGCCGTCCGGCAAGTCCTTCGCCCTGCCAGTCAGCCGCTTCGGCCAGTACCAGCGCCGCGGCCGCATCGGGATCGTCCAGCGCCGCAGGCAGCCAGTCCGCTTCCCTGTGGATGAGCCCCAGCAGGTACGGGCAGGAACCCGCCGCACCCTCGACGAGATCGCCGAGGATCGGGCCCGCGTCCGGCAGCAGCGCGCGGGCGTCCCGTCCCCGGTCGGGATCGAAGGCACGGGGCATGCGGGTGATCCGGTCGGCAAGGCTCATGGTCAAGACATCCCCCGGCGGAACGTTCGCGTCAATGGTGGGCGGCTGGTTGCTTCCGCGCGGGTCACGTTGCTAGGGTCCGGTGCATGAGCAAGTCCCTCAGACGCGTGCGTGCGGCCCTCGAGGCTGCCGGGATCGACCCCGACATCCGCGAGACCGCGCTTGTCAGGACCGCGGCCGATGCCGCCCGGGCTCTCGCCTGCGACGTCGACCAGATCGCAAAGTCGATCGTCTTTCGCGGCGAGGCGAGCGGCGCGCTTTATCTCTTCGTGACGGCGGGCGGGCGCAGGGTCGATACCGCTCTTGCCGCCCGGCTTGCCGGAGAGGGGCTGGGACAGGCGGAAGCGCATCTGATCCGCGAGCGCACGGGCTTTGCCATCGGCGGCGTGGCGCCAGTGGGACATCTCGAACGCAGCCCCGTCTTCCTGGACCGCCGGCTGCTGCACTTCGACGAGGTCTGGGCCGCAGCCGGAACGCCCCATCATGTCTTCGGCATCTCCCCAGCGCGTCTGGCCGAGATTTGCAGCGCGCAAGTATCTGATTTCACGGCATCTCCGAAGAAAATGTAAAAATCATTCACATCATCCCTTGATACCGGGCCCCTCGATCCCGATCTAGGCAATGTGAAAGACATTCACATCCTCGGCGGACCCCGGGGACAGCTTATTCAGCGACCGAAAGGGACTGACATGACCTATATGACGCAATCCCGCCCGATGGAGTACCGGCCCGGCTGGTTTTCCCGTGCGGAGAACTGGCTTGACGACAAGGGCAAGGGTGCCTGGATGGCATCGATGGTTCTGGGCTTCGTGTTCTTCTGGCCCGTCGGTCTCGCCCTTCTGTTCTACATGATCTGGAGCAAACGCATGTTCTCGAAATCCTGCAGCAAGCATTCCCGGTCCGTCCGCAGCGGCATGCGCGCCATGCGCCCGACCGGCAACAACGCCTTCGACAGCTACAAGGCCGACACGCTGGCCCGTCTGGAACAGGAACAGGCTGATTTCGAAGCCTTCCTCGAGCGCCTGCGCGAAGCCAAGGACAAGGCCGAATTCGACGAATTCATGAAGGACCGCACGACCAAGTCCACCGGCGAAGAGCGCCCCGAGGCCTGAGCAGCCGGGCCACCTCACCCGACCTCGCGCATAACGCGCGGGGTCCAGATTCAGGGACACGATATGAATACCGCGATGAACTATACACCCGACCCGCAGACCCAGGCGCAGTTCTACCGCGACGTTCCGCTCAAGCGTCTGCTTGCCTGGGTCGTCGACACCATCGTGACGGTGATCGCCTGCGTGCTGATCCTGCCGTTCACCGCCTTCACGGGACTGTTCTTCCTGCCAGCGCTCTATGTGACGGTCAATTTCATCTACCGCTTCCTGACGCTTGCGGGCGGTTCCGCGACCTGGGGCATGCGGCTTTTCGCCATCGAACTGCGTCAGGCCGACGGGTCGCGCCTCGGCGGCGGTTCTGCGCTCATGCACACCATCGGCTATGTGGCAAGCTGGGCCGTGGCGCCCCTTCAGCTGATTTCCGTGGTGATGATGGCCGTGACGGAACGCGGTCAGGGCCTGACCGACCATGCGCTCGGCACGGTGGCGATCAACCGGCGCGCGTCAGATTGAGAATTCGGCGAAAACGGCGCTTGGAAGGCACTGGGGGCCTTGATATCGTAAGGGTTGAGTCACCATCAGGGTTCCCATGCGCCACACGCTGCCCATAGCGCCACAGTTCTACGTCACGGCACCGCAGCCGTGCCCGTATCTGGACGGCCGCATGGAGCGCAAACTCTTCACCGCGCTGCAGGGCGATTCAGCCGACCGTCTGAACGACAGCCTCTCGCAGCAGGGGTTCCGGCGCTCTCAGAACGTGCTCTACCGTCCGTCATGCGCCGAATGCTCGGCCTGCCTGTCGGCGCGCATCGACGTCAAGCGCTTCGGTCTCTCGCGCAGCCAGCGCCGCACGGTGTCGCGCAATGAGGACGTCGAACGGCGCGCGACCTCTCCCTGGGCCTCCGAAGAGCAGTATGAGCTTTTCCGCACCTATCTCGACCAGCGCCACGCCGACGGCGGGATGGCCGACATGGACGTCTTCGAATTCGCCGCGATGATCGAGGAAACGCCGATCCGCAGCCGCGTGGTGGAATATCACGAGGGCCGCGATCTGATCGGGGTCAGCCTCACAGACGTTCTGAGCGACGGGCTGAGCATGGTCTATTCCTTCTACGCCCCCGACATGCCGCGCCGCTCGCTGGGCACCTACATGATCCTCGATCACGTCGCCCTCGCCCGCGAGGCGGGGCTTCCCTATGTCTATCTCGGCTACTGGGTGCCCGGCAGCCAGAAGATGGGGTACAAGTCGAAGTTCTCGGGGCTTGAGGTCTATACAGGGGGCCGCTGGACCCGCGTGACGGACCCCGAACGTTTCTCCGCCGACACCCACCCCCTCTCGACCGACCCGATCGCCGAGCAGGTGGCGAACATCCACCTGCCGGATACCAGACCGACGGGCGGGCGATAGCCCCCGGCTGTGATGCGGACCGTCACGGTCCCCGGCCTGTCGGCGCCGGCCGGCCCCGGATGAGTTCGACCGGAGCGGACAGCGTGAACAATCCAACGGAACTGGGACCATGGGGACGGAGTTGCAGGTCGCCCGGAGTCCTCGAGGACAGTCAGCATTATTTGACCGTCCCAGAGAGCAGCAAGAACCTGCGTTCACTGCTGCGCTGGTGTGTATCGAAAGTAGACCGTGACGCAAATGGAACAAAGATGATCTCCTAGTGACCATTCAGAAAGCCCAGCCGAGGAACTCGGATGCTCGATACCCCCCTGAATCATTTCAAGTCAGTATTTGCGCACAAGTTTTTCGTGGCACCGGCTGATCGGAATTACTTTTTCGCACGATTCTCAAAAGCCTACGGAATCAATGAAGAATTTTGGTGGCAAGCGCTTCAAACGATTGAAAAGCTCTTCAAGGCCGGCCTCGTCCTCATTGGGGTGTCGGTGAAGAGCGAATACGGCCATGACATTAAAAAGCTCTGGTGTAAACACAAGGAAGTATTCGAAGACCTAGCCGTAACGGAACTAAGGAAGCCGAACAAACTTCCTGAACGTTGGTGGACCGCTTCGACTCTTGAAAATTTTATCGATAGAGTTGAGGAAATGGGACAACCTGGCAGTCGGTACGGGCTGATCTCTTATAGCAACGAAAAGGGTGACCTGTTCAAGTTTGATCAGCTCGTTTTCGAACTGCGCCGGCGAACGATTGGCATGGATTGGATCGTCGGTGAACACTTCAAAGATGAACCGTTAAAAGAATTCAAGGGACAGCTCTATCGCAATATCATTGCGCAATGCCCGGACCGTCAAATCCGGTCCATGGAGACACCCAAAGGTTCATTCGCCATGATCGGAAAAGAAATGGATGATGTTGTTCATTCTTGGAATTTCCGATTCCTCCGAAATGATACGGATCTGGAGCCTCCGCCCACTTGGCCCGTTGCATCGGGTTTCTCCGAATTCGGCTACTCCTACCTTTACCTTCTCTTGAAAGAATTAAGGCGCACGGAGATCACCAGGGTCGAAATTGAACAAATCGAATGGCTTCTGGAGAACATAAATATTGGAAAAGACGACGAAAAGAAAATCAAAAGCATACGTGAAGCGGCGGCTGAAGCCTGAAGCATTGAATCCAGCGCTATCGGGCCCGCCGTCCTGCGCGCTACTGACATTCGAGCCGTATGCAGCATACGCTGTATCAGGTTCACTCTGAGTGTTCCAAGCCACCTGCATAGATGGCAGCCCTGGCCCGGTCCTCCCGGGCGCTCAACGCCCGAGCAGGTCCGGCACGATGGTCACGATCCCCGGGACGAGCCAGAGCAGCGCCAGCGCACCGACCTGAATCAGCACGAAGGGGACGATCCCGCGGTAGATGTGGCCCGTGGTGACCTCCTTCGGCGCCACGCCACGCAGGTAGAACAGCGCGAAGCCGAAGGGCGGCGTCAGGAACGAGGTCTGCAGGTTCACCGTGATCATGATCGTCACCCACTTGGGGTCGAAGGTGCCACCGTAGATGACGGGGCCCACGATCGGGATGACGATGTAGATGATCTCGAGGAAGTCGAGCACGAAGCCCAGAACGAAGAGCACGAGCATCACGATCAGGAACACCGTGAATTCGTTGTCGAAGCTTTGCAGCCATTGCTGGATGTAGTGCTCGCCCCCGAAGCTGATGACCACGAGGTTCAGCAGCTGTGAACCGATCAGGATGGTAAAGACCATGCTGGTGACCTTGGCGGTCTCGCGGACCACCTGTGTCAGCACGTTCATCCGGAACAGGACCCAGCAGGCGTAAACCAGCCCGAAGAAGGCGAACATGTAGGCCGCATAGGCGACGATATAGGCAATCCAGCCTTCCACCGTCACCTCGGCCTGGTTGATGCGCAGGTCGAAATTGATGCCGAGCAGGATCATGACGACCAGCGCGAAGGTCGACATGATGATGACGCGGCCGCTGCCGCCTTCGTTGCGCAGCTTGCGATAGGCGGCGAGCATGATCGCGCCGGCGGCGCCGAGCGCCGCGGCGGGCGTGGGATTGGTGATGCCCCCGAGGATCGAGCCGAGCACGGCCACGATCAGCACCAGCGGCGGAAAGACCACCCGGATCAGTTCGTTCTGCGCCAGCAATCCGCCGGCATACCAGCAGCTCCAGATCGCCAGCCCCAGCGGGATCGCGAGCCACGCGAGGGTCGCGCTCGAACTTGCCGCGGGGCTGACGAAAGCCGCGTCGATCATCAGGACCAGAACCAGCGCTGCCCCGCCGACCGCAAGCGGCAGGGGATTGGCCCCGGGCGCAACGCCGCGCGCCGTGGTCAGGACCAGCGCCAGCAGCACGACGATCGTCGCGACGCCCGTCCCGATGGGCGCCGCGTTCGAAAGCGGCACCGCGTCGACATCGGCCGCTTCCTCGGTCGCCACGGCGTTCGGATCGGGCACGGGCTCGGGCTCGACGGCAACGCCGGCCTCGCGCAGGCGCACCGCCTCGTCCCAGGCCTCCTGCCCGTGCAGTTCGATCATCGCCGCCTGGCACTGCTCGCTGACATTGGTGCGCAGGGTCGAGGTGCGTTCGATCCCGCTGGTGTCGAGTTGCGCCTTCTGGGTGCCGACGATGCCGAACTCGACACAGGCGATGACGGCGCCGATCACGAGCACCGGAGCGATGGCGAACCACGTCAGGGCCTCGCCCCGGGTCACCACATGCGCGCTCGGTGCCGACAGCGTCACCGAAGGCGCCCGCGACGGATTGAGCAGCGCGTAGAGGAAGGCATATCCGGCGTAGAGCGCAGCCAGCATGATGCCGGGCAGCATCGCCGCCTGGAAGAGCGTGCCCACCGAGACCACCGCAGGTCGACCGAGAAAGGTCAGCGCGTCCGAACAGCCGACCGACTGCGCGCGGGCTTCCTGCGCGGTGGAATAGAGGTCGCCCGCGAGCGTGCCCAGAAGGACGATCACGATGGAGGGCGGAATGATCTGGCCCAGCGTGCCGGAGGCCGCGATCACGCCGGTGGAAAGTTCGGGCGAATAGCCGTTGCGCAACATGGTGGGCAGGCTCAGCAGGCCCATGGTCACCACGGTGGCGCCCACGATGCCCGTCGAGGCGGCGAGAAAGGCGCCCACGACGACGACCGACACGGCAAGCCCGCCGGGCAGCGGACCGAAGACGCGGGCCATTGTCGTCAGCAGGTCCTCGGCAATCTTCGAACGCTCGAGCGTGATGCCCATCATGACGAACATCAGCACCGCCAGCAGCGTCTCGATGGACTGGCCGGCAAAGACCCGGTCGTTCATCCGGTTGACGATGAAAGACAGGTTGCGGTCGATGGCAAGCTCCCACCCGCCGGGAAAGACGGATTCGGCTACCCGCGGCAGCTCGGGGTATCGGAAGACCGTGACGTCGTTGCGGTGCACCCCGCTGTTGAGGATGTCGCGGTAGGCCTGCGAGCCGGTGTCGATGGCCTGGTGGATCAGCAGCCCCGCGCTGTCGAGCGCGGCGATGATCCCGAACGAGATGATCCCGGCTCCGGCAATGGCGAAGGCCACCGGAAAGCCTGACAGGATCGCCGCGAAAAGCGTCACGAGGACGATGAGGAGGCCGATTTCTACGCCGTCTAGTCCGAGCATTGTGCCAACTGTCCTCTAGTGCACGCTGTGAAGCGGGTCTTCTTCCACGCCCACCGGGTCGAGGTCGAGATACTTGTTTTCGCTGTCCTCTCCTTCCCGGAACTCGAGCAACGAGCGGAAGAAGAAGGCGACGGCGTGAAGGATGACGAGCCCGGTGAAGGCCACCATCAGGATCTTGAACAGGAAGTAGCCGTTGAAACCGTTGGGCGAGAAGCCGATTGTCTCGACGTTCCACTTGAGGATGGAGGCCTTGCGCAGCATCAGATCGAGCTTGTCGCTGGCCGAGACCTTGGGCGTGAGCATGTTGCGCCACAGGAAGAACCAGGCATAGAGCCAGGTCAGGATCGCCGACGGGATCATGAAGAAGAGCGATCCGAACATGTCGATCACCTTCTTGGTGCGGAACCTGACCACCGAATAGACCAGATCGACGCGGACATGGCCGCCCTGAACGAAGGTATAGGTCGCACAGAGCGCGACGATGATCGCGTTGTAGAGCTTGAGCTCTTCGGTGAACCAGCCCACCGACTGGGAGAAACCGATGCCGGCGGGCGCGAAGGTCAGGTTGCCCAGCCGGAAGATGGACTGCAGGAAGACGACGACGACCTGCTGCAGGACCATCAGAAGCCCGAACCAGGCCACGGTGCGCCCGATCGCGTTTGCGAAGCCCTCGAGACCGCGCACGCAGGCCCACATGAACCGCGGGAAGATGTAACCTATCACCGTAAGAACGATGAGCAAGTCCAGGAAAACGAAGAAGAATTCAACCGATGCGCCGTAATAGATGAAGCGCATCAGCGCTTCCTTGTCGGACCAGTCGAGCCACTGCATGGGATGGCTGAGGGCATAGAAGAAATTGTAGAAGCCGAGTGCGATGTTGCTCGCCAGCCAGATCAGGGCGTCGCCCATCCTGCCCACCTCCCCATTGGAAAGGACCGCGCGCGGGTCACGCGCGCGGTCTGATGTCTGTTACCCTGTCGCGATTACATCGACGCCAGAACGCGGTTGCGCTGGGTCGAGTAGGCGCTGTCCGAGACGGCGAGCCAGGCAGAGGATTCGCGCATCGACTTCTGGGCCGACTCGTGGATCTTCTTGAACAGATCGTCGCTCGTGTATCCGTTCAGCAGCTCTACCGAGGCCGAGCCGAAGGCGTTCCAGATATCGTCGGAGAATTCCTGAATCTGCGTTCCGCCGGATTTCAGACGCTCGAGCGCGGGACCGTTGTTGGCGATGAACTGCGCGTAGTTGGCCTGATGGGCGTCGGCGCAGGCGATCTCGACGATCTTCTGCTGCGCGGGTGTGAGCGAGTTGAACACCTCGAGGTTCATCGCCACGGAAAGGGCCGCGCCGGGTTCGTGGAAACCGGCCGGGTAGTAGTAGTCGCAGACCTCCTGAAGGCCGAGCTTCTCATCCGACCAGGGCCCGATCCATTCGGTCGCATCCAGCGCGCCCGTGGACAGCGCCTGATAGATCTCGCCGCCCGGCAGCACCTGCACGGACGCACCGAGCTTTGACAGCGCCTCGCCGCCGAGACCGGGCATCCGGAACTTCAGGCCCTTGAAGTCGTCGGCCGAGCTTACCGGGTTGCGGAACCAGCCGCCGCCCTGTGCCCCCGTCTGGCCGGCAAGGTAGCTCTTGAGTCCGAAAACCTCGCCCAGCTCGTGGTGCAGCGCCATGCCGTCCTGCCCGTAGTACCAGGTCATGATCTCGGGCGCCGTCATGCCGAAGGGCACCGCGGTGAAATAGGCCCATGCCGGATGCTGGCCGACAAAGTAGTAGTCGGCGCCATGGTACATGTCGGCCTGTCCGGCGGTGACGGCGTCGAACACTTCGAGCGCGCCGACAAGTTCGCCTGCGGCTTTCGCCTCGACGGTGATCTGGCCGTCCGTGGCCTCGGTGATCGTGTTGGCGACGCGTTCGACCGAATCCCAGACCCCGGCGAGCCCGCGCGGCCATGTGGTCACCATCGTCAGCGTGCGGTTGCCCTGCGCATATGCGGGTGCCGCCAGCGCCGTGCTCGCGGCCGCGGCGCCGCCCAAGGCGGAGTTTTTGAGAAATGCTCTACGATCCATTGGTTTCCTCCCCATTGGCCCGTCGGTTCGTTGACCGCAGGCGGATCTTGCAGTGCGCGCAAATTATCAACTGTCTCGGTCTTGTGAATACCAATTACTGCGTAGAGGGCGCTCAAAGATCGTGCATTGCCGCCCGTTTACCTTCCGGAATGCACTTGCAATGCAACCCCGGTGCGGGCGAATGTCCGGGGCCATACGGCTTTCACAGGCCATTCCTGCCCGGCGGATTCGATTCGGCATGCGCGCGTTTCCGGCATTTCCACGCCCCAACTACGCCCAGAAGATATCGCTTCTGGCCGCGCTTCCGCTCGTCATCGCGGTCGCCGCCATCGCGATCCTCGTGGCATTCCAGGCCCGCAGCCTTGCCGAACGCGAGATCGCGGGCCTCGAGCAGAGGCTTCTGGAGGCGAAGAAGGCTGAGTTGCGCAACTACGTGACCCAGGCCCGCAACGCGTTCTTCTTCATCTACGGCCCTGCCGCTCCGGACGATCAGCGCTCCAAGGAGCGGGTGCTGCAGATCCTCGCGGCCATGACCTATGGCGATGAGGGCGATTTCTTCGTTTACGACTACGACGGCACCAACCTCGTCTCGCCCCGGCAGACCGATCTGATCGGCCGCAACTGGTCCGGACTGAGCGACAGCGAGGGTACGCCCATCGTCCGGGAATATCTCCGCCTCGCCCGGGGCGGCGCGGGCTGGCACACCCATCTGTGGCCGAAACCCTCGACCGGCGAGGAAGCGCGGATGGTCGCCTATGTCACGGGCATGCAGGACTGGCAGTGGGCCGTCGGCACCGGCGCGTTCATCGACGACGTGCTGGCGACCGTCTCGGCGGCGCGCGCGGAGGTCGAGGCCCGCGTGCAGCGCACCTTCCTCTATATCGGCGTCATCACGCTTGGCGCCCTGATGCTCGTGTTCCTGTCCGGCATGGTTCTGAACCTGCGAGAGCGCCGGCTGGCCGACGCCAAGCTGAAAAAGCTGACCCAGCGGGTACTGGACGCGCAGGAGGAGGAACGCGGGCGGGTCGCGCGGGAATTGCACGACGGGATCAGCCAGATCCTCGTCGGTGTGCGCTATGCCCTCGACAGCGCCCGGCGGCGGCTTGAACGCGGCGACACCGGCGCGCAGGCGCCGCTCGAGAAGGGCATCGCCTCGCTCGGCGACGCGATCTCGGAAGTCCGCCGGATCAGCCGCGACCTTCGGCCCGGCGTGCTGGACGATCTGGGGCTCGGGCCGGCGATCCGTGCGCTGACCGAGGAATTCGCGCGCCGCAGCGGTGTGGAAGTTTCCTTCACCACCGTGGTCTTCCGCAACAGGCTCGATTCCGAGGCCAAGATCGCGCTCTACCGCATCGCCCAGGAGGCGCTGACCAACATCGAGCGTCATGCGTCGGCCAGCCGCGTGACGGTCGACCTGCGCGGCCACAAGCGCGGCGCGACCCTGCGCATCACGGACAATGGCTGCGGGATCGACGGGAGCCTGCAGGCGCGCTCGACCGGGATCGGGCTGCGCAACATGCAGGAGCGGGTCGAACAGCTTGACGGGATCTTCCGGGTCCATTCCCCGCCCGACGGCGGACCGGGAACCATGATAGAGGTCACGGTGCCGCTGTCGCACCTGCTGCCGCCCGAACCCGACGTCCTGTCCGAGATCGAGCCGTCACGCGACAAGACCATGCGGGCGGCGCAATGACGGACGCATCGGCGCGCATCAGGGTCCTTGTCGCCGACGACCATCCCATGGTCGCCGAAGGCATACAGTCGATCCTCGAAAGCTACGACGACCTCGACGTGCTTGGCAGCTGCAACTCCGGGCAGGCGGTGATCTCGGCCCTCGAGCACATGACACCCGACGTGATCCTGATGGATCTCAACATGCCCGGCATGGGAGGGCTCGCTGCGACCGAGATCGTGCTCGAGCGCCGCCCTGAGGTCCGCGTGCTGATCCTGTCGATGCACGACAACGCAGAATACATCTCGACCGCGCTCAGCCACGGGGCCATGGGCTATATCCTCAAGGACGTGCCGACGGACGAGATCAAGGCAGCGATCGACACCGTCATGGCCGGCAAGCGCTATCTCTGCACCGGCGCGCAGGGATCGCTCGAACCCACCGACGACGGCACGCGCGAGGCGCTGACGACTCGCGAACAGACCATCCTGCTGCAACTGGCGCAGGGCCGCTCGAACAAGGACGTGGCCCATGCGCTCGACATCTCCGTGCGGACGGTCGAGACCCACCGCAAGAACATCAAGCGCAAGCTCGGTATCTCGAGCACGGCCGGGCTGACCCGCTATGCGCTTGAACACGGCGTGCTGCAGGGCACCGGGGTCAACCTGCGCGCGCGCCGCTGACGCGATCCGCGCCTGCGCGGAAACGCGTTTACCTTCTGTCACATATCGCGAGGAATTGCCCGGTCCCGCCCGGATGCCGGGACAACCGGGCTCTGTCGGCGCGCATCGCAGGGGTAAGGAATACCTCACTACCTCTGTGGCGTGACGCAGCGTAATATCGCGGTCATCCGGCGTGCCGAGATATTAATTCGGACTTTGCCTAACCAGTACGGGGCGCCGGATCCATTTTTTTCGATCGGAGATTTGACATGACCCACGGCCTTACCGGGTATGATGCCTATGTTCTGGATTGTTCGGACAACGTGCAAAAACCCCTTCCCCAGACCTTCGGCCGCCTAGGCACCCGCAATCCCCTCTCGGGGATCGCTCCAAACGGCAAACCCTTCGACGACACGCTGGTGCAGGAGGCTTTCACAAAGGCGCTCGACAAGATGCGCGACGAAACGAATCCCGAAAGCGATGTGCCCGCCGGAATGACCTTCTTCGGGCAGTTCGTCGATCACGACGTCACCCTCGACACCCAAAGCGCCATCGGCACGCGCATCGACCCGCGTTCGATCCGCAACGTCCGCACGCCGGCGCTGGACCTCGATTGCGTCTACGGCGACGGCATGGATGGTTCACCCTGGCTCTACCATCCCGAGCACAAGGGCTACCTGCTCTTCGGAACGACGAAGAACCGCTACGACCTGGCGCGCAACAGCCATGGCACCGCGATGATCGGAGATCCGCGCAACGACGAAAACCAGATCGTCAGCCAGCTTCACGGCGCGATGGTCTGCATGCACAACATCCTGATGACCGCGCTGCAGAAGGACGAAAGCCTGGTGCCCGCGGCCCTCGCCGGCATCCGCTCGGAGGCGATGGACAACGGGGTGAAGCCATCAGAGCGGCCTTTCGAGGCAGCCCGGCGGGTTCTGCGCCTTCACTACCAGTGGATCATCCTGCATGACTTCCTGCCGGCCTTCGTCCACAAGGATGTGATGAAGGCGATCTGGAAGGCGCTCGATCACACGGAACTGCCCCGGCCCTTCACCCCGGCCTCGCCGATGATGCCCATCGAATTCTCGGGCGCGGCCTACCGCTTTGGCCATGCGACGGTTCAGAACGACTATGTGCTCAACAGCAAGTCGGGCAAGGTGCGGCTCTTCGAGATGATGCGCAAGGAATTCCATTCCCGCGACACGAAGCTGAACATCGAGTTCCACCGGCTCTTCGACGTGCCCGGCAAACCAAAGGCGCAGCGCGCGCGCCCGATCGGGCGCAAGCTTGCATCGACCATCTTCGAGCTCTTCTTCATCGACGAGCCCCTGACGATCGCGGGACGGCAACTGAACCTGACGGACAGCCGCAAGCTGCCGCATCGCAACGTCTTCCGGGACCGCGTCACGCTCGAGCTGCCCTCGGGCCAGCAGATGGCGCGCCTGATGAACGCCAAGGAGATCCCGGCGCCGAAGGAGTTGACCGAGCACGGAATCACGAAGACGCCGCTCTGGTACTACTGCCTCCACGAGGCCGAGAAGCACGGCGGCAAGCTCGGGCCGGTCGGCGGCACGATCGTTGCCACGACGCTGGTGCGCCTGATGGCGATGGATCCGGAATCCCTGCTCTGCTCCGCTCATGACTTCAAGCCATGGAAGGCGCTCGGCGCACAAGCCGACGGGAGCTTCTCGCTCGGCCACATGCTGGCATGCGTCGAAAGCAGTCGCGACACCATTGCGCATCGCGAAGACCTGCTGACCGGCACGGTCGCGGCGCCCGTGGCGCCGGAACTCGAAGACGCCTGAGTCTTCCGGGGCGCGACGCCTCGTCGCGCCCCCAGTTGGCGAATATGCCACCGCAACGGCGCCGAGCGCAATTTTCGGAAAGAGAAATGCGCCCTGTCGACATATTTATGTGTCGATGGGCGGTTGACGCCCCCCGCCTAGGCCCATAATGTTCCGGCAGCACGAAGGAGCCCTGATCACATGACGACGCTAGTCGTAATCGTAGGACGCACGCGCATGGGCCGGTAACGGTAGACCATAGTCTGACCCATGCGCCCCCGCCTCACCGGGGGCCTTTTTTTTGCCCGACGCAGAAATGGACCGAAGCCGGTCCGATACGGAGAGAACAGATATGACCCGCCAGATGTCCGGAGCCAAGATGGTGATACAGGCCCTGATCGACCAGGGCGTTGACACCGTATTCGGCTATCCCGGTGGGGCCGTCCTGCCGATCTATGACGAGGTCTTCCAGCAGAACTCCATCCGCCACATCCTGGTGCGCCACGAACAGGGCGCGGTGCATGCCGCCGAGGGCTATGCCCGCTCGACCGGCAAGCCCGGCGTCGTCCTCGTGACCTCCGGGCCCGGTGCGACGAATGCCGTCACGGGGCTGACGGACGCGCTGCTGGATTCGATCCCGCTCATCGTTCTCACCGGGCAGGTTCCGACCTTCATGATCGGGTCGGACGCCTTTCAGGAGGCCGATACGGTGGGCATCACGCGCCCCTGCACCAAGCACAACTGGCTGGTGAAGGAGACCGACAAGCTTGCCGGCATCCTGCACGAGGCCTTCCATGTCGCCACCCACGGCCGTCCCGGCCCGGTGCTGGTCGACATCCCCAAGGACGTCCAGTTCGCGACGGGCACCTACACGCCGCCCAAACCCTCGACCTCGCATTACCAGCCGATGGTCAAGGGCGACATGGAAGAGATCGTCGAGCTTGTCGCGGCCATGGAAAGGGCCAAACGGCCCGTCTTCTATACCGGCGGCGGGGTCATCAACTCGGGCCCCGCTGCCAGTCAGCTGCTGCGGGAACTGGTGGAGGCGACCGGCTTTCCCATCACCTCGACCCTGATGGGGCTGGGCGCCTACCCCGCTTCCGGGCCGCAATGGCTCGGGATGCTGGGGATGCACGGTCTTTACGAGGCCAATATGGCGATGCACGGCTGCGATCTGATGATCAACATCGGTGCGCGGTTCGACGACCGGATCACCGGGCGCATCGACGCGTTCAGCCCGAAGTCGATCAAGGCGCATATCGACATCGACCCTTCCTCCATCAACAAGGTGATCAAGGCCGACATTCCGATCGTGGGCGACGTGGCGCATGTGCTCGGGGATATTCTCGAGGTCTGGAATTCGCGCGGGCGCAAGACGAATACCGAAGCACTTGCCAGATGGCAGCAGGAGATTGCCAACTGGCGCAAGGTCGACTGCCTCGCCTATGATCCGTCCGGTCCGACGATCAAACCGCAATACGCGCTCGAGCGCCTCGAGGCGCTCACCAAGGGGCATGACCGCTACATCTGCACCGAGGTCGGTCAGCACCAGATGTGGGCGGCGCAGTATCTGGGTTTCGAGGAGCCCAACCGCTGGATGACGTCCGGCGGCCTCGGCACCATGGGCTACGGCTTTCCGGCTTCGATCGGCGTGCAGATCGCCCATCCGGAGGCGCTGGTCATCAACGTGGCGGGCGAGGCAAGCTGGCTGATGAACATGCAGGAACTCGGCACCGCGGTACAGTTCAACCTGCCGGTCAAGCAGTTCATCCTCAACAACGAACGCCTCGGCATGGTGCGCCAGTGGCAGGAGCTTCTGCACGGCGAGCGCTATTCGCACTCCTGGTCCGAGAGCCTGCCCGATTTCGTCAAGCTCGCCGACGCCTTCGGGGCCAAGGGCATCATCTGCAAGGATCCGGCGGATCTGGACGATGCGATCATGGAAATGCTGAACCACAACGGTCCGGTGCTCTTCGACTGTCTGGTCGAGAAACACGAGAACTGCTTCCCGATGATTCCCTCCGGCAAGGCGCATAACGAGATGCTTCTCGGGGAGGCGAAAACCCAGGGTGTCATTCAGGCGGACGGCGCGGTCATGGTGTGACCGTTTTCTTTCAAGAAAACGGCCCGGAATTTTGAAAAATTCCGGCAGCGCCAAATTCAAGGGATAGGACAAGATGTCAGCACTGAAGATCAAGAAGGGCTCGACCAGCCACTCGGCCTACAACCTGCGCCCGACTTTTTCGGACGCCATCGAACGCCATACGCTGGCGGTGCTGGTCGAGAACGAGCCGGGGGTCCTGGCCCGTGTGATCGGCCTGTTCTCGGGCCGCGGCTACAACATCGACAGCCTGACCGTCGCCGAGGTGGACCACACCGGGCACCTGAGCCGTATCACCATCGTCACCTCCGGCACACCCCAGGTCATCGAGCAGATCAAGGCCCAGCTCGGTCGGATCGTGCCGGTGCACGAGGTGCATGACCTCACTGTCGAGGGCGCCTCGGTCGAGCGCGAACTGGCGATGTTCAAGGTGGCCGGCACCGGCGACAAGCGTGTAGAAGCCTTGCGCCTGGCCGACATATTCCGCGCCAATGTCGTGGACAGCACCTTGGGAAGCTTCATCTTCGAAATCACCGGCGCGCCCGAGAAGATCGATGCCTTCGCGGATCTGATGCGCCCGCTCGGGCTGACGGATGTCGCACGCACCGGCGTTGCCGCCCTCGCCCGCGGCGCGTAGCGCCGACCTCAGCCGGACTGGACGTTGGGTCTATCCTGTACCAAGCACGGCTTAACGGTGGCGCCAAGGCTGAAAGGGATCACGTTGTCGCCGCGCTCGGCGCGGATCTCCGCGCGGGTCGCCATCCGCAGCACGGCAGGCAGTGTCCGCCCGGCCTTTTCGATCACCAGTCGCGGGTTCATCGCCTCGCGCAGTTCCGAGCGCACTTCCATGTCGAACTGGATCACATCGCCGGCGTCGAAGAAGCTTTCCCTGTCGAGAACGTCACTCGCGGAATCGAGGTAGGCCAGATCGCCCTGGTCTTCACACCAGATGACCGCCTTGCCATCGGAAACGTCGCTCCAGAGCACTACACCAATCATTTGCTTTGCCCGTCCATGTCTTTACCTTTTAACAATATCAAGAAGTTAACGAAGAAGCACATGGTTAATTCAGCATCGTACGGGCATTATTTGTGTCGGAATACAGCCCCCTGACGCACCTTGGCGTCGGCCCTGACGCTCATTGGCGTCAAACCCGAACCCTGAATTGTACCTATTTCAATAAAGCTGCGCATCTAGTACCGCTGGGACATGTCACGACCTGGGCCTCGCCAAGGGTTGCCGCATGCAGATGCCTGCTAGCACGCCGCCGCAGCTGCGGAACATGTTCGGACGCAACCTCCGGAAGCTTGCCACCGAGTACCGCTCGGTGACGGATCTCACACGCCAACTCGGAATCAACCGCACGCAGTTCAACCGATACCTCGCCGGCGAGAGCTTTCCGCGCCCCGACGTACTGGCCCGTATCTGCGACTTCTTCTCTGTCGATGCGCGGATCCTGCTGCAACCCGTCGAAGAGATCGGAACCGCTGAGCCGCATTCGCAACACAGCTACCTCGACGGTTTCATGGGATCGGAAAGGCAGTCGGTTTCCGAGGATGTCTTCCCGAGCGGTTTCTACCGCTTCACGCGCCGCAGCTTCGTGCGCGAAAATCAGTTCGTCATCGGCCTGGTGATGGTGACGCGCAAGGAAAGCGGGACCTTCATCCGGGGGCTAGAGGCAAAGTCGGCCATGCGCGTGCAGGGCCTCCCCGTCGACAAGCGCACCCGCGAGTTCCGCGGCTACATCATGCAGGTCGACGATGGCATCGCCACGACTGTGTCGCGCATCCACGGCATGACGGGTTCGTTCAACTTCCTGAGCCGCGTCAATTCATTCGAGAACAATTTCTGGGTCGGCTACGTGGTCCGGACGATCCGCGAGACCACCGGCAGCAGCCGGATCACGCGGCTGGTCTACGAACATCTGGGGCAAGACCGCCGCAAGATCTTCGCCACCGCCCGCGCGGCGGGGATCTGCGATCTCGACGCGATCCCCCCTTTCCATCAACGGCTTCTGCAACCCGACGACCCCTTCCGCTGAGCACGGAAAGGACGCGCGCGATGTCGCCTGCCGGAAAGCGCAGGTCGTTCGGGACAATTCGCGCCTGCCGGAACGGATTATCATCGGTCGTACCAGCAGATGGGAAACGCGATGTCCGACGCCCGAACCGGCGCCACCGACCTGACCGACGTGCGCCGCCCGATCGCACAGGCGAAGGGCTTGCCCAATGCCCATTACACCGATCCCGCCATTTTCCGGGAAGAGCGCCAGGCGCTGCTCTGCGACGGATGGGCCGGCCTTGGCGTGGCGAGCGACGTGCCCGCGGCGGGCGATGCCCGGCCGGTCGACTTTGCAGGCATACCGCTCTTGCTGCTGCGGGACCGGGCGGGTGGCGTGCGCGTCTTCCAGAACACCTGCCGGCACCGCGGCATGATCCTGGTGTCCGAGCCGCGGCGCATCGAGGGGGCGATACGCTGCCCCTACCACAGCTGGTGCTACGCGACCGACGGACGGCTGGTCAGCACGCCGCATGTGGGCGGGCCGGGACAGAACACGCATCCCGGCATCGACCGCTCTGAACTGGGCCTGATCGAGATCCGCAGCCATGTCTGGCTGGACGTGGTTTGGATCAACCTTTCCGGCGACGCCCCGGCCTTCGAGGTGGCCAATGCCGACCTGATGGCCCGCTGGGCCGAATTCGACCGCCCGCTTCACCATGGCGGCGAGGACAGCCGATTCGTGCTCGATGTCGCCTGCAACTGGAAGCTCGCCGTCGAGAACTACTGCGAAAGCTACCACCTGCCCTGGGTGCATCCGGGACTTAACAGCTATTCGCGTCTTGAGGACCACTACCACATCGAAGCGCCGGGCGTGTACTCGGGCCAGGGTACGCTGGTCTATCGCCGCATGACGGAGGGCGACGGCGCCGTCTTCGCGGATTTCGCAGGCCTCGGGGCCAAGTGGGAAACGGCGGCAGAATACGCCGCTCTCTATCCCAACGTCCTGCTCGGCGTACACCGCGACCACACTTTCGCGATCGTCCTGCTACCCGAAGGACCCGAAAGGACGCGCGAGCATGTGCATCTCTACTATGCGGTGCCCGACACCGAACCGGCGATGCGGCAGAAGAATGCCGCCCTCTGGAAGCTGGTATTCGAAGAGGACATCTTCGTCGTCGAAGGCATGCAGCGCGGCCGGCACGGGCCCGCATTCGACGGCGGGCGCTTTTCTCCGGCGATGGACGGGCCGACGCATCTTTTCCACGACTGGGTGGCCGCCCGCATCACCGGGCGCCGCGCCACCGTGCGCGCCGCGCAATGAGCGACCTCGACCGGCGCCTGCTGATCGCCCATGACCGCGGCGATGGCGAAGCGCTCGTGTCGCTTTACACAGAGGCGGCTGAACATGCGCAGACCGAAACGATGTGCGCCTTCTATCTCACCCATGCGATGGTCCTTGCGCTGGAGTTCGGCAATCCGACGGCCGCGACGCTGAGGGACCGTCTGGTCGGCATGGGCCGCGAAGAGCCGCTCTGATCTAGACCGTCGCCGGCCGCTGTTGAGGCCAGCCGGTCGCAAGGTGCCAGCGTTGCGCGATCCGGAGCAGCAACCCGTCCGAACCCGGACGCCCGACCAGCTGTACCCCCATGGGCAGCCCCCGAGCGCCGAAGCCCACCGGCACGGAAACGACCGGCAGGCCGATGAGACTGGCCGGAATCACGGTCTCCATCCAGCGGTGATAGGTATCCATTTCGCGTCCGGCGATCGTGGCGGGATGGACCTGTTCGACCGCGAAAGGCCAGACCTGCGCGGAGGGCGCGACAAGGATGTCGTGATCCTCGAACAACGCCATTGCGCGCCGGAACCAGTCGGAGCGGATCGAACTGGCCTGCTGGATCTCGACACCGCTCAAGGCACCTCCGCGCTGCACTTCCCAAAGCGCAGCGGTCTTGAGCTGCGCCCGAAGCGTCGGATTGTCGTGAAGAGCGCCGAGGCTGTTGGCAACCGCGAAGCTGCGCAATGTCGTCCAGCTGCGCCAGAGATCCTCGGCGTCGAAGGGCGCAGTAAGGTCCGTGACCCGCCAGCCAAGCCCGCGCATCTGTTCCAGCGCGCTGTCGCACAGGTCGAGAATGCCCGCCTCGTAGGGCAGCGCGCCGCCCCAGTCGCCAAGCCATCCGGCGCGCACGGGCGACAGGGCCGCGTCGATCTGCGGAAGCGTCGTGGGAACGGAAAGGCCAAATGCGCGCGGTCGGTCGAGAGCAGCCATGGTGTCGAGCAGCGCGGCCAGATCGCGAGGCGTGCGGGCCATCGGGCCGCTTGTGGAAAGCGGGTGAAGGAAGAGGTCGCCCTCGAGACCGCCGGAGACGACTCCGTGGCTCGGGCGCATGCCGTAGACGTTGTTCCAGGCCGCCGGGTTGCGCAGCGACCCCATCATGTCCGATCCGTCCGCCACCGCCAGCATGCCGCAGGCGAGCGCGGCAGCGGCTCCGCCGGAGGACCCTCCGGCGGACCTTGACGGATCGTAGGGGTTTCGCGTCGCCCCGTGCACCGGGTTGAACGTGTGGCTGCCGAGGCCGAATTCAGGCGTGTTCGTCTTGCCGATGATGATCGCCCCGGCCGCCCGCAGGCGGGACACGACGAGATCGTCACGCTGGGCGATGTGGTCGCGGAAGATTGGCGAGCCCTGGGATGTGGCAAACCCCGCCGCATCCGCGAGATCCTTGATCGCCATCGGGATGCCGTGCAGCCAGCCCTTGCGCGGGGCCCGGTCTGCCGCTTCCGCCTCGGCCAGCAGTTCCTCTTGTGCCCGCAGCGACACGATGGCGTTGACGGTGCCGTTGACCGCGGCGATCCGGGCGAGCGTGGCGCGCATCACCTCTGCGGCGCTGATATCGGATGCCGCGATCCTCTCGGACAGCCCGCAGGCATCGACCGAAAGAAGATCCATGTGCCCTGCCCGCCCGGATCAGCCGCCCTGCGCTTCTGCCCGGCTCTTGCCGGAGACATCCATCGCGAGCGTCGCGGCCATGAAGGCGTCGAGATCGCCGTCGAGAACCCCGCTCGTGTCCGAGGTCTCGTGGCTCGTGCGCAGGTCCTTGACCATCTGGTAGGGCTGCAGGACGTAGGATCGGATCTGATTGCCCCACCCCGCCGAGCCCTTGCTTTCATGGGCCTCGTTTATGGCCGCATTCCGCTTGTCCAGTTCCAGCTGGTAGAGTCGGGATTTCAGCGCCTTCATGGCGATGTCGCGGTTCTGGTGCTGCGACTTCTCGGAGCTTGTGACGACGATGCCGGTCGGGTGGTGCGTGATGCGAACCGCCGAGTCGGTCGTGTTGACGTGCTGACCGCCCGCGCCGGACGAGCGGTAGGTGTCGATGCGGATATCGGCCGGATTGACCTCGATCTCGATGTTGTCATCGACCACCGGGTAGACCCACACGCTGGCGAAGGAAGTCTCGCGCGTGCCCTTGCCGAAGGGCGAGATCCGGACCAGCCGGTGCACGCCGCTTTCGGACTTGAGCCACCCATAGGCGTTGTGGCCGCTGATCTTGTAGGCGCAGGACTTGATTCCGGCCTCCGAACCCGCTTCCTCGGATTGCAGCTCGACCTTGTAGCCGCGCGACTCGGCCCAGCGGATGTACATGCGCTGCAGCATCTGCGCCCAGTCGCAGGCTTCCGTGCCGCCCGCGCCCGCGTTGATTTCGAGGAAGGTGTCGTTGCTGTCGGCCTCGCCGTTGAGCAGCGCCTCGAGTTCCTTCTGGGCGGCCCGCTCTTCCAGAGCCTTGAGCGAGGCCTCGGCGTCCGCGACGACCTCGGTGTCCTGCTCCATCTCGCCGAGTTCGATGAGCTCGACGGCATCGGACAGTTCGCGCCTGATGCCCTCGTAATCGGCCATGGCGTCGACCAGCATCTGGCGTTCGCGCATCAGCTTCTGCGCGGCTTCGGGATTGTCCCAGAGCTTGGGATCCTCGACGCGGGCGTTGAACTCCTCGAGCCGGTGCTGCGCCGTGGCGATATCCATGCGCTGCCCGAGCAGATGCAGGGACTTCTCGATCTTTTCGACGGAATTCTGTGCCTCGGCCCGCATCGTCCACCCTTCGGTTCGGCTCGTTTCAGGCGGTATTAGACCAGCCGCCGACAGGCAGCAAGCGGCTGGGCCGGCGACGGCCCCCGCTAGTAGAGGCCACCCGAACTGAGCGTGCCGTAATTGGCCTTCGGACCCACCGTTGCCTTGCGGCCCGTCGAGGTGATGACCTGCCGGCCCGTGGCGCTCCCGACCTCCTCGTAGAGCGGCAGATCGGCGCCCATCGCGAAACCGCCGTCGAAGGCGACGCCGAACACAGGCTCTTCGCCGTCGCGGAAGTATTCCGCCACCACGTTGGCTCCGCTGGCGTCGTCCCCCAGACGCGCGCCGGTGAAACGGTCGATCTTGATGAAATGTCCGCCCGGCGGCACCTCGAAGGGTCCGCCCCCGTATTTCTTCGTGGCTTCGGTCATGAAGCGCTGGAAGACGGGCCCGCAGAGGCTGGACCCGTAGGCGCGCTTGCCCAGAGTGCGCGGCTGGTCGTAGCCGATGTAGCAGCCCGCCACAATATTGGAGGTGAACCCGATGAACCACACGTCCTTGGCGTCGTTCGTTGTCCCGGTCTTGCCCGCCGTGGGCACGGGAAGGTTGACGACGCCGGACGCCGTTCCGCGTTCGACCACGCCCTTCATCATCGAGGTAAGCTGATAGGCCGTCACCGGGTCCATCACGCGCTCGCGTTTCGAGCTGATGGTGGGCGCCCAGCCGGGCTGGAGGCTTGCCACGCGGCAATCCTCGCAGGTGCGGTCGTCGTGGCGGTAGATCGTCTTTCCGTATCGGTCCTGGACCCGGTCGACCAGCGTCGGCTTCACACGCTCGCCGCCGTTGGCGAACATCGCATAGGCCGCCACCATCTGGTACAGCGTCGTCTCTTCCGATCCCAGCGCATTGGCGAGGTACTGGCCCATGTTGTCGTAGACGCCGAACTTCTCGGCATAGCGCGCCACCACGTCCATCCCGACCTCCTGGGCCAGTCGGATGGTCATGAGGTTCCGTGACTGCTCGATACCGGTGCGCAGCGGCGTCGGCCCATAGTACTTGTTGGACGAGTTGCGCGGCCGCCACAGGCCCTGCGGGGTGTTGATCTCGATCGGGGCGTCCACAACAATCGTCGCGGGCGTGTAACCGCTGTCCAGCGCCGCCGCGTAGACAAAGGGCTTGAAGCTCGACCCCGGCTGGCGCCTGGCCTGTGTCGCGCGGTTGAAGACGGAGGACTGATAGGAGAACCCGCCCTGCATCGAGATCACCCGGCCGGTGTTGACGTCCATTGCGACGAAGCCGCCCTGCACTTCGGGGACCTGCCGCAGCGTCCAGCGGATGAAGCTGCGGTCCTCGTCGCTCGTCATCCGGCGCACCAGCACGACCTCACCCACTTCCAGCAGGTCCCCGGCGACCTTCGCCCTTGGGCCAAGCGAGCGGTCCGCGCGACGCTTGCGCGCCCAGGTCACATCCTCCGGCGTGATCACCTGCGTGTCGTCGACCGGCACACCCTCGATGCCGATGCGTGCATTCCTGTCGCCGACCTCAAGCACCACCGCCGGATACCATTGCCCGTTCAGCGCGATGTCACGCGGAACGCGCTTTTCGGAGAGGGCGGCGCGCCAGGACGCCTCGTCCGTCAACCGCTCCGGTTCGATGGTCGCCCGCGTGCCGCGCCAGATGCCGATGCCGCGGTCGTATTCCTCGAGTTCCTGCTGAAGCGACAGCGCGGCAAGCGGCTGGAGCTCTTCGTCGATGGTCGCGCGTACGGTCAACCCGCCGGTGAAGAACTCGCCCTCGCCGAAATCGAGCGTCAGCTGGCGGCGGATCTCGTCGGTGAAATAGTCGCGCGGCGGTAGCTCGGTCCGGAAACTCTCGAAATTGCCGTTCTGCACGGATTCGAGCGGTGCCGCGATCTCTTGCTCATAGACGTCATCGCTGAGATAGCCGTTCTCGTTCATCTCGCGCAGAACGAAGTTGCGCCGCGCCAGCAACCGGTCCTTCTGGCGCACCGGATGATAGTCCGACGGCGCCTTGGGCAGCGACGCGAGGAAGGCCGCCTCATGCGGGGCCAGTTCGTCGAGCGTCTTGTTGAAATAGGTTTGCGCGGCAGCCGCCACACCGTAGGAATTCTGCCCGAGGAAGATCTCGTTGAGGTAAAGTTCGAGGATCTTTTCCTTGTCGAGCGTCTCTTCAAGCCGCGCGGCGAGGATGATCTCCTTGATCTTGCGCTCGGCCTGGCGGTCGCCCGACAGCAGGAAGTTCTTCATTACCTGCTGGGTGATCGTCGAGGCACCCCTGATGTCGCGCCCGCGCGAGACGACGGCCTCGTAGGCCGCGACCCCGATCCCGCGAAGGTCATAGCCCTGGTGCTCGTAGAAATTCTTGTCCTCGGCCGAAATGAAGGCTTGCTTCACAAGATCCGGGATTGCGTCGGCAGGGGCGAAAAGGCGACGTTCCTTGGCGAACTCGTCGATGATCTGGCCCTGGCCGGAATAGATCCGGCTGATTGTCGGGGGCGAATACTGCGCGAGCGACTCGTGGCTCGGCAGGTCACGCGCATACATCCAGAACACCGCCCCCACGGTCAGCGCAATCATGGCGATGGTGAGCGTGATGGCGGTAAAGATGCCACCGAAGAAGGAGAGGATGAACCGGAACACGTGCGCGAGCCTTGCTGGGATCGGAGTCCTTCCTATACGGCTCTCTGCCGTCCTGGTCAAAACACGTTTGGATCACGGCAAGGCGCGGAATTGCCGACGCCCGACACGCCGCATGGCGACACGTTCACTGCCGTACCAGCGCCCTGCGGCCCATGTCCGCGTCGCGCCAGTCGAGAACGGCCCTTGCGATCGCGCTTGCCATCCCGCGCCGCCATTCGGGGTTGCCGAGGTTCTCCAGATCGCGCGGGCTGCTCAGGAAACCGATCTCGATCAGCACGGACGGGATATCGGCGGATTTCAGCACCGAAAAGCCCGCCTCACGCAGCGGATGGCGGTTCATCGGCCCGCCGGACGCCTGCATTGCCGCGATCAGCGACTGGGCAAGCGCCGCGGTGCGGGGTTCGGTCTCCTGCCGGGCGAGATCCAGCAGGACGCCCGCAACCTCGTCTTCCGAGCCCGTCAGATCGGCCCCGGCGATGATGTCGGCGCGATCATGGCGCGCGGCGAGAAGCTCGGTCGCCTTGTCGGTGGCCTCATCGGAGAGCGTATATACCGTGGCGCCCTGCGCCGCGCCCTGGGTCAGCACATCGGCGTGCAGGGAGATGAAGACATCCGCCCGCGACCGGTGCGCGACGGCGACCCGGGATTCAAGCGAAACGAACTCGTCCGCATCCCGCGTCAGGACCACTTCGACGTCGCCCGCGCGGCGAAGCTCCTCGCGCAGAAGCCGGGCGAAGGTCAGCATCAGGTCCTTTTCCGCAACGCCGCCCCGCTCGGCTCCGGGGTCGATCCCGCCATGTCCGGGATCGAGGGCGACGATCAGGCGTCCGTCCGATACCGGGGGAAGGATTTCAGGCGGCTTGCGTTCCGGCCAGAGCGCGGCGTCCGGCGCCCCGGAAGCCGCCGCGAAATCCTCTGCGCGGACGGGTTTCAGCTTCAGCGACAGCACCGCCGAACCGGAAGCGGTATTGATCGGCATGCCGATCTCGATGGGCAGGTAGGGCCCGGAAAGGTCGGCCACGAGACGCGACCAGCCCGGCTGGAACGGCCCGAAGCGCAGCGACGTGACGGTGCCCGGCCGTGACAGCAGATCCGCCTGCGACAGCCCGCGCCAGTCGACCTCCCGGAAGTCGATCACCAGGCGTGGCGGCGAATCGAGCGTGAAGACGCGGAAAGGCACGCCCTGGCTCAGGTGCAATTCAAGCGTCGCGCCGCCGAACCAGCCATCGCGCACCCCGCTCGGCCCCGCTTCGACGCGGGCGCGCGCGCTCAGGTCCTGCGCCCCGGCCCCGGCGCCGATCAGAAGCAGCAATAGCGAAAGAACTATGCGTTGCACCGTGCCTGCCCGAACCGCCCGTCTTCGTTGTTTTGGCCGAGCCTACCGCAGGCGCTCTCCAAGGGGAATCCCCCTAGCGCCGCCGCGCCATGAACTCGGCGAGACGGGCCAGCCCCTCCTCGATGTCCGCCGTCGCGCGGGCGTAGGAAAAGCGCAGCGTCCTGTGTCCGCGTTCGGGGTCGAAATCGAGCCCCGGCGTCACCGCGACCCCGGCCTGCTCGAGGATTTCGCGCGAGAAGCTCAGCGAATCCGTCGTCAGATCGGAGACATCGGCATAGACGTAGAATGCTCCGTCCGGCGGGGCGACATTGGTGAATCCCGCCTTTGGCAGCCCTTCCAGCATGAGCGCGCGATTGGTCCTGTAGACGGCGACATTGGCCTCGAGCTCCGCCCCGCAATCGAGCGCGGCCAGCGCGGCGACCTGGCTCGCGTGGGGCGGGCAGATGAACATGTTCTGTGCGATGCGCTCGACGGTGCGGACGTGGTCGGCCGGCACCACCATCCAGCCGATCCGCCAGCCGGTCATCGAGAAATACTTGGAGAACGAGTTGATGACGTAGGCCTGATCCGTGATCTCGAGCGCGCAAACCGCCTCGGCCTCGTATTCGAGACCATGATAGATCTCGTCCGAGATGAAGGCCGCGCCCTGCCCCTCGGCCGCCTCGATCAGCGCGCTCATCGCGGCGCGGTCGAGCATGGTCCCGGTCGGGTTGGCCGGCGAGGCGACCAGCAGGCCGGAAAGATCGAGGCCCGCGAAATCCGACGGCACCGGCTGGAACCGGTTCTGGGGCGCGGTCGGCAGATCCACGGGCACCAGATCGAGTGCCTTCAGGATCTGTCGGTAGCTCGGATATCCCGGCGCGCCGATGCCGACACGGTCCCCGGTGTCGAACAACGCCGTGAAGGCCAGAAGGAAGCCCGCGGACGACCCCGAAGTCACCACCACGCGCGCCGGATCCAGATCGATCCCGTGACGGTCGCGGTAAAGCCGCGCGATGCCCGCCCGCAGCTCCGGCAGACCAAGCGCGACCGTATAGCCCATCGGCTCGGAGGCCATCCGCCGCGCCAGCGCCTGCGTCGCGGCCTGCGGCGCCCCGGTGCCGGGCTGGCCCACCTCCATGTGGATGATGTGGCACCCCGCCGCCTCGGCCCGCCGGGCGGCCTCCATCACGTCCATCACGATAAAGGGATCGACAGCCGAGCGCCTTGAGTTCCGCATGCCTTCGCTCCTAGTCTGCGCCATGGTCTTTCAACGCGTTATCCCGCCGGCGTCAATGCCTGCCCCTCCCCATTACTTGGCATTGCGCGCAGGATGTGATGATTGCTGCCAACCGCGCCGAATTCCGGAGATATCTCGATGACACCACGCTTGCTCCTGCCTGCCTTCTTCGGCAGCCTCATGCTGGCAGGTTCCGCCTGCGCCTTCGATCTCGGCGCGATGACCGACCAGGAACGCGCGCTTTTCCGCGAAGAGGTGCGCAACTACCTCATGGAGCATCCCGAGGTGATCATCGACGCGGTGAACACGCTCGAACAGAAGCAGGCGGACGCTCAGGCCGACGAGGACCTGGCGCTGGTCGAGCAGAACCGCGCGGCCATCTTCGAGGACGGCTTCTCCTTCGTCGGGGGCAACCCGGATGGGGACATCACGCTGGTGGAATTCATGGACTATCGCTGCGGTTACTGCAAACGCGCCTTCGGCGAAGTCGAGAAGCTGCTGAGCGAGGACGGCAGGATCCGCTTCGTCGTGAAGGAATTCCCGATCCTCGGCGAACAGTCCGTCCTCGCCTCGCGCTTCGCGGTCGCGACCAAGCAGGTCGCGGGCCCTGACGCCTATGGACAGATCCATGATGCGTTGATGGTCTACAATGCGGACATTACCCTGCCCGCCCTCAAGCGCATGGCCGGGACCCTCGGGCTGGATGCTGACGCAATCGAAGCGGCGATGGACAGCGAGGCTGTGACCGCCGAGATCCGCGCGACCCGGGAACTGGCGCAAAAGCTCAAGATCAGCGGCACGCCGACCTTCATCCTCGAAGACGAGATGCTGCGGGGCTATCTGCCCTACGATCAGATGCAGGCCATCGTCGAGGAGAAGCGCGACCTCTGAGGCGCATCAGCACGGCGGAAAGCGCAGCCGCACTGCCGTGCCCTTCCCCGGCCGCGTCTCGAGCTCGAGCGTGCCGCCGCTCTGCTCCATGAAGCCCCGCGCCATCGAGAGCCCGAGTCCGGAGCCGTTCGGCTTGGTCGTGAAATAGGGCTCGAAGATCCGGTCGAGGTTCTCCGGCAGGATCCCGGTGCCGGTATCGCGGATCGTGAGCGTGGTCGACGCGTTTCTCCCGGCCTCGCCGGACAGCACGATGTCGCCCCCGCCCGGCATCGCATCGCGGGCATTGAGGATCAGGTTGATGAGAACGGTGGTCAGCATGCCCGCATCGACCTCGATCCGCAGCGGCCTTGGCGGCAGGTCGATCACCAGACGGTGTTTCGATCCGAGAACGCGGTTCGCCACGGGCGAGAGATCCTGAGCGATCCGGTCCGTATCGACCTTCTCGGGTTCGAGATGCGATTGCCGCGACAGCGCAAGAAGCCGCCCGGTCAGGTCGGCCCCCCTGTATGCCGCCTGTTCGGCAGCCGCCAGAAGGGCAGCGCGCTCGGCTTCGTCCTCTACCTCGCGGCAAAGCTGGATGTTGCCGATCACCGTGGCAAGCAGGTTGTTGAAGTCGTGCCCGATACCGGCAGTCAGCTGTCCGATGGCACGCTGCCGTTCGGCTTCGTGCACGCCTGTCCATTTCTCCTCGAGCTGGCGCTGGAAACGCTGCACGCCGCGCGTGGTGAAGATGAAGTAGGACGAGTAGGCAGCGAAGGCCACGGCGATGATCAGCGCCGCACCGATCGGACTTCGGTCGAACTCGACCACCACCATCGCGGCCCCGGCGAGGATGTAACTGACGATCTCGAGGCTGAGATAGGACCGGCGGATCGCCCGGACGGTCACCGTGTTGAGGCTTGAAACGAAGTAGAGGAAAAGCGCCAGCAGCTGGGCGATGCGGTCTTCGTTCGCGAAGAGATAGACGCACATGCACTGCACGATCAGGACGGAAAGCTGGCCTACCCCCGCCAGAAGAAGCATCCTGCGCCGCGGCACCCTGTCGGCCTGGCGCTGCAGCAGCCAGATGTAGGTCGCGAGAATGACGACATAGGCGCCATAGGCGACCGGGAACACCGGATCCCGCAGGTGAAGCGTCACCGCCAGTGCCGCGACACCGAGCAACAGCAGACGCAGCCGGATCTCGCGTCCCCGGAAGCTGTCGATGGCCTTCAGACCGGAAAGATCGTAACCCTCGTCGGACAGGAAGCGTTCAGGCGCCGGTGTGCGAGACGATGAACGATTGCCCCGCACCGCCCCGGCCTATTCGGCCGCTGGCTGGACCTGGACGCCTTCGAGTTCGGCCGCCTTCTTCTCGACCTGTTCGACGATATGGTCGATCATCGCGTCATTGCCGAGCTTGTGGCTCTGACGGCCGGCAAGGTAGACCATCCCGGACCCGTTGCCGCCGCCGGTGAAGCCCACGTCGGTCATGAGCGCCTCTCCGGGGCCGTTGACCACGCAGCCGATGATCGACAGGCTCATCGGGGTCTTGATGTGCTCGAGCCGTTTCTCGAGCGTCTCGACCGTCTTGATGACGTCGAATCCCTGCCGGGCGCAACTGGGGCAACTGATGATGTTGACGCCGCGGTGGCGCAGTCCGAGCGACTTGAGGATCTCGTATCCGACCTTCACCTCTTCCACCGGGTCCGCGGAGAGAGACACCCGGATCGTGTCTCCGATGCCCATCCAGAGCAGGTTCCCGAGGCCGATCGCGCTTTTGATCGTGCCGGAGGTCAGGCCGCCCGCCTCGGTGATCCCGAGATGGATGGGCGCATCCGTGGCTTCTGCGAGCTGCTGGTAGGCGGCGGCGGCCATGAACACGTCGGACGCCTTGCAGCTGATCTTGAACTCGTGAAAGTCGTTGTCCTGCAGAATGCGGATATGGTCGAGTCCGCTCTCGACCATCGCATCCGGACAGGGTTCGCCGTACTTCTCGAGCAGGTGCTTTTCGAGGCTCCCGGCATTGACGCCGATGCGGATCGAACAGCCGTGATCCCTGGCCGCCCTGATGACCTCGCGCACCCGCGCCTGATCGCCGATGTTGCCAGGATTGATGCGCAGACAGGCGGCGCCCGCTTCGGCGGCTTCGATCCCGCGTTTGTAGTGGAAATGGATGTCGGCGACGATCGGCACGGAGACTTCGCGCACGATCTCCTTCAGCGCCTTGGCCGAGGCTTCGTCGGGCACCGATATTCGCACGATATCCGCCCCGGCGTCCGTCGCCGCCTGCACCTGCGCGATCGTCGCAGCGACATCCGTCGTCAGCGTGTTCGTCATGGTCTGAACGGTGATCGGCGCGTCGCCCCCGACCGGGACGTTGCCGACCATGATCTGGCGGGACTTGCGTCGATAGATGTTTCGCCAGGGGCGGACGTGATTGAGCGACATTTCGTGGCCTTCCGGGTTCGGCTGCCGGGGGTAAAATAGGTACATCACCCGGCGGTCGCAATCGAAAGTCGCCGATCCCGGCGAGAGGTGTCGCGGTTATTCGCTTGCGTTGCCCGCCGCCGGAAGGGGCTCCGCAACAGGAGTCTGCAACTCGGCGACCATCGTTGCAAGCGCCTCGTCCGCTGTCAGATCCGCGACGGCATATGTCTGCTTGAGCGTCTCGACCGCAAGCGGGAGGTTGGACGTCACCTGCCCCGTGCGTCCGGCGGGGCCGTAGTACTGGTTGCCCATGGCAAAGTAGATCGCGCCGCTTTCTCCGGTGCGCAGGGTCGGCGGTTCTTCCGTGGCCGGCGCGTCCCATACCTCGCCGGGCTCCATGGTCTTTTCGAAGATCACGGTACCGTCGGCGCCGCTCACCCGCACCCAGGATGTACGCACGGCGACCATGCGCAGCGCCGGGCCGGGCGTTTCGGATACCTGCGGAACCTGACCCGGAACCTCTGGCTGCGCTTCGTTGATTGCGGCCTCCGCAAGTCGGTCGAGACCCGAGATGTTCAGGTCGTCCGCCTCGGCCACCGCGAAATTACCGAGCGAGCCCGGAGCGATGCTGGCAATCGGAGCATCTCGCGGCACCAGCACCGGCACGTCGAGCGCCTGGGGACGGTAGAGTCTGCCAAGCGCCTCGATCCTGGGCTGATCCATCGCCGCGGGGCGGCTGGGGTCGGCCGATTGGGGATCTGCCGGTGCGAGGGCGCCTTGCAGCGGATCGAGGTCCGAGAGCACGACGGGCGTCTGTTCGACCGCAGCGACCTGAACCTTCTGGACCTCGCGCAACACCGCATAGCCGCCGTAGCCAATCGCGGAGATCAGGCAGATCAGCACGAGCGAAGACCCGATCGCGCTTGGCTCGATTCCGGACCAGAACGCCTCGCCCTTCGGGACGAACGGGGTCGCGGGACGCTTGAAACGGTCGGCTTCCGTGGGCTTAACCGCACGCGCCTCGACCTGGTTCGACTTGCGCAGAACGGACGCCTCGGCCGACATGCCATGGGCCACGGCAAAGCCGCTTTCCTTGCAGAAGTCCGCGAAGGCGCTGTCCGGGTCCATGCCGAGATAGCGCGCGTAGGATCGTACGTAGCCCGCGATGAAACCGGGCGTGTCGAACGCGTCGGGATCGCAATTCTCGATGGCGGCGATATAGGAGGCACGAATGCGCAACTCACGCTGGACGTCGAGAAGCGACTTGCCAAGCGTCGCCCGCTCGCCGCGCATCACGTCGCCGAGTCGCAACTCGAAATCGTCGAACGCCTTAGGCTCGACTTTCTCGTACTCGTCCCTGGAAGACCGGCGCACGATCATATGATTGTCCCGTATGCCCGAACTGCTCTCTACCGATGGTCGAATCGCTTCAAAGGTCCATCAACGATTCGTATCCGGTTTCTTCTTTAGATTACGTTAGCACAACGCAACGCCAATCTCATACCGGGTATTATCAGCCGGCCCCTTCGGCGCGATTCAGCGCACAATGTGACCAGAGCGCATCCATTGCGCGGATGAGCGCATCCATTTCCCGCGGGCCGTGTACCGGCGACGGCGTGAACCGAAGCCGCTCGGTACCCCGCGGGACGGTGGGGTAGTTTATGGGCTGAACGTAGATTCCGTGATCCGCCAGCAGCATGTCCGACAGAAGCTTGGTATGGACGGGATCGCCGACCATGACCGGAACGATGTGGCTGCCATGGTCGATGATCGGCAGGCCAAGCCCCTTGAGGCGCAGCTTCAGCACCTTCGCCTGGTCCTGGTGCTGCCTGCGCAGTTCGGGCGAGCGCTTGAGGAAGGCAACCGACGCCGCCGCCCCGGCGGCGACCGCCGGCGGCAGGGAGGTGGTGAAGATGAACCCGGGCGCGTAGGACCTTACGGCGTCACACAGTTTCGCCGATGCCGCGATGTAGCCGCCCATCACGCCGAATGCCTTGGCGAGCGTGCCGTTGATGATGTCGAGCCTGTGCATCAGCCGGTCGCGTTCCGCCACTCCGGCACCGCGCTGTCCGTACATGCCCACGGCATGGACCTCGTCGATATAGGTCAGCGCCCCGAATTCATCCGCCAGGTCGCAGATCGCCTCGATCGGGCCGAAGTCCCCGTCCATCGAATAGATCGATTCGAAGGCGATGAGCTTGGGCGCCGCCGGGTCGTCGGCTTCCAGCAACGCGCGCAGATGGGCGACATCGTTGTGGCGGAAGATGCGCTTGGCCCCGCCGTTGCGGCGCACGCCCTCGATCATCGAGGCGTGGTTGAGCGCGTCCGAATAGATGATCAGGCCGGGAAAGAGCTTCGGAAGGGTCGAAAGCGTGGCATCGTTCGCGATGTAGGCCGAGGTGAACAGCAGCGCCGCCTCCTTGCCGTGAAGCTCTGCCAGCTCGGACTCGAGGCGCTTGTGATAGACGGTCGTCCCGGAAATGTTGCGAGTCCCCCCGGACCCGGCGCCTGCGGCCCCGATCGCCTCGTGCATCGCCTCGAGCACGACGGGGTTCTGTCCCATGCCCAGATAGTCGTTTCCGCACCAGACCGTGACCGGCTGCTGCGTGCCGTCCGGCCGTGTCCAGACCGCATGAGGGAAATTGCCGTTCTGCCGCTCGATGTCGATGAAGGTGCGATAGCGTCCCTCCGCATGCAGGCGGGCGATGGCTTCGTCCAGCTTCCCGGTATAGTCCAACCGTTTCTTCCTCATTCCTGCGACCAGCGGACCGGCCATGGGCGCCCGGCAAGGACGACACGTTGCGGCCCCTGATTAACCGCCTGTCCGCCCGGGTTCAATAACCCTGGGCCGCGCATCCTGTCGCAGCCTTGATGCAAGTCAAACCGGAAGACCCCATCCGCTGCCAGTCAGGAATACCTGACTGCCGCCCTGCGCGCACCGGCAGTAGGATAGTCCGATATTTCCTGATCGACAGTAATACTTTCGGACGCATTGATATGACATCACAATTGAATCCGGCATGTGTACTCGGGCTCATGACACTTGCCGCCGGCGGTTATGCGATGGCGACAGTGGGAATGAAGATGGCCAGCAACGCCCCTTCCCTTTTCGCCCTCGCCTGCATCGCGGCCGGCCTTCTCGGCGCCGCATTTTCCGAGATCGTGCTCTTCCGGCATTCGGACCTCGCCGTGATCTACATCGGCGTGATCGGCGCCGAAAGCCTTCTGGTACTGGCCTACGCCGCGTTTCTGGGCGGTGCTCTCAACCTGCCGCAGATCTTCGGGGCAATCTTTGTGATCGCGGGTTTTTCGCTCGTCGTTCTGGGGGAATAGATCTCAGAATGAGCCTGCTTTCGCTTCCCTGCGGGGGCCTCTGGACACGCGCGCTGGCGCTGATACGGTCCGGCCCGAGCAAGCCAAGTGGAGCCCATGATGTCTCTGGACGATGTCCTCGCCCGTATAGACGCAGACCTGCCGGACGCAACCGAGCGCCTTCTCGAACTGCTGCGCATTCCCTCGATCTCGACCGACCCGGCCTACAGTGCCGATTGCGACCGCGCCGCCGACTGGCTGGTTGCCGATCTCGCAAGCATGGGTATCGACGCGCGGAAATGTCCGACTCCGGGGCATCCCATGGTGGTCGGCCAGATCGACGGACCGGGTCCGCACCTGCTGTTCTACGGACATTACGACGTTCAGCCGGTCGACCCTCTCGAGCTCTGGGACCGGGATCCGTTCGATCCGCAGCTTGAGGACACACCGAACGGGAAGGTGATCCGCGGGCGCGGTTCGGCCGACGACAAGGGCCAGCTGATGACGTTCGTCGAGGCGTGCCGGGCCTGGAAGACCGTTCACGGCGCGCTTCCCTGCAAGCTGACCTTCTTCTTCGAGGGCGAGGAGGAAAGCGGCTCTCCCTCTCTCGTACCGTTCATGAAGGAGAACGCCGACACCTTGCGGGCGGACATGGCGCTGATCTGCGACACCCAGCTCTTCGAAAGCCGCACGCCCGCAATCGTCACCATGCTGCGCGGTCTCATGGGCGACGAGATCACGATCCGGGGGCCCTCGGTCGATCTGCATTCCGGCATGTACGGGGGCATCGCGATAAACCCCGCGCGGGTGCTGGCACGCATCATCGCCTCGCTTCACGACGAGAACGGGCGCGTCACCGTGCCGGGCTTCTACGACGGGGTGCCGGAAATCCCGGACGAGCTCGCGCGGCAATGGGCGGGTCTCGAGTTTGATTCCGCGCGCTTCCTGAACGCCGTGGGGCTTGAGGAACCGGCCGGAGAGTCCGGTCGCACCCCGCTCGAGATGATCTGGTCGCGCCCGACCTGCGAGGTAAACGGCATGAAGTCCGGCTATACCGGCGAGGGCTTCAAGACCGTGCTGCCCTCGGAAGCAAGCGCCAAGATCAGTTTCCGTCTGGTGGGGACCCAGGACCCGCAGGCCATCCGCGTCAGCTTTCGCGAGATGGTCGAGGCGATGATACCGTCGGACTGCAAGGTCAGCTTCAAGTCGCACAGCGGCGGGCCGGCCTCTGGCGTCGACATTTCGGACGAGAGGTTCGAGGCGGCGCGCAATGCGCTCAGCGAGGAATGGAACGTTCCGGCCGCATATATCGGCTGCGGCGGCTCGATCCCGATCGCGGGTTACTTCGACAGGATACTCGACACGACGCCCCTTCTGATCGGCTTCGGGCGCGACGACGACGCGATCCATTCGCCGAACGAGAAATACGACCTCGAAAGCTTCCACAAGGGCATCCGGAGTTGGGCGCGCATCCTCGCCGCGATGAGCTGACGGGATGATCCCGGGCTTCGAATCCGCCGAGGCCGAGGTCAATGGCCAGCGGATCCGCTATGCGATCGGCGGCGAAGGCCCGCCGGTTCTGCTGCTGCACGGCTTCCCGCAGACCCATGCGATGTGGCATCAGGTGGCGCCGGCACTGTCCGGAAGGTACCGGGTGGTGGCCTCGGACCTGCGCGGATATGGCGCCTCGTCCAAGCCGATGGGCACAGAGGCCTATTCCTTCCGGCACATGGCCGCGGACCAGTCGGCCCTGATGCGGTCCCTGGGGTTCGAGCGCTTCCATCTTGTGGGCCATGACCGCGGCGGCCGGACGGCGCACCGCCTCGCCCTCGACGCGCCCGGCGCGGTTGCGACGCTGGCAGTGATGGACATCGTCCCGACGCAGCTGCTTCTCGCCGGCCTGACACAGGAGGTCGCGCGCAGCTATTACCACTGGTTCTTCCTGCCCCAGCCCTACCCATTCCCCGAGACCATGATCGCGCATGACCCCGACGCCTTCTTCGAAAGCTGTCTTCTGGGATGGGGGTCGGCGCGCCTCGACCAGTTCGACCCGCGGGCGCTCGATGCCTATCGTGCGGCCTGGCGCGACCCCGAGACAATCCGCGGCATGTGCGCTGACTATCGCGCCGCGCTGGACGTGGATTTCCATCTCGACACGGCCGATCTGGGCCGGCGCGTGGATTGCCCGGCGCTGGTGCTTTATGGGCGCGACGGCGCAATGGCGCGCGCTTATGACGTGCCGCGGACATGGTCCGACCGGCTGGCCGACCTCGCCTCCGAGGCGATTCCCGGCGGGCATTTCTTCGTCGATCAGTCCCCGGCAGAGACCGCGCAGGCCTTGATGGGATTTCTGGATCGTCACCAAGACCGCTGAGCGGCGGGCGGCGCGACACCACGGGCACCCCGATGCAGGTCCCGAGAGATGTCGCCGCATTGAAATCAGGAAGAAGTGGCGCGGTTGACGGGGCTCGAACCCGCGACCCCCGGCGTGACAGGCCGGTACTCTAACCAACTGAGCTACAACCGCGCGATGCCGGCGGGATAGGCCAAGCCCGGGGGGCCGTCAAGCGCTTTCGGTTCAATGATGGCGCGTTGTCGGAACATCCGCAAGGGCCGCCATTTCGGGAGGGAATTCAGGGGATACCGGGAAAAAGGGGAATGCAGTGGCGCGGTTGACGGGGCTCGAACCCGCGACCCCCGGCGTGACAGGCCGGTACTCTAACCAACTGAGCTACAACCGCGCGATGCATTCCTCGGGGCTGACCCCGAAGCGTCCGGTCCTAATAGGATCCGCGCCGGCGCCCGTCAAGCGGACAAGCGGCGCTGCCCTCGATATTTTGCCTTCGCGACCCGCTTCAGCCGGCGTCCGGCAGCGGCGGCAGGCTGCGCAGGTAGAGGATGACGGCCTGCAAATCCTCGTCCATCATCTTCGACAGATAGAAATAGGGCATGGGTGGCAGCATCGGGGATCCGTCCGGGTGCTCGCCTTTCGTGATCATCCGCGCAAGTTCCGCATCGCTGTACCCCGCAAGCCCGTCCTCGCTGCTGGTCAGGTTTGCCGCCACCGACGTTCCCCAGGGACCGTGGAACTCGAATCCTCCCCTCCCGAGGTCGGTCTGGATCATCGGACCCTGCGGACCCATTGGCGTGTGGCACTCCATGCAATGCATCACCGGCCCTGCGAGATATTCGCCGTATGCCACCGTGACGCCGCGCGGGACCTCCTCAACGGTGTCGACGGGGGGCCCGTAGGCGGGTGGCAGGGGGATGTGGTAGGTGGAGGTTCCCGGATCGTTGTCGATGGCAGGGACCGTCCGCAGAAAAGCGACGATGGCCCCGAGGTCGCTGTCGGAGAGGCCGCGGTACATCGTGAAGGGCATCGGCGGCCCGATCAGGGAGCCGTCGGGCCTTACCCCCTCCCGGATCGCTCGGGCCAATTCGGCATCGCTCCAGTCGCCAACGCGCCCCGCTGGCGTGATGTTTGGTGCGATGGCGGTGAAGGCTTCGTTCTGTTCCGTCAGCCGGCCGGCCAGTTCCTGCTCCATCAGGAAGCCCTGCGGGCCAAGAGGGGTGTGGCAGTTGCCGCAACCGGCCGGGCCGCGCACAAGATATTCGCCGCGCTCCAGCGGTGTCTCGGCCTGAGACATAGAGGCCGTCGCTGCAAGCGCAACCCCTTGAATCAATCTGACTATTCTCATGATCTAAATCGCTCTTGATGAATGAAACTGCCGCATAATCTCACGGAAAGTTGATTCCGGTAAGGGGAATTAAACCAGGCCGAGGGCATATCATCGCGGCCCCCCGCCCCCGGCGCGCGAGGGAGGGAGGAACACTGTCTCAAGCAGAAGCGTGTCGTCTAGTTGTCGGAACGCGGCTGGGCAGACGCGAGGCTACGAGCCGAGCGTTCCATTTGCGCTGCGGCGCGCATGATCTCTGCGATCTGCTCCGGCGTATGATCTGCTGCCAGGTCAAAGGCAGCGCATTCGAGATAGCGGGAGGCGGCCTCCATCGTGGTACGGATCTGCACGATCGGCGATAGATGCGAGATCGCGCTGATTTCACTCAGGAAATCCGCGAGCTTCGCGCACCCCTCATCCGACGAACCTACCATCTGACCACCCTGCACGTTCACGTCGATCCATGCGAGACACCTCTTATCATGGTCAGGCCGCTGGCCTGACCCCGGCGTGCCCGCAGAGGCTACCGGTACAGTCGAAGACCGGCGATCCAGAAATCTCCGCACCACCATGCGCGTAGATCGCTGGAACACCGGCGATGCCCCGACAAATGATAACATGAACCGCGGATGCATTTGTCAACCGGTGCGTGTTTGGTCAGATAAGAATTAGTTCTCGCGCAATTAATCCGTTTTCGGCGCCAGATCAGACCCCTCTGCGCGAGAAACGCGCGAAAAGAGGCGCCCCGGTGATCACGAGAAATATCCGCAGCACGTGATGGGCGATCACGAAGGGCATGTCCGCCCCCGCGATCAGGGCAAGGATCGCAAGCTCCGCCTGCCCGCCCGGCGCGAAGGACAGCAGCGTCTCGAGCGGCGGTGCAAGCTCCAGCGCATAGATGCCTTCGGCGAAGATCAGCGTGAGCACGATAAGCAATCCGCAGAATCCTATCCCCGCGACCAGATCGCGCCGGACCTCGACCATGGTGATCCCGGAATACTTCATGCCCACCGACATGCCGATGAAGAACTGCGCCGCCTGGATCGCCTCGGCGGGAGGGCGATGATGCAGGAAGCCGGCGAGCGAAACGGCCGCGGTAAGGATCATGGGGCCCAGAATGCTTGCCCCGAAGAGCCCGACCGCCTTGGCGATGCGCCAGCCGGCGATCCCGCACAAGGCCATTATGAGCAGTTCGGTGGGGTCGATCGTGCTCATCGGAAGACCGGGCGGGTTGCTGAGATCGACATCCCAGACCGTGGCCAGAATGACCGGCAGGGCGACGACGATCACCAGAACCCGGGTCGCGTGGACCAGCGAGAGCGTGCGGACATTGGCGCCGGCCTCTTCCCCGAAGATCAGCATGTCCTGCAGACCTCCCGGCATCGAGGCGTAATAGGCCGTCGGGAAATCGTAGTTCCAGACACGCTGGAAGTAAGGCACGCCGATCAGCCCGACGCAGAGCACCATCAGCGGAATGAGCATCAGAGTGGGCCACATCTGCGACATGCTTGCGAGAAGCTGAGGCGTGAAGGCGGTCCCGATGGCGACACCGAGAATGGTGCGCATCGTGTTGCTGACGACCGGGATGCCGCCCATCCGGATGCCCGCGAGCGCGGCCAGCAGGCAGGCCACCATCGGGCCAAGCAGCCAGGGCAGCGGCAGCCCCGCCAGAAGGAAGACCCCGACCCCGACAAGCGCGATCGCGAAAGTGGTGACGATCCGCATCAAAGCTCCATTCCCTTCAATCTCGTGCGCAGCGAGGTCTGCAGATGACGCTCGGCCGCCGCTTCCGCCCCTGCCGCATCACCCGCACGGATGGCGGCGACGATGTCGTCATGCTGGGCGCAGACCTCTGCCAGGCGTTCCTCTCCGGCCAATGTCGTCGGCCCCAACAGCATCAGCGCGTTGTTCAGGCCGCGCGCCGCGTCGCTCAGGAACCGGTTGCGCGCGCCGAGGTAGAGGCAGCGGTGAAAGCGTTCGTTGAGCGAAACGGCCGCCGGCGCATCCCCCGCGGTGCGCGCAAGTTCCGCATTTATGTCCGCCATCTCATCCGCCTCCGCCGGGCTTGCGTGTTTGGCGGCCATCCCGGCCGCCGTGCGTTCGAGCACGATGCGCATCTCGTAGAGTTCCACCATTTCCGGATGCGACAGGCTGCGCACCGTCGCGCCGATCCTGGGCCTGTGTTCCACGACGCCGTCCGCCTCGAGCCGCCGCAGCGCTTCGCGCACGGGCGTGCGGGAAAGGCCCAGGCGCGCGGCCACCTCGGTCTCGCGCAGCCGGTCGCCGGGCCGCAGCGTGCCGGCGCGGACAGCCTGGTTGATCCTGAGATAGGCAAGCTCGCCCTGAGAGAGTTCAGAGATATCGGGATCTGGCACGGGTCGTCACAATTGTATCCAAGCGCATACACGGCTGCTATCTCAGCGCCCAAGCATTGTCAAAGCGGATGGCGGCGCCTCAGTGCCCGTGAGGATCGTCGTCCAGCGCACCGTGCACCGCGACGATGTCGAGCTCCGCGTCGCGCGGGTCGATGACGCGGAAACTTTCATGCACTCCGGCCTCGGTGATCTCGCGCATGACGGTGATCAGCGTGTTCGGCGCATGTTCGTCGCACAGGTCTTCCATCTGGGAAATCTCATCGGCGGCCACGCCCCTGGCCGCCTCCAGCGACGGCGCGCCGTAGACGTCCACGAAGTGCTGTGCCAGCGCGGTGACGAGCTTTTCGCGCTCGCCCGGTTCCAGAGTGGTGACGGCGACGAAGCTCACCCGTCCGAAGGTCTCGAGACCCAGCCAGCCGTTGGCAAAGGCCTGTCGCGCCTTGCCGACGAGATCGGCCTCGCTCCAGTTCGAGAACTCGAATCCGCCAGAGATGCACCACTCGCCTGTCCGCGCCGGGCTGTGAAAGACGCGCGTGTCGCTTTCGTCGAAATGGATCGCCCGCGCCAGTTTCATCGCTGAACCTCCATAAGCGTCGACAGCGGCAGAAGTCGCGTGCCTTGGTCCTGTTTCATCAGGAGGCCGAGATGCTCGTCGAGCCCGGTGTAACTGCCGCTCTGCCCGAGCACCGAAATCGCGGCGCCGCTTTCATGTGTGATTCCGGAGAATTCGCGATGGAGTGCCACGACCCCCTCCCCTTCCCAGGTATCGAGCCAGACGAGGCTGTGACGCACCCAGGCTTCCAGCAACTGCACCGGATCGACGTCGGCGCAGCCTTCGGCGAACAGCGCCGTAAGCTCCGGGGTCAGGCCGCCTTCCTCGGACAATGGCCAGAGCTGCAGCTCAAGGCCCACCAACAGCCAGTCCGGCACCTCCCCGTCTCCGCAGCGCGGGCCTGCCAGCCGCAGCGCTCCGCACTGACCGCCATTCAAAAGAATATCACCGCCCCAGGCGATCCGCACCTCGACCTCCGGCGGAGCCAGAGCGCCCAGAGCGTTCTGGAACCCCACACCGCAGATCGGCAGGACGGCCGCGGCCTGCGCAAGCGGGACCTCCGGGGCAAAGACGATAGCAGCCCGCATCTTGTCGCGGCCCAGATCGTGGATCACCCGGCCAGCGTCGCAGCCAGCCTGCGCGGCGGCGACGGCCAGATCGAAGGGCGTGCCGAGATCCCCCGCGGCCTCGCCGGAGAAGAGCGGCGGAAACACCGGCTCCCTCATGCGTTGCCGTCGGCCACCAGTTGCCGGGCGACCTGCCGGAAAGCGGCGGCCTGGGGGCTGTCGGGTTTCGAGACCACGATCGGCGCGCCTCCGTCCGACGCCACGCGGATATCGAGGTGGAGCGGGATCTCGGCCAGCAGCGGCAGGCCCAGCTTTTCCGCCTCTGCCGCGACGCCGCCATGGCCGAAGATATGCTCCTCATGGCCGCAGTTCGAACAGATATGCGTGGACATGTTTTCGATCAGGCCGAGGATCGGGGTCTTGAGCTGGTTGAACATGTCGATGCCCTTGCGCGCATCGAGAAGCGCAACGTCCTGCGGCGTCGAGACGATGATCGCACCGGTGATCTCGGATTTCTGCGCGAGCGTCATCTGCACGTCCCCGGTGCCCGGCGGCAGATCGACGATCAGCACATCGAGCGCGCCCCATTGCACCTGCATCAGCATCTGTTGCAGCGCGCCCATCAGCATCGGGCCACGCCATACCACGGCCTGCCCCTCGTTCGTCATCAGCCCGATGGACATCATCGTGACGCCATGGTTGCGCAGCGGCAGGATAATCTTGCCGTCAGGCGACGCGGGCCGGCCCGAGACCCCCAGCATCCGGGGCTGGGACGGCCCGTAGACATCGGCATCCAGCAGACCGACACGCCGGCCCTCGGCGGCAAGCGCGCAGGCGAGGTTGGCCGCGACGGTGGACTTGCCCACGCCCCCCTTGCCCGACGCGATGGCGAGGATCCGGTCCACGCCCGGAACCTTCTGCGGTCCGGCGGGCGCTGCCGGGCGGCGGGCCTTGAGATCGGGGGGCGGTTTGTTTGCCGAATGCGCGGTCATCACGACGGAGACGCTGTCGACCCCTTCGAGCGCCCGGATACGCCGCTCGGCTTCCTCGCGCACCGGACCATAGGCATCGGCTTTTTCAGGCGCGATCTCGAGCACGAAACGGACCGCTCCGGCATCGGCGGTAAGGGCGCGGACCACACCGGCCTCGGCAAGCGAAGACCCGCTGACCGGGTCGGTCAGGGCCTTCAGGACTTCCAGAACATCCTCGCGGGTGACACTCATGGATCAGGACTGTCCCTTGATGGTGCCCGTCACCTCGTGGGTCAGATCGAGCTCGGGCACGGTCAGCACCACCCTGGCCTCGAAGCTCTTGCCGCCCGTATCGCCCGCATTGCGCATCGCCTCCTCGATGGCCTGCTGCGAGGTCACGCCGACCTGTTTGAGAAACTTCCGCATCGACATGTTGAAATCGTCGCTCATGGGATCGTGCTCCTGGTCTGTTGCGCGGCTTGACGTAGGGTCAGTCCGACTTCTACGGTTCCGGCATGAAGCCGGCGGTTTTCATGCTTGGACTGCTCTGCCCGATCGCCGGTCTGGCGCAGGACAATAGCTTTCGGCTGTCGGCGCCGCAAGGGATCGCCGAGACAGGCTTTCTCGACTTCCTGTTGCCGCGCTTCTCGCTCAAGCACGGCATCCGCGTCGACGCGGTGGCAAGCGACGCGCCCGCGGACCTGCGCCTCGGCCGTGAGGGTGTGCCCGTGTTCTCGGGGCTCGGCGTGGTCTGGGGTCTGGACGGAATCGACACCGACTCCGAGCGGGCCTTCGCCGACTGGCTGCAATCGGAGATCGGGCAGCGCACGGTAGCCAGTTTCCCGGGGGCCGGCGAAAGCGTGTTCGGCTCCCCGCCGACGTCGGCCGAGGCGACGCCCGCAGTTGTGCACGAAGGCGATGCGGTCGCCGGCCAGGAGCTGTCGCTGACCCACTGCGGACGCTGCCATGTGGTGAACGAGCGAAACAGGATGAACGGCCTCGGGTCCACCCCGTCCTTCGCGATGCTGCGCACGCTCGATGAATGGGAAGGCAGGTTCCTCGCCTTCTACGCTCTGAACCCGCATCCGAGCTTCACCCAGATCGAGGGCGTCACCCCGCCCTTCGACGCCGCACGCCCTCCGCCGATATCGCCCATGCGCATCAGTCTCGACGAGATCGATGCGATTCTCGCCTATGTGGCGACCATTGCGCCCGCGGACCTCGGGGCGCCGATCACGTCTCAATGATCCCGGCGCTTCGAAAGATAGTCGTCGGTCGTCCGGACGCGCGGCCGCTCGGGACCGGCAAACGGATTTCCCCGCCCGTGCATCTGGGCCCGCACCCGGCAGTCGTCGCACATCTGGATCATGCGCGCGGCCTCGGACGTGGCGAACATCGCGTGCTTGCCGGCGAGTTTCTCGGTGATGCGCTCGACCGTCGAGCGGACCCCGAAGAGCGAACCGCATTCGATACAGGCGAACGGCTCCTCCTCGTGCAGGACGCGCGAGGTGAGCGCGGCGTCGCCCAGGTCCATGCGCGGCTTCAGGGTGATGGCGTCCTCGGGGCAGATATTGGCGCATAGCCCGCATTGAAGGCAGGCGTCCTCCTGAAAGAGAAGCTGCGGCTTGTCGGGATTGTCCCCGAGCGCACCCGACGGGCAGAGCGAGACGCAGGACAGGCAGAGCGTACAGGATCCGGTATCGACAAGCACGGCGCCATAGGGCGCGCCGGCGGGCAGGTCGATGGTTCCGACGTCCGGATTGAGCGCCTTGGCCGCAAGCCGCGCGATCTGGCGCCGGCTGCCCATGGGAAGGATCGATGCCGTCCCGCCAGCCCCCGGTGCGGTGTCGTAAAGCGCATCGCTCAGCGCATCCGGATCGCCCGGCTCAAGCAACGAGACCGCAGCGCCCCCCGCCAGGGCACGGGCAAGCGCGCTCTGCGGCTCCAGCGCATCCCGCTCGGTTTCGGGTGAAAGCAGGACGTTGACCTCGGTGAAGCCGACGCCCAGGGCCGCGAGCATCTCGGCATGCCCGAAGGCCGAAAGCGCCGCGACCTCGAGCGGGATGACCGAGGCCGGCAGACCGCGACCGTAGCGCGCCGACAGGCGGATCATTTCGGCGCCATGGGCATCGTCATGCACCAGAAGACTCGGCGCGACGCCGCCTGCGCCGCGATAGGTTTCCGCCAGCGTCCGCAGACGCCGGAACACGGTTTCGACCGGCGGCGCATCGTAGGCGATCGCGCCCGAAGGGCAGACCGCCGAGCAGGCCCCGCAACCGGCGCAGATGGCCGGATCGACACTGACATGCTCGCCCGCGGGAGAGATCGCGCCGGTCGGGCAGATGTCGAGGCAATTCGAACAGGCGGGCTGTCCGGCGCGCGAATGGGCACAGAGCGTCGGCTCCATGCGCACGTGAAGCGTCTTCTCGAAAGTGCCGACCAGATGGGACGCCGCCATGATGGCCGCCGCAACGGCAGGCTGGCTGCCGGGATCGGCGCGCAGGTAGCCGTCGCGCTTGCCATGCGCCGGAAAGAGCGGCGTTCGCCCGGAAAGATCGAGGATGATATCGCATTCCGTCTGCGCCGCGTCGCGCGGTGGCTCGAACCGGGGTGCGCCGCGTCCGCCGGGGATCCGGCGGCGCAATCCGTCGAGGACGAGGTCGAAGCGTCCCAGAGAACCGCCGGCCCGCCGGATGCGTCCCACCAGCGTGTCATAGGCGTCCGCGTCAGGCGCGTCGTCGGGAGTGTCCAGAAGAAGGCTGACCGCGAGATGCGCCGACAGCGCTTCGGCCGCCGATGCCGCGACCGGGGCCGGGCCGAGCACGAGACAGGTGCCTGCCGAGGCGATATCGATGCTGCGCGGCTGCGGGGCAGGCAGGGCGGCTTCGGCCACCAACGCCGCCATCTTCGGCAGCGCGTCACCGCCCTCGTCGGACCACCCTGCCCGGTCGCGGATGTCGACCGAGCCGGGCTGCCCGGTGCCCAGATCCTCGGCGAGTTCCGCGAAGCGTGCCGTCTCCTGCCCGCAGGCCACCGTGACCGGACCCTCGCGCAGCGCCTTCGCGACCACCCCGATCTCGGTCGTGCAAAGACTGCTGCAAACCCCCGAACAGGATGCGCCGGTCGCGTCCTGCAGGCGGACAGCATCCACGATCTGGGTTCCGAGGCAATCACACAAGAGAAGCTTTCCGGCCATATCCTCCACCGATCCTGGATCCATCGCCGCCGCGCGTTGATGAAAGGCGCGCCGCCCGCGTAGCTATTCAGGAATTGGGGGGCGCGTAAACCGGCATTTCCGCACAGCGCGGGGTTCTCTGGCGGCAACGGCGGCATACAGGATGGCAAAACCGGATGCATAACCTGCACTTAGCGGTGTACAAGCGTCCCCGCACCGCGGTCTCACGGTTAGTTGCCCTACGTCAGGGAAATTTTCTGTTGTATTTCTGGTGCCTTGGGTCAAGAATTGCGCGAGAAGGCACGTATCCGGCGATCCGATCGGGCCAGACGACAGTTCCAGCAACGAGGGAGGCAGCTTGTCCGTCACCTACCCCAATGCACAGACCATACGCCTCGGGATCGTGATCCGGCGGAGCGCTGGCGTGACGCGTTGGGCGAAATGGAACTGGCGGGCTGTCGCTGTCCTGCCCGGCGCACCGGACGCTTCATGGAAGCTCCTGCGCCGTGAGGGCGACGCCTGCGAATATCACGCGGCGACCCTCGGACTGACACTGTTCCGGTCCGATACGGAAGCGTATCTTTTCGAGCTCGGGACACGCGCGCCGTCGGTCTACGTGGTTTTGCGTCCCTCGCGGGAAGGTGATGTCATGCCGATCGAGGTGGCGACCGTGACCGCCTCGCCCTACGAGGCGCAGGACCATTGCGACAGTGGCGAGGTGATCGTCGAGAAGGTCGCCATGCCGCCTGCGCTGCTTGCGTGGGTGAGCGAATTCGCCGGGCGGCATCACGAGCATGTGCCCTTCGTAAAGCGCCAGAGGGATCGTGGACGCGGTGGCCGTCCCCGCGATGGCGTGGGCGATGCGCGAATCGCGCAGACCACGGATGTCTACCGTGCCCCGGCCCGTCGCCTGCCCGGGGAAACGGCATGAGCCTCGATGGATACTGGGCGCGCCGCCGTGCCGCGCTCCGGGCCGAGCAAGAGGCCGAAATTGCTGCGAGCCTTGCGGACGAGCGCGCGCTCGTCGAGCGCGACGCGGCGGAGAGAACCGACGCCGAAGTCCTTGCGGAACTCGGGTTGCCTGATCCCGACAGGCTGGCGGCCGGCGACGATTTTGCGGCCTTTCTCGCGCGTGCCGTGCCCCAGCACATTCAACGCCGCGCGCTGCGCCGGCTCTGGCGGTCCAACCCGGTGCTGGCCTGCGTGGACGGGCTGAATGACTACGACGACGACTATCTCGCCGCGAGCCGGAACCAGCCGCCGCTGAAGACCGCCTATCAGGTCGGGCGCGGGATGCTGGCACATATCGAGGAGCGGGCGCGCGTCAGGGCGCTGGCCGAAGCCGAGCCAGACGATGAAAGTGCGACCCCGCTTGAAACCGACTGCGGCACCGCGCCAGAAACGCCCGCGATGACGCCCCCGGTCGCCGACAGGGATGTTGCTGTCGTCGACACGCATGTTGCGGAGGATGCGGAGGCACAGATCGTCCTCGATACGCCATCCGCCGAGCAGGCAGAGGCATCCGCTCCCGCAGCCCCCACACCCCGCCGGATGCGGTTTCGCTTTCCGGAGGACCGGGCATGACGGCGCAACCGCTGAGTTCCGGGGTTGCGGACGAGGACCGTCTGCGGGCCGATCTCTACAACTACCTTGGCCTCATGCTTTCCGGCCCGCCCGATCAGGTCCTTCTCGAACAGACTGCCGCACTTTCCGGTGACGGGTCCCTGCTGGGGCAGGCCATCGCCGGTCTCGCGCGCGTGGCGAAGGTCAGCAAGCCGAAGGCGACGGCGGCCGAGTACAATGCGCTTTTCATAGGTCTCGGGCGCGGCGAGCTTCTGCCCTATGCGAGCTACTATCTGACAGGCTTCCTGAACGAGAAGCCTCTCGCGCGCCTGCGTCAGGACATGGCCGCGCTCGGTATCACACGCGCCCAGAACGTCTTCGAACCGGAAGACAATATCGCCTCGCTGATGGAGATGATGGGCGGCATGATTGTCGGGCGCTTCGGCGCACCTGTCGCGCTCGAACAGCAGAAGGCGTTCTTCGCCAGGCATATCGGCCCCTGGGCCCCGCATTTCTTCTCGGATCTGCAGGCGGCGAAGGGATCGATCCTTTACGCAGGCGTCGGTGCCGTTGGCAGCGCCTTCATGGAAATAGAAAAAGAAGCATTCAGACTTACCGCGGACTGACATGTTCGTGGGCAAGCGGCGGGGACGCCCGCCGGCAGAGAAAGAGGAGAGAAGGCATGAGCAACAAGACGGACAGCCGGGCAAGCCGGCGCGATTTCCTGAAGCTGGCAGGCACCGCGGCACCCGCGGCCGTGGCCGCGCTCGCGTCGGGCGAGGCCGCGCAGGCATCCGAGCCGCAGCCCGTCGACCTTACCTCGACCAAAATGCAGGATACGGCCCACACCCGCGCCTATCTGGAGAGCGCCCGGTTCTGAGGGCGAAACGAGACTGAGCCACCGGCCGCGCGGTCCGGGCAGCTAGGGAGAACGATATGCTGAGGAAAAAGACAAACGGGGTCTCGCGGCGCGCCGGACGCCCCTCGCTCCTGTCAGATGTGGCGCGGACAAGCCTCGATCGGAGGGGCTTCCTGCAGGGCTCGGGACTCGCCATCGGCGGTCTTGCGGCCATTGCAGCCACCGGCGGATCGGTGACACGCGCAACGGCGCAAAGCGCGGCGGAAAGCGCGGTTCAGACCGTCAAGTCCGTCTGCACCCATTGCTCGGTTGGCTGCACCGTGATCGCCGAGGTCCAGAACGGCGTCTGGATCGGTCAGGAACCCGGCTGGGACAGCCCCTTCAACCTCGGCGCCCATTGCGCGAAAGGTGCCTCGGTGCGCGAGCACGCCCATGGCGAGCGGCGCCTCAAGTACCCGATGAAGAAAGAAGGCGGCGCCTGGGTGCGCATCTCCTGGGAGCAGGCGATCAACGAGATCGGAGACAAGATGCTGGCCATCCGCGAGGAAAGCGGACCGGACAGCGTCTACTGGCTTGGCTCGGCGAAGCACAGCAACGAGCAGGCATACCTCTTCCGCAAGTTCGCCGCCTACTGGGGCACGAACAACGTCGACCACCAGGCGCGCATCTGCCATTCGACGACCGTTGCGGGCGTCGCGAACACATGGGGCTACGGCGCCATGACCAACTCGTACAATGACATCCACAATTCCAAGGCGATCTTCATCATCGGCGGCAACCCCGCCGAAGCGCATCCGGTATCGCTTCAGCACGTGCTGAAGGCCAAGGAGCAGAACAACGCGCCGCTCATCGTCTGCGATCCGCGCTTCACCCGCACGGCGGCGCATGCGGACGAATTCGTGCGCTTCCGCCCCGGCACCGACGTGGCGCTGGTCTGGGGGATCCTCTGGCACATCTTCGAGAACGGCTGGGAGGACAAGGATTTCATCCGCACCCGTGTCTGGGGCATGGACGAGATACGCGACGAGGTTTCGAAGTGGACGCCGGAGGTCGTGGAGAACGTGACCGGGGCTCCGGGAAGCCAGCTCAGGCGCGTGGCGATGCAGCTTGCCAACAACCGTCCGGGCACCGTGATCTGGTGCATGGGCGGCACACAACACAGCAACGGCAACAACAACACGCGCGCCTACTGCATTCTTCAGCTTGCGCTCGGCAACATGGGCGTTGCGGGCGGCGGGACAAACATCTTCCGCGGGCATGACAACGTGCAGGGCGCAACCGATCTCGGTGTGCTTGCCGACACCCTGCCCGGATACTATGGCCTCATCGATGGCGCATGGGCGCACTGGGCGCGGGTCTGGGAAGAGGATCTGGACTGGCTGCGCGGCCGCTTCGCGGTGATGCCGGGGGCCGGAGAGGACGGCAAGGACCGGCTCATGATCAACGAGCCGGGCATCACCGTCAGCCGCTGGATCGACGGCGTGCTCGAGGACAAGGAAAACATCGACCAGCCCGACAACACCCGGGCGATGGTGCTCTGGGGGCATGCGCCCAACTCGCAGACCCGCCAGCTCGAGATGAAGACGGCGATGGAAAAGCTTGACCTGATGGTCGTGGTGGACCCCTACCCGACCGTCTCGGCGGTGCTTCAGGACCGGACGGACGGCGTCTATCTTCTGCCGGCCTCGACCCAGTTCGAGACATACGGCTCGGTCACGGCGTCGAACCGGTCGCTGCAATGGCGCGACAGGGTGGTGGAGCCGCTTTTCGAAAGCCTGCCCGATCATGTCATCATCGCGAAATTCGCGAAGAAGTTCGGCTTCGACGACCGGCTGTTCCGCAATATCGAGATGAACGGCGATGAACCTCTGATCGAGGACCTGACGCGCGAGTTCAACCGCGGCATGTGGACGGTCGGCTACACGGCCCAGTCGCCGGAGCGGCTCAAGACCCACATGGCCAATCAGCACACCTTCGACCGCACCACGCTGAGGGCGGTGGGTGGACCTGCCGACGGCGACTATTACGGCCTGCCCTGGCCGGCCTGGGGCACGCCCGAGATGAACCACCCGGGATCGGCGAACCTCTACGATGTCTCGATCCCCGTGGCCGAGGGCGGCATGGGCTTCCGCGCCCGTTTCGGCGTCGAGCGGGACGGCGAGAACCTGCTTGCCGAAGGCGTCGCGCCGGTCGGCTCGGAGATCCAGGACGGCTACCCGGAGTTCACCATGCAGATGCTTGTCGATCTCGGCTGGGACAAGGACCTGACGACGTACGAGCGGCGCATGATCGAATGGGTCGGCGGCTTCCTCGACCAGCGTCCGAACCAGGCGGAAGTGGGCGAGACGTCCGACCAGGGCGAACTGCCATCGGACTACAACGAGAAGGTCGGCGGCGTTAACTGGAAGACCGACCTTTCGGGCGGCATCCAGCGGGTCGCGATCAAGCACGGCTGCGCGCCCTACGGCAATGCCAAGGCCCGCGCGGTGGTCTGGACCTTCCCGGACCCGGTACCGCTGCACCGCGAGCCGCTCTATACGAACCGCCGCGATCTCGTGGGCGAATACCCGACCTACGAGGACAAGAAGTTCTGGCGCGTGCCGACGATGTACGCCTCGATCCAGCAGAACGACTTTTCCAAGGACTATCCGATGATCCTCACATCGGGGCGGCTGGTCGAGTACGAGGGTGGCGGCGACGAGACGCGGTCGAACCCATGGCTCGCCGAGCTTCAGCAGAACATGTTCGTCGAGGTGAACCCGCGCGATGCCAACGATCTCGGCATCCGCGACGGAACGATGGTCTGGGTCGAGGGGCCGGAAGGCGGCAAGATCCATGTGATGGCCATGGTGACCGAGCGCGTGGCGCCCGGCGTGGCCTTCATGCCCTTCCACTTCGGCGGATGGCTCGAGGGCGAGGACCTCAGAGGCAAGTACCCGGAAGGCGCGGACCCGATCGTGCTTGGCGAGTCCTGCAACACGGCACAGACCTACGGCTACGACAGCGTGACCCAGATGCAGGAGACCAAGGCCACTCTCTGCAAGATCTGGGCGGCATAAGGGAGAACGACTATGGCAAGAGCGAAGTTTCTCTGCGACGCCGAACGCTGCATCGAGTGCAACGCCTGCGTCACGGCCTGCAAGAACGAACACGAGATTCCCTGGGGCATCAACCGGCGGCGCGTGGTGACGATCAATGACGGCGCGCCTGGCGAGCGGTCGATCTCGGTCGCCTGCATGCACTGCTCGGATGCACCCTGCATGGCGGTCTGCCCGGTAGACTGCTTCTACCAGACCGAGGATGGCGTGGTGCTGCATTCCAAGGATCTCTGCATCGGCTGCGGCTACTGCTTTTACGCCTGCCCCTTCGGCGCGCCGCAGTATCCCCAGGCCGGCAACTTCGGTTCGCGCGGGAAGATGGACAAGTGCACCTTCTGCGCGGGCGGTCCCGAGGAGAACAACTCGGAGGCCGAGTTCCAGAAATACGGGCGCAACAGGATCGCCGAGGGCAAGCTGCCGATCTGCGCCGAGATGTGCTCGACCAAGGCGCTGCTGGCCGGAGACGGCGACGTCGTTTCGGGAATCTACCGCGAACGTGTCGTCGCACGTGGCTTCGGTTCGGGCGCCTGGGGCTGGGGGACGGCCTACGATCAGAAGGGCGGCTGACCTGCGCCTTCCTGCGCACGGGCTGCCTTGCCGCCCGTGCCCATTGCAGGTCGACGGATGATCGTTCGCCCGCGCGCCGGCATTCCCGGCGCGATCCCTTGGCCACAAGAACCGATACGGATCGGAAAGGACATGACATGCGGCTTCTGATTGCGGTTCTGCTGTTTGCGACCCTGCATCTCGTCCCCATGGCACCGGCGATGGCGCAGGACATCGCCACGACCCCACCGGACCGCTCCGCCACCGGGGGCGCACAGACGCTCGAGGACATCATGCGGCGCCAGAAGGGGCTTGAGGTCGACAACTCTTTCCGCGCCAGCCAGACAGGAAACCCCGAGAACGCCGCGCCCGTCGATAGTCAGCTCGGCACGCTTGGCGGTGCGTCTGATTCGGACCTGTGGCGGGAGGTGCGCTTCGACAGTGCAAAGATGATCACACAGGCCAACGGTCCGGCGGCGGACGTACTTGTGCAGGACGGCGGCATGTGGTGGCTCGAAGTCCGTCGCGGACCGCTGCTGGTCTATGGCGGATATCTGCTGCTCGGCACCATTGCCCTTCTCGCGCTGTTCTACCTGATCCGTGGTCGGATCCGCATCACCGGCGAACGGACAGGCCGCATGATCGAGCGTTTCACGGGCATCGAACGCTTTGCCCATTGGGTTCTCGCGACATCCTTCATCCTGCTGGCCGTGACCGGGCTCGTCTCGCTCTTCGGGCGCAAGTTCATGATTCCGGCGTTCGGCAAGGATGCCTTCGCGACGCTCGCCATCGGGTCCAAATGGATCCACAACAACATCTCCTGGGCCTTCATGCTGGCTCTGGTGGTCGTGTTCATCTTCTGGGTCGCGCACAATATCCCCAAGCTCGTCGACCTGAAATGGCTCGCCAAGGGTGGCGGGATCGTCGGGCATGGCCATCCTCCGGCCGAGAAGTTCAATGCAGGTCAGAAGATGATCTTCTGGGCCGTCATCATCCTCGGCACATCGGTGTCGGTCTCGGGGCTATCCCTGATCTTCCCGTTCGAGTTCCACCTGTTCGGTCACAGCTTCCATCTGGCCAACGAATGGGGCGTCAGCGGACTGTTCGGTTTCGGGCCCCTGCCCGAGAACCTGACGCCGCAGGAAGAGATGCAATATGCCCAGCTGTGGCACGCCATCGTCGGCTTCGTGATGATGGCGATCATCCTGGCGCATATCTACATCGGGACGATCGGCATGGAAGGCGCCTTCGAGGCCATGGGCACGGGAATGGTCGAAGAGGAATGGGCGCGCGAGCATCACAGCCTCTGGGTCGAGAAGGTCGAGGCGGACGCCAGATCGCCGTCGCGCGCCGATGCCCATCGGGTTCCGGGGGAATAGAGGATGAAAGCGTTTCTGCTCGCACTCGTTGCCTGCGCGGTGATCACTGCCGTGGCCGGCATCGGCCTCGAGGAGGCAGGGTTCACCGCACAGGAAAGCACGACCGTCGGCCAGAGCGTCCGCCTGGACGGGAACGGCGACTAGACCCTCGGGCTATTCTCCCGCTTCACGCCGCTCTGCACCCTCGATCAGATCGGTGACATCGAAGGCGATCGTATAGACCGATGTGCTGCGCGCTTCGGTTTCGGGCATGAGGAAGCGGAACTCGCGCATCCAGCTCCGACGGTCCCCGAATCTGCTTTCGACGGTGCGGGTCGAATGCCGTATGCCATCCGTCCCGTCGATGAGCTTGTGGTCCTCGTCCCACGCATCTCGCGCCGCGGCCTCGTTCACCAGATCGCGATAGCTGTCACCCTCGGCTTCCTTGCGCGTCGTGCCCAGGGCGGCGGCGGCGCATTCGCTGATCCTGACGATCTTGCTGTCCGGCGAGCGGCTGATCATATGAATCTGCGCATGGTCCAGAAGCATGTCCATCTCAAGCGCCATGCCCGGGAATTCCGAGACCACCAGCGTGACACCCTTCATCTGGCCGCGCATGTCGAAGAAGGGTGAACAGGTCAGCTTGACCTGAGCGCCGCGCGACTTGAATTCCTTGTCCACCGCCTCGCCGAGCTTCAGCGTCTCGCTGCAGATGGGCGCGAGCGAGGGGAAGTTCTCTGGCAGGCTGCACTGGCTCACATGGGGGTTCGCTATGGGCCGCGCGAGGCCGAAGAGCTCGGCGGCCGCATTGGTCGCCTGGACGATCTGCAGGGCCGGGTCGAGCACCATGATCGCCAGCGGCGCGGTTTCAAGAACCGACATCAGTTCTCCGGTCCGGCCGCTCAGTTCGGCCGCGGTCACCTGCAATTCCTCGTTGACGGTGATCAGTTCCTCGTTCGTCGACTGCAACTCCTCATTGGAGGTCTCGAGCTCTTCGTTGGTCGCCTGAAGTTCTTCGTTGGTCGACTGCAGTTCCTCGTTGAGCGACTGGAGCTCCTCATTCGACGTCTCGAGCTCCTCGATGGTTTGCTGCAGCACCTCGCGTGTCGTCGCCACCTCGTCCTCGAGCACCCGGATCCGGTCGTTCTCGGGTGAGTGGCGATCCTCGTCCGCCGATCCCCGCTTGCTCCGCTGGCGTTCTGCAGGCAGCTCGTTGAACACCACCAGCGCCGCGCGTTCGTTGATGTCGCGGGCAATGATCGGATAGACGTCGAGGCGCAGATCCGTTCGATTGTCCGCGTTCATCTCGTGGCGTATACCGCTGCGATGCTCGCCGCTCTTCAGCGCCAGAGCTACCAGCGACCGCGCCTCCTCGCGGTAGGGGCGCCGCAGGAGATCGATGTGCATCTTGAGATTGCTCTGCGCGTTCATTTCTATGAACGGGCTGACGTTTCCCTGAACGCGGACAATGGAATATTCGTCGGTCACAAGGATCGAGTTCTTGCCCAGACCGAGCAGGAGCGCCTCGAACATCTGCCTTTCGGTCGACTGTCCGGCGGCCGGCTGTGCATTCGGCTTCGAAAGCCGCTTGTTCGACCCCTCCCGCGCGCGGGAAAACGGAACGTTCTCCTGCCGCTGGATCGATCGCTTGCGGTAGATATGTTGAGAGTTCTTGTCCTGGATAAACAATTCATCTGATCCGGCGATGCTTTCCGCGGTGCCGAGAAATAGCAGCGACGAGGGGTTCAGGGCGTAGTGGAAACGCGACATCACCCGGTACTGCAGGCCGTTGTTGAAATATATCAGCAGGTTGCGGCAGCACAGGAGGTCGATCTTCTGAAACGGGGGATCCTGGCAGACGTTGTGATCCGAGAACAGGATTGCCGAGCGCAGCGAATCGATTACCCGGATGCCGTCGTTCTGACGGATGAAATATTGCTCTGCGAACGCCTTCGGGATGTTGTTGAGAGCGGCGATGCCGTAGACACCGCGGCGCGCCACGGCCAGCGCATCCTTGTCGATATCGGTGGCGAAGATCTGCACATAGTCCTTGAGCTGGACTTTTGGCCCGCCGAGAGCTTCGCTAAGCAGGATCGCAACGGAATATGCCTCTTCCCCCGTTGCGCAACCGGCGATCCAGACCCGCAGCGGTCTGTCGCTGTGCTTTTCAAGCAAAGCGGGAATCATTGCCGCAAGGCGGTCGAATTCGCCCTTGTCGCGGAAAAAGCGCGTGACCGAGATCAGCAGGTCCTTGAAGAGCGCGTCCACCGCCTGCGGGTTGTCGCGGCAGAACTGGGTGTATTCCTCCCGGCTCTCGATGCCGAGCGCCATCATGCGGCGGTCGATGCGACGCTTGACGGTGGATTGCTTGTAATCGTGGAAGTCGACGCGGGTGCGGGCAAGCAGGATCTGCAGCAGATCCGACAGCGGATTCTTGTCATGTGAGGCCTTCTTCAGATCCTCGAAGTCGCGCGGCGCGGTCAGGATCTTCTGCAGGTGCTTGCCGATGTCGTGCGGGCGCAGGATCAGGTCGACGCACCCGGTCTGCACCGCCGCCGTCGGCATTCCGTCGTATTTCGCGCTTCCGGCGTCCTGTGCGATGGTGATCCCGCCGGCCTCCCGGATCGCCTGCACACCATAGGCGCCGTCGGTGCCCGTGCCCGACAGGATGATCGCCATCGACTTCTCGCCGTGCTTGTCCGCGAGACTGAGCAGGAACCGGTCGACGGAGGGACGCGGAGAGGCGACCTCGGGGCTGGGTTCGATCAGCCGGAGCTTGCCGCTGTCATAGATGATGTCGGTCTTTGGCGGAGTTATGTAGATGACGTTGGGCTGGGGCACCACACCGTCGGTGGCGTCCTGCACCTTGAGTTCGGTCTGGCGCGACACGAGTTCGGTCATCAGGCTCTTGTGGTGCGGAGACATGTGCTGGACGATCACGTAAGTAACCTTGAGATCGGCCGGCAGTGTCGCCACCAGTTCCCGGATCGCCTCGAGCCCGCCTGCAGATGACCCGATTCCGATGATTGTCAGGTCGTCGTCCCTATCCACCATCACCCTCCATTGGTTCTGACCCCGTTCGCCGCGTTCCGACACCCTTAATGTCTGATCATTAAGGTCGATTGGCAACCGATAGTTGCGCGCACGTTAATCTCATCCCGCTTTGCGAGAGCGGTCAATACATGCTTGCCGATCTCCTGCTTCCGAATTCCCCCTCGCCACGCACTCCACGTTAAGACGTCGTTAAGATAGGTTGATGTAATTCTTCTAAAATCAAAGGAATAGCTGGGCGGCGAACATGAACAGAACTGAACTGGACCTCATTGGCGCATCTCGTCTGTCCTCGCGGCGGCTGTCCTTCAACCTTGTGATCCGCGATACGACGGTGGACGTGAGGGCATGCGAGGTCACGAGTCACCATTTCAGAAACCGGACGTCGTTTCCCACGCTGGCGACACTCGAGGATGTCATCGTCGAGAAGATCGCCGCGGCGATCCGGTCCGTGATCAGTGGCCTGCCCGCGACCGGAGCACATGTGCTCTCGCTGCCGGAGTTCCTGGTCGAACTGCCGGGTCTCGCCCTGTCCGGCGTGCATGTCCTGATCACCGACGTCAACAACGGCTCGCGCAATGCGATCTTCCGCTTCAAGGAGTTCCTCGGCGCGGTCAACCTCGCCTTCCGGCCGGAAATCGGCTTTCAGCAAACCGTGACCGACCAGAACGAACGGCTTGCCACCCATATCCTGGCCGACATCTGTCTGCCGATCCTGAACCTCTGCCGCTACAACCAGTGGCCCGACAGATCGGGCAGGCTCGACGATATGGCGAAGCAGCTGGCGGACAAGGCGGAAGAGCTCGAGTTCCAGACGGAGCTTCTGAAGCGGTTCGTCTACAATTCGGGCGAAGATCACGGGGCCGGTCGGACCGGTCTTGCGGCGCAGACCGTCGCGGATCACCGCCAACTGCTTCGCTGAAGAGATGCGACAGGCGGCCACGGGCCGCCACTCACGGAGCGGGAGCGGCCCGAAAGGGCCGCTCTCCTTCGTTTTGCGCCTGACTTTCCACCACTCCCACACCGCGCCTGCGCAATGCGTGACAGCGAAGCATCGACGTCACGGAAGTTTCGGTGGCCGGAGGCGATTTGCCTATGGCGAATCGCGCGGTCGCGGCGATATGGGAAGGCGCTGAACGTGCATCGGGGATGGGTTGCTGCCACAAAACCATCCCGGTAACGCCTTCCTGTCGTCAGGATGGCGGGCAAGTTTCATCTGGGGACAGCAAAAGGCAGAGCAGCGGGAGCTGGCAGATGGCAGACGAAAACAAGACCCTGCGCGAGACGCGCCCACCCCAGAGGACGACCCAGGCCGCCCGGAAGGACCAAAGCAATCAGGAGCCGGAAATGCCTCTGATCACGGATTACGCCAGCATCTGAACCGGCAATGGTGACAGGGGTAGCCCCATCGCCTAGGCTCGCGGCCATGCCCCTGCCCGTCTCCTCGATCCGAAACCTCGGCCCCTCCTGCGAGGAAGCCTGCGCGCGGGCCGGCATCAGATCGGCCGAGGACCTGCGCGCGATCGGAGCCGATGCGGCCTATGCCCGAATGCTGCGCGCCGGCACGCGGCCGCATTTCATCGGATATTATGTCCTCGTGATGGCGCTTCAGGGCAGACCCTGGAACGATTGCAAGGGCGCCGAGAAGGAGGCCCTGCGCCGGCGCTTCGACGCCCTCAAGGCAGAAGCCTTCGACGCGGATTTCGGCGCTCTGGATCGTGCGCTGGACGAAATCGGCGTGCGGGCCGCCCCATGAAGGGCGGCGCGCGGTCTTGAGCGGCAGGCCGTGCGCCCGCCAGCCTGATCGAATCAGCCGACCAGTTCGATGCCCGAGAAGAAATACGCGATCTCTGCAGCGGCCGTTTCAGGCGCGTCGGAGCCGTGGACCGAATTTTCGCCCACGCTTTCGGCGAATTCGGCCCGGATCGTGCCCGCGGCGGCATCGGCGGGGTTCGTCGCGCCCATGACTTCGCGGTTCTTCGTGATGGCGTCCTCGCCTTCCAGGACCTGCACCACGACCGGGGCGGAGGACATGAACTCGCACAGCTCGTCGTAGAACGGGCGCTCGGAATGCACCGCGTAGAACACGCCGGCCTGTGCCTTGGTCATGTGGATGCGCTTCTGGGCGATGATGCGAAGACCCGCCTCCTCGAACTTGGCATTGATCTTGCCGGTGAGGTTGCGGCGCGTCGCGTCGGGCTTGATGATCGAGAAAGTGCGTTCGAGGGCCATGGGCTGTCTCCTGTTCCTGGCCCTTGCGGGGGCCTGTCCTTGCGTCGGCGCCCGACTATCACGGGCGAAATGACTTGGGAAGCCCGGCCAACGGCCCCCCGGGGTTTTCCAGGGGGCGTCCGCCGGATCCCTGGCCGGCCAGGTGGCCCCTTGCGCGATTCTTTCCCTGTGCTACGACCTTCCTGACGCAGGACGGAGCCTATCAGATGCGCCTTGCCCTATCCTTCCTTTCCGCCATTGCGCTTGCCAGCATTTGTGCCGCTCAGGACATCGACCGAAGCTTTCCGGCGCAGACATTCACCATAGATCCCTCCCATACCTCGGTCGTCTTCTCGATCAACCACATCGGCTTTTCGGACTACACCGCAAGCTTCGATGACATCGCAGGCAGTCTCGCCCTCGACCCCGACGATCCGGAAAGCGCCCTGCTGGAGGTCACGATCCGGACCGACTCGCTCGACCTGCCCAAACCGCCGGAAGGCTTCCGCGAGATGCTTCTGGGTCCCGACTGGCTTGACGCCGCGGGCCATCCCGACATCACATTCCGCTCGACCCTGATCGAACGCACCGGCGAACGGACCGCCGACGTGACGGGGGACCTGACGCTCAAGGGAGTCACCGCGCCGGTGAAGATGCAGGTATCGTTCAACCAGAGCTGGGGTGAACAGCCTTTCGAGCCCCATGCGCGCATCGGCTTCTCGGCCGATACGGTATTCGACCGCTCCGCGTTCGGCCTCGACGCGGGCCTGCCGCCTCCGGGGACCGATTTCGGCGTGGGCGACGCGATCACCGTGCGCATCGAAACCGAACTGACGGGCGAGCCGTTCCGGTAACACCGCTTTCAAGCGCCCTCCGGCTCTGCTAAGGGCGCGGCATGCTCAAGATCAGAAACATAGGCTACTCGGTCGAAGGACGTCCGCTGTTCGAGGACGCAAGCGCGACCATCCCCGAAGGCCACAAGGTCGGGCTCGTCGGGCGCAACGGGGCCGGCAAGACGACGCTTTTCCGCATCATCCGCGGCGAGCTGCCGCTCGATACCGGCGACATATCCCTTCCGACACGCGCGAAGATCGGCGGCGTCGCGCAGGAAGTTCCCTCGTCCGAGACCTCGCTCATCGACACGGTGCTCGCCGCCGATACAGAGCGCGCGGCGCTGATGGCGGAGGCCGAGACCCAGACCGATGCACACCGGATCGCCGAAATCCAGACCCGCCTGGCCGATATCGACGCCTGGTCCGCCGAGGCGCGGGCCGCGACAATCCTCAAGGGCCTCGGCTTTGACGACGCGGAGCAGCTGATGCCCTGCTCGGCCTTCTCGGGCGGCTGGCGGATGCGCGTGGCGCTGGCGTCGGTGCTGTTCGCCCAGCCCGACCTGCTGCTGCTCGACGAACCGACCAACTACCTCGACCTCGAGGGCGCGCTCTGGCTCGAGGCCTATCTCGCCAAGTACCCGCATACGGTCCTAATCATCAGCCACGATCGGGGTCTCCTGAACCGGGCCGTGGGCGCGATCCTGCACCTCGAGGAACGCAAGCTTACCTTCTACCAGGGACCTTACGACCAGTTCGCCCGCCAGCGCGCCGAACAGCGCGCCCTGCAGTCCGCGATGGCCAAGAAGCAGCAGGCCCGGCGCGATCACATGCAGGCCTTCGTGGACCGCTTCAAGGCCAAGGCAAGCAAGGCCAAGCAGGCGCAGTCGCGCATCAAGATGATCGAGAAGATGGAGATCATCACCCCGCCCGAAGAAGTCGCGCGCAAGGTGTTCACCTTCCCCGAACCCGACGAACTGTCCCCGCCCATCATCACGATGGAGGGCGGCGTCACCGGCTATGACGGCAAGGCGGTGCTGTCGCGTCTGAACCTCAGGATCGATCAGGACGACCGGATCGCGCTGCTGGGACGCAACGGCCAGGGCAAGTCCACGCTGGCCAAGCTGCTATCGGAACGCCTGCCGCTGATGGCGGGGCGCGAAGTGAAGGCCAAGAAGCTGCGCGTGGGGTTCTTCGCCCAGCACCAGGTGGACGAGCTGCGCATCGACGAGACGCCGCTGCAGCACATGATCTCGGCCCGGCCCGGCATCATGGCGACGAAACTGCGCGCCCAGCTTGCCGGGTTCGGACTGGGACCCGAGCAGGCGGATACCGAGGTCGGGCGCCTGTCGGGTGGCCAGAAGGCGCGGCTGTCGCTGCTGCTCGCCACGCTGCATGCGCCGCATCTGCTGATCCTCGACGAGCCGACCAACCACCTGGACATCGAGAGCCGCGAGGCGCTGGTGGAGGCGCTGACGGTCTATTCAGGCGCCGTGATCCTCGTGAGCCACGACATGCACCTTCTGTCGATGGTGGCCGACCGCCTCTGGCTGGTCTCGGGCGGGACGGTGACGCCCTACGAGGACGATCTCGAGGCCTACCGGCGCCTGCTGCTCTCGCCCGACAAGCCAGCCGAAAAGAAACGCGACAAACCGGTGGTGAAGGCCATCGGGCGCGAGGAGCGGCTCGCGCTGAAGGCCGAGGCGCGCAAGGCCGAAGAGCGCGTCGGCAAGATCAACGTGATGCGCGACAAGCTGGCGGCGAAGCTGGCGGACCCTGCGCTTTACGAGGACGACAAGGTCGGCGAACTCGAGGTCTGGAACCGCAAGTACGCCGAAGTCATGGAAGCGCTTGACCGCGCCGAGGCGCTCTGGATGGCCGCAATGGAAAAGCTGGAAACGGCAAAGTCGGCCTGAGGCCGGACGGGGAAAAGACACTGGACTACGCTGCAATCTCTACCGCCTTCGTGACCATGTTCGTGGTCATCGACCCGATCGGCCTGGCACCGCTCTATATCGCCATCACCCAGAACATGGACCATGCGACGCAGCGGCGCATCGCGCTGACTTCCTGCGGCATCGCATCGCTGGTCCTGCTGGCCTTTGCGATCTTCGGGGACCAGATCCTGGGCGTTGCCGGCATCACCATGCCGGCCTTCCGGATCGCGGGCGGCATCCTGCTGTTTCTGACCGCGCTCGACATGCTGTTCGAACGCCGCAACAAGCGCCGGGAGGATCGCAGCAATGCGACCGATCACGAGGACCCCTCCGTATTTCCCCTGGCGATTCCGCTGATCGCGGGACCGGGTGCCATCACCTCCATCGTGCTTTTGATGGCCCAGCACCCCGGTGCACAGGGATCGGCGATCGTGCTCGGTGCGACGGCGGCGGTGATCCTGGTGGTGCTGGGGTTCTTCCTTGCCGCGGGCTTTATCGCGAAGATCCTCGGCCAGACCGGCATCGTCGTTCTGACACGCCTTTTCGGCATGCTGCTCGCGGCGCTTTCGGTACAATTCGTGCTCGACGGCGTCCGCGCCTTTGGTTTTGGGGTCCACGCGGGCTGAAATTGCCCGAACGCGCCCCTATCTGAAGATCGCAACGCGGGGGAGCGGGGATGGACACTGACAACATCGGCCGGCTGGTCTACCTGGCACTGCTCGGACTGGTCCTTGCGGGCTGGTTCGTGTCGCAGGCGCGCAGCTCGCTGAACAAGACGCTGCAACAGGCCGCGGCCTGGGGCCTGATCTTCATCGGGATGATCGCGGTGGTCGGGCTCTGGCAGGACATCCAGGACAGCGTGCGCCCGCGCCAGACCGTCTTCTCCGACGAGAACCGCATCGTGGTCCCGCGCGAGAGGGACGGACACTACTACATCCGCGCCGAGGTCAACGGAGCACCGATCGATTTCGTCGTCGACACCGGAGCGTCGGGCATGGTGCTCGCGCAGGAGGACGCCCGCCGCGCCGGGCTCGACCCCGAGGGTCTGGACTATCTCGGCAGGGCCATGACCGCCAACGGAGAGGTCCGCACGGCCCCGGTGCGCATCGCCAGCATGACCCTCGGGCCGGTGACCGACCACGACCTTCCGGCCGTCGTGAACGGCGGCGAAATGCGGCAATCCCTGCTCGGCATGGAATACCTCCAGCGCTGGGGCCGGATCGAGATCTCGAACGGCGAGCTCACGCTCACACGCTGAGGGCCTGGCCGTCCTGCGCCGGGGAAACCGGTGTTCCGTGCCGCATCGACGGTCCCGAGCCAGTTCGATGTCGATCCGTGCCGCTCATCGTCACGTGACGGTGTACAGTTCGGATCAGGACGGCGATCACCAATGGCCTTCTCTCCGTCGGAACCATGGTGCGGCGGCGCCGAGCCCTTCTCGGACCCCTATCTCGGGCGCAGCAGTCCATACAAACGGCCGTTTCCGAAAGTTCGGGGCAGCCGCGACCGCACCCTTATCACTATGTGGAATTAAACATTCGGCTAGGGTCGCGCCCCTCGATGCGGCACGAACTAAACAGACGGCGGAGTCCTACCATTAGCTGCGGCGTGGAGGAACGGCAGCGATGCTGCATACAGCAAGCGCTTGATGAGCGCAACGTCAGTGGCCAACCGGCGGTGGGTAGAGACCTTCATTTAGGCTGGCGCAATCGCCGTAGGCGTGCATTTATCAGTTCTGCCATCGAATCTTCAGCCGATTGTCTTTGGGCTAACAGATCACTCTTTGAGAATTTTTCTTGCAGATGGCTAAGACGAAATATTGAGGAGTAGAATTTTATATGAGTAAAGCCTATATTGGGTTCTCTACGCCCGTTGGGTACGATTACGAGAACACAGCACTTAAGGTTCCGAGCGATACATCATCCTCGCCGAACCCTATTTTAGTGGGCGCCACTGGGATTTTCGTCTTATTTGATGAAATATGGTTCCCCTGCCGTAGCATTTGCCCCCAGTCGATGAGAGGTTTGCACTATGTCAAGTTTGTCTCGGAAGAGTACGATGACATAGATATAGACGATGAAATCGCACGAAATATTGCGGACGGCATACCCAAGAATTTGGACTTAAATTCAATCCACCCAGATGGCTATAGTACCTTCATGGAGAGGTATTATGGGTTCAATGGTCCTGACAATCACACCCATGGAGTAAACTTCTTCAAAAGAACTCTAAACGGGAACTTGGACGCATTATGCCACGCCCGAGATCTTATTATCCTTGAAAAGCTTGGTAACGACTTCACTCCAGTTCTCAACGGGGTGACCAGACAAATGTCGCTCCCTCAAGAATGGGCTTGGCTTCGAAACGAAGATGAAGATCGGGCAGTGCGTATAGCAGATCATCTACTCACAATTGATGGAATTTATGACATTACCGGGCCTGACGGCCCATACCATCCTGTTATTGAAGAACTTCGGCAACATCACTACGCAAGTTCCTTCAGGCGCTGGATCCGTGGTGAGACAAGTTCGCTACACAATCAAGAGCTAGGGGATATTGTATCTGGAATGAATGATGTGGTAAGAGCATTTGAACGAGAGGCTCTTGTTAAGGCAGTAGGGCGAGAGGGGCTCAAAGAAGTAAGCGTCCAGCTCGTTGAAGGGATCGCGCTTGATCTGTTGCCCGGAGCGTCATCAGTGAAAACCGCGATGGGGATTATTAAGAGTAGCAGCGAAAGAGAAGAAAGAAAAGCTAGCGCTTATATTGCTGAAAGTCGCGGCGCAACTTGGGATGCAAAGAAGCAAACAAAATTTGAAGTTATCTAATGCGCTAGCTCTGGGTTGCCCGGCTAAGCAGGTCGGAAAGGTTCGAACTGTTATGAATTTGAAGGGCTAGAATTACCGAGGTCATTTGGATCAATCCTAGCCAAGCTCGTTTGCGCACACGCCAGATGCACCTTGGATTAAAATCCGGTTCAGGCTGTGACTGACACGCCTCCCGTGAGGCACTAACCACCCTCAAGAACGCGAAATACATATCGATATGAACCGCTTTCCCCGTGCGGATCGATGCCCGGGCAAAGCCTTCCGCAGTCTGACGTCGTTTCAGCACGCCATTGCGCAGGTGGTGCTCAGGTCTCGGCCTTCTTCTCCCAGCGCCCGGAGGCGTCCGACCAGTATTGCGCCTTGGCGCCAACGGACTTGAGCGCCGGCCATTGTGCCCTCTACCTGGCTTTCGCTGGCCGGGCGATGATGGCTCCGACCAGGACCAGCGGACCCGCAAGAAGGAAGGCCGGGCCGGGCACCTCGGAGAAGACGACGATGCCGAGCGCCGTGGCCCAGAGCACCGAGAGATATTCGAAGGGTGCCAGGGCGGAGGCATCGGCATGGCGGAACGCCAGCGTCATCAGAATATGGGCGAGGCCGCCGGCAAGACCGGTCGCGATCAACAGCAGCATGCCGGCCGTACCGGGCCAGCTCCATCCCAAGGGAGCGGTGGCAAGGCCGCACAAGGCGGATACGACGGCGAACCAGAAGGCGATGGCGCCAGCGCCTTCGCCCAGCAATGTGAGACGCCGCACCTGGATCAAGGCGCCGGCCGTCAGCATGGCTGTGAGAATGCCCAGAGACACGCCAAGGCCCCCCGCGCCGGGCAAGGCGCCCGCGACAGCGGGCAGGCAGAATGCCGCCCCGCCCGCGAGGCCAAGGGCCACCCCGGCAATCCGCCGCGCGGTCAGGCGTTCTTTCAGAAGCGCCCAGGCCAGCACGGCGAGGATGACAGGCGCGAGATAGGACAGCATCGTGGCTTCGGCGAGCGGCAACAGGCGTATCGTCGCGAAGGAGGTGAACATTGCCGCTGCGCCCAGAAGACAGCGCCCGATATGCCCGAATGGTCGCGACGTCCTGAGACCGCCGGGCCAGTCGCCACGCCACCAAAGGTATGCGGCAAGCGGCAGAAGGGCGATCGCGGAGCGGAAAAACACGATTTGTCCGAGCGGAACCGTGTCCCCGAGCGCCTTGACGCAAACGCCCATCAGAGCGAAGGCGAGCGTCGAAAGGATGCGCAGCGTGACCCCGAAGGCTTCGTTCGGCAGGAACGGCAGGGCGGTTGCCGGGGGGAGAGACACGTTCACGACCGCGGGGGCCGGAATTCGGAGTGCGACGGGGAAAGGTGTATCATGCTGCTCGATCCAAAGTGTCTCATTCAGCGCTGTAGCGTATATGCGGGCGGCCGGCATCCGCCGAACCGTCGATGTGCGCCGAGACGCGGAACACGTCGCGCAGAAGATCTCGCGTGAGTATGGCCTGTGGCGTCCCGCAGGCACAGACAGACCCCTGTTTGAGAACCACGATCCTGTCGCAGAACATGGCGGCGAGGTTGAGGTCGTGCAGCGCGATGATGCTGGTCAGGTCCAGATCGCGCACCATGCGCAGGATCTCGATCTGGTGATGAATGTCGAGATGGTTGGTCGGCTCGTCGAGGAACATCACCTGCGGCGTCTGCGCCAGCGCACGGGCAATGTGCACCCGCTGCCGCTCACCGCCGGACAGGGTCTGCCACGCCTGTCTGCTGCGCGATGTCATGTCGACGCGCTCCAGCGCCCCGCCGACCGCTGCCTCGTCGGTTTTAGACCAGCCCGCGAGCGCGGAACGATGCGGGGTTCGCCCAAGCCGCACCACATCGGCGACAGTGACATTGGTGTCGGTCGCCGCGCTCTGCTGGACGAAAGCGACCTGGCGCGACAGCGCCTTTCGAGAGACCTTCGCGATGTCCTGTCCATTGATCTCGACCCGGCCGGACCCGGGGCGGCGCAGCCCCGCCAGAAGCCGCAGCAGCGAGGATTTGCCCGAGCCATTCGGCCCGATCAGACCGAGCGTCTCACCGGGCGACACGATGAGCGACACGTCCGACACGATGGTCTTGCGCCGCACGCCCCAGGTGAGGTCCTTCGCCACCACGCTCATGCCTGCGGCCGCGCGCGATAGAGGATGATCGCGAAGAAGGGCACGCCCACGAGCGCGGTGACGACGCCGATCGGCACCGTCTGCTGCGCCACGATCACCCGCGACACGATGTCCGCGGTCACCATGAAGATCGCCCCGATGACCGCGCATGCGGGCAAGAGGCGCATGTGCATCGGCCCCACGACGAAGCGCGCGGCATGGGGGACGACAAGTCCTACGAAACCGATCGCGCCGACCATGCTGACGATGGTCGCCGTCATCACCGCCGTCACGGCGAAGAGCACGAGGCGTATCCGCCCCACCGGCACGCCGAGCGCGGCGGCATCCTCGTCCCCGAAGGTGAAGGCGTCGAGGGCGCGCGCCATGTAGATGCAGAGCGCGAGGCCCATCGGCACGATCACCAGCAGCAGCTGGAAATCGGGCCAGCGCACGCCGCCGAAGCTGCCCAGGAGCCAGAACATCACGTTGCGCGCCTGTTCGGCGTTGCCCGAGGTGGTCACGATGTAGGAGGTCAGCGCATTGAAGAGCTGCGAGGCGGCGACGCCGGCAAGAATCGTGTGGCTCGGCCCGCTCGTCGCGCCGTTCGACAGCAAAGCCACCAGACCAAAGGCCGCGAAGGCCCCGCCAAAGGCTCCGGCCGAGAGCGTGAGGCTGCCCGCACCGATGCCGAGGATGATCACGCAGACCGCGCCGGTCGAGGCGCCGGCCGAGATCCCCAGCACGAAGGGTTCGGCCAGCGGGTTGCGCAGAAGCGCCTGGAGGATCGCGCCGCAGAGCGCCAGACCGGCCCCGGCGAGTGCCGCGACGAGCGCCCGGCTGAGCCGCAGGTCCCAGACCACGCTTTCCTCGATGCGCGGAAGGTCGGCAGCGGTCAGTCCGAGCCCGTTGGTGATGGCCAGGGACACCGTGCCGAGCCCGATCGTGTAATCCCCGATGGCAGTCGCGAAGGCGATGGCAAAGGCCAGGACCGTGGCGGAGACCAGCGTCAGCAGCCCGAGCCGCACCATACCGCGATCCAGGACGCCCGTCCTCATTCCGAGAGGTCGAGCGCCTCGAGCTGCTCGGCCACCTCCTCGGCGCCGTAGAGCGTCTGGATGCTGGCATTGGTCGCAGCACCCGGCATCACGACGATGCGTCCCTTCTGAACGGCTTCCATCTGGCTGACGATCGGATCGTTCTCGAGGAAGGCGATCTTGTTCTCGGCCTCGTCGAGGCTCCAGCGCTTGCGGTCGACCTGGGCAGCGACGATCACGGTGGGGTCGGTCGCCATGATGCCTTCCCACCCGAGGGTCGGCCATTCGGACTCGGCCTTGACGGCGTTCTCGCCGCCCAGAAGATCGGCGATATAGGTCGACGGACCGTTGCCGCCGGCAAGATATGCGTCATCCTCGGGCGACGGGCTCGAGAACCAGAACAGGAAGGACAGGTCCTCGCGATCCTCGAAGCGCCCGCGCAGCGCCGCCTCGCGCGCCTTCAGATCCGAAATCACGGCCTCACCGCGATCCGCGACATCGAAGATCCGCGACAGATCCTCGATCTCCTTGTAGAGCTGATCCATGGTCCAGAGCTCCGAGCGCGCGCCATAGATGTCGGTGGCGACTTCGGTCACCGAACAGGCGCTCGGGGACAGGTAGGTGGGAATGCCCAGACTCTCGAAGTCCTCGCGCTTGGCCACCTTGCTGTCCGGCCCCATGAGCGTGACCAGCATCGCCGCCACGAAGTCGGGCTGAACCGCCAGCACTGATTCCAGCGAGGGGAACTCGACCGTCAACAGCTCCACCCCGGCGTTCGCCTCGGCCAATTCGGGCAGCACCTTGTTCGGCCAGAAGGCCGTTGCCGCCATGCGGTCCTCGAGTCCCAGCATCAGCATGATCTCGGCGCTGTTCTGGCCAAGCGCGACGGCGTTCTGCGGCGGCGCGTCAAACGTGATCGACTGGCCACAGTTCTCGATCGTCAGAGGATAGTTCGTCTGTGCCCGCGCCGCAGAGCCAAGGCAGGTTGACGCTGCGATGGCAATCGCCACGGCCGATTTATTCCACATTGGACATCCCCATTGTTGAGCAAATTTGTCGGAAACCCGCTACTGCCTTTCCATAGCAACATCAAGCTGTGTTTGTCGGGAATGTCTTCCACCGACGACGGCGCACAAAGACCGTCACGATCAAATTCCGAGCGGCTCGCCGCGCCCCGGGCCGTCAGGGCAGCACGGGTTGGTGGGAAGGCATTCCATCACATCAGGTCAGGCCGGGGGTATCACCGCGCGCGAGCGCGGCGTTGAACGATCGCTTCGATCTCGTCGGTATGCTGCGCGCCCCATTCGCAAAGCTGGACAAGGGCTTGCGCAAGGTTCTTGCCGAATGGCGTCAGCGAATACTCCACCCGAGGCGGGATCTCCCTGAAATCATGCCGTGCGATGACCCCGTCGGCGATCAACTCCTTCAATTGCTGGGTCAGAACCTTGTCGCTGGCCCTGCCGACGGCGCGCCGCAGCTCGGCGTAACGCAGCGTGCCCTGCATCAGATGGTAGACGATGAGAGATTTCCACTTCCCGCCCATGACAAAGAGAGCCGCGTCCAGGCCGCAGGTGAATTGAGGGGAAGAGGTCAAGAGAGAGCCCAATTTGCACTTACCTTTTGGTGCATACTGGCAAAACAGGGCGTGTATCGTCAAGCTGTCCGGTTCAGCTCAACAAGGAGACATCATGGGCAAGCTCGAAAACAAGGTCGCCGTCGTCACCGGGGGAAACAGCGGTATCGGATTGAGCACGGCAAGGCGTTTCGCGGCGGAAGGGGCGCATGTCTACATCACGGGGCGCCGGAAGGAGGAACTGGAAAAGGCCAGCGCCAGGATCGGCGTGAACGTGACGGCGATCCAGGGGGACGTGACTGCCTCCGAGGATCTCGATCACCTGTTCGAGGTCGTCCGGACGCGGCACGGTCGTCTCGATATCCTGTTCGCCAATGCGGGCGTCGGGCACCTCGAGCCGCTGGGGCATATCACCGACGCGGCTTTCGACCGGACATTCGCCGTGAACGTGAAGGGCACCGTCTTCACCGTGCAGAAAGCGCTGCCGCTGATGAGCGCCGGAGCCTCGATCATCCTGACCGGGTCGACGACCGGAATAAAGGGAACGCCGGCCTTCAGCATCTACAGCGCCAGCAAGGCAGCGATCCGCAATCTTGCGCGCAGCTGGGCGCTCGACCTGCAGGGTAGCAGCATTCGGGTGAATGTCCTCTCTCCCGGGGCGACGGATACGCCCGGTTTGCAGGGCATTGCGGATGCCGTGGGAGGCACCACGATGTACGACGCCCTTCTGGCGCAGACTCCGGCAGGCCGCATCGCCCAGCCCGAGGACATCGCCTCCGTCGCGCTCTTTCTGGCATCCGAGGACAGCGCGGTGATGACCGGGAGCGAGGTCTTCGCGGACGGCGGCATGGCGCAGGTCTGACGACCCCCCCAGGCAGCGTCGGTCTTTCCCTGAAGTTGCGATGGTAAAAGTTTCGGCGGGCCGGTCAGCGTTCCCGCCGAACGGCAGCTTCCGGATCATCCATCGCGCAGAGAGAGGCTCAGCGTCCAGGCATTTCGGCTTGATCACGCGATGCATGCTGCGCGCAGCGAACCGCGGCTTTACGGCGGCCGCACCGCAGGATCCAGAGCAAGACCGAAGGCCCGTCAGGGGGCGGGCGCGCAGAGCCGACCCGCCATCTCGGATTGCTGTCGATGGCCAGATTGAAGGGCGCCAGCTCACGCTTCTGCCGAGCAATCCCAGGGCGGAGACCCGGATCGCCCATACGTGCTTCGGCTCAGGCGCACGCTTCCGGCCTAAGATGCGACCCTTGTTCCAGGCGGGACCGAAGGCGCGGATGGCCGGAAAGTGTGTAGCAGGCTTGGTGGTCGCTTCGATCCAGCGCATTCGTCCCGTCCTCGGCACCATGTCGACGGTAGGCATGGCAAATCTGCCGTCCTGCCATGCAATTCCGATCGGGTGAGCCTGCCGCGCTGCCGCATGCCCGCTTCGGGGGCCGGAATAACGGAGACTGCGCAGCGCATGCATGGCGAGTTGCGCAGGAAGCAGACTTTGCAAATCAATCTGTGGATCCGTTCGTTCGCAAAACCACACCGTTTCCTGCTTCCAGTTGTATTTCAAGATTTCCCGCAATCATGGCGAGAAAACGTGCTAGGCTGAGATGACTTTTGTCAGGCTCAGCTGGGTGGGAGGATCATATGCAAAGATACAGTCTGATAACGGCAACATGCATCGCCTTGTGTGCAGGCGCGGTTCATGCGCAGGACGGCCAGCGCCCGAACATTCTCGTGATCTGGGGCGATGACGTCGGATGGGCGAACCTTTCGTCCTACAACCACGCGGTGATGGGCTACGCCACGCCAAACATTGATCGCATCGCAGAAGAGGGCATTCTCTTCACAGACCACTACGCGCAGCCAAGTTGCACCGCAGGGCGTGCCGCATTCATCACCGGCCAGTACCCCATTCGTTCGGGCATGACGACGGTGGGGCAGCCCGGCTCGCCGTTGGGACTTCAGGCCGAAAGTCCGACGCTTGCCGAAGTGCTGAAGGCCGAAGGCTATCGCACGGGCCAGTTCGGCAAGAACCATCTGGGCGATCGCAACGAACACCTGCCGACCGTGAATGGGTTCGACGAGTTCTTCGGCAACCTCTATCACCTCAACACGCAGGAAGAGTCGGAGCAGCGCGACTACCAGAGTTTCGCCGAAGCCTACGCGGGGTCGCTCGAGGCATACGAGGAGCAATTCGGGACCCGGGGCGTTTTGCATACCTTTGCGACCGACACGGTGGACGAGACCGAAATGCCTCGGTTCGGCGTCGTGGGGGCGCAGAGGATCGAGGATACGGGGCCGCTCACGCAGGAACGGATGAAGACTTTCGATACCGAGGAAATGATCCCCAAGGCGCTCGACTTCATGGCCGCCTCGCAGGATGCGGATGAACCCTTCTTCGTCTGGATGAACACAAGCCGGATGCATCTCTACACGCGGCTCCGGGACGAGAGCCGCTACCTCGCGGAGGAGTACACCTCGGAGTACGATTTCTATGGTTCGGGCATTATCGAGCACGACGGCGACATCGGAACGGTGCTTGACTGGCTCGACGAACGAGGCCTGAGCGACAATACGATTGTCTGGTATTCGACCGACAACGGGCCCGAGCATTCCTCCTGGCCGCACGGCGGAACCACACCGTTCCGGGGCGAGAAGATGACCACCTACGAAGGCGGAATTCGCGTCCCGTCTGTGATCCGCTGGCCGGGCGTCCTGCCCGAGGGAGTGACCCTGAACGGCATCCAGGCGCATGAGGACATGTTCACGACGCTGGCGGTTGCCGCGGGCGTGGAGGATCCGGTTGCAAGGGTCCGCGAGGAGATGAACCAGTACATCGACGGCGTAAACAACTGGCCTTACTGGACAGGAGAGTCGGACGCGTCGGCAAGGCGGCATATCTTCCACTACTACGAGAGCCAGATGATGGCCGTGCGCATGGGGCCCTGGAAAATGCATTTCTCGACCAAGGAAGACTACTATGCGCCGATCCAGCCGCAGACCATGCCGATGATGTACAATCTCCGGGCCGATCCTTACGAGAGTTACGATGACATCAGCGCCCAGGCACACCTGTTGCAGAAGATCTCCTGGCTCTTCCAGCCGATGAATGTTCTCATGGCCGAACACCTCCAGAGCCTGGTCGACTTTCCCCCGGTGCAGGGCGGCGCGTCCTTCGACATGTCGAATATTGTCGAAGATTTCATCAGCAAGGCGCAGCAGTAGCAACGGGCGCGATCTTACGTCCGGTTCGCGGCGCAGGGACAGCGGCAGGAGCGGCGACATAAAGGCCGCCGCTCCCGAAATCGTCAATTCGGCCTCGCTTTGGATATTGCCCGAGACAGGCAGGACAGCCGTTGTCGCCTCGGTCTCAAGTCGAGTTCAGACAACGTCCGGTTCACGCCGTGATCCGACGGGCCTCCCCTGAGACGGGAACCACGCTCAAGAGCGCGAAATTCACATCGGTATGAACCGCTTTCCCCCCGCGGATCTGCGCCGGGGCAAGGCCTTGAGCAACCAGAAGTCGCTTCGGCACGCCATTGCGCAGGCGGCGCTCAGGTCTCGGCCTTCATCTCCCATCGCCCGGAGGCGTCCGACCAGTATTGCGCCTTGGCGCCGGCGGACTTGAGCGCCGTCCATTGCGTCCGCGCGCGAGCCACGGCCGTGTCGTCCGCGCCGTCGAAGAGGATGCAGGCCCGCTCGAGCGTTGCCACTTCCTCGGGCGTGACATCGGCCCCGTCGACCGCCATCAGGCACTGCGCGGCGTTTGCGTCCAGCTTCCCGGTCCCGAGAAGGATGGGCTGGAGCGCGTCATGCGGCCCGCCCTGCAGTCCGTGGGGCAGGAATTCCTCCTCCGGGCCGAGCCAGAGCTTCTCGTCGAGCCATGCCATGCGGGCGGCATCGGTGCCGCGCACGGCGACGGTCCATCCCGCCCCCCGGGCGCGGCCCAGCAGCATCGCCAGCGTGTCCTCCATCCGTCGCTCGATCAGGTGGTAGAAGAGGACATTGCCCAAGGGATCATTCCGTCTCGAAGCGGTCCGCGACCAGACGGTTGAGCGCCCGCACGCCCCAGCCGGTCGCGCCCTTCGGCGCGAGGTCGGTCTCGGACTTGACCGAGGCGACACCGGCGATGTCGAGGTGGATCCAGGGCGTTTCGTCCTTCACGAAGCGCTTGAGGTATTGCGCGGCGGTGATCGAGCCCGCCGGACGTCCGCCGATGTTCTTCATGTCGGCCAGCGGCGATTTCAGCATCGCGTCATAGGCCTTGCCCAGCGGCATGCGCCATGCCCCCTCTGCCTCGGCCTCGGCGGCCTTGAGGAAGGCATTGCAGAATGTGTCGTCGTTCGAGAAGACGCCCGCGTTCTCATGTCCGAGGCTGATGATGATGGCCCCCGTGAGCGTTGCGAGGTCGATCATGCCGGCGGGCGCGAAGGTTTCCTGCGCGTACCACATCACGTCGCACAGGACGAGACGGCCCTCGGCGTCGGTGTTGATGATCTCGACCGTGTCGCCCTTCATGGTGCGAACGATATCGCCAGGCCGGATCGCGGTGCCCGATGGCATGTTCTCGACCAAACCGACAAGCCCCACGACATTGGCCTTTGCCTTGCGCAGCGCCAGGGCGCGCATCACGCCCGCAACCGTTCCCGCTCCGCCCATGTCCATGGTCATGTCTTCCATGCCCCCGGCGGGCTTCATGCTGATGCCGCCCGTATCGAAGACCACGCCCTTGCCGACCAGCGCCAGCGGTGCGGCGTTCTTTTCGCCGCCCATCCATTTCATCACGACCACATAGGACGGGCTCGCCGAGCCCTGCCCCACGGCCAGCAGCGTGCGCATGCCGAGTTCCTCGAGCTTCGCCTCGTCCAGCACCTCGACCTCGAGCCCGATGTCGCGCATGGCCTCGAGCCGGTTGGCGAATTCGGTCGTTGTCAGCACGTTCGCAGGCTCGCTCACCAGATCGCGGGTGAAGAAGATGCCTTCGGCCACCGCACCCAGCGCCTCGGCACGGGCCCTTGCGTCGTCCGGTTTCGCGCCCATCACCTCGATCGCCCCCGAGGGCTCCTTGGCGTCGGTCTTGTGGTCGCGAAAGCCGTAGTCCCGCAGCATGGCACCGAAGGCCAATTCCTCGGGATGGGCAAGATTGCCCGCGAGGATCAGGAGATCGGCCTTGCCCCGCGACCGCCCCAGAACCGCACCCGCCTTGCGCAGCGCTTCGGCTTTCGCCCGGCGCGACAGGCAGAGCACGTCCACCGCCTCTGCCTCCATTCCCGCCGGATAGGCCAGGGTGAAGCTGTCGCCCTCTTTCAGCCCGTCCTCGACGCGCGCCTCGACGGCGCGCTTGAAGGCGCCGCGCGTCACCCGGTTGATCCGCCGCCCGGCGGGATCCATCGCCCCGTCGGCTCCGACCACCACGGCGACGCGCCCCGGATGGGTGGCGATGCGTTCGAGGTCGGTCTCTGAGAATGTCACGGGAGTGGGGCGGGTCATGCGTCAGCCTTCCATTTTCGGGTGCGCCCAAGACCTAACGCGGCCTCCCGCCGATGACCAGATAGCAGTTTCCGCCACCCCGGCTTTGGTCTACTGTCCGCTCCAATCGATCGAGCATAACGAGAAGGACGCAGGGGCGGTGGCGAGACTCGACAGATACATCCTGTCGCAGCTTCTGGTCATGTTCGGCTTCTTCGCGCTGGTCCTGGTCGGAATCTTCTGGATCAACCGCGCCGTCGTGCTGTTCGACAGGCTGATAGGGGATGGGCAGACCGCTCTCGTGTTCGCCGAATTCACCGCCCTCGGCCTGCCCCGCCTGATCCTGACGGTCATCCCCATCGCAAGCTTCGCCGCGGCGGTCTACGTGACCAACCGCCTGAGCAACGAAAGCGAACTGACGGTGATGCAGGCGACAGGCTCGGGCCCCTTCAGGCTGGCGCGCCCGGTCCTGTTCTTCGCCTTCGCCGTCTTCTGCATGTCGAGCGTGCTGAGCCACCTGCTTGCTCCCATGGCGATGGGTCGCCTGGCCGAACGCGAGGAGGAAGTGGCGCGCAATGTCACCTCGCGGCTGCTGACGGAAGGCACGTTCCTGCATCCGACAGAAGGCGTCACCTTCTACACCCGCACAATCGGCAGCGACGGCGTGTTGCGCGACGTCTTCCTGTCGGACCGCCGCGACCCCGAGGACGGCGTCATCTACACCGCCGCCGAGGCCTATCTCGTGCGCAACGGAGAGGGCACGACGCTGATCATGGTCGACGGCATGGCGCAGCGCCTCTCGACCGGGTCGCGCCGGCTCGGCACGGCCAATTTCCGCGACTTCTCCTTCGACATCTCGGCGCTGGTGCGGAAGGACACGGATCGGCGGGTTTCGGTCCGCGCCATGACAAGCGGCGAATTCCTGACCAGCTGGACAGATCTGGCCGCACGCACGGGCCAGACCATCCCGGCCATCGTCACCGAATTCAACGCACGCCTCGCCGCGCCGATATTCGCCGGGGTAGCGGCGCTGATCGGCTTTGCCACCCTGCTCGTCGGCGGCTATTCTCGCTTCGGCGTCTGGCGCGAGGTCGCGGTCGCCTTCGGCCTTCTGCTGCTGCTCGACGGCCTGCGTTCGGCGATAGAAGACATGGTCGAGAAGGACCCGGCCCGATGGCTGCTGGTGTATCTGCCCTCGGCGCTCGGCATCCTGATGGTGCTTGCGATGCTGTTCTACGCTGCCGCCCCCAAACGCATCCGCCGCGGACGGGCCGCGCCAGCCACATGATTCTGCACTTCTACTTCGCCCGGCGTTTCATCAACGCGTTCCTGCTGCTGACGGTGGTGCTGTTCGCGCTTGTGGCGGTCATCCAGTTCGTGGACGAGGCCCGCCGGTTCTCCGACGGCGACGGCGTCGGCTTCGGGCAGATCTTCCGGCTGACGCTGCTGTCCACCCCCGAGACGATCAACCTGATCCTCCCGCTCATCACCATGCTGGCCACCGTCGCCCTGTTCATCGGCCTGGCGCGGACATCGGAACTGGTGGTGACCCGTGCCGCGGGCCGCTCGGCGATCCGGGCGCTATTCGCACCGGTCGCTGTCGCCCTTGTCGCAGGGGGGCTGGCCGTCACGATGCTGAACCCCATCGTCGCCGCGGCCTCCAAGCGCCACGACGAGCTGTCGGAACGCTTCAAGACCGGCCGCGCCTCGAGCTTCTCGATCTCCTCCGAAGGTCTTTGGCTGCGCCAGGGCGGCGAGGACGGGCAAAGCGTGATCCGTGCCTGGCGCTCGAACGCGGACGCCTCGGTTCTCTATGACGTCACCATCATCACCTATGCGCCGGGGCTCGGGCCGGTGCAGCGCATCGAGGCCGAGAGCGCGTCGCTGCGGGACGGGGCATGGCATTTGCGCGGCGCGAAATCCTGGCCGCTCGAGGCCGGTGTCAACGCCGAGGCCAATGCCGTCGAGACGGAGAACCTCGAGATCCCTTCCAGCCTGACGCTCGAGCGGATCCGCGAGAATTTCGGCAATCCCGAAAGTGTGTCGATCTGGGACATGCCCGGCTTCATCGACCAGCTCGAGGAGTCCGGCTTTTCCGCCCGGCGCCACCGGGTCTGGCTCCAGTCCGAACTGGCGCGGCCGCTGTTCCTGGTGTCGATGGTGCTGATCGCCTCGGCCTTCACCATGCGCCACACCCGCTTCGGCGGCACCGGCATCGCGGTCCTGAGCTCGCTGTTGCTGGGGTTCGGGCTTTACTTCATTCGCAGCTTCGCGCTGATCCTGGGCGAGAACGGCCAGATTCCGATCCTTCTCGCTGCCTGGGCACCGCCCGTGGCGGGCGCGCTGCTGGCGATGGGATTCCTCCTTCACAGGGAGGACGGCTGAGACATGCGCCTGACCGTAATCCTGCTTCTCGCGGCCTTCCTGATGCTGCTACCGGGCGTGCCGCTGCTTGCCCAGGAGGCCGCCGAAGCCCCCGCCGTGCTTGTCGCGGACGAACTCTTCATAACGCCCGACAGGGTCCTTGTCGCGCGCGGCAATGTCGAGGCCTTCCAGGGAGACACGCGGATCCGGGCCCGCGAGATCCGCTATGACCAGGCCACCGGCGCGCTCGACATCTCCGGCCCGATCACCCTGCGCGACGGCGAGAACGTGGCGATCCTGGCGAGCGCGGCCGAGCTCGATCCCGAACTGCAATCCGGTCTGCTGACCGGCGCGCGGCTTGTCCTCAATCAGCAATTGCAGCTTGCTGCGGTCCAGATCAACCGCGTCAACGGACGCTACAATCAGCTCTACAAGGCCGCCGTGACCTCCTGCAAGGTCTGCGAGGACGGGCGCCCGCCGCTCTGGCAGCTTCGGGCGAAGCGGCTGGTCCATGACGAGCTCGAGCGCCAGATCTACTTCGAGGATGCGCAGTTGCGCATCTATGATCTTCCCGTCTTCTATTTCCCGCGCCTGCGCCTGCCCGATCCGACGGTCGAGCGCACGAGCGGCTTCCTGATCCCGTCGGTGCGCAGCTCTTCGCAGCTCGGCACAGGGGTCAAGATCCCCTATTTCTTCACGATCGGCCCAAGCCGCGATCTGACGCTGTCGCCCTATCTCTCCGGCAAGACCAGAACGCTGGAATTCCGCTACCGCGAGGCCTTCCGCAACGGCGACGTGGAGTTCAACGGGGCGTTCTCCCGCGACGACCAGCTGCCCGGCGAGACGCGGGGCTACCTCTTCGGAACAGGGCAGTTCGACCTGCCGCGCGACTTCAAGCTGAAGTTCACGCTCGAGACGACCTCGGACGACGCCTATCTGGTCGATTACGACTATTCGGACGTCGATCGCCTGCAGAGCGAGATCGACATCAGCCGGGCGCGCCGGAACGAATTCGTCGGCGCCAGCATCGTCAAGCTGCATTCGCTGCGTGACAACGAGGACAACGAGACGCTGCCGACGCTGATCACCGACGCGATCTACGAGGCAAGGCTGTTTCCGCGGACGCTGGGCGGCGAGCTGAGGCTCGGGATCGACCTGCACAGCCACGAACGGACGTCGGATGTGGATGTGCTTGGCCGCGACGTCGCCCGTTTCGACGCAAGCGCGCTGTGGCTCAGGACATGGACGCTGCGGCAGGGCCTCGTCGCCGAGGCGCAGGCCGGGCTGGTCCTCGATGCGTTCAGCATCCGGCAGGACAGCACCTTCCCCGCCGATCAGAGCCAGGTCTCGCCCGAGGCCGCCTTCACGCTGCGCTATCCGATGACGCGCAGCGAACGGGGTGGCGCGACGCAATTCCTCGAACCTCTGGTGCAGGTCGCCTGGGTCGACAAGGCTTCGCTCGACCTGCCGAACGAAGAAAGCACACTTGTGGAGTTCGACGAGGGCAATCTGCTGGAATTATCGCGCTTTCCCCGGACCGACCGGCGAGAACGCGGTTTCGTCACCGCGCTCGGCGCGTCCTGGGCAAGATATGACCCGAAAGGGTGGCAGGCGAACCTGACGCTTGGCCAGGTGCTGCGCGAGGAGGCCGACGAAAGCTTTACCCAAAGCTCCGGACTGTCGGGGCGGCGCTCCGATTACCTCGTGGCCGCGCAGATCAAGACCGACACGGGATGGGCGATCACGGCCCGGTCGCTGCTGGACGACGGCTTCGATCTGACGAAATCCGAGATCCGGGGCCACTGGATAATGCCGCGCGTGCGTTTCGCGACAAGCTATCTCTGGCTGCTCGAGGACCGGGATGAATCCCGCCCCGCGGACGTGTCCGAAGTCAGCTTCGAGGGCGAATACGACGTCAGCGGCAACTGGACGGTTGGGGGCGACCTGCGCTACGACCTCGCCTCCGAGAACGCGGCGACGGCAGGACTGGGGCTGATCTACACCAACGAATGTGTGACGGTCGATCTTTCCCTGAAGCGACGGTATACCTCATCGACAAGTGTTGAGCCTTCGACGACTTTCGGCTTTACCATCGGCCTGCGCGGTTTCTCGGCGCAGGCAGGAACGGATAACTATTCAAGATCATGCGGAAAGTGAACGAGATGGCCCGGTTTGACCTGAAACGGAGACTTGTTGCGGGTCTGACCCTGATCCTGTTGGCGGGGCCCGCACCCGGGCAGGGCCTGTTCGCCCCGGTGGCCCAGGTGAACGGGATGGTCGTGACGGAATACGAGGTCGCCCAGCGTGAGCGCTTCATGCAGCTCCTGAATGCGCCGGGCGCGAACCGCGAAGCCGCCCTCGAGGCGCTGATCGAAGACCGCCTGAAAAGTCAGGCGGTCACGGCCGCCGGTCTTGCGCTTACCGAGGAAGAGATCCAGGCCGGCATGAGCGAGTTCGCGAAACGCGCCGAGCTGTCCTCGGAGGAATTCATCGGCAGGCTCGAGGCCAGCGGCGTCTCGCGCGAAAGCTTCCGCGATTTCGTCGTGGCCGGCGTCGCATGGCGCAATCTTGTCCGGGCACGCTACGGCAACAGGGTCGACATTTCCGAGGCCGAGATAGACCGCGAACTTGCCCGCTCCGTGAACGCGACCGGCATCCGTGTCCTCGTCTCCGAGATCATCATCCCCTCGCCGCCGGACCGGGCCGACGAGGTGCTGGAGATCGCCAACCGGATCTCCGAATCGAGCAGCGAGGCGGAATTCTCGGCCTACGCGCGCGAATACTCCGCCACCCGGTCCCGCGACGAGGGCGGACGCCTGCCCTGGCAGGATCTCGACAAGCTGCCCCCCGTGCTGCGGCCGGTCCTTCTTGCCCTCGCGCCGGGCGAGGTGACCGATCCGCTGCCGATCCCCGAGGCTGTCGCGCTTTTCCAGCTTCGCGACATCCAGGAGACCGGGGCCCCGTCCACGGATTACGCCAAGATCGACTATGCGCTCTACTACATTGCCGGCGGGCGCAGCCCGGAAGGGCTGCAAAGGGCCGCGAAGGTCGAAGCCGAGGTCGCCGTCTGCGACGACCTCTACGGCGTGGCCAGGCAACAGCCGCCCGATGTCCTGCAGCGTGAATCGAAAGCGCCGGGCGAAATCCCGCAGGACATCGCGATCGAGCTTTCCCGCCTCGATCCGGGCGAGGTCTCGACCGCGCTGACGCGCAACAACGGCGAAACGCTTGTCTTCCTGATGCTGTGCTCGCGCACCGCAGCGCGCAACGCCGAGGTTCCCCGCGCGGAGGTGGCCTCGACCCTGCGCAACCAGCAACTGAATTCCTACGCGGACGCCTGGCTGCAGCAGCTTCGCGCCGACGCCCGCATCATCGAGAAATGACCGCGCGAACAGCGCCGGTCGTCATCAGCTGCGGCGAGCCTGCGGGGATCGGACCCGAAATCGCCGTGAAGGCCTGGCAGGCGCTCGGGGCCGATCTGCCGATGGTCTGGATGGGAGACCCCCGGCACCTTCCGGCAGGCACGCCCTGGCAGGCGGTGGCCCATATCGACGAGGCCGCCGGGCTGGGCGCGGGTGTGTTCCCGGTTCTGGCACGCAGCTTCGGGGGTGCCGCCGCTCCGGGACGGATCGACCCGCGCAACGCGCCCGGCGTGGTCGGCGTGATCGAGGAATGCGTGGCGCTGGTCCGCTCGGGCGCGGCCTCTGCCCTTTGCACCGCGCCGATCCACAAGAAGGCGCTGATCGACGGCGCGGGCTTCGCCTTTCCCGGACACACGGAGTTCCTGGGCGCCCTGTGCGGCGTGGCACGGCCGGTCATGATGCTGGCCTCCGAGCAGCTTCGCGTCGTGCCTGCCACGATCCACATTCCGCTGTCGCAGGTCCCCACGGCGCTGACACCGGCGCTGCTGCGCGAGACCATCGAGACGACGGCGCGGGCGCTTGCAGACCAGTTCCGCATCCCCGCCCCCCGTATCGCCGTCGCCGGGCTGAACCCCCACGCGGGCGAAGGTGGCGCCATCGGCACCGAAGAAACCGACTGGATCGCCGGACTGCTGGACACGCTGCGCGCGGAAGGTCACGATCTCATCGGGCCGCTGCCCGCGGACACGATGTTTCATGCGGCGGCACGCCGGACCTATGACGCGGCGGTCTGCATGTATCACGACCAGGCGCTGATCCCGATCAAGACGCTGGATTTCGAACGCGGCGTGAACGTGACGCTGGGACTTCCCTTCATCCGCACCTCTCCCGACCATGGCACCGCCTTCGACATCGCGGGAAAGGGGATCGCGAACCCCTCGAGCATGATCGAGGCGATCCGCCTTGCCGCCCGTCTTGCGGGAGCCGGGACATGAGCGCCATCGACGGCCTGCCGCCCCTGCGCGAGGTGATCCGGAACCACGACCTTGCGGCACGCAAGTCGCTGGGCCAGAATTTCCTGCTGGATCTGAACCTGACCTCCAAGATCGCGCGTCAGGCCGGCGACCTGACGGCCTGCGACGTGCTCGAGATCGGCCCGGGCCCCGGCGGGCTCACGCGCGGGCTGCTGGCCGAAGGCGCGCGGCGGGTACTTGCCATCGAGAAGGACCGCCGCTGCCTGCCCGCGCTGGCTGAAATCGCGGCGGCCTGTCCGGGCCGTCTTGAAGTCCTTGAAGGCGACGCGCTTCACATCGACCCGCTGGAACATCTGACGCCACCCATCCGGGTCGCGTCGAACCTGCCCTATAACGTGGGAACCGAACTGCTGGTGCGCTGGCTGACACCGCCCGCGTGGCCGCCCTTTTGGCAGAGCCTGACACTCATGTTCCAGCGCGAGGTGGCCGAGCGGATCGTCGCGCAACCGGGCTCGAAGGCCTATGGGCGGCTCGCGATACTTGCCCAGTGGCGTACGCAGGCGCGTATCGTGATGGCGCTGCCGCCCGAAGCCTTCACCCCGCCCCCGAAGGTCTCGAGCGCCGTGGTGCATGTCACCGCCCTGCCCGCGCCCCGTTTCGAGGCCGATGCGGCGGTGCTCTCGCGGGTCGTCGCGGCGGCCTTCAACCAGCGCCGCAAGATGCTGCGCGCGGCCCTCAAGGGAATTGCACCGGATATCGAGGACCGTCTGCGCAGCGCCGGGATCGCCCCGACCGAGCGCGCCGAGCAGGTGTCGCTTGAAGCCTTCTGCGCGCTTGCGAGGGCCGTGGCGAAGACCTGAAGGTCTGCCTTGCGGCCTATTCGGCCGCCTTCGGGGAATCCTCGCCGCCCGAAGTATCGCCGCCCGAAGTATCGCCGCCGCCATTGGCACTGTCCTGCGCCGCAGCGGGTTTCTGGCGCGGCTTGCGGCGCGGAGCGCGGGGTTTCTTCGGCTGGCTTTCGGGCGTTTCAACGAGATTGCTCTCGCCGTCCTCGGGGCTGTCCGCATCGACCGGCTCGGAGAACTCGGACGCCGTCTGCGGCTGCGGCGAATGCGGCTGGCCTTGCGGCGCAGGCTGCGCGGCCTCTCGTTCCTGACGCTCGGCGCGTTCGCGGTCGCGTTCGGCCTGGCGCTCGCGGTTCTGACGCTCCTGCTCTTCCCGGCGGCTGTCGATCTCGCGCTGCGCTTCGCTCAGCAGACGCGTGTAATGTTCGGCGTGCTGCTGGAAGTTCTCCGCCGAGACCCGGTCGTTCGAAAGCTGCGCGTCCCGGGCGAGCTGGGTGTATTTCTCGATGATCTGCTGGGGTGTTCCGCGCACCTTGCCCTCGGGCCCGTTGCTGTCGAACACGCGATTGATGATGTTGCCGCCGGACGGATTGTTCGAGCGGTTGCGGCTGCTCTTCGAGCGGGACCGGGATCGCGATGATTTCATGAAGAATGCTCAGCCTTCGTGCTGTATATTCGTATGACCGGGTGCGCAGCATGCGCGGTTATGTGTGCCGGACGAGAACATGTTGGGCATGATGCCACGCGGGACCACCGTTCAGGTATCCACCGCTGCGACACCTCTGAATAAGCACGGGAACGTCCAACCCGCAAGCGCAAATCCCGAAATCATCCCAATTTTCGCTATTATTGCGTGTTTCAGGCCTCTTCAGGAGGGGCTCGAGGCGCAGATCACGCGGTCGCGGCCATCCAGATCCTGCAGAATCGACACCTGCGCCCAGCCCTCGGCCCGGAAGATCGCGGCAACCTCGGCGCCCTGCTTCCAGCCGATCTCGACGATCACCCGGCCCAGCGGAGCCAGATGGCTCTGGGCCGCCGACGCGATGATCCGATAGGCCGAAAGCCCGTCCTTGCCGTCCGTCAAAGCCCCGCGCGGCTCGTGATCGCGCAGCTCTGGCGCGACGCTCTCCATCTCGCGGGCCGCGAGGTAGGGCGGATTGGAGACGATCAGATCGAACCGGTCCGACACATCACCGAACCAGTCGGACTGAAGGATCTCGATGCGCCCGTCGACGCCGTGCAGCACCGCGTTGGCGCTGGCCTGAAGGCAGGCGGCCTCGCTGATGTCGATGCCCTGCCCCCGCGCATCCGGCCGCTCGGCCAGAAGCGTTACAAGGATGCAACCCGAACCCGTTCCAAGGTCGAGCACATGCTCGAAATCCTCGGACAGCGCCGCCTCGATCAGCGTTTCGGTTTCCGGACGCGGATCGAGCACGTCGCGCGAGATCTTGAAACGGCGTCCGTAGAATGCACGTTCACCGATCAGCTGAGACACCGGCACGCGGATCGCCCGCAGCGCGATGAGCTGCTCATAGCGTTCAGCGATCTCGGGCGCGATGTCCTCCGGTGCGATCAGTGTCACCCGGGCAGCGTCGACCCGCGCCGCATGCGCCAGAAGCAGCCGTGCATCGCGGGCGGGATCGGGCACGCCGGCCGCGCGAAGCCGGGCCGTCGCCGCGACCATGGCCTGGGCCGCCGTGACCGGTGGAAGCGCGGAATCGCTCACTGTCCCATCTCCGCCATCTGTCGCGCCTGTGCATCCGCCGTGAGCGCATCGACGATTTCATCGAGGTCACCCTGCATCACGCCATCGAGCCGGTAAAGCGTGAGATTGATACGGTGATCCGTCATCCGCCCCTGCGGGAAGTTGTAGGTCCGGATACGCTCGGAACGATCGCCGGTTCCCACCTGGGCGGCGCGATCAGCCGATCGCGCGCTGTCGGCGCGGCTGCGTTCGAGATCGTAGAGACGCGCCTTGAGCACCTGCATCGCCTTCTCGCGGTTGCGGTGCTGGGACTTCTCCGAGCTCGTGACCACGATGCCCGTCGGGATATGGGTAATCCTCACCGCGCTGTCGGTGGTGTTGACGTGCTGCCCGCCTGCCCCGGACGATCGCATCGTGTCGATGCGCAAATCGCCCTGGTCGATCGTGATGTCCACGTCCTCGGCCTCGGGCAGCACCGCCACGGTCGCCGCAGAGGTATGAATGCGCCCTCCGCTCTCGGTCGATGGCACGCGCTGGACACGGTGTACCCCGCTTTCGAACTTCAGCCGGGCAAAGACGTTCTCGCCCTTGATGTGGATGACCGCTTCCTTCACCCCGCCGAGCTCGGTCTCCTGCAGTTCGATCACCTCGAACTGCCAGCCGCGCCCTTCGGCATAGCGCTGGTACATGCGCAGCAGGTCGCCCGCGAAAAGCGCCGCCTCGTCGCCCCCGGTGCCGGGCCGGATCTCGAGCATCGCGGGCCGGGCGTCGGCCTCGTCCTTCGGCAAGAGCGCCAGTTGCAGCGCCGCCTCGGCTTTGGGCAGGTTCGCCCTGAGACGCGGGAGCTCTTCCTCGGCCAGTTCGGCCATGTCCGGATCCTCCAGCATCGCCCTTGCCTCTTCCATGTCCGAGACAAGCCGGTTGTAGGCCTCGATCTGCTCGACCACAGGGCGCAGGTCGGAATATTCCTTGGCAAGCTTCGCGATGTCGGACGCGCTCTGCCCTTCGGCCATGAGGGCCTCGAGGTAGCGGAAGCGCTGGATAATCTGCTGGAGCCTGTCTGCCGGGATCATGGCCGGTCTGTGACGCCTCGAAAGGTTTTGGTCAAGGCCCGGGCGCGTGGTAGGCTCGCGGACATGAGAGCCGCCGTTCTTCTCGCCCTAATCGCCGGTCCCGCACTCGCCGATATGACCTATCCCGGCGGGCGCACTGTCGAGTGCTATTGCACCGACCGCAACGGCGGCCGCGTGGAACTGGGCGAGACGATCTGCATGCAGGTCGACGGGCGCATGTTCATGGCGCAATGCCAGATGTCGCTCAACGTCCCGATGTGGCGCGAGGTCGAACCCGCCTGCCTCTCCTCACGCCTTGAGCGCCCCGAGCAGCCGCTCGAGTCGCGCCCGGTTGACGCCAAAATCTGACCGGCCGAAGCGCTGGCGGGCATAGAGCTTCACCTTGCCGTCCGTCTCTTCGACCGTGGTGTAATCCGGGAAACCGACGGCTGCCGAACGCGTAACGTAGGTGATCCGCCCCTGCGCGACCGAGCCTGCCAGCACCTGTGTGCGCGGCAAAGCCTGTGCGGCGGCGTCGATCCGCGCAAAGGTGTCGGCGCCGGCGGGAATGACCCGGACCGCGCCATCGCGCATGTCGGCGTCCTCGGTGTACCCCACCGGCACATGCCAGCGGTCCGGATCGCTCGGCGCGAGCCGGATGTATGCCAGCAGCGCGCCCCCGAGAATGAGAACGGACAGAATGATGGTGCCGAACATGGTCGCGCTCCTCATAAGTGTATCTCCCCTGAGGGGAGCAGGTAGCGCGCCAGGGCGTCAGCGGTAGGTCACGCCCGGCAGGACGCACAGCAGCTCGAACAGGATGTTCGCCGCGGTCAGCGCCGTGTTGCCGGACATATCGTAGGGGGGCGAGACCTCGACGAGATCGCACCCCACGATCCTGAGGCCCTTCAGCGCCCGGATGAGTTCGAGCGCCTGCGGCGTGGTCAATCCGCCGATCTCGGGCGTTCCCGTACCGGGCGCATAGGCCGGGTCGAGGCTGTCGATATCGTAGCTCACATAGACCGGCACGTCGGCGCCGATGTCGCGCCGGATCTCGGCGCCAAGCGTGGCCAGAGAACGATGCCAGAGCTCCTGCGCCGGGAAGTGCTGGAAGCCCCAGCCCTGCGCCTCGGTGAAATCCTCAGCCGAATAGCCCGACCCCCGCAGGCCGACCTGATAGGTCTTGCCGGGTATTATGAGCCCCTCTTCATGGGCGCGCCGGAACACGGTGCCGTGGGTCTCCTTCTCGCCGAACATCTCGTCATTGACGTCGGCGTGCGCGTCCACATGCACCAGGGCGACAGGTCCGTACCGGGCATGGATCGCGCGCAGGATCGGCAGGGTGATCGAATGATCGCCCCCCATGGCCAGCGGAATCAGGTCATGCGCCAGGATGCCGTCATAGCTTTCCCGTATGATCGTGAGGCTTTCGGCAAGCGAGAATGTGTTGATCGCCAGATCGCCGATATCGGCGACCTGAAGACTGTCGAAGGGCGCGGCGCCGGTGCCGAGGTTGTAGGGCCGGATCATCGCGCTTTCGGCGCGGATCTGCTTGGGACCGAACCGCGTGCCGGACCGCCATGAGGTGCCGATATCCATCGGCACGCCCAGCACGGCCACGTCCAGCCCCTTCAGATCGTTGGCCGAGGGCAGACGCATGAAAGTGTTGGGGCCGGAAAACCGCGCCAGATCGTTGCCGCTGATCGGTTGATTCTTGCCGCTCACGAGACCCCTCCCCGCATTCGCCAGCCCAGCAGGGAAAGTATTTCCGTCGCCACATGCGCCCCCGCGATGGCCGTCGCGCCTGTCGTGTCGAAGGGGGGCGACACCTCGACCACGTCACCGCCCATGATGTTTATGCCGGCAACCCCGCGCAGGATCGCCGCCGCCTGCGCCGAGCTGAGCCCGCCCCAGACCGGCGTCCCGGTGCCCGGCGCAAAGGCCGGATCGAGCGCATCGATGTCAAAGGTCAAATAGCAGGGCGCATCACCCAGCACTTCGCGGATCTTTGCCGCCACCGCCTTCGGTCCGGTCTCGTGCACTTCGGGCGCGTCGATCACCGTTATTCCCAATGTGTCGGGGTTCGTCGTCCGGATCCCCACCTGCACCGAGCGTGCAGGGTCGATCAGACCTTCATTCACGGCCTTGTAGAACATCGTCCCGTGATCGATCCGGGTCACGTCGTCATCGACCCAGGTGTCCGTGTGGGCGTCAAACTGGAGCAGCGCCATTGGCCCGTATTTCTCGGCATAGGCCCGCAGGATCGGGAAGCTGATGTAGTGGTCGCCCCCGATCGCCACGCTCGCCACATCCTGCGCGAGGATCGTGCGGATGTGATCGGTAAGCCGGTCCGGGAACTGGCTCACATGGCCATAGTCGAACGCCAGATCTCCGTAATCCACGATGGCCCGTTCGCTCAGCACATCGAAACCCCAGCCGTAGGGCGGATCGTAGGGCTGCAGAGAAGAGGCCTCGCGCACCGCGCGCGGGCCAAGCCGGGTGCCCGTGCGGTTCGTCACCGACTGATCGAACGGAACACCCGTCACGGCGATATCGACCCCCGCGAGATCCTTGCTGTATCGCCGCCGCAGGAACGATGTCGCGCCGCCGAAGGCGTTCTCGAAGCTATGGCCCTTCAGATCATCCCGCGTGAAGGCGTGGTCGACCTGCGTCTTTGCATCCTCGAGCGCCAAGGTTCAGGCCCCTGCCACCGGCTGCGCCCGCTCGACCAGCCGCGCGAAGAACGAGGCCCCGATGGGGGCGACCTCGTCGTTGAAGTCGTATTGCGGCGTATGCACGCCCGGCCCCTCGCCCTGCCCCAGCATCAGGTAGGCGCCCGGCCGCGCCTCCAGCATGTACGAGAAATCCTCGGCCCCCATCACCGGCTCGGTCGCCCCGTCGACGCAGGTCTCCCCCGCGATCTCTGCTGCCACCTTGCCCGCGAAATCCGCCTTTTCGCTGTCGTTTACCGTCGGCGGATAGCCGAACTCGAACTCCAGCGAACCCTCTACGTCGAAGCTGGCCGCCTGCCCGGCGACGATCTGCTCCATCCGCCGCACCACCATGGCCTGAACCGCCTTGTCGAAGGTGCGCACCGTCCCGTTGATGTAGGCGCTTTCGGGGATCACGTTGTCGGTCGTCCCGGTGTGGATCTGCGTGACCGAAACCACCAGCTCGTCGCCGGGCTTGTTGTTGCGGCTCACGATGGTCTGGAAGGCCTGCGCGATGGCGATCGCGGCCACCACCGGATCCGCGCATTCATGCGGCCGCGCCCCGTGCCCGCCCCTGCCGGCGATGCGCACGGTGAACTGGTCCGCGGCCGCCATGATCGGACCGGGACGGGTGAAGAAATGCCCGGCGTCCTTGCCCGGAGCATTGTGGATGGCATAGACCTGAGAGATCCCGAAGCGGTCCATCACGCCCTCCTTCACCATCACCTCGCCCCCGCCGCCCGTCTCTTCGGCGGGCTGGAACAAAAGCGCCACGCGGCCCGCGAAATTACGCGTCTCGGCAAGGTATCTGGCCGCCCCCAGCAGCATCGTCGTATGCCCGTCATGGCCGCAGGCATGCATCCTCCCGGGATGCGTGCTGGCGTGTTCCGCCCCGGTTTCCTCGGTGATCGGCAGCGCGTCCATATCCGCGCGCAGACCGATGGTGGGCCCCTCGCCCCGGCCTTCGATGATCGCCACGACCCCGGTCTTCGCGATGCCCTCATGGATCTCGTCGACGCCGAACTCGCGCAGCCGCTCGGCCACGAAGGCGGCGGTCTGATGGCAGTCGAGCCCCAGCTCCGGAATGGTATGCAGGTGCCGCCGCCAGGCGGTCATGTCACCGCTGAAATCGGCAATCCGGTTGACAACGGGCATGGAACAGAACTCCTGAGACGTTTATTGGCAGGCGCATCTGACACCGAACCAAGGCCCGCTGCAATGGCTCAAGACCTCATTCACGACCCTGACGCCGGGATAGAGCGGCTGCTCGAGATCATGCGCCGCCTGCGCGATCCGCAGACGGGATGCCCCTGGGACATCGAGCAGGATTTTGCTTCCATCGCGCCCTATACGATCGAAGAGGCCTACGAGGTTGCGGACGCGATAGAACGCCAGGACTGGGCCGACCTCGAGGGCGAACTGGGCGACCTGCTGTTGCAGGCGGTCTATCACGCCCGGATGGGCGAGGAGGCCGGGCATTTCAGTTTCCAATCCGTGGTGCGCGCGATCTCGGACAAGATGGTTGCGCGACACCCGCATGTATTCGGCGACGAAAGCCGCGACAAGTCCGCCGAACAGCAGACGCGCGACTGGGAAAAGGTGAAGGCCGCCGAACGCTCGGGCAAGCAACAGACCGGCACGCTCGACGGAGTCGCCATCGGCCTGCCGGCGCTGCTCCGGGCGCTCAAGCTGCAAAAGCGGGCCGCGCGGGTGGGCTTCGACTGGCCCTCGACGGACGAGGTCATCGACAAGATCGCCGAGGAAGCCGCTGAACTGGTGGAGGCGCGCGACACGCTGAGCCAGGCCGAGATCGAGGAGGAATACGGCGATCTGCTTTTCGTGATGGCCAATCTGGGGCGGCATCTCGGGCTTGATCCCGAGGCGGCGCTGCGGGCGGCCAACGCCAAGTTCACCCGGCGTTTCGAAGCGGTCGAAGCCAGGCTTGCCGAGCGCGGCAAGCGGCCCGCAGACAGCGATCTGGCCGAGATGGATTCGCTGTGGGACGACGTGAAGCGCGCCGACCGCAAAGGTCGGTCGACCGACGACTGACCTCCTGCCCTATCGTTTGCAAAGAGGTTCGGCCGCGCCTTTGCAAATCCGTTTGCCGCGGTTCGGCCTGCTGTCGGGCGCCCCCGATGACGTTCGGCGCGTCGGGCCGGCGTGCCTGCGCTGGCAGATGACGGTCCCGCGCGCCGCCGCTCGCAGTCTATGGGCGTGACCCGGCGCACCCGGCGCGCGCGACTGGACAAGCCGGCCCTCTCTTGACAGTGTCCCGCCGGAACCGACCAGGAGAGACCATGTCGCCGCGCAAGATCATCATCGACACAGACCCCGGACAGGACGACGCCGTCGCCATTCTTCTGGCACTCGCGAGCCCCGAGGAGATCGAGGTGCTGGGCCTGACCTGCGTCGCGGGAAACGTGCCGCTGGAACTGACCGCACGCAATGCGCGCATGGTATGCGAGCTTGCCGGGCGGACGGACGTGAAGGTCTTCGCCGGCTGCGATGCGCCTCTGAAGCGACGCCTCGTCACAGCCGAGCATGTGCACGGCAAGACCGGCCTCGATGGCCCGACGCTGCCGGACCTGCAGATGCCGCTTGCCGAAGGCCATGCGGTCGAGTTCATCATCGACACCCTGCGGCAGGAAGCGGCGGGTACTGTCACGCTCTGCCCGCTGGGCCCGCTCACCAACATCGCGGCCGCGTTGCAGAAGGCCCCCGACATCGCCGGACGGGTGCAGGAGATCGTGCTCATGGGGGGCGCCTATTTCGAAGTGGGCAACATCACGCCGGCTGCCGAATTCAACATCTACGTCGACCCGGAAGCCGCCGAAATCGTGTTCGGATCCGGAATTCCCCTTACGGTGATGCCGCTTGATGTGACCCATAAGGTGCTGGTGACACGCGCGCGCAACGAGGCCTTCCGCGCGATCGGAACGTCCGTCGGTACCGCCGTGGCCGAGATGACCGATTTCTTCGAACGTTTCGACAAGGAGAAATACGGCTCGGACGGCGCACCGCTCCACGACCCCTGCGTGACCGCCTACCTGATCCGCCCCGACCTGTTCTCGGGACGTCACGTGAATGTCGAGATAGAGACCGGGTCGGATCTGACGCTGGGCATGACCGTCGCCGACTGGTGGGGCGTCACCGACCGGCCGCGCAACGCGACATTCATGGGCGAGGTCGACTCCGACGGCTTTTTCGCACTTCTGACCGAGCGGCTGGCCCGGCTGTGAGCGCGTCCATGACGCTCGCGACGCCCGATCATATCGACCGGATGGACGGGCTGGTCGCAGCCTTCCATGCGGAGTCCGGGATCGAGATGGGATCCGACGCCCGGCGCGCCGCGATCATGCCGCTGCTCGAAGGCGTTCCCCACGGCGCCGCCTATCTGATCGGCCCGCCCCGTGCGCCGATCGGATATGTCGTGGTGAGCTTCGGATGGTCGCTTTCTGCGGGTGGCATGACCGGGGCCATCGACGAGATCTTCGTGCGGCCGGGCGTCCGCGGTCGCGGCATCGCCTCGGAAACCCTGCAGAGCCTGCCGCGCGCGCTGGCGGCCGCGGGGCTCAGGTCGCTGGACCTCGAAGTTCCACGTGGCGGCGAGCGCATCCTGAGAATCTGCACCCGCGCGGGTTTCACGCAGCGGCCGGACAGCACCCTGCTAAGTCGCCGCTACTGATCCGGAATGCCTTTGCAAATATCTACCAGGCACTTTGCATAGCTTGCGGCATCGCCAATCCTTTGCACGAAACTGGCAGAACCGGTTCACGGGACGTATATCAGTGGCATGACCTTCCTCGCCCCTTTTGACAACAGCTACGCCCGCCTGCCCGAGCAGTTCTATACCAGGCTCGCGCCGACACCGGTGCGTGCGCCAAGGCTTGTGGCCTACAACAGCGACCTTGCCAGGCTGCTCGGCCTGCCCGACGCCCCCGAGGAAGAGCTTGCCCGGATCTTTTCCGGCGTCGAGGTGCCGCAGGGTGCCGCCCCTCTGGCGCAGCTCTACGCCGGGCACCAGTTCGGGCACTACAACCCTCAGCTCGGCGACGGGCGGGCGATACTGCTGGGCGAGACAGTCGGCCGCGACGGTCTTCGACGCGACATCCAGCTCAAGGGATCCGGTCCGACGCCCTATTCCCGGATGGGCGACGGGCGGGCGTGGCTCGGGCCGGTGCTGCGCGAATTCATCATGTCCGAGGCGATGCATGCCCTGGGCATTCCGACAACCCGCGCGCTGGCGGCTGTGACGACCGGCGAGGATGTGATCCGCGAGAACGTGCTGCCAGGGGCGGTCTTCACGCGGGTCGCGGCGAGCCACCTGCGGGTTGGCACCTTTCAGGTCTTCGCCCATCGCGGCGAGACCGACGCGCTGCGCCGTCTCACCGACTACGCCATCGAACGCCACTATCCCGCCGCGGAAGGGCCGATGGGCCTGCTTCGGGCCGTCTGCACGGCACAGGCCAAGCTGATCGCCCGATGGATGGCCGCAGGTTTCATCCACGGCGTGATGAACACCGACAATTGCGCCATCTCGGGCGAAACCATCGACTACGGTCCGTGCGCCTTCATGGACGACTATCACGCGGGACGGGTGCTCAGCTCGATCGACCGGCAGGGGCGCTATGCCTATGGCAATCAGCCCCGGATCGCCGTCTGGAACATGGCTCAGTTCGCCACCGCCCTGGTGCAGCAATGCGAGGACCGGGACGGGGCGGTGGACGAGGCGACCGCCATCGTGCAGGCGATGCCGGCAGAGATCGAGGCAGCCTGGCTTTCCGCCTTCGCCGCAAAGATCGGGATTGCCGGCACACGGGATGGTGACGGAGCGCTTGTCGATGACCTGCTGCTGCTGATGCAGAAGGACGGCGCGGACTTCACGAATACCTTCGACGCACTCGCGCGGGACCCCGATTTCGGGACCGGCGCGGCGCGCGCGGACGAGAACGCGGCATCGGTCTCTGGGGCACGCGATCAGTTCACCGACCGCGAGGCGTTCGATGCATGGCACAAGCGCTGGAACGAGCGGATCGGGGATCGCGAGGCCGCCGGGGCGCTGATGCGGCAGGTGAACCCTCGGGTGATACCGCGAAATCACAGGATGGAAGAGATGATCGCCGCCGCAGTCGCCGGGGATTACGGCCCCTTCGAACGCCTGCGCGCCGCGCTGGCACGGCCCTTCGAATGCGACGACACCGACCTGATGCGCCCGCCCTCGCCCGAAGAGGTCGTTCCCGCGACCTTCTGCGGCACCTGACCGCTCCGGACCCAGGCACTCGTGCCGGGGCCCCGAGACGGTTTTCGAGGTAAATTCCCCCGCCGAAAGGCTGCGGTGCCGCCGCACCGACCCCATCCATGCGGGACGTCTGTTGCATGCCGCCCTCCAGATGGCGGGGAGCGCAACACCAATCGCCCGGCGCGGGGACGCGAAATGCTTTGGGCGGCAACCGGGTTTGGCATATGCTGAGCGAGGTGCCAGGGCGCACTGTCCGGGCCAGAATGGTTCAGGGAGGTTTCACGATGAGCTTGATGAAGGCATTGGCCAAGGTGGCCGTGGGCGTCGCGATCGCCAAGGGCGCCCAGAGCATGATGCGCGGGGGATCGGGGCGCGGCGGCCTGGGCGGCGCCCTCAATGACATTCTCGGGGGCGGATCGGCGACACGAACGGGCGACTCCGGGGGCATCGGCGGGAGCGGCACGACGACACGGCCCGGCACGGCATCCGGCGGCGGCGGGCTCGACGACATGCTCGGTTCGATCTTGGGCGGAGCGCGCGGCGGAAGCGGCGGCTTGCCCGGCGGGCTTGGCGGATTGCTCGAAAGCCTCGGCGGAACAAGGGGAATGCAGGGGCGCAGCCTTCAGGACATCCTCGGAGGCCTGGCGGGCGCGGCCGGCGCGGGCGGCATCCTGGGCGGTCTCGCGGGATCTTCCGGGCAGGAACCTGCGCGGGTCGACAAGAGCTTCGGCGAAGTGCTGAATTCGCAGTTCGACGCCTCGCCCGAGGCCGAGCTCGAGCCGACCGCCCAGCAGGAGGCCGCGGCCGCGCTCATGCTGACCGCGATGATTCAGGCGGCAAAGTCGGACGGCAAGCTGGACGAGAAGGAACGCCAGCGAATACTGAGCCAGATGGGCGATGTCGGTCCGCAGGACCGGGCCTTCGTGCAGGCGCAGCTCGACGCGCCGATCAACGTGCCGGGGCTGGTCGCGCAGGTGCCGGACGGCATGGGCGCGCAGGTCTACACGATGGCGGTCCTGGGGATCGACCTCGATACCCAGCCCGAGGCGGAGTACCTGCACGAATTGGCGAAGGGGCTGGGACTGAAGCCGGACGAAATCAACGCGATTCACGCCAAGCTGGGCGTTCCCGCGCTTTACGCCTGAGGTCGCGCCAAAGGCCGATGTCGCCGGCGCCTATCGTGCAAGGCGATGAGACGGGGACCGCGTCGAGGCGCGGTCCCTTCCTTCATTTGCCGGTCAGGCAGCGCTGCGCTTGGCGCCGGCCGACCTGCGCCGGCGCTTGCGGGCCGCGCCGGGCTTCGCCGTGGTGCCGGGCTTGGCGGAAGCGGCCTGTCCGCCACGCGGAGCCCCCTGCTGCCCGCCGCGCCCACCCCGCCGCCGGTTGCGACCGGGCGCTTTCGGGGCATCCGACCGCTCCCAGGGCGTGCCCGAGGCGACCGGGATCTCGATGGCCATCACCTTCTCGATCGCCTTCAGCTCATCCATCTCGTCCGGCGCGCAGAAGGCCACGGCTGCGCCGTCCTTGCCGGCGCGCGCCGTGCGCCCGATGCGGTGGACATAGTTGTCGGGCACGTTGGGCAGATCGAAATTGTAGACATGCTTCACGTCCGGAATATCGAGCCCGCGTGCGGCCACGTCGGTCGCCACAAGCACCCGGACTTCTCCGGACCGGAAGGACGCAAGCGCGCGGTCGCGCTGGCCCTGGCTCTTGTTGCCGTGGATCGACGTCGCGGCAAATCCGGCGGCCACAAGCTGCTTCATGAGCTTCTCGGAGCCGTGTTTGGTGCGCCCGAAGACCAGCGCGCGTTCCTCGCGGTGCGCGTCGAGCAGCTCGATCAGCAGGTTGGCCTTCTCCGACTTGGCGATGAAATGCACCTCCTGCGTGACCTTGTCGGCGGCCTTGCCCGGAGGCGAGACCTCGACGCGGATCGGCGAGCGCAGGAAGGATTGGGCCAGCTCGTTCATGAGCTTGGGCATGGTGGCCGAAAACAGCATGGTCTGGCGATCTTCCGGGATCACCGCCGCAATCCGGCGCAGGTCGTGGATGAAGCCCATGTCGAGCATGTGATCGGCCTCGTCGAGGACAAGGAATTCGGTCCGGTCGAGCCGCACGGCGCGCCGCTCCATCAGGTCGAGCAGACGGCCCGGCGTGGCAACAAGCAGGTCGGTACCGCGTTCCATCCGCTTGATCTGCGCGTTGATCGACTGGCCGCCCACGATCATCTGCACCTTGAGCTTGCTGCCTTCGCAGAAGCCGCGCAGGTTGACGGCGATCTGGCTTGCCAGTTCACGCGTCGGTGCCAGCACGAGGCCGCGCACGCTTTTGGGTTCGGGCCGGCCCTCGTTCTCCAGCATCAGGGTCACCAGCGGGACGCCGAAGGCGGCGGTCTTGCCGGTGCCGGTCTGGGCAAGGCCCATCACGTCGCGCCCGTTCAGGGCATGAGGGATGGCCTGCTTCTGGATCGGCGTGGGCTCCTTGATGCCCATCTCTTCCAGCCGCGCCACGATCCGGGGCGGCAGTTCCATCATGTCGAAATCGCTCATGGTCACATCTTTCCGGCCCTGCGCTCGATGGCGCGGGCCAATATTCATGGTCGCGCAGTCACACTGCGCGGGGTGGGTGGCGCGAATGCGGATCGCAGGCGCGGCCACATGCCGGCACCTGTCCGTCGCGACTGCCCCACGCGTGATCTTGGGAACAAGGGCGGGTCTCATGGGTCAGCGTCGTCGGGCACTGCGGCCCTGGTGCTGATACTGCTCACGCGGCAGAAGACATCGCCTGCAGGGCATATGGCCGCTAAGCGCCGACAAGTCAACCGTGGGGCAAAAGCCGTCTGGTCGTGTCCGGGCAAACAGGCTACAGGTGTCTTTCAATCTGGAACTGCACGACGCGGGACGGGCATGGTCAAACCCATCATCAAACGCTGCGAGACCAAGGGGCTGCGGATGACCGGACAGCGCCGGACCATCGCGCAGGTCCTCGAGGACAGCGAGGATCACCCGGACGTGGAAGAGCTTTATGCCCGCGCTTCGAACATCGACAGCAACATCTCGATCGCCACAGTCTACCGGACGGTGAAGCTGTTCGAGGAGGCCGGGATTCTCGACAAGCTCGAATTCGGCGATGGACGCGCGCGTTACGAGGACGCCGAACGCGATCATCATGACCACCTGATCGACATGAACTCGGGCGAGGTCATCGAATTCGTCGATGCCGAAATCGAGGCATTGCAGGAACGTATCGCGCAAAAGCTCGGCTACGACCTGCGCGGACACCGGCTCGAACTCTACGGCGTGCCGCTCAAGAAAACCTGAAGGAGACGACCATGGCCGAGCGCGACAGGCCCCTGCTGGCCGTGCTGATCGATGCCGACAACGTGCCGGCCAAGCATGCCGAGGCGATACTCAAGGAGATCGCGGGCATCGGCGAGCCCGCCCTGCGCCGGGTCTACGGCGACTGGTCGAGCGAGCAGCTGAGCGGCTGGACCAAGCATATCCGCACCCTCGGACTGGTGGCCCATCAGCAGACCGCCAACACCAAGGGCAAGAACGCCTCCGACATCGGGCTGGTCATCGACGCGATGGACATCCTGCACGGGCGGCGCTTCGACGGCTTCGTGCTGGTGTCCTCCGACAGCGATTTCACGGCGCTTGCCAACCGGATGCGGGAAGACGGGTTGATGGTCGTAGGCATCGGGGAAAAGAAGACACCGGAGGCGTTGAGAAACGTCTGCAACCGGTTCATTTTCATCGAAAACATCACATCCGAGCCGGAAACGCGGCAAATCGCGTCCGACGCACGGCAGCTGAACGAGGCGTTCCGGCTGATCGCAGATACGATGGACAAGATCGACCAGGAAGGCGACTGGTTCAACCTGGGGCGCATCGGCGGCGCGTTGATGGCGGCACATCCCGACTTCGACACGCGCAGCTACGGCCATGGCAAGCTGTCGGCGCTGGTGAAGGCGATGCCGCGCCTCGAGAGCCGACAGGAAGGCAATATCCTCATGGTCCGGCGCAAGGACTGAGCGCTGCTGGACATCGCGACGCGGCGCTCCTAGAGGGGGGCGCAAACCCTTTCCCGGCAGGAGCCCGGCATGGACAATCTGCGCGGCGCGCTGATCATGATCGCGACGATGTTCGGCTTCGCGATCGAGGATGCCTGCATCAAGATCGCGACGCAAACCCTTCCCCTGCCGCAGATCCTTGTGCTTCTGGGCGCCGGGGGAGCCACCATCTTCGCCGCCGCCCTTCTGGCGCAGCGCCGCTCCCTGTTCGAACCCGAGATGCTGAGCCTGCCGATCCTGCTGCGCGCGATCGGAGAGATCATGGCCTCCATCGGCATGGTGAGCGCGCTTGCCTTCACCTCGCTTGCCGCTACGGCATCCATCCTCCAGGCAACCCCGATCGCCGTGACGCTGGGGGCCGTGCTGTTTCTGGGCGAGACCGTCGGCTGGCGGCGATGGCTCGCGATACTGGCGGGCTTCGTCGGTGTGATGCTGGTCATCCGGCCCGGCTTCGAGAGTTTCGACAGCATGTCGCTGTTCGCGCTGATGGCTGTGCTGGGCCTTGCCATGCGCGATATCGCGACAAGGCGCGTTCCGGCAGGAACATCCTCCATGCAGTTGAGCTTCCTCGGATTTCTCGCCTCGATACCCGCGGGCTTGATCCTTCAGGCGTTCACGGGCGCGACGATTGTCCGGCCCTCCGTCTTCGACTGGACGATCATGGGCCTCACCGTCGCCTTCGGGGCGATATCATACTACGGGATCGTTGCGGCGATGCGCATCGGCGACGTGGGCTTCATCACGCCATTCCGCTATGCCCGCCTGCCCTTCGCCATCGCCATCGGGATGACGGTCTTTGCCGAGCGTCCGGACCTCATGACATTCGCCGGTTCCGCGGTCATCGTGGGATCCGGGCTCTACACCGTCTGGCGCGAGCGCAAAACCGGGCAGCGCCGCACTGCAAGCCTTCCCATGCAGGGCCCGGCCCGCTATGACCTCAATCAAGGGTGCGAAAAGGGGGCCTCATCATGAGCATCATCATCGACATCGTCGGGCGCGAAATTCTCGACAGCCGGGGCAATCCGACCGTGGAGGTCGACGTGACGCTCGAGGACGGCACGATGGGCCGCGCCGCCGTGCCTTCGGGCGCCTCGACCGGTGCACATGAGGCTGTCGAAAAGCGCGACGGCGACACGGCGCGATACATGGGCAAGGGCGTGACCGAGGCCGTTGCCGCCGTCAACGGCGAGATCGCCGAGGCGCTGGTGGGCGTCGACGCGACCGAGCAGGTCGGCATCGACGGGATCATGATCGAGCTCGACGGGACCGACAACAAGGCCAGGCTGGGCGCGAACGCGATCCTCGGCGTGTCGCTTGCCTGTGCGAAGGCGGCGGCGGATTACTGCGCGCAGCCGTTGTTCCGCTATGTGGGGGGCACCTCCGCGCGGGTCCTTCCGGTGCCGATGATGAACATCATCAACGGCGGCGAACACGCTGACAACCCGATCGATATTCAGGAATTCATGATCATGCCCGTCGGCGCGGAAAACATCCGCGAGGCGGTGCGCTGGGGATCCGAGATCTTCCACACGCTGAAGAAAGAGCTTTCGGCGGCAGGACTTTCCACCGGCATCGGCGACGAGGGTGGCTTTGCACCCAACATCAGCTCGACACGAGATGCGCTTGATTTCATTCTCAAGTCCATCGAGAAAGCCGGATACCGTCCGGGCGAGGAGGTCTTTCTTGCGCTGGACTGCGCTGCCACCGAATACTTCAAGGACGGCAGCTATGTGTTTTCCGGAGAAGGAAAAAAGCTGACTTCGGACGAGAACGTGGCCTATCTGGCCGCGCTGGTGGAAGATTATCCGATCATCTCCATCGAGGACGGCATGGCCGAGGACGACTGGGACGGCTGGCGCGCGCTGACCGACACGCTCGGAGGCAAGGTCCAGCTCGTGGGCGACGATCTCTTCGTGACCAACCCCAAGCGGCTGGCCGAAGGCATCTCCAGGGGCTGCGCGAACTCCATGCTGGTCAAAGTCAATCAGATCGGCACGCTGACGGAGACACTCAAGGCTGTCGATATGGCGCATCGGGCCCGCTACACGAACGTGATGTCGCATCGCTCGGGCGAAACCGAGGATGCCACCATCGCGGATCTGGCGGTGGCGACCAATTGCGGGCAGATCAAGACCGGCTCGCTGGCGCGATCGGACCGGCTTGCGAAGTACAACCAGCTGATCCGCATAGAAGAAATGCTGGGGGAGACCGCCGAGTATGCCGGACGCAGCATCCTGCGCTGAGCGGCGCACCCGCACGGTAAGCATCAGACAGGCCGTCGCCCAGGCGGATTTCGACGCAGTGCGGGAGCTTTGCTGGGAGTATCGCGCCTATCTCGAGAACTTCGGGCCTGAACAGCGCCGGATCACGCAGGTCTTCTACCCGGAGACCGAATATGCCGACCTCATGAGCCGGCTGGAAGAGAAACACGCAAGACCGCGCGGCATCGTCCTGCTGGCCGAGATCGACGGCCAGACGGTGGGCTGCGGCATGAGCCATGCCCTGAGCGCCGAGGCGGCCGAGATCAAGCGGGTCTTCCTGCGCGAGCAGGCGCGCGGCAGCGGTGCGGGCCGGGCGCTGTCGCAGGCCCTGGTCGATCAGGCCCGCGCAGACGGCTACAAGGTCGTCTATCTCGACACCTCGCAGGATTTCGTTGCCGCGCGCGGCCTTTACGAATCCATCGGGTTCGAGGCCCGCGGACCCTATGCTCCGGTGCCCAGGAACATGGAGCAGCACCTCTGCTTCTACGAGCTCACCCTCTGAACCGCCCGGGCCGGTAAGGCGCGACCAGCCCCACGCGGTCCCGGCCCGGATCCGTTCCCGATACCTCCGCCGCGACGATTTCTGCCACGACCGCGGCCAGCGTGGCGCCGGAATGCATCGTGGCGAGGTAAAGACCAGCCGGCCCCGCCGCGCCGATGACCGGCAGCCCGTCGCCCGGTACGGGCCGGCAGGCCAGCGCGGCCTCGGCCCAGCGGATTTCGGTGCGCAGCACATCCGAGAGGCGCGCGGCAGCCGCCTCTGCCAGTATCGCGGGATCGGTCACGATGGCTTCGCTGTCGATGCGCTGATGCGCCGCTTCCGTCGGGGCCAGGATCGTGCCATCGGCCAGCTGGCGGAATTCGTGCTCCGGCGTGACCAGGATATGCGAGACGAGGGGCGGCAGCGGGAGGCTGCGCATCAGGATGCCGGGACGATGCAGCATCGGCAGCGCAATGCCCATCGCCTCGACAATCGCAGAGGTCCCCACACCGCCGGCCAGCACGACATGGTCCGCGGCGATGGTGCCCGCGGATGTCTCGACGCCCCGAACGGCACCGCCCATGGTGGCGATGCCGCTGGCCCGGACGCCACAGATCAGCCTGAGCCCCAGGTCCTGCGCCGCGCGCAGAGCATCACCCGCGAGGCGGGGCAGATCGACGGCCCCTTCGGCGGCAAAATGCAGCGCCCGCGACGGCGGCGCGATCGCGGGCTCGAGCCGGGCGACATCCTCGCGTCCGAGCAGCGCGACATCATAGCCAAGCGCGACGAGGGTCTCATACTGCGCGTCAAGGGCGTCGCCTTGCTGTTCCCAGCAGATGCAACCGGGCCAGGCGATGGCCTGCGTCCCGAGATCGCCCGCGAGTTTCCGATGCGCCGCCATCGCTTCATGACGCAGCCGGAAATGCGCTGCGTCTGCATGGAAGGACGCGTTGATCCAGCCGAAGGAGTTGCCGGATGCCGCGCTTGCGGGGCGTCCCGCCTCGACGACGATCACCTCGGCCCCGGCCTGGGCAAGCCGGTATCCGCAAAGCGCGCCGATGATCCCGGCGCCGACGACCACGACTTTCACATGCAACCCCTCTTGGCCCCGGACGCCGGGCAGACTAGCCTCGGGACATGCAGGCACAAGAGATCATCGACCGGCTCGGCCTCTCGCCGCATCCCGAGGGTGGGCATTTCCGCCAGACATGGGTGGCCGGGAACGACGGTCGCCCCAGCGGAACCTGCATCTACTTCCTTCTGGCCGAGGGCGAACGCAGCCACTGGCACAGGGTCGATGCAACCGAGATCTGGCTCTGGCACGCGGGCGCGCCGCTGGTGCTTTCGCTCAGCGCGACCGAGACGGGGCCCGCCCGGGACCACCTTCTGACTCCGGATCTGGAAGCCGGCGCGCCGCAGATCGTGGTGCCCGAGCATCACTGGCAGTCCGCGCGCAGCCTCGGGGCCTACACGCTGGTGAGCTGCGCCGTTTCGCCCGGGTTCCGCTTCGAGGGTTTCACCCTCGCCCCCGAGGGATTCGACATTCCGTCCGGCTGACCCGCCTGACCGTCATGCAGCGCTGGCTTGAAAGCCGTGCGTTGCCCGCTAACCTGCGCGGCATGGATCACATCGCCTTTCTGCGCACCCTCGATGGCCCTACCCGCGACAGCCTCACGCGCCGGTCGGACCTCAGGGGCGTCGTTCACCTTGCGGGACACGCGGGCGCGATCGTTGCCATGGGCCTCTACATTGCGGTTCAGGGCCCTTTCTGGGGCCTTCTGCTCGTGCCGCAGGGCGTCGCGCTGGTGTTCCTGTTCACCCTGAGCCACGAATGCACCCATGGGACGCCCTTCGCCAATCCAAGGCTCTGCGACCTCGTCGGCCATGCCGTCGCGCCGATACTCGCCCTGCCCTTCCTATGGTTCCGCTACTTCCATCTCGCGCACCATCGCTTCACCAACGACCCCGAGCGCGACCCCGAGATCGCCGGACATGGACGGCCAGAAACAACGAAGGAATACCTGATCTACGTGAGCGGTTGGGGTTACTGGTCCGGCAACATCGCGATCCTGTGGACCAACGCGTTCGGTCGGATCGTGGCGGATTACCTGCCTGCGCGCCGGCACGACGCGATGCGGCGCGAGGCGCGCGTGATCCTCGGCCTCTACGGTCTGGCCGCGCTGTCGCTTGCGTTCAGCCCTGTTCTGTTCTGGATCTGGCTTCTGCCCGTTCTGGTCGGCCAGCCTTTCCTGCGGCTCTACCTGCTGGCCGAGCACGGTCACTGCCCGCCCGTGGCCGACATGCTGGAGAACACCCGCACGACCCTGACCAACCGCATCCTGCGGTTCTTCGCATGGAACATGCCCTATCACGCCGAGCATCACGCCTTTCCGGCGGTGCCCTTCCACGCCCTGCCCCGGCTTCACGGGCTTGTCCGGGATCATCTGAAGACCGTCGCGCCGGGCTATGCGGCCTTCACGCGGGCGTACATAGGCGACCTGGACGGCTGATGCGTCCGCCGCTGACCGCTGCCCGGACCCCGGTGGTGCCGGGGCAGGACGTCGGCAGCCCGCGCGCCACGCGCACGGCGAGATAGGCGAAGGCCTGCGCCTCGAGCATGTCGCCGTCCAGTCCCACCGCTTCCACCGGCATCACTGGGCAGTCGAGCGAGACTTCGAGCATCCTCATCAGCACCGGGTTCCGGCGTCCGCCGCCGGTGACGAGAACCCGCTCGGGCGGGGCGGGACAGTGCTGCATGCCCTCGGCGACCCCGGCCGCGCACAGCGCCGTGAGCGTGGCGGCAGCATCGGCGTCGCCAAGCTGGCCCACGCGCCTGACCGTCTCGGCGAAATCGTTCCGGTCCAAGGACTTGGGCGGAATCCGGGCGAAATAGGGTTCGGCCAGAAACTGTTCGAGGATGCCGGCCTCGACGCTGCCGCTTTCGGCGATGCGTCCGCCCTCGTCGAAGGCGAGACCGAAGCGCGACTGCATGAGGTCGTTGATCGGCGCATTCGCGGGGCCGGTATCGAAGGCCAGAAGCGCCCCCACATCCTCGGGCCGGTCACGGGTCGGGTCGACATAGGTGAGGTTGCCGACACCGCCGAGGTTGAGGAAGGCCAGCGGCGCCTCGGCGCCGATGTGGCGCGCGCAGGCGAAATGGAAGAACGGGGCAAGCGGCGCACCCTCGCCGCCCAGTTCGACGTCGGCGCTGCGGAAATCCCAGACGACCGGCACGCCCAGAGCCTCGGCCAGCGCGTCGCCGTCGCCGACCTGCAAGGTGCCGCGCGTGCGCGGGGCATGGGCCAGGGTCTGACCGTGGAAGCCCACCAGATCGACCCCGTCGAAGCGTTCCAGCAGCGCGCGGTGCGCTTCGTCGATCACTTGCTGGGCCGCGATGACTTCGGGCCCCTCCCACAGCCCGAAACCCGCGGCGATGACGGCGCGTTCATGGGGGTCATAGGGCCGGTAGTCCGACGCTCCGAAGCCCATGATATCGGTGCCGTCCGTGGTCAGGACGGCCGCATCGACCCCGTCGAGCGAGGTGCCGCTCATGGCGCCGAGCGCGGTCACGGGGCCCGCTGCCGATCGTCCCTGCCGGGGTGCCGCCTTCATGGCCTTTTCCTTTGCATGCCGCGCGCCTATAGATTGCAACGCAATTCGAGCCGAGGGCAAGACAGATGACCTACCACCCGAAATCGGACTTCATCGCGACCATGATGGAACGCGGCTTTCTTGCCGATTGCACCGATTATCAGGCGCTCGACGAGGCGCTGCTCAAGGGGGTGGTTCCGGCCTATATCGGCTATGACGCGACGGCGAAATCGCTGCACGTGGGCCATCTGATGAACATCATGGTCCTGCGCTGGCTTCAGAAGACCGGGCACAAGCCGATCACGCTGATGGGCGGCGGCACGACGAAGGTGGGCGATCCCTCCTTCCGTTCGGACGAGCGTCCGCTGCTGACGCCCGACGCCATCGACGACAACATCAACTCGATGAAGAACGTCTTCGCCAAGCTGATCAGCTACGACGACGGCCCCACGGGCGCGCTGATGATCAACAATGCCGAATGGCTGGATCACCTCAACTATCTCGAGTTCCTGCGCGATATCGGGCGGCATTTCTCGGTCAATCGGATGTTGTCGTTCGAAAGCGTCAAATCGCGGCTCGACCGGGAACAGTCGCTGTCGTTCCTCGAGTTCAACTACATGATCCTGCAGGCCTACGACTTCCTCGAGCTGAACCGGCGCTATGGCTGCCTGCTGCAGATGGGCGGGTCGGACCAGTGGGGCAACATCGTCAACGGGATCGACCTGACCCGGCGGGTGCTCGACCACCAGATCTACGGGCTGACGACGCCGCTGCTCGAGACGTCCGACGGGCGCAAGATGGGCAAGTCGCAGGGCGGCGCGGTCTGGCTCAACCCCGACATGCTGAGCCCCTACGAGTTCTGGCAGTTCTGGCGCAACACGACAGATGCCGATGTGGGACGCTTCATGAAGCTTTACACCGAGTTGCCGGTCGAGGAATGCGACCGGCTGGGCGCGCTGGCGGGCGCGGAGATCAACGAGGCCAAGATCACGCTCGCCAACGAGGTGACGACCCTTCTGCACGGGTCCGATGCGGCGGCGGCGGCGGAAGCCACGGCGCGCGAGGTCTTCGAGAAGGGCGGCATCGGGGAGGACCTGCCGACGCTCACGCTCAGCGAGACGGACATCGGCGGCGGAATCTCGATCGTCCAGCTTATCGTGCGCTCGGGGCTTGCCGCCACCGGCAAGGAGGCCAAGCGTCTGATCGCGGAGAACGGGGCACGGCTCGACGATGCGCCCCTGACGGACGCGGGGCTGATGATCGACGCAGGCGCACTGTCGAGCCCGATCAAGCTGAGCGCGGGCAAGAAGCGTCACGCGCTCGTACAGCTCGGCTAGAAAGCGGGCGGTGGCGCGGCCCCGGCTAGGAGCAGCGCCACCGTCTTGCGTTCAGGACCGGCGGCGCAGGCCGCCGAGGCCCGCAAGCGCTCCGGCGAGGAGGAGCGCGGAAGCCGGCAGTGGTACCGGCGCAGGCTGGCCAAGGGCCGCCATCAGGTCTTCTTCGGTGTAGCTTGCCCCGCTGAAGCGGAATTGCTCCCAGCCTGTCAGCAGGATCGAGAACGACCCGCCAAGACCGTCGTCGACGCCAAGATCGAAGATTCCCGCGCTGTAGCTGCCGGTGATCTGTGCCAGCGCATAGCTGGTGAGGCTGAACGTGTCGGTCCCCGTCCCGCCGTCGAACAGCGCCCCGTTCCCGCCGATGGTCCCGGTGAAGAGGCCATCAAGGGTCATGATATCCATGCCCTCGCCGAAATCGGCCCCGCCCAGTAGAGAGCCGCCGGCGAACTGCGTATAGGCATCGTCTCCGCCCCCGAGGTTCAGGGCCAGACCGCTGGTGCCGACCATGCTGCCGCGGTTCTCGATCTGCTGGGATTTCGTGTTCGACGGATCGGTCTCGACCGCGATGGTGCCCGAAATCAGGCCGCCGTTCACGATGCGCGACACCTCGACGCCGGATGAGTCGTAGTCGATCGCCGCGTTGACCGTTGAGCGGATGATGCCGCTGGCCGTGTTCACGATGGTGCCGGAGTCGATGTCGATGGCGTCCTGTGCCTCGAGATCCGGATCGTCGATCAGGTCCTGGAGCGTCTGGGTGTTCTCGATGGTCCCCTCGTTCAGGATGTAGCCGTTTTCCCCCAGCTGCACCGCGTCATCGAAACCGAGGATCTCGGCGCCGCTGTCGTTGAATACCTCGGCGTCACTCCCGGCCTCGACGGCCTCGTTGCCCTTCGACTCGATGCGTCCGGTATTGACGAGCCTGAAGCCCGTGCCGTCATCGACCGTGATGCCCTTGTCATCGGCCACCATGGTCCCGTGGTTTTGTATCTCGACATCGTCCGCCCCCGATCCGTCGGCTTCTTCCGCCTGCACCAGATCGTCGCCTGCCGTCATCGTCCCGTAATTGATGAGCGTCAGCCGGTCGCCTGCCTTCACACCGTCACCGCCGGCGGCGATGCTCGCGCCAGGCCGGTTCGTGATCGTGACATCCTCGGACGGGTAATCGTCGCCTTCGGTCTCGCCGACGATGGCGTGGTCCCCGGCCGTGATGTCGCCCGCGTTGTCGACGCTCAGCCCGTTGCCGCCCACGATGGCTTCGTCACCGCCGGCGATCGTGCCCGCGTTGTTGACGCTCGCCCCGAGGTCCTTGAGCTTGATCGCGTCGTCACCTGAAACGGTCGTGTCCACGGTCGCACCGCTCAGCACATCGACGGTGACGGACTTGCTGCCATCGTCGACGCCGACCGTGTCGAGCCCGGTGCAGGTCACGGTGTCGCCTTCACCCGGGTTGGACGGGGCGCATTGCGCCAGAGCCGTGCCGCCCCAACCGCCCGCCGAAATCGCGAGCGTCGCCACCATCATCGGAAATCTCATGCTTTTCATACCCCACCTTTCGCACGATCCAGATCACGCCGGAGGTATGTGCGCCATGTAACCGCTTCATGACAGCCGCCGGCCAGAGCACCCCTTGCAGGGCCAAGCCGCGACGTGCCATCTGGGCGGGTAGATCGGGAGGGGGAGCGTTCCATGAAGCTCGACAGGACAGCTGCCATCGTCACAGGCGGGGCATCGGGGCTCGGAGAGGCCACGGCGCGGCACTTCGCGGCCCAAGGGGCGCAGGTGACGATCCTGGACCGCGACGCGGCGCGCGGGGAGGCCGTCGCGCGCGAGATCGGGGCGCATTTCGCCGAAACGGACGTGACCGACGAGGCCTCGGTCGAGGCGGCTATCGCGCTGGCGGTCGAAAGGATGGGGCGGATCAGTGCGGCGGTCAATTGCGCCGGGATCGCCTATGGCATCAAGACAGTCGGACGGGACGGGCCGCACCCGCTGGACGCCTTCCGGCGCACGATCGACATAAATCTGGTGGGCAGCTTCAACGTCGCCCGCCTTGCGGCCGCGGCCATGGCGAAGAACGACCCCGACCCCGACGGGGCGCGCGGGATCATCATCAATACCGCCTCCATCGCCGCCTTCGACGGCCAGAAGGGCCAGGCTGCCTATTCCGCCTCCAAGGGCGGCATCGTGGGGATGACGCTTCCGATGGCGCGCGATCTGGCACAGAGCGGGATTCGCGTCATGGCCATCGCGCCGGGCATCTTCCTCACGCCCATGCTCAAGGGGCTGAGCGAGGAGGTGCAGCAACAGCTTGCGGCGGATGTTCCCTGCCCGCCCCGGCTGGGCGATCCGGCGGAATACGCGGCGCTGGCCGGATTCATCGTCGAGGCCGGCTATCTCAACGGAGAGGTGATCCGCATCGACGGCGCGCTGAGGATGCGATGATCTGGGAAGGCAGCCTGCTTCATATTCACATCACCCCTGCGGCACGTCAGCCGATGCAGGAACTGACCGAGGCGAACCTGCTCGCGGGGGTCGGGATCGAGGGCGACCGCTATGCCCGTGGCATCGACACGGGGACCTATTCGCAGATACCGGACGTTCGGGAAGTGACGCTGATCGAGGTGGAATCGCTCGAGGCGCTGGCCCGCGATCATGAAACGGCGCTCGACCCTGCGGCGCACCGGCGCAACCTGACGGTCCGGGGCGTGCCGCTGAACCATCTCGTGGGACGCCGCTTCCGGGTCGGGTCGGTTCTGCTTGAGGGCGGCCGGCTCAACACACCCTGCCGCTACCTGGACATGATCACGAAACAGGACGTATGCGATCTGCTCGTACATCGCTCGGGGCTCAACTGCCGCATCATCGAAGGCGGCACGATCCGGACCGGAGACAGGCTTCAGCCGGCCTGAGCCTCGGCCCTTTCCGCCAGCGCAAGCCATTCCTCTTCGGCCGCAGCCAGCTTCGTGCCCCGCTCGGCAAGGGCCTCGGTGGCCTTGCGGAATTTCACCGGGTTGGCGGTGAAGAGCTGCGGATCGCCCAGAAGCTCGTTCAGCTTGCCGATTTCGGCTTCGAGCCGGGCAATCTCGGCCGGCAGGACCTCGAGCCGATGCTTCTCGGTGAAGCTCAGCCCGACGCGCTTCCCGGATTTCGCAGGTGCTGCTGAGCGCGATGCGGGCTCCGGCGCGCTCGCCGGCGCGGCCATGTCGGTTTCGACCGCGCCCCGCTGGCTGCGATAGTCGCTCCAGCCCCCGGCATAGACGGTGGCCCGGCCATCGCCCTCCATGGCGATGGTGGTCGCGGCGACGCGGTCCAGGAAGTCACGGTCGTGGCTGACCAGCAGCACGGTGCCGTCGTAGCTGTCGAGCAGTTCCTGAAGCAGATCCAGCGTCTCGACATCCAGATCGTTGGTCGGCTCGTCCAGCACCAGCATGTTGCTGTCCCGCGCCATCAGCTTGGCCAGCAGCAGCCGCGCCTTCTCGCCGCCAGAAAGGGCGCGCACCGCCGCACGGGCCTGCGCCTCGTCGAAGAGAAAATCCTTGAGATAGCCCACCACATGTTTTGGCGTGCCGCGCACCATCACCTGATCGGCTTTGCCCGACACCCGCATCTCGGGATCACCGGTAAGGCTTTCCCAGAGCGTCATGTCGGGATCGAGCTGCGCCCGGGCCTGGTCGAAGAGGGCGATATCGAGGTTCGTACCGAGCGTGACGGTGCCGCTGTCGGGCGTCTCCCGTCCGATGAGCATGTTCAGAAGCGTCGTCTTTCCGACGCCGTTGGGCCCGACCAGCGCAATCCGGTCGCCGCGCTGGACCGTCAGCGAGAAGGGCCTGAGGATCGTGTTGTCGCCGAAGGCCTTGGCGATCTCTTTCGCCTCGATCACCTTCTTGCCCGACTTCGCGCCCGCTTCCAGCTCCATCGCCGCGGTGCCCTGCCGCCGGATCTGCGAGGCGCGTTCGGATCTCAGGTCCTGAAGGGCGCGCACCCTGCCCTGATTGCGCTTGCGGCGGGCCGAAATGCCCTCGACGGCCCAGCGTGCCTCGGCCTTGATCTTGCGGTCAAGCTTGTGGCGTTGCTGGTCCTCTTCCTCCCAGATCCGGTCGCGCCACTCCTCGAAACCGCCGAAGCCCTTCTCCTGCCGACGCACCGTGCCCCGGTCGATCCAGAGCGTCGCCCGCGTCAGGTTGCGCAGGAAGGCGCGGTCGTGGCTGATGATGACGAAGGCCTTGCGGCTGCTCGACAGCTCGGCCTCGAGCCAGCCGATGGCCTCGATGTCGAGATGGTTGGTCGGCTCGTCAAGCAACAGCAGTTCCGGGTCGCTTGCCATCAGCCGTGCCAGCGCCGCGCGCCGCCGCTCGCCGCCGCTGGCGGTCGCCACCGGCCGGGCCGGGTCGAATTTCAGCCCCTCGCTTGCGCGCTCCACACGGTACATCTCGGAAGCTTCCAGCCCGTGGACGGCGAAATCGCCCAGCGTGTCGAAGCCGGACAGGTCCGGATCCTGCTCCATATAGCCCACACCCGCGCCGGGGCCGATGACGACCTCGCCCCGGTCGGGTTCGACCATTCCGGCCATGACCTTCATCAGCGTCGACTTGCCCGACCCGTTGCGCCCCACAAGCGCGACGCGGTCGCCGGGCTGCACGACAAGCGACAGGTCGTCGAAGACGGGATTGCCGCCGAAGGTGAGGGAGATGGATGATAGCTGAAGGAGGGGTGCACGGGCCATGCACGCCAGCTATGCCGAGCGGCCTCCGGCGTCAACGGGGCGCAATCGGCGCGCGTCTCAGGCGAGCGCGCGCAGCAGCCGCCTGCGCGCCAGCGGAATGGCGGCGATCTCGACGCCGGTGAACACATGCAATGTGTTCATCTCCCGGTCGATGACCGCGTGATCACTGACCCAGCCACCCATGGCGATGTAGCTGCGCAAGAGCGGCGGCATCTGCCGCAGGGCGAGCTTCAGGTCCGGCGGGTCCGCGATATCGCGCGCGTAAGGGTGAATTTCAGGGGCCGCGATCTCGGGCTGCCAGCGCGACGGCGCCAGATAGCGCGCCCTCAGAAGCGCGAAGCAGTGCCGGTAGGGCTTCGGATCGGTCCCGCTGAACGACGAGCAGCCCATCAGCAGAGTGACCCTGCCTCGATCGACAAGGCAGGTGATCGCGGCCCAGGCGACCCGCAGGATATCGGCATCGCGCCAGGCGGGATCGAGGCAGAAACGCCCGATCTCGAGCATCGGACCGGCGAAATCACCCAGGCGTCCCAATCCGTAGAAGCGCGCGGAATAGCTCGAGCCGATTCGGTTCCGCGACAGGTACAGGACGCGAAAGCAGCCGGCCAGCGCACCGGTCGCGCGTTCCTCGATCAGCACATGATCGCAGCGGGCATCAAGGTCGTCGCAGTCGCGGTCCGTCTGCGTCCCGAAACGCCGGGCCCGCAGCGCCTGGGCACGATCGACATCGCCTGTGTCCCGGGCCAGACGCGCGCCGTAGCGGCCCTTTTCCACCAGCATCCGAAGATCAGCCGGTCCCGATGGAACCGCAGTCGCGCCGACTTTCCCGGGGTCTTGCGCGGCGCACATGCTGGAGCCTACTCCGAAGACAATCCTGCGGGACTGAAGTTTCCGAGATTGCCGAGCAGCTGCCTGAGGAAGCCGTTGTTGTCGCTGGGGGAACTGGTGACGCGACGCGACAGCGGCACGGCGCGGCCACGTTCGATGCCGAAGCGCTCGACGTTGCTGACGACACCGGCGCTGTCGAAGCTGATCGCGACCACCTCGCGGTCGACCACTTCGGGCGCGAAGGAGGCATAGTCCCGCATCCTGCTGCGCACGTAATAGATGCCCCGGTCATCCGCGACCGATCCGGCGCCCGTCGAACCCAGCGTCTCTTCGACCGAGGCGCGCGTATCCCTGCCAACCACGATGCGTTGCAATTCGGACTCCGGCGGAATGTAGCCGTGATTGCGGTATTGCGCCTGACACGCGCCCAGTCCCACCAGCAGCGCGAGGGCCGCAGCCGCGGGCACTGCCCTGCGCGTAGCGGGCCCTGGAGACTCGGTGCTCGTCATGTCGTCCTTGCCCTCGGGCCGTGTAACTCTTAATCCGCTTACACCATGCCGTGGTCCTCGTTCAAGAAACGAAAGCATAGATGATGTCAGCTTACGCGCCCTCTCCCACCGCATTTCGTGTCGCCGACCTGTCGCAGACCGGCCCGAACGAATTTTCCCTGACCCCCGATGCCGCTGAGCAGAAGCGGATCGCCGACGAACTCGGCATCCTGGATCTGCGCAAGCTTGCCTTCCGGGGCGGGATTCGCAGCGTGGGCCAGAAGGACTGGCGTCTTGAGGCCACGCTCGGCGCGACCGTGATCCAGCCCTGCGGCGTGACGCTCGAGCCGGTCACGACGCGGATCGATCAGCCGGTTGTCCGACTGTTCCAGCACGACTACGCCGAACCCGAGGATCTCGAGGCCGAAATGCCGGAGGACGCGGACGCCGAACCGCTCGGGCGCTGGATCGACCCCGCCGAAGTGATGGTCGAGGCGCTGGTTCTGGCCCTGCCGCTCTACCCGCGCGCGCCCGGCGCCGAACTGGGCGAGGCGGTCTTCGCCGAGGAGGGCGTGCAGGCCATGCGCGACGAGGACGCGCGTCCCTTCGCCGGTCTGGCGTCGCTCAGGGACCGGTTGCAGGGCGATGCCGACAAGGAGTAGCGTCGCCGCGACACGAGGCGCTTAGAGAGCCCGTTACGCAACGATGCGGACGTCCGGTCAATTGACCACTTGCGCCCGCGCGCAATCGGGCTATTTTGCGCGGCTCATCGCGAAAGGGTTGGACAAGGCGCGGGTCAAGGCCTACACGCACGTCACGCCCTTACCGGAGCACCAGAAACATGGCCGCGGCCCTTGGATGCAGCATGCATCCGGACCGGCCCCGAACCACAGAAGGCCCAAGATCATGGCTGTTCAGCAGAACAAGGTTTCCAAGTCGCGCCGCAACAATCGCCGCGCGCATGATTCGCTGGTCGCGGCGAACCCGAACGAATGTCCGAACTGCGGCGAGCTGAAGCGCCCGCATCACGTCTGTGCATCCTGCGGCCATTACGACGACAAGGAAGTCGTTGCGCTGACCGAAGAGATCGATCTGGAAGACGACGCGGCCTGACAGCTTCCGGTTCCGGGCGGGGTACGAGGGCGGTCTCTGACATGACGGCGCAGATCGATCATACTCGTGGCACGCCAAGGCGGACCATCATCTCGGTCGACGCGATGGGCGGTGATAAGGGGCCGTCCGCCGTCATCGCCGGCTGCGACCGGTCAGCCGAGATCAACCCGGATATTTCCTTCATCCTGCACGGACCGCGCGCCGAGCTGGAGGCACTCGCCTCGAAGCGAAAGGCGCTTTCGGGCCGCTGCACCTTCCGCGACGCCACGGGCGTCGTGAAGATGGAGGACAAGCCCAGCCAGGTCGTGCGTACCGGCAAGGACACGTCGATGTGGTCCGCCATCGAATCGGTGCGCGCAGGCGAGGCCTCGGTGGCCGTCTCCTGCGGCAACACGGGTGCGCTCATGGCCCTGTCGATGATCCGGCTCAAGAAGCTGCCCGGCGTCAATCGCCCGGCCATTGCCGTGCTCTACCCGTCCTCCAATCCGCAGGGTTTCAATGTGATGCTCGACGTGGGTGCCGATGTCCGCGCCGATGCCGAGGACCTGCTGCGCTTCGCGCTCATGGGCATGTCCTACGCCCGCAACGGCCTTGACCTCGATCGTCCCCGCGTCGGCCTCCTGAACGTCGGCACCGAGGAACACAAGGGCCGGCCCGAACTGAAGGAAGCCTATGACCTGATTCGCCTCCAGCACGAGGCGGCGGGTTTCGATTTCGTAGGTTTCGTCGAGGGCGGCGATATCGGAGGCGACGTCTGCGACGTCATCGTGACCGACGGTTTCACCGGCAATGTGGCGATCAAGACGGGCGAAGGCACCGCGAACCTGATCGGCAATTCGCTGCGCGAGGCCTTCAGGTATTCCGTCCTCTCCCGCGCCGCGTCGCTGCTTGCCTATACCTCGCTTCAGCGCCTCAAGCGGCGCATAGACCCGCGCCGCGTCAATGGCGGCGTTTTCCTCGGTCTGAACGGTACGGTGGTCAAGTCGCACGGCTCGGCCGATCCCACCGGCGTCTCCGCCGCCATCAAGCTGGCTGCCCGGCTCGCCGATATCCAGTTCACCGACAAGCTCGCCGCCCGCGTCGCGGCACTCCCGGCCGAGGAGGCGGCGCAATGACCAAACGTGCCGTCGTCATCGGGGTAGGCCATTACCTGCCGTCCCGCGTCGTCCCGAACAGTGAATTCGAGGCGACACTCGACACGACGGATGAATGGATTCGCAGCCGGTCCGGTATCGAGCGCCGCCATTTCGCCGGCGAGGGCGAGACGACCTCGCAGATGGCCACGGCGGCAGCGAAGAACGCGCTGGCCATGGCCGGGATCGAGGCGGACGGGGTCGATGCGGTGATCGTCGCGACCTCGACGGCGGATCTGACCTTTCCTTCCGCCGCGACGATGGTGCAGGCCGCGCTCGGCATGAAGAGCGGGTTCGCATTCGACGTTCAGGCGGTTTGCGCCGGCTTCATTTTCGCGCTCTCCAACGCCAATGCCCTGATCGTCTCGGGACAGGCCAACAGGGTGTTGGTGATCGGCGCCGAGACCTTCAGCCGCATCATGGACTGGACCGACCGATCTACATGCGTCCTGTTCGGCGACGGCGCGGGCGCGGTGATCCTCGAAGGCCGCGAGGGCCAGGGCACCAGCGCCGACAGGGGTATCCTCGCGCTCGACCTCAATTCCGACGGCAGCCACCGTGACCTGCTTTATGTCGACGGCGGCGTTTCGACGGGCACGACCGGGCACCTACGGATGCAGGGCAACCAGGTCTTCCGCCACGCGGTCGAAAAGCTGGCGGCCACGGCTGAAACGGCGATGGAACGCGCCGGGGTGACTGCCGCCGACGTCGACTGGGTCGTCCCGCACCAGGCCAATATCCGCATCATCCAGGGCACCGCGAAGAAGATGGGTATCCCGATGGATCATGTGGTGGTGACGGTGCAGGACCACGGAAATACCTCGGCGGCGTCGATTCCCCTCGCTCTGTCCGTCGCGCATGGAAAAGGCCAGATCCGGCCCGGCCACCTGATCGTGACCGAAGCCATCGGCGGCGGGCTTGCCTGGGGGGCGGTGGTGCTGCGCTGGTAGCAGCGATTTGCCGCCAAAGCCGCGCCCTACAAGCCATTGATATTGACTCGGAAAAACCCTCGGACCTATCTTGGCGGGAAACGAGGGAATGGAAATGGCTGAAAAGACACTCACCCGGATGGATCTCAGCGAAGCTGTGTTCCGAGAGGTGGGCCTGTCGCGCAACGAAAGCGCGCAGCTGGTCGAGTCGGTTCTCGAACACATGTCGGACGCGCTGGTGCGCGGCGAGCAGGTGAAGATCTCGTCGTTCGGCACGTTTTCGGTGCGCAGCAAGTCCGCCCGGATGGGCCGCAATCCCAAGACCGGCGAAGAGGTTCCCATCAACCCTCGCCGTGTGCTGACCTTCCGACCCTCGCACCTCATGAAGGACCGTGTGGCCGAGGGCAACAAGTCCTGATCCGATGGCAAAATCGCCCGACGCGTTCCGAACGATTTCCGAGGTAGCGGACTGGCTTGGCGTTCAGGCGCATGTCCTGCGGTTCTGGGAAAGCAAGTTCTCGCAGGTCAAGCCGGTGAAGCGCGCGGGCGGGCGGCGCTACTACCGCCCCTCCGACATGCTGCTGCTGGGCGGCATCCGGCGGCTGCTCCACGAGGACGGGCTGACGATCAAGGGCGTCCAGAAGATCCTGCGCGAACATGGGATGAGCCATGTCGCCGACCTGTCGCAGCCGCTCGATGACCTGACCCTCGCGGTGCTTGACGGCAGCCTTTCTGCCGATCCTGAGGGGATCGCCGCGGAAGCATCCGAACCGGCTCAGGGTGTGGTCCTGTCCTTCGACGACCTCGCTTCCGCGCGGGCGGAGGCGGCGGACAAGTCCGCGCCCGCCGATGACGATGACGGCGCATCACTGGCGGATCCCGCCCCCGAGAGCGATCAGGCGCAACCGGCGGACGCTCCGTCCGAAACCGCGACGGAACCCGAAGTCGAGCCCGAAGCCGAACCCGAGGGCGCGGACGCGTTGCCGGAACTCGGTGATCTGCCGGAGCCGCCCGCACTGGAACTCGATCTGCCCACACCGCCAGAAGACGCCGACACCGAGCCGGAATTCCCCGAGCTGTCCATTCCCGCCGAGGACGCGCCGGACCTGCCGGATCCCGTCCGGGCGCAGGAACCGGAGCAGCCCGATCCCGC